>DATGKS010000071.1:0-97732 GCA_035294545.1 Solirubrobacteraceae bacterium | reverse complement strand
CTTCGCGCCCCGCTGCGACTTCTGCGAGGAGCGCTGCGTGCAGCAGGTCCCGCCGCTGGAGGCGCTCGACGGCGGCGTCGTGCGCTGCCTGCGCGCCGCCGAGCTGCGCGACGTGCTCGCGACGGAGGTCGCCTCCCGTGGCTGACGCTGTCCTCACCGCCGAGCGCCTGCGCAAGGAGTACGGCGAGACGGTCGCCGTCGACGACGTCGATCTCGCCGTCGCTCCCGGCGGGTCGCTGGCGATCGTCGGCGAGTCGGGCTCTGGCAAGACGACGATCGCGCGGATGCTCGTCGGGCTCACCCGGCCGAGCGCCGGCACGATCCGGGCCTGTGGGCGCGACCGCTCGACCCCGTCGCACTCGGCGGCCGAGCGTCGCAGGCGTGGGGCCGAGGTGCAGATCGTCTTTCAGGACCCCTACTCGAGCCTGGATCCGCGCCACAGCGCGCAGAAGGCCCTGGACGAGGTGCTCAGGCTGCACGGCACCGGATCGGACGCGTCTTCCCGCAAGACCCGGATCGCTGAGCTCGGCGAGCTCGTCGGCCTCGACGAGCGGATGCTCCGGGCGCTGCCGCGTGACCTGTCGGGCGGGCAGCGCCAGCGGATCGCGATCGCCCGCGCGCTCGCCGCCGACCCGCGGCTCATCATCCTCGACGAGGCAGTCGCCGCGCTCGACGTCTCGATCCAGGCGCAGGTGCTCAACCTGCTCGCCGACATCCGCGAGCACACCGGGGTCTCCTACATCCTGATCAGCCACGACCTCGCCGTCGTGCGGCAGATCACCGAGGAGGCGATCGTCATGCACCGCGGGCGCGTCGTCGAGCGCGGGCGGACCGAGACGATCCTCGATTCGCCGCAGGACCCCTACACCCGCATGCTGCGCGCCTCCGTGCCGCGGCCCGGGTGGAGGCCGACGCGCCGCGCCGTGGCCGCCGTCGGCGCCGAACCAGAACCGCCAGGAGGGACCCCATGACCGCTGATCTCGATCTCGCCCTCATCGGCGCCCGCGTGCGCACGCTCGACCCCGACCGCGCCGCCGCGACCGCGGTCGGCGTCCGCGAGGGCGTGGTCGTGGCCGTCGGAACCGATGAGGAGGTGCGCGCCCGCTGCGGACCGGCGACCGAGGTGGTCGAGCTGGGCGGCGCCGCCGTCGTGCCGGGCCTCATCGACAGCCACATGCACCCGTTCATGGGCGCGACGGGCGCCCAGGGCGCCGACCTGCTCGACGCGCACACGCTTGACGACGTGCTCGGCGCGCTGCGGGCCGAGCGCGCGAAGTGCCGGCCGGGCGAGTGGATCCGGGGCTGGGGCCTTGACTACAACGTGTTCGCGCAGACCGGGATCAGCTCGGAGGTGATCGAGGAGGCGGTCGGCGGCGCGCCGGCGGCACTCACGTTCATGGACTTCCACACGATGCTCGCCTCGCGGACGGCGCTTGAGCTCGCCGGCATCGACGGGCCGCGCGAGTTCGTCGAGCACGCGGAGATCGTGTGCGTCGACGGCCGGCCGACCGGCGAGCTGCACGAGCGCGGCGCGATGGACCTGCTGCTCGGGGCGATGCCGACGCTCACCGCGGAGCGCCGCTACGAGCTGTGCGCCGCGCACCTGCGGGCGCTGGCGGCGGTCGGGATCACCGGCACGCACGCGATGGACGGCACGCTCGAGACGTTCGACCTGCTGCGCGAGCTCGAGTCGCGCGGCGACCTCATCACGCGGATCCTCACCCCGTTCACGATCGAGCCCGACACCCCCGAGGAGATGTGGGAGCGCTACGGCGCCGCCGGGGAGGAGCACGGTCGGCGCTGGCGGGCGGGCGTCGCCAAGTTCTTCATCGACGGCGTGATCGACTCCGGCACCGGCTGGCTCGTCGAGCCCGACAGCGAGGGCGACGGCACCGCCGCGTTCTGGCCCGACGTCGACCGCTACCGCCGCGCGGTGCGCTTCTTCGCCGAGCGCGGCTTCCAGTGCGTCACCCACGCCACCGGCGACCGTGGCGTGCGGGAGGCGCTGAACACGTACGCGTCGGTTCCAAAGCCGCGGCGCGGGTCGCACCGCATCGAGCACATCGAGACGCTCCAGCCCGAGGACCTGCCGCGGTTCGCCGCCGAAGGCGTCGTCGCCTCGATGCAGGCCCAGCACATGATGTGGTGCAGCGCCGACCGCTCGGACAACTGGTCACGGCGCCTCGGGCCCGAGCGTTGCGGGCGGGCGTTCCCAGTCCGCTCGCTGCTGGAGTCCGGAGCGACGATCGCGCTCGGCTCCGACTGGCCGGTCGCCCGCTACGACCCGCGCGAGGGGATGGCCGCGGCCCGCCTGCGGCGCCCGCCGTTGCATCCCGAACGCCCGCCGTACGACGACCAGGCGCTCACCGGCGAGCAGGCGCTCGCGGGCTACACGACCGGCGCGGCGGCGACCGTCGGAGACGGCGAGCGGCTCGGGCGCATCCGGCCCGGGTTCTGCGCCGACCTGACGGTCATGGCCGAGGACCCGGCGGACGCCGACCCCGACGCGCTCGTGTCGGTGCCGGTGCTCATGACCGTCGTCGACGGAGAGATCGTCCACCGCGCGATCTGAGCTGGGCATGTCATCCACGCCATACGTGGCTGAGATGCCCAGCGTCACCCCCGACCGTGGGGGCGGGACGCTAGAAGTCCTCGGGGAGGACGAGGTCGTCCTGGAGCGCGGCGGTGAAGCGCTCGATCTCCTCGGCCATGTTCGACTGCGTGAGCCGACGAAGGTCGGAGAGCATCGCGGTGAGGCCCTCGTCGAGCTTCTCCTCGAGCGCGTCGACCTGCTCCTGGTCATAGACGCCCTCGTCGAGCCAGTCGCAGTTCGGGCAGTGGAGCGTCAGCTCCCAGAAACCCTGCGGCGCCTCACGCCACTCGACCGGCTGCACGAGATCCGAGGTGCAGCGGGGGCACACGTGGAGACCGTCGGTGCGGCGCTCCTCGGCATAGAAGCGGACGATCTCGATCGAGCGGCCGCTCGGGAGGAGGATGCGGCGGATGGAATGCTTGTCGGGGTTGTCGTTCATGGCGGGCTTGAGCGGGTGGAGGTGGCGGGCAGTGGCGGGTTCAGGCCTCACGGAGAGAGCTATCGGTGCCTGCTCCCACCGGCTTGACGGGCCGCTGATCCACCTGGACATTCAGGCCGCATACACATCAGTCGCCCGTTGCGCCCTACACTTGAGGGACCCCATCCGGAGGCCCTGACCCATGTTCCGAAGCCCCGTCATCGACGGACTTGTCGTCCTCGTCATCCTGCTGCTGATCGTCGGCCCGAAGAAGCTGCCCCAGCTCGGCCGGGGCCTCGGCGAC
Organism: Solirubrobacteraceae bacterium; assembly: GCA_035294545.1. GTDB lineage: Bacteria > Actinomycetota > Thermoleophilia > Solirubrobacterales > Solirubrobacteraceae > Palsa-465. The sequence continues at coordinate 94,417 of DATGKS010000071.1, read as the reverse complement.
GGCATGCGCGAGTTCAAGGAGGGCATCACCGGCGAGAACAAGCACGAGAAGCCGCAGCAGTCGCTCTCGCAGGCCCAGACGATGCCCTCCGCCGAGCACCCGCAGCCGGCCCAGCCCGCTCCCGCGACCGGCCACGAGTCGCGCCCCGAGCGCAGCGCCTAGCGCTCGCCGGTTCCCGGTAGACGATGCCCAGGCGCCTGCGGCCGATCGGTCACGACGACCGACTGAGCGTTGTCGACCACCTCGATGAGCTGCGCAGTCGTCTGATCGTCTGCGCGACGGCGCTCATCGTCGTGTTCGGCATCTGCTTCTGGCAGAGCGGCGCCCTGCTGAACGCGCTCAACAAGCCGCTGCACACGCTCGACCGCCAGGCGAGCAGCCACCTGGTGAATGCCACGGCCGACCTGGCGGGCGTGCGCCCGCACCTGCTCGAGGGGTCGGCGTACGCCCATCGCCTCGCCGTGCTCCCGCACTCAGGCCTGTCCGCGGAGGCGCGGGCGCTGATCGCGGGGCTCGGCCGCGAGCTGAACGCGTCCGCGCACTCGCTGCCGAAGCACTACAACGGCGACAACCCGGTGACGCTCGGGGTCGGCGAGCCGTTCACCGAGACGCTCACCGTCTGCTTCTACTTCGCGGTGCTCATCTGCTCCCCGGTCCTGCTCTACGAGTTGCTCGCGTTCGTGCTGCCGGCGCTCACCGCCGAGGAGAAGCGGGTCGCGATGCCGATCATCATCACCGCCCCGCTCCTCTTCTTCGCCGGAATCGTCTTCACGTACATCGTCGTGCTGCCGCCGGCGATGCGCTTCCTGCAGGGCTACAACTCAAGCCACTACCAGGCGTTCGTCCAGGCCCGTCCGCTGTACGCGTTCGAGGTGATGACGATGGCGGCGATCGGCCTCGCGTTCGAGATGCCGATCGTGCTCCTCGGCCTGCGCGCGCTCGGGGTGATCAACGGCTCGACGCTCACCCGCCACTGGCGCTACGCGATCGTCATCCTCGCCATCATCGCCGCCGCGATGCCCGGCTCCGACCCGGTGACGACGGGTCTTGAGACGGCGCCGCTTCTCGTGCTGTTCCTCGCCTCGATCGTGCTCCTCAAGGTCGCCGACCGGCGGGCCGCGCGCCGGGAGGCGCTCGAGCAGGTGGAGAACCCGACCGTCGGCAATCTCACATAGCGTCCGCGTGTCTGGCCGGCGACGGCCGTCCTCGCGCCGGTCTGACGTCGCGCCGGCGGTCTGGCGTCGCCCCACTCCTCCCGACGCCAGTCTGAACGTGGCAGACTCAGGGACGCGATGCTCTTCGATCTCCGCAGCCGCGGCCGGCGCCGCACCGTCCAGGTCGTCTACGTCGGCCTTGCCGTCCTCATCGGCGCAGGCCTCGTCCTGTTCGGAGTCGGCACCGGGACGGGCGGGGGCGGCCTGCTCGGCGGCCTCACCGGCTCCAACTCGGGCTCGAACGGCGGCAACGCCGTCACCGCCCAGGTCAAGCACGCGGTCGCCCGGGCCAAGCAGAACCCCCACAGCGCCTCCGCCTGGGCGAACCTCGTCGCCGCCCGCTTCTCGGCCGCGAACTCGGTCGGCTACAACAGCAACACGAGCACCTACACGGCGACCGGCAAGCAGCAGCTGCGTCTGCTCACCGAGGCCTACGGGCACTACAGCGCGCTCGTCAAGACCCCGAACGCGAACACCGCGACGCTCGCCGCCAAGGCCTACACGCAGCTCTCCGAATGGTCGAGGGCCTCCGCCGCCTACCAGTCCGTGCTCCAGACCTCGCCCGGGAACATCCTCTACCTGCGCTGCGTCGCCATGACCTCCTACGCCGCCAAGAACGACCGCGTCGGCCAGCTCGCCGAGACGCGCCTGCTGCAGAAGCTCCCCAAGTCCGTCCGCAAGGAGAACAAGGCCGTCGTCGACCAGGCGAAGACCTCGACGACGGTCGTCACCCAGTCCTGCTGACGCCCCGGCACGACGGCTAATATTGACCGCCCCCCGGGCCGTTAGCTCAGCTGGTAGAGCAGGGGACTCTTAATCCCAAGGTCGTAGGTTCGATCCCTACACGGCCCACTCCGAAAGCCCCGCAGCGCGGGGCTTTTCTCGCTTCTGCCATCCCTATCCGGCCGCTGGGGTCCGCGCTCACGAGCGCAGACGCGGATTTCGTCCACGCCGCGCACCACATCGCTCTGGGCGTAGGCAGCGTCCGCTTCGCGGATGTCGGCCAGCGCGTCGGAGTTGCTGAGCACGAAGCGCGTTTCCTCAAGCCCGGTGAGATCGACCGTGCTCATCAGCATCGGCATCTCGCGGCCGTTGCGCTGTCGATGACCACCCGCGAGTGTTCGCACTCGACACGGTCGACGAGCTCCGAGAGAAGACCGCGGACTGCTCGCCACGGCTCCCTCGCCACGGACACAGGTGGTGGCGCGCCTGGGCCCGGCTGTCAACGCACGCTCTCGGACGACTCCCGTCTCGATGCGCTCGCCCCGCGCCGGCGTGTGCGTCGGTCAAGGGCACGGCCCGGTCGCCGACTCGAAGCACATCCGTGCTCACTTGCGACAGCGATCCGCTCCAAGTCACCCGGATCCTGCCCTACCCGTCGCAAACGGCGCGCGGTGCCCGCCGGGCTGGACGACCGCGCTGTGCGCGACGACCCGCGGACGCCTGCAACGGGCGGCGGTCGTGCGGGTGCAGCGTCCTTCCGCGTCCGCCCAGCGAGAAAGCGGATCAGATCGCGCAGACGGGGGGGTCGGCAGACGAGAATTCGTGCCCGTTCTCGTTCTCCGCGATTCGAGCTGGCCCGGGATTCGCGTTGGGGTCAGGCGTCTACGCGCCTGCGAGGATCTTCTCGAGGGCGAGGCGGTCGTCTTTGCCGAGATCGTGCTTCCCGGTGCACCCGGGCTGCGAGCAGCGAAGCCACCAGCCGTGGGGCGACTTGCCGAGCAACATCGCGCTGTCGCAGGTGGGGCATTGCCAGCCGGCGCGCACTCGCCGATCGAGGAGCCCTGTCGCTCCGGCGGCCTCGAGCCGGCGGACGAGCTCGTCGCCGTCGATGAGCTCGATCCCGAGCTGTGCGGCTTCGTCGACCGCGGGCGGGTAGAAGCCGGCGCTCGTGACGAGGATTCCCTCGCCGCCGCGACGACCTTCACGCATCAGGGTGCCGCCGAGCTTGCGAATCTCGTCCACGCCGATGTCCCGAGAGGTCCAGCGCTTGCACTGCACGAGACGCCGTTCATCGTCGCGGCGGAGGACGAGGTCGATGTTGCCGTCGGGAGTGCCGTGGCCGCCGGTCTGGGTGACGTGCCAGCCCTCGTGCTCAAACAGGGTGCCGACGATGCTCTCGAATTCTCGCGCGGAGAGGTGGCGCAGGTTCGTGGTCAGCTGGAGCTGCTGGTGGCGCAGGCGCCGATCCACGTAAGGGATGGCTTGCGCGAAGAGTATCGCCGCGGCGAATACGGTGCCTTCGGTGGTGCACATGATCAGCGCGAGCGTGCCCGTGCCCGTGAGCACCGGAAGGGCGATGCCCCACCCGAGGTAGACGAGGCCGGCAAGGACAAGGCTCTGGGTCGAGCTCAGCGCACCCACCAGCTCGATCGCTCGATCGATGACACGTGCGATCGGGCCCGGATTGGTTCGCGAGGCTTCCTTCGTGTCGATCACCCGGTCGTGATCGGCGGCCCGCGCAACTTCCCGCTCTGGAGGAGGGTGGGGGTCAGCGTATGGCGGAGGTGGCGTGTCCGAGCCCCCCGAACGCAGCCATTCCGACCTTCGCTCACCCGCGCTCGCTGGAATGAGCAGCCCGTGGATGCGAACGTCCCGATTGCGTCGCGGGCCTCGACCTGACTCGACCGCCGGGTGACGCCGGCTGCCGGCTGTCGGGTCTTGACCGCCCGCCATTCACCCGATCGTGGGAAGCTTCGGGGCGTGGATCATGCGAGCGCAGCGGCGATCGTCGACCGGTTGCACTCCGCTCAGAACGCCTTCTACGGCGGCGGCGAGGACCGGGAGCTGCGCGCGCTCCTCGACCCCGACGTGACCTGGAACGTCCCGGGCGCGAGCCCCATCGCCGGCCGCTACCGCGGGATCGACGATGTCTTCGTCTATTTCGCGAGGCGGCGGGACCGCGCGGCGGGGACGTTCCGAATGCACCGTCGCGACGTGCTGGTCGGAGACGGCCGGCGGGTCGCCGCGCTGACCGACGGAACCGCGGTCATCGCCGGTGCCGCGCATGCGTGGTCGACGGTCGGGCTCTACGAGATCACCGAACGCGACCGCATCGGGGCGTGCTGGCTGCTCGCGCTCGACCAGGCGGCGTTCGACGCGATCTGGTCAGCCTGAGCCGAATGCCGGCACTCGGCCGACGTCGAGCGCGCGATCCGCGGCGGATGGCCGCCGCCGGCATCGAGGACGGCACGCCGAGCTCACCCGGGGCGACCGCCCAGGTCGAACCCCTGTGCCGGCTGGGGCTCCCGTCCCGCGAGCCGCTCGAAGAAACCCGCGACGTGGTCGGGGTCGGCGGGCGTCAGCAGCGACTCGGCGAGTTGGCTCTCGACGTCCCCGAATCCCGAGGAGCGGAGCTCCCGGACGGCGGCGTCGAGGTCATAGCGGGTCTCGCGAAGCGAGGGCGTGCCGTTCTCGATCAGGAGCCAGAACGCGCCCACCCGACCCTCGTAGGGCTGGCCGACTCTGCCGGCGTTCACGTACGTCGGCCCGCCGGCAAGCCCGCGGATCGTCTGCTGATGGGTGTGACCGCCGACGACGAGCGGCTCCGACACGCCGCCGAGTGCCTCCCGCAGCACGCGCTCCGGGGTCAGCCGGGTGAGGATCTCGTCATCCTGCCGCGGCGAGCCGTGGCAGAAGCAGATGCCATCCAGGCGCAGCTCGACCGGCCACGACGCGAGTCGGTCGCGCCAACCGCGGTCGATCGCCTCCGCGCTCCAGGCCGCGGCGCGTCCCGGCTCGCTGTCAGCGACCGGCGCGCCATCCCAGGCGGCGACCGTTTCGCGCTCTGCGTTGTCGGCGATCCACGCCACGCGCTCCGGTCGGGCGCCGACGAGCTCGAGCGCTTCGCGCGCAAGCGGCCCGCCGACGACGTTTCCGGCGACGACGATCACATCGACCCGGTTCTCCGCGTCGAGCTCCTCGTCGAGGAGCCCATCGACCGCGGAGACGCTCCAGCGCAGGCGCTGCAGTGCGCGGTGTTTGATCTCGCCGGATCGGTAGTAGCGGGCAAGCTGGTGCCGGGCGATGCCGAACACCCATCCCTCGGCCTCGCCGGGACCGTCGGCACGGCAGTGGGCCCAGTCCTCGAAGGCGACCGCCCAGCACTCCGACCACAGCGCCGCGGCGGCGTCGACGTCGTGCATGCGGCGGGCGAGGAACACGAGCAGCCTCCGTCCGGCGCACTCGTAGAGCTCAAGGAAGGCCTCGTCGGATCGCGGATCGGTTGAGCGCCTCGCTTCTATGGAGGGGAACGGGCACACGCTGTTGTGACAGCCCCGCTCCGTGAACGTGCGCGAGCTGCCCTGGTGCGCGCGGCCCAGCTGAAGCGTGTCACGAGGTCGGAGCTCAAGGCCCGTAACGGGTGATGTGCGCGCTCCTACGGCTTCCGCTGCCGCCGTCCGCCGGTGCCCGGCCCGGCGAGATGCCGGCAAGGCCGGGCGAGGTTCGACGTCGGAGCGGGAGGGTGCACTGCGCGGCGTGGCTGCTGCTCGTCATCTCGATCTCGACCTACGCGACGATCTCGATCGCCGTGGACGAGCAACCGTTCTACGTCGGCGCGCGGCGCCTGCGCTTCTTCGACCTGCGCGTCTATCGCGCGGCCGCCGGCGCGCTCCTGGGGCGGCCGGTCGGCTCTCGGCAGTGCAGTTGACGCCCGCGCCGCCGGGGATGGCGATCGTCATCGTGTCCAGGCAGTGCCCACCGGACGGACAGGGCGTGGGGGAGGAGAACGCACGCTCGCGCCCGCTGGCGGACCAGGGGGTTCTCGGCGCGAGCGCACGGCTGGCCTCCGACGCAGGTCCGGCGCGGGTGCCTGCCGGCGGGGGAGGCGATGATCAGCCCGAGCGCTTCTCCGCCGATCAGCTGAGCGCGTCCGCGATGCCGGCCTGGAGCTCCCGGACGATCGCGCCGAGCGAGCCCGACGCGAGCAGCCCGGGTCCGAGCGGCCCGGCGCGGTTCTCGCCGGCGCCCGGCAGGAGCCGGAGGGCGTCGCCGACGTCGGGTGACAGGTGGTCGAGTTGCCAGCGGATCTCGGCGGCGAGGGCGTCCGGCCGTCCGGAGGCGGCGAGCCCGGTCGCCCTGGCGGCGTAGGCGGCCGCGCCGAGGGCGTGCGCGCCCATGTGGGCGACCGCTGCGGCCTGTCCCGCGGCCCGGGCGGCGGCGGCCGCGGCCGGGCCGACGCCGCGCGCGGCGCCTCCCCCGGCGAATCGGACGCGGATCGCCTCGGCGGTCCGGAGCTCGCCCCGCGCGAACGCCCGTGCCCGGGCGATCGCGCGACGGGGACGCTCGTCGTCCGGCGCCTCGGCCTCGAACAGGGTGAGCACCCGTGCGGCGCAGTCCGCCGCCCACACCGCGACGATCCGCCGGTCGGCCTCGCTCAACGCCTGGGGAGAGCTCACACGGCGGATCGTCGCAGGCACCCCGATGTGGCCCTCCCTCACCCAGGTGGCGCGGTCGGCCGCGCGGTAGCGTCCGGGCGGTGAGCGCGCTGCACATCTTCGACATGGACGGAACCCTGCTGCGGGGCACGACCGCGTCCATCGAGCTGTCGCGCCGGCTTGATTGCCTCGAGCCGCTCGCGGGCCTGGAGACCGCGTTCGCCGCCGAGCGGATCAGCGCCGCCGAGTTCGCCGTCGAGATGCGGGCGCTCTGGACGGAGCTGAGCCCGGAGCTCGTCGCGGAGGTCGTGCGCGCGTCGCCGTGGATCGACGGGATCGCCGAGGTGTGCGCCGACATCGCGGAGCGCGGCGAGCGCTCCATGGTGATCACGATGTCGCCCGGCTTCTTTGCCGAGCACCTGCTCCAGTTCGGGATCGAGGTGGTGGCGGCGTCACGCTTCCCGTCGCTGCCGTTCACCCGGGCGATTGACCCGGCGGGCATCCTCGAGCCCGCCGACAAGGTCCGGCTCGCCGAGCAGGAGCGGAGTGCGCACGGGCTCGCTCCCGCCGACTGCGTCGCCTACGGAGACTCGATGTCGGACCTGCCGCTGTTCGGCGTGCTGGAGAACACGGTGGCGGTCAACGCCGACCCGGAGCTCGAGCGGCTGGCGGCCGCCGCCTACCGCGGTCCGAGCCTGGTCGAGGCATACGCGATGGCCCGCGCGCTCCTGGACCCCCGCTGAGGTCACGCCCGGCGCGCGGTCCGGGCTCGCGCCCCGTTCGTGTTGCCTGAAAGGCAACGATCGTGTACCGTGCCGCTTCGGCGCGCCCCTCGGCGCGAGCGAGACGAGGAGAGGACACGCGATGGCGATCAACGACGTGCGCCCGTCGTCGACCGGCGGCGGCGCAGACGGACGGGCACCGGTCACGGTCAAGGCCCCACCGGCACGCGAGATCGAGCGGCGCTCGATCGACTGGGTTCCCGAGGAGGAGCGCCACGGCAGGCTCTGGCACCAGTTCCCGCTGTGGTTCCTCGGCAACTTCCAGTACTTCACGATCCCGATCGGCTTCGTCGGCCCGGCGATGGGACTGTCGCTCGGCTGGACGGTCGTGGCGGCCGTGCTCGGGATCTTCGTCGGCACGCTGTTCATGGCGTTCCACGCGAGCCAGGGGCCGCAGCTTGGCCTGCCGCAGATGATCCAGTCGCGTGCGCAGTTCGGCTACCGGGGGGTGCTCGTCCCGCTCTGCGCGACCCTCTTCACATATCTCGCGTTCAACGTCGCCGACCAGGTGCTCACGGCGGAGGGGTTTCACTCCGCGTTCGGCTGGAACGCCCACGTGGTCGCGGTCGTGGTCGCGATCATCGCCGCGGTGATCGCGATCTGGGGCCACGACTGGGTCCACCGCGCGTTCCGCGCGATCCTCGTCGTCGCCCTGCCGGTCGTCGCGATCCTGTCGATCGGGGTCATCCTCGGCGCCGCCCACGGCCACGCGCACGGGCACTACGGGTTCACGGTCGCCGCCTTCATGGCGCAGTTCTCGGTCGCCGCGGCCTACAACATCACGTACGCGCCGTACGTCTCCGACTACTCCCGCTATCTGCCGCGCACCACGCCGGTGCCGAAGGTGATCGCGTCGGTGTTCTTCGGCGCCGCGGGCTCGCCGATCTGGCTCATCTCGCTCGGGGCGTGGCTCTCGATCCACCTCGGCGTCGCCGACGGCCTCGACGGGACGAAGGTCGCGGGCAACAACATCTTCCACCCGCTCGGATCGGTGGCGGCGATCCTGCTCGCGGCGGGGCTGGTGGCGACGATGGGCATGAACGCTTACGGCGGCATGCTGAGCGTGCTCACGGGCGTCGATTCGCTGAGGAAGATCCGCCCCACCCGGCAGGCGCGCGTGATCACGATCCTCATCCTCACCGTCGTCTGGTTCGTGATCGGGCTCTCGATCTCCTCGAACGCGGCGACGACCGTCCTGAACTCGCTGACGCTCATGCTCTACCTGCTCGTCCCCTGGACGGCGACGAACCTCGCGGACTTCTTCCTCGTGAGGCGCGGTCACTACGCGATCGCCGATCTGTTCACTCCGCGCGGGATCTACGGCGCCTGGGGCGCGCGGGGACTGATCGCGTACTTCGCGGGCTTCGCCGCCGAGATCCCGTTCATGGTGCTCCCGAGCCCCGCCGGGTTCACGTTCACCGGCCCGATCGCCAAGCAGATCTCCGACGTCGACATCTCCTGGCTCGTCGGCCTCGCGGTGTCGGCGATCGTCTACCTGCTGCTCGCGCGCACGATCAACCTGCGCCGCGAGGAGCGGGCGATCGAGCAGTCCGAGCGCGTGCTCGCGGAAACGGAGGCGGCGTAGTGGTCTCCGACGCGGCCACCCGCGTGAGGGACGGCTCGTAGGTGTCCGTCGCCTCCGGCGAGCGCGTCCGCCTCGGGGCGCGGCTGCGTCACGCCCGGGAGCGCAGCCGCCTGTCGCTCGGCGACGTCGCCGAGCGGGCGGGGGTCACCAAGAGCTTCCTCTCGCGTGTCGAGCGCGACATCACGAGCCCCTCGATCGCGAGCCTGCTCGACATCTGTGCCGCCGTCGGCGTGGCTCCGGCCGACCTCTTTCAGGTGCCGCGCACGACCCTCGTGCGCAGCGCCGATCGCCCGCGCCTCGGCGACCTGCCGAAGACCGACGATGTCGTCGACACGCTGATCACGCCCGCCGACGAGCGGCACGTGACCGTGTTGGAGACCGTCGCCCGTGGCCGCGGCTCCGGCGGCGAGGCGCTCTACACGCTGCCGAGCCAGTGCGAGGTCTGCTTCGTCGTCGAGGGCACCATCGAGGTGCGGGTGGAGGACGGGACGTTCCTCCTGCGCAAGGGCGACGCCCTCACGTTCGGCGCCGCCGTGCCGCACACCTGGCGGGCGACGACCGCCGCCGGCGCACGGGTGCTATGGATTCTCGCGCCCGCCCTGCCCGACCCAAGGAGCGCCGCCACATGACCGCGCAGTTCATGCCGCCCGACGCCAGCATCGCCCCGCGCTACACGGGTCCGCGCACGTTCGCGCGGCTGCCGCACCTCGGCCTCCCGCTCGACGGCGTCGACGCCGGTGTGATCGGCATCCCGTTCGACACGGCGACGAGCTACCGCAGCGGCACGCGCTTCGGTCCCGAGGCGATCCGCGCCGTGTCGGCGACCCTGCGTCCCTACCACCCGGCGCTCGACGTGGGCGTGTTCGAGCAGCTCGGGGTCGTCGACGGCGGCGACGTCGAGATCACGCCGGGCAACGCCCAGCGCACCGCCGAGCAGATCGACGCCTCGCTGCAGCCGCTGCTGCGCGCGGGGATCGTGCCGCTCGTGCTCGGCGGCGACCACTCGATCGTGCTCGGTGAGCTCCGCGCGCAGGCCGCCGTGCACGGCCCCGTCGGGCTCGTCCTGCTCGACGCTCACGCCGACACCTGGGACCAGTACTACGGCGAGCGCTACTTCCACGGCACGCCGTTCCTGCGGGCGGTCGAGGAGGGGTTGCTTGACCCGGGGCGCTCGCTGCTCGCCGGGATGCGCGGCCCGCTGTACGGACGCTCGGACGTCGAGCAGCCTGCCGGGCTCGGCTTCGAGGTGATCCGCGGTGAGGAGCTGCGCGCCCTCTCGCCCGAGGAGTACGGAGCGCGCGTGCGCGAGAGGGTCGGCGACGGGCCGACGTTCTTCTCGTTCGACATCGACGTGCTCGACCCGTCGTTCGCGCCCGGCACCGGAACTCCCGAGGTCGACGGGCTCTACCCGCGCGAGGCGTTCGCGTTCATGCGCGCGCTCGCCGGGATCGAGTTCACCGGCTTCGACGTCGTCGAGGTCTCGCCGCCCTACGACAACGCCGGTCAGGTGACGGCGCTCCACGGCGCCGCCGTCGCGTTCGAGATGCTCGCGCTGCTCGCGGTCGCGCGACGGGAGGGTTGAGCGCCGCCGCCCGGGCTCGGCGCCCGCACCCAGGAGCGGAGCGCCGAGCCGTCGGGGGCGGCGCGCCTACGACCGCAGCCTCAGCGACCTCGTGGCGCGGACGGTCGGCCCGCCGACGGCCGCGAAGCTGCCGCGCGCGCTGAGCCTCGCCGCGTCGGCGTTCGCGAGCCACGCGCGGCCCCGCTTCGTGAGCACGAGCCTCACCGTCGCCCGCCGCGTCTGACGGAAGACGACGCTCACCCTGGCGACGAGCAGCTTCCGTCCGTGCGGCAGGGCCCGGTACCAGGCGATGCGGAGCACGCCGGGGGCCGGCGCGGCGAACGAGAAGCGGTAGCCGCCGTTGTGGACGAGCGCCCGGATTCCGGCGCCATGGCCGTGCGCCGCGAGCGCCCGCCTGAGCAGCGTGCGGAGCTGCGCTGGGTCGAGGCGCGGCGTTGGGGTGGGTGCCGTGGTCGTCGGCGTCGTGGTGGTCGGAGCGGTGGCCGTCGGCGTCGTCGTCGTCGTGGTCGTCGTCGTGGTCGTCGTCTGCGGCTGCGGCACGACCGCCGTCGGGTCTGAGGCGGCGGGGTTGCCCGTGCCGCCGGCGTTGGTTGCGGTCTCCTCGACCGCGATCGCCGAGCCGATGTCGGAGGCGGTGACGGTGTACGTCTCAGCGGTGGCACCGGCGATCGCGTTGCACGTGCCGCCGGTGCAGTCCTCCCACTGATATGCGTAGCTCGTCGGGTGGTTCGTCCAGCTGCCGTGCGCCTCGCTGAGCGTCTGGCCGACCGCGGCGGTACCGCTGATCGTGGGAGCCGCCCTGTTGGACGGCGGGAGGATCATCAGCGCGGCGTTGGCGGGCGGGTTTCCGCCCGCCGCGACCAGTACGTTGGCAGTGCTGTGCGGCGCGTACGTGCCGGGTGGCGCGGTGAACGTGAGCGTATAGGTGCGCGCATAGATGCCCGAGAGCGTGTAGCCGCCGCTCGTGTCGGTTGTCGCGGTGCCGCCCGGAACCGGGTTTCCGAGTGCGTCCAACGCCTGCACCGTGACGCCTGCGATCGCCTGTCCCGTGGACACATCGGTCACCGTGCCGCCGATCGTCCCCGTCCTCGGCACGGTGTCGAGCAGCGGCTCGATTTCTCCCTCGAGCGTCCCCGCGGCGGATCCATCGGCCAGTGACATGTAGTCCTGATTGCCAGCTCCCGTGTTGAATGTGTTGTCACCGGATGACGCATCGACGTTGTTCGTCCCGAGGGCTCCCTCGGTGAGCGATGGATCGTCCGGAGCGATCGCGTGCCACATGGTCGTCGGGTCGTAGGAGGGGATGTTCGGGCCGCTCGCGCAGGTGGTGTAACCCGTGAAGGCCTCGAGTGACACGAGCAGCGGTGAGTCGGGCGGCTGGTAGCAGGGCACCGAGTGGCCCGTCATGACGGCGTTTCCCACGTCGTCGCCATTCCATACGATCTTCGTTGGCCAGCTCGACGCGACGTACGCCGCGGCTCCGGGGTCGCCATCGAAGTTACTCTCCGGTACGCCGTTCGAGCTCGGGTAGCCGCCACCCGTGACGACGAGTCGCGCCACCTTCCTGGCCACGAGGTCGTACCCGTCGAGGGGGCTGTTGGCGTCGGGACCTGACTGCAGGAGGGCCGCGAGGTTGCCCTCGAACCCAAGCGCCACGATGACGACGCTGCCATCCGCCTGCGAGGCGAGCGCCCGGCGCAGCACGGACACCGCGTCGGTCGGCGGCGGCGTCGAGGCGGGGGCGAGCGCTCCGCACTCTCCGATGTAGGGATGGGTCGGCTTGTTGGGGTCCTGCGTGTTGTCGGGCCCGTCGTCCGGCATCTGCGATCCGATCGGGACGTCGGAGGAGTTGTAGAAGCTGGTGAGCGCGGCGACGCACTTCCACGAGTCTGTCGCCACGGCCGGTTGGTCGAAGGACGGGTTCGTGGCGTGGTTGAGGGTGATCGCGATGACGTTCGCCGCGCCCTCCTGCTGAAGCGCGAACGCGGAGTAGATCGCGCTCACGTCGTCGGCATTCGTGTACGTGTCCGTGTCGATGATCAACGGCACGGGGGGCGAGGCCGCGTCGGCTCGCCGCGCGACGCACAGAGACGTCGCGACGACCGCGACGATCGCCGCGAGGAACGAGATTCCCCGCCTGCCGAACAGGAATGCGGTGCCCACCTTGGCCCCCAATCGCCCGTGCGAAGCCACCCAGCCCCGACGGCTCGAACGCTATGCCCCGTCACCCCTCAAAACGCTTTACAAGCCTTCGCAGGGCTCAGCAAAGCTACCGTGCCGCCGGGGTCGCGGTCAAGGTGGGACCCAAAGATCGTGCCGACGACCCGCGCCCGATCCCGGGAGGGGGACACCGGCGACCTATCGTTCGCCGGAATGGCCGCCACGCGACAGTCCGCCCGGGCGCGGGCCCGGAGCGAGCGGCGCCGCGCGTCGGTCCCGGAGGTCTCCTACCCGCCGCAACTGCCGGTCTCCGCGCGCCGGGAGGATCTGCTCGCCGCGATCCGGGATCACCAGGTGATCGTCGTCGCCGGCGAGACCGGCTCGGGCAAGACGACGCAGCTGCCGAAGCTGTGCCTGGAGCTGGGGCGCGGGGTGCGCGGCGCGATCGCTCATACCCAGCCGCGGCGCCTGGCGGCGCGCACGGTGGCGCAGCGGATCGCCGACGAGCTCCGGGTGCCGCTCGGCGGCCCGGTCGGCTACGCGGTCCGCTTCGACGATCGCAGCTCGGAGGACACGCTCGTCCGGGTCGTCACCGACGGGCTGCTGCTCGCCGAGATCCGCCGTGACCCGCTGCTGCGCCGCTACGACACGGTGATCGTCGACGAGGCGCACGAGCGCTCGCTCAACATCGACTTCCTGCTCGGCTGCCTGCATCGCATCCTGCCGCGGCGGCCCGACCTGAAGCTGATCATCACGAGCGCGACGATCGACCCCGAGCGGTTCAGCGCCCACTTCGGCGGCGCCCCGATCGTCGAGGTCTCGGGCCGCACGTACCCGGTCGAGGTGCGCTACCGGCCGGCCGGCGAGGGCGAGGAGCTGCTCGACGCGCTCGCCGACGCCGTCGAGGATCTGCTCGCCGAGCGCGACGGCGACGTGCTCGCGTTCCTCTCGGGCGAGCGGGAGATCCGCGACGCGGCGGAGCTCCTCGCGGGCCGGCTCGGGCCGCGGGTCGAGGTGCTGCCGCTGTACTCGCGGCTGGCGGCCGCCGACCAGCAGAAGGTGTTCCGCCGCGACCGCGGAGGCCGTGCCCCGCGGCGGGTCGTGCTCGCGACGAACGTCGCCGAGACGTCGCTCACCGTCCCCGGCATCCGCTGCGTCGTCGACACCGGCCTTGCGCGCGTGTCCCGCTACAGCGCGCGGCTCAAGGTCCAGCAGCTCCCGGTCGAGCCGATCTCACGCGCGTCCGCCGAGCAGCGCAAGGGCCGCTGCGGCCGGCTCGCCGACGGGGTCTGCGTGCGGCTCTACGCGGAGGCGGACTTCGAGGCGCGGCCGGAGTTCACCGACCCGGAGATCCTGCGCACGAACCTCGCGAGCGTCATCCTGCAGATGGCGGCGCTCGGGCTGGGCGACGTCGAGTCCTTCCCGTTCCTCGAGGCGCCGGACCGCCGCCAGGTGCGGGACGGGCGCGCGCTCCTGCACGAGCTGCGGGCGCTCGACCCGTCGGCGCAGCGTCCGCTCACCCGGCTCGGGCGCGACCTCGCGCGCCTGCCGATCGACCCGCGCCTCGGCCGGATGGTGCTCGAGGCCGGGCGCCTGGGCTGCGCCCGCGAGGTGATCGTGATCGCCGCCGCGCTCTCCATCCAGGACCCGCGGGAGCGTCCCGCCGCGCAGCGCGCCCAGGCCGACCAGCTCCACGCCCGCTTCGTCGATCGCTCCTCGGACTTCGTCGCCTACCTCAACCTGTGGCGCCACCTGCGCGCGCTCGAGGACGAGCTCTCGCGCTCGCAGGTCCGCAGGCGCTGCCAGTCCGAGTTCCTGCACTACCTGCGGATCCGCGAGTGGCAGGACCTCGTCGCGCAGCTCGAGGACGCGGCGCGCGAGGTCGGGATCGCGCTCAACGAGACGTCCGCCGAGCCGCCGGAGATCCACGCGGCGCTCCTCTCGGGCCTGCTCTCGCATCTCGGCATGAAGGACCGCGCGGGACGCGAGTACATGGGTGCGCGCGGCGCCCGGTTTCAGATCTTCCCCGGGTCGGCGCTCTCCCGCCGCGGACCGAGCTGGGTGATGGTCGCCGAGCTCGTCGAAACCTCGCGCCTGTGGGGGCGAACGGCGGCGGCGGTCGACATCCGACAGGTCGAGCCGCTCGCCGAGCACCTCGTCAAGCGCTCCTACGGCGAGCCGCGCTGGGACCGGCGCCGCGCCGCGGTCCTCGCGTCCGAGCGGGTGACGCTCTACGGGCTGCCGATCGTCGCCGCGCGGACGGTCCAATACGGGCGGATCGACCCGGCGATCGCGCGGGAGCTGTTCATCCGCCACGCGCTCGTCGAGGGCGACTGGGACCAACGCCACGCGTTCATGCGCGAGAACGCCCGCCGGGTGGAGGAGGTCGAGGCGCTCGAGGCGCGGGCCAGGCGGCGCGACCTGCTCGCCAGCGAGGCCGCCCGGGCGGCGTTCTTCGAGGCGCGGATCCCGGCGCACGTCGTCAGCGGTCGCCACTTCGACCGCTGGTGGCGGCGCGCTCGCCAGGACGATCCGACGCTGCTCGACTACCCGATGGAGCTGCTCATCGAGAGAAGCGTCGCTCCGGATGACGCGGGCCGCCCGACGATCTGGAAGCAGGGCTCGCTCGAGCTCGCGCTCTCGTACCGTTTCGACCCCGGCTCGGCGGCGGACGGCGTCACCGTCCACGTGCCGCTCGGGGCGCTCGGCGCGCTGCGGGAGATCGGCTTCGAGTGGCTCGTGCCCGCGTTTCGCACCGAGCTCGTGACGACGCTCCTGCGGAGCCTGCCGAAGCGGCTGCGCACGCCGCTCGTCCCGATCCCCGACACCGCCGCGGCGCTCCTCGCCGAAGTCAGCCCCCGCTCGGGCCCGCTGCTGCAGGTGCTCGCCGAGGCGATCGAGCGGCTGCGCGGCGTGCGCGTCACCGCCGCCGATTGGACGCTCGACGAGCTGCCGCCCCACCTGCGGATGACGTTCTCCGTGGAGGACGAGGACGAGACCGTGCTCGCCTCGGGCCGCTCGCTCGCCGCGCTCCGCGAGGAGCTTCGGCCGGTGCTCGCCGCACGGCTCGCGCAGGCGGTCCCGGCGCTCGCCCGCCGCGGGATGCGCGACTTCGAGGTCGAGTCGCTGCCGCGCACGGTCGAGCTGGCCGGCGGGCTGCGCGGCTATCCGGCGCTCGCCGACGAGGGGGAGGCGGTCGGGATCCGGATCTGCGAGACGCCGGAGGAGCAGGCGGCGAGCATGGCCGCAGGGACGCGGCGGCTGTTGCGGCTCACCGTCCCCTCCCCGGCCCGCTGGGTCGCTGGGGAGCTTGGACCGCAGCTCACGCTCGAGCTTACGGCCGCACCGCACGGGACGCTTGAGGCCGTGATCGAGGATGCGATCCGCGCCGCGCTCGACGCGTTGATCGCACGCGGCGGTGGGCCCGCGTGGGACGCCGCGGCGTTCGCGGCGCTCCGTGAGCACGTCCGCGGCGAGCTTCGCCCGGCGACGCTTGAGGCGGTGCGGGCGCTCGGGCGGATCCTCGAGGCGGCGCGCGCCGTGCGCGAGCGGCTTGACGCGCTTCCGGCGAACGCGGCGCTCGGGCCGGCGCGCGAGGACGTCGCGCGCCAGCTCGGCCGGCTCGTCTACCCGGGGATGCTCGCCGCCGCCGGCGCCGGGCGCCTCGGCGACGTCGAGCGCTACCTGTCCGCCGCCGCGCGGCGCCTGGAGCGGCTGCCGTCGAACGTCGCCGCCGACGGCCGGCGGATGGCCGAGATCCGGGAGCTCGAGGCCCGTGCCGCCGGACGCGCAGAGCTGATGTGGCTGCTCGAGGAGTTGCGCGTCGCCGAGCTCGCGCCCGGGGCGCCCGTGCGCAAGGGCGCGACCGTCAGACGCGTGCGTGAGGCGCTCGCGCAATGAGGAGGCTTTGACCGCGATGGGTCGCTCTGTGTAGAGTCGCGCCGGGCGCGCGGGGCCGGGCGCTGGACCACATGGACAGAAGGGGGCAGTTTTGCGGACGCGATTTTCATCGCTTGTCGTCTTGCTTGTCCTGCTCGGGGCCGCCGTGCCGGCCGCCGCGCAGGCGTCCTCGGGCCGCCTCACGGCCCGCTATACCGCGATCCCGCTGACGGGTGTCAGTCGCGCGACACTGCAGGCGCAGAGCTCCGCGGGGAGCACCGTGCACGACTGGTCGGGCTCGATCGTCTCCCCGGTCGACGGCCAGACGTATCAGTACACGATGGTCGGCAAGAACCCGATGGTGAAGGAGTCAACACCGACCACGAGTGTCGGCGTCGATCTCATCCCGATCAAGCTCGTGTTCAACGATGGCACGCTCGACCCCGAGGTCGCCACCGCCGGCTGCTCGACGAAGACGCCGCTCGCGCTCACCACCGGATCGCCGGTGTTCGGCACCCACGCCTACACAGCGGGCGGAGTGAGCGTCGGCACCCACCAGTACGTCGACGCCTTCCAGCGCGAGAACTTCGCGCACTACGTGCTGGGGAGCGGCGCGCTGAACCCGAAGTACAACGTCAACCTGTCGAAGAAGGTGGGAGTCGAGATCACCGTCAACGTTCCGGCCGCCGACGGCTCGATCTACACCTACAGCGGCTCGTGCCCGCACCTCGGCGAGATGGACATCAACTGGTGGGACAACTACGTGCGGGGAACGCTGCTGCCCTCGCTCGAGTCGAGCGGCGCGACGAGCGTGAAGCGGTTCCCGTTCTTCCTGTTCTCGAACGCGGTCATGTACAACGGCAACACCTCGAACTGCTGTTACCTGGGCTATCACGGAGCCGTCGCGGTGGCCTCGGGCACCCAGACCTACGGCGTCGGCGAGTACGACACCAACGGGCTGTTCTCCGGGATCTCCGACATCGAGGTCCTCTCGCACGAGTTCGGCGAATGGATGGACGACCCGTTCGTCAACAACCCGACGCCGGCGTGGGGGCACATCGGTCAGGTGAGTGGGTGTCAGACCAACCTCGAGGTGGGCGATCCGCTGACCGATACGACGGTGACGGTCAAGATGGGCAACGGCGTCACCTACCACCCCCAAGAGCTCGCGTTCTTCTCCTGGTTCTACCGCCAGAGCCCCTCGATCGGGGTCAACGGCTGGTATTCGTCGAACGACACGTTCACGACCGGCGCAGGACCCGTCTGCAGCTGACGGACCCGCTCGCGGCCGGGGCCCGGGCGGGCCTCGGCCGTGAGCCGCCGAGGCCCGACACGGGCTCCCGGTCGGCCGGGAGCGCTCACCGCAGGCCGGCGCGCTCGGCGAGCGTCTGAGCTCCCGTCCGGCACGCGCGGGTGAGCTCTGCGACGTCGGCGGTGAGCAGCGAGTCCCGCTCGACGACCGGCCGGCCGCCGACGAGCAGCAGCTCGAGCGGCGCCGGCGGGCCGAACACGAGCGCGGTCACCGGGTCGGCGATGTCCCCGTGCCCGAGCCCGTCGAGCCGCCACAGCGCGACGTCGCCGAGCCTGCCGGGCGCAAGCGAGCCGATCCCGTCGTCGCGGCCGAGGCAGCGCGCGCCGCCCGCGGTCGCCATCCAGAGCGCCTGGCGCGCGCTGAGCGCCTGCGGGCCGCGACGCGCGCGGGCCATCAACAGCGCCTGGCGGAGCTCGACCGCGAGGCCGCCGTGCTCGTTCGAGGCGACGCCGTCGACGCCGAGCCCGACCGGCGCTCCGGCGGCGAGCAGCTCGGGGACCGGGGCGATGCCGGCGCCGAGTCGTGCGTTCGAGCTCGGGCAGTGGGCGACGCCGGTGCCGGTCGCGGCGAACCTGGCGATGTCGCCGTCGGACAGGTGCACGCAGTGGGCGAGCCACACGTCATCGGCGAGCCAGCCGAGCGACTCCACATAATCCACCGGCCGCGCTCCGAAGTGCTCACGGCAATACGCCTCCTCGTCGTCGGTCTCGGCGAGATGCGTGTGGAGGCGGACCCCGAGCGAGCGCGCGAGCGACGCGCAATCGCGCATCAGCTCGGTCGTCACCGAGAACGGCGAGCAGGGTGCGATCGCCACCTGCAACATCGAGTCGAAGCCGGGGTCATGATGGGCGGACACCGCCGCCTCGCACGCCGCGAGGATCGCATCGGCGTCCTCGACGACCTCGTCGGGCGGCAGGCCGCCCGCGGAGCGGCCGAGGTTCATCGCCCCTCGCGTCGCGCAGAAGCGCAGCCCGATCCGTCGGGCGGCCTCGATCTCGGCGGCGAGCAGATCGCCGCCGCCCGCCGGGAACACGTAGTGATGGTCCATCGCGGTCGTGCAGCCGGACAACGCGAGGGCGGCGAGCCCGGCGCTCGCCGCGACGTGCTCCAGCTCCTCGTCGAGGCCCGCCCACACCGGGTAGAGCGCGGCGAGCCACTGAAACAGCGTGCCGTCGGGCGCGTGGCCGCGCGTGAGCCACTGGTAGAGGTGGTGGTGGGTGTTGACGAACCCGGGGGTCGCCAGGCAGCCGCGCCCGTCGACGCGCCGCGCACCCTCGATCGCCGGCGCCGGCCCGCCGCCGACCGCCGCGATCCGGCCGCCGCGCACGACGACATGGCCGCGTGAGTGCTCGGTGCCGGCCGCGTCGACGGTCGCGACCGCGCAGCCGTCGACGACGATCGTGTCGCCGCCCCCGGCGGACGTCGCCGGTCCGCCGGCGCTCGCCCCGGGCCTCCCCGGCGACCCAGCGGCGGCCACTCAGCTGCCCCGGTACGTCGAGTACGCGAACGGGCTGAGCAGCAGCGGCACGTGGTGATGGGCGGCGGCGTCGCTCACCGTGAAGGTCACGATCACCTCCGGGTAGAACGTCTCGACGCCGGCAGCGGCGAAGTAGGCGCCGGTGTCGAAGCGCAGGCGATGGACCCCGGCGTCCGGCTCGGCGAGCGCCCCGATCCGCCCGTCATCGTCCGTGCGGCCCTCGGCGATCGTCCGCCACTCGCCGCCGGCCCGCGCGTCGACGCGCACCGCGACGTCGCGCGCGGGGCGACCGCTCGTCGCGTCAAGCACGTGCGTCGAAAGACTCACCGCTCCGACTCCAGGAGCTTGGCGAGGCGCAGCCGGTTGATCTTCTCAAGCTCGGAGAGGACGACGCCGCGCTCGGTCTCGGGGTCATTCGCGAGCCGCGACCGGCAGAGGTCGAGCAGCTCGGCCGCGCTCCGGCCCGAGGCGCACACGAGGTAGACCTGGCCAAAGCGCCGCTCGTACTCCGCGTTCGCGGCGGCGAGCTCGGCGCGCAACTCGGCGTCCGCGTCCGCGACGCCCGCCTGCTCCGTGTGCGACCAGGCGGCGGCGCGACGATCGGCCCCGTGCGCGGCCGGGGTCTCGCCGATCCTCGGATGGCCGGCGAGCGCCTGCGCGAGGCCGCCCGAGTCGAGCGCGGCGGTCGCCCGGTCCGAGGCCGCGAAGAGCTCCGCCGTGTCAGCGTACGGCCGCCCGCGCACGATCGCCTCGACCCACGCCTCCGCGGCGCAGCAGCTGTGCAGGCGGGAGCGCAGCTCGTCCTCGGACAGGGCGCCGAGTGCCGCCGGCCCGCCCCCGGCGGCGGTCCGCGTCCTGGTCACGGCGTCCCGGCCTCCGCGGCCCCGGCCGGGCCCGCAAACACCGCTCCCTCGTCGATCGCGAGCTGCACCGCGCTCTCCTCGCGGCCGCCGCCCCAGTGATTGAACACGATGTTGAGCACGAACGCGAAGATGACGGTGGCGGTGATGCTCGAGCCGAAGATGACCTGGAAGTCCTTCGGGAACCCGTCGTAGAAGCTCGGATCGAACGCGGGCACGAGGCCCACGGCGAGCGAGATCGCGACGATCAGGAGGTTGTCGTTGTTGCGGAAGCTCGCCTTGTGAAGCGTCTGGATCCCGACCGCGGTGACCATCGAGAACATGATCGTCGCCGCGCCGCCGATCACCGGGCCGGGCAGGTCGGCGATGATCTGGCCGACCTTCGGAATGAGTCCGAGGATGACGAGCAGCACGCCGCAGACGGTGACCACCCAGCGGCTGCGGATCCCGGTGAGTCCGACCAGCCCGACGTTCTCCGCGAACGCGGTGTCCGGGAAGGAGTTCGTGAACGAGGCGATGAACGCCGACAGCGCGTCGGTCGCGAGGCCCCGGGCGAGGTCGTTCGGCGTGAGGTCCTTCTCGACCATCTCGCCGACCGCGAGCATGTCCGCGGTCGACTCCGTGAACGTGACGAGCATGACGATGCACATCGTGATGATCGGCGCCGCCGCGAACTTCGGATCGCCGAAGCGGAAGATGTGCGGTCCCCCGAACCAGCCGACGCTGCCGAGGTTGCCGAAGTGGGCACGCCCGAGGATCGCGGCCACGATCGTGCCGATCACGATGCTGAGCAGCACGGCGATCTGCGAGATGAAGCCGCGGAACAGGCGGCTGATGACGATGATCGAGAGCACGACGATGAACGCGATCACGACGTTCGTCACGTCGGCGACGTTCGCGCCGTGGACGAGCTTCGGCGCGATCAGTGAGATGTCGGCGCCGCCGAGCGACAGGCCGATGATGCAGATGACGGTGCCCGCGACGAGCGGCGGGAAGAAGCGCACGATCATCGAGAACGGCTTGGCGAGGATCAGGCCGGCCGCGCCGGAGACCATCATCGCCCCGTACACGTAGGGCAGGCCGTGCACGCCGCCGTACTGCGTCGCGATGATGATCATCGGGTTGAGCACGGTGAACGTCGCGCCCGCCACGACGGGCAGTCGCACGCCGAACAGCTTCGAGATGCCCGCCGACTGGATGATCGTCGCGATCCCGGAGACGAGCAGGTCGGCGCTCACCAGGGTCGCGATCTGCAGCGCGTTCAGGCCGATCGCCGGCCCGACGATGAGCGGCACCGCGACGGCGCCCGCGTACATGATGCAGAGGTGCTGCAGCCCGAAGATGAACAGCTTGTGCGCCGGGAGGACGCGATCGACGGCGGGCGCGCCGGTCGGCGCCTCGCGTTCGGATCCGGGGGTCGCTGCGGATACAGACATGCTCTTCCTCTCCTCGTTTCGGTCCCGGTCGTCCGAGGCCATCTTCCGTCTAGTGGATTTCAGTTTCCACTAGGCAGACACCGTATTGGGGAGAGGGCGAGTTGTCAAGCGCCGAGCGGCGCCGGTGCGGCGAGCTCCGCGCCGATCTTCTCGGCGGCCGCGCGCAGCACCGGAGCGGCCCGCTCGATCACCTCGTCGGACATCCGGGTGAGCGGCCCGGACATCGAGAGCGCGACCGGCCGCGGCGCTCCCGCCACGGCGATCGCGACGCAGCGCACGCCCAGCTCCTGCTCCCCGTCGTCGAGCGCGTAGCCGCGCTCACGCACGCGCGCCAGATCGGCGAACAGCGCCTCAGGAGTCGTGAGCGTGCGCTCGGTGCGGCGCGGCATCCCCGTGTGCGCGAGCAACTCGCGCACCTGATCCTCCGGCGTGCCGGCGAGGATCGCCTTGCCGACCGCGGTCGCGTGCGGCTTCACCCGCCGGCCGACCTCGGTGAACATCCGCATGAAGTTCTGCGAGGGCTGGACCTGCGCGACGTACACGATCTCCTCGCCGTCGAGCACCGCGAGGTTGACCGACTCGCCGAGCGTCTCGACGACCTCGAGCATGTACGGATGGGCGAGCGTCGCCAGGCGCTTCGTGCTCGTGTCGACGAGCCGCATGAGGCGCGGACCGAGCGAGTACTGGCGAGAGGGCTCCTGGCGCACGTAGCCGAGGCCGACCAGCGTGCGCACGAGCCGGTGGATCGTCGCCGGTGGGAGGTCCGCCTTCGTCGCGAGCTGGGAGAGGCCGATCTCGCCGCCGGCGTCGGCCATCGCCTCGAGGATCGCGAACGCGCGGCTCAGCGACTGGACGCCGCCGTTCGCACGGGACTCGGTGGTGCCATCGGTTGCCGTGGGCGTGTGCGGCATGGTTGTGCGGCCTCCGTGCGCCCCTCGGGGCAACGATCGAGCGACTTGGAACCCGCTACACGATATCAGAATTCCGCATCGCGGTAACCAGCTCCGGTCTCGCGCCGGCGGGCTTGACCGCCTCCCCGTCGACCCAAACCCCGGCGACGTCGGAGCTCACGCCGAGGGCGAACGCTCGCGCGAGCGCCTGCTCGGCGTCCTCCGCGTGCCGCAGCCCGACGTCGAGCGGGCTGTCCGGCGGCGGACGCAGCCAGAGCGCGTCGAACCGCTTGCCGACCCCGAGATCGCCGATCTCCGCTGCGAGGCCGAGCGCCGCCGCGCCGGCGCCGGTGGCGAGGTGGAGCAGGTGGGTCGCGGTGAGGGGGACGCCGTCCGGGCCGCGCAGCCGCTGGATGAAGTAAGCCTGCAGGCCCTCCTTGAACATCGAGTACCCGGTTCCGCCGCCGACGTCGGTGCCGAGCGCCACCGGCACGTGGTGGGCGAGGTGGCGGTGCAGCGGGAACAGCCCGCTGCCGAGCGACGCGTTGCTCGTCGGGCAGTGCGCGACCGCCGCGCCGCCGCCGGCCAGGCACTCGAGCTCCGGGTCCGTCGGGTGGACGTCGTGCGCGAGCACCGTCCGTGGCCCGATCAGGCCGTGACGGCGGTAGCTCTCGACGTAGCTTGACCCGAACAGCTCCCGGACGGCCGCGATCTCCGCCGGGTTCTCGTTCACGTGCGAGGTGATCCAGCTCCCCGGGACCGCCTCGTGGAGCGCCGCGCATGACGAGAGCAGCTCGGCGCTGCAGGACAGCGCGAAGCGCGGGGTCACGGCGTAGCGGCAGCGCCCCTCGCCGTGCCAGCGGCGGGCGAGCGCGAGCCCCTCGTCATAGGCGCGCTGTGCGGTCGTGTGCAGCTCGGGCCGCAGCCGGCGGTCGCTCACGACGAGACCGCTCGCGATCCGCAGGCCGCGCTCTGAGGCGGCCTCGAACAGGGCATCGACGGCGCCGGCGAAGTGCGCGCCGAACACGAGCGCTGTCGTCGTGCCCGCGTCGGCAAGGCCCGACACGAACTCCGTGGCGATCCGGCGGGCATAGCCGAGGTCGGCCATCCGCGCCTCCTCCGGGAGTGCGCAGCGTTCGAGCCAGTCGAGCAGCGGCAGCCCGAGGCCGCCGATGATCCGGGCCTGCGGGAAGTGGACGTGGGCGTCGACGAAGCCCGGCAGCAGCAGCCCGCCGTCGAGCTCGCACACCCCGGCGTTCGGGTTGCGGCGCTTGACGGCGGCGAACGGCCCGCGGTCGCCGATCACGCCCTCGCCGTCGACCAGGATCCCGGCGTCCTGTTCGGCGCGGAGCGCCCCGCCGCGGAACGGATCCTCGGGCACGTCGAGCACGCTCGCGCGGACGATCCTCACGGCCGCGCCCCGTCGCGCTCGAACGTGCGCAGGAGGTCGGCGGCGACGCTCACCGCGATCGTCGCGGGCTCCTTGCCGGAGATATCGGCGAGTCCGATCGGTGTCTTGACTCGGGCGATCGTCTCCTCGTCGAGCCCGCCGTCGGCGGCGAGGCGCCGGCGGAAGTTCGCCCACTTGCCCGCGGACCCGATCAGCCCGACCGAGCCGAGATCCGCGCGGCGCAGCGCGGCGTCGCAGAGCGCGACGTCCTCGGCGTGGTCGTGGGTCATGATGAGCACGTGGGTTCCGGCCGGGAGCTCTGAGACGATCGACTCCGGCAGCAGCGAGATGTGGTGAACGTGGATCGCCGCCACCGCGTCGGTCAGCACCGCGAGCCGCTCCTCGCTCATCATCTCCGGGCGCGTGTCGATGAGGTGCAGCTCCAGGTCGTGGCGGGCGAGGATGCGCGCGAGCTCCAGGCCGACGTGGCCGACGCCGAAGATCGCGACCGCCGGCACGGGGCGCAGCGGCTCCAGCAGCACGCTCACGACGCCGCCGCAGCACTGCGCGCCGTGCTCGGAGGGGGCACGCTCGGAGAGCTCGCAGTTCATCAGCTCCGGCGCCGCGTCCGGGTCGGCGAGAAGCGCGCGGGCGCGTTCGATGGCGAGCGCCTCGACGTTCCCGCCTCCGATCGAGCCCCAGGCGCCGCTTGCGCTCACGACCATCTTCGCGCCCGCGCGCCGCGGCGCGTGGCCGCGGACCGTGGCGAGCGTGACGAGGACGGCGGGCTCGCGAGCCGCGCGCAGGCGCACGACCGCATCGAGCCAGCCGCCATCAGGCATGCACCACCGCGTGCTGGGCGCGCTCCGAGGACTTCTGCATCGGATGCGCGTCCGGCTCGGGCGGCGGCGGCTCGCGGCCGGGGTAGCCCTCGATGACGCCGCTGCCGGCGGCGACGCGGGCGTCCTGCACCGCCCAGAACACGGCCTCGGGGGTCGCCGGGCTCGCGAGGTGGACGCTCGTGCCCGCGCTCCCGGCCGCGCCGAACGCGGCGGCCGCCTGGCGGAGCGCCTCGCGCACCGAGAACGCGAGCATGAGCGGCGGCTCGCCGACCGCCTTGGACCCGTACACGGCGCCCGCCTCGGTTGCGTCGCGCAGCAGCGTCACGTTGAACGTCTCGGGCATCTCGGAGAAGCTCGGCAGCTTGTACGTGCTCGCCGCCTGCGTGAGGAAGCGGCCGCGGCCCGGGCCGTCGCCCGTGTCCCAGCGCAGGTCCTCCAGCGTGAGCCAGCCCGCGCCCTGCACGAAGCCGCCCTCGATCTGTCCCAGGTCGACGAGCGGCGAGAGGCTGTCGCCGACGTCGTGGACGATGTCGACCCGGCGCGTGCGGTAGGCGCCGGTGAAGCCGTCGACCTCGACCTCGGTCGCCGCCGCGCCGTAGGCGAAGTACTTGAACGGGCTGCCCCGCATGACGCTCGAGTCCCAGTGCAGTCCCTCGGTGCGGTAGAACCCGGCCGCCGACAGCTGCACGCGCTGGAAGTAGGCGGTGCGCACGAGCTCCTCCCAGGAGACGCAGGCGTCCTGGTGGGCGGCGAGCGAGCGGGCGACGCCGTCGACGATCCGCACGTCGTGGGGGTGGATGCCGAGCATGCCGCCGGCGACGGTGAGCAGCCGGTCGCGAATCTGCTCGCAGGCGTGCTTGACCGCGCCGCCGTTGAGGTCCGCGCCGGAGCTGGCGGCGGTCGCGGACGTGTTCGGCACCTTGTCGGTGCGCGTCGGCGCGAGCCGCACGCGCTCAAGCGGGATCCCGAGTGTCGTCGCCGCCACCTGGAGCATCTTCGTGTGCAGGCCCTGGCCCATCTCGGTGCCGCCGTGGTTGATGAGCACGGAGCCGTCCTTGTAGACGAGCACGAGCGCCCCGGCCTGGTTGAACGCGGTGAGGTTGAACGAGATGCCGAACTTCACCGGTGTCACTGCGAGCCCGCGCTTCACGTGCGCGTGCGCCGCGTTGAAGCGCTCGATCTCCCGCCGGCGCGCGGCGATGTTTGCGTTCTCTGTCACCTGCTCCCAGACGGCGGTGAGACGTTCGGGGTGGCGGACCGGCTGCCCGTACGGGGTGCTCTGGCCGGCGCGGTAGAAGTTGCGGCGGCGCAGCTCCATCGGGTCGATGCCGAGCAGCGGCGCGCAGCGGCCGAGGATGTCCTCGAGCACGAGCATCCCCTGCGGGCCGCCGAAGCCGCGGAACGCGGTGTTCGAGGTCTTGTGGGTCTTGGCGATCCGCCCGGTGAAGCGCGCGTGCGGGATGAAGTAGGCGTTGTCGACGTGGCAGAGCGCCCGCGCGAGCACCGGCTCGGACAGGTCGAGGCTCCAGCCGCCGTCGGCGGTGAGCGTCGTCTCGAGCGCGAGCAGGCGGCAGTCGGAGTCGAAGCCGACCCGCCAGTCGGCGTGGAAGCCGTGGCGCTTGCCGGTCATCGTGAGGTCCTGGGTGCGGTTGAGCCGCAGGCGCACCGGCCGCCCGGTGAGCACCGCGCCGAGCGCCGCGATCGCGGCGAATCCGTGAGGCTGCATCTCCTTGCCGCCGAAGCCGCCGCCCATCCGCAGGCACTGGACTGTCACCTCCGAGCTTGCCCGGTCGAGCACGTGGGCGACGATCTCCTGGGTCTCTGAGGGGTGCTGCGTGCTCGACTGGACGAACACCTGCCCGGACTCATCGACGTGCGCGAGCGCCGCGTGCGTCTCCAGGTAGAAGTGCTCCTGGCCGGAGAACTCGAACTCGCCGCTGAACACCCGATCGGCCTGCGCGAGCGCGGTGTCGACGTCCCCACGCGTGACCTGCGGCTGGGCGCCCTGGAAGCTGCGGGCGGCGACCGCCTCGGCGATCGTCACGTACGCCTCGAGCGGCTCGGCCTCGACCTCGACGGCGGCGGCGCCGAGCCGGGCCGCCTCCGCGGTCTCGGCGAGCACCCAGCAGACCGCGTGGCCGTGGAACATGATCTCGCTCGGGAACAGGGGCTCGTCGTGCTTGACGCCGGCGTCGTTGACGCCGGGCACGTCCGCCGCGGTGAGCACGCGCACGACGCCCGGGACGCGGAGCGCGGGCGCGGTGTCGAGGCGGGTCACGCGCGCGTGCGCGTATGCGGTCTGGACCGGGTGGGCGTGGAGCACGTCCTTCGTGCGGTGGACGAGATCGTCGGTGTAGAGGGCCGCGCCGGTCACGTGGAGCGCGGCGCTCTCGTGCGGCACCGGGATCCCGACCGCCGGGCTCTCGGGGCGGGTGGCGAGGTCGGTCATCTCACGGCCTCGAATCGCGAGCGGCGTGGCGTTCGGCCCGGGTCGTCCCGGCGGCGGCGCTCATGCGAGCGCTCCTTCGAGGGCCGGGTTGTCGGCGTACAGCTTGAGCAGGCTCGTGCGGAGCGTCGCCGCGCGGTACCGGGCGCTCGCGCGGTGGTCGTCGATCGGGGTGCCCTCGGCGCCGAGGATCTCCGCGGCCGCCTCCACGGTCTCCTGCGACCACGGTCGGCCGGTGAGCGCCTCCTCGGTCCCGAGCGCACGGACCGGGGTGGCGGCGACGCCGCCGAGGCCGATCCGGGCGCGGCCGACGCTGCCCGCCGCGTCGCGGTCGATCGCGAACGCGACGGCGACGCTGGAGATGTCGTCGAAGCGCCGCTTGGCGATCTTGTGGAAGGCGGCGAGCGGGGCGAGCGGCAGCGGGATGCGGACCGCCCGGATCAGCTCATCGGCCCGGCGCACGCTCTGCCGGTAGCCGGTGAAGTAGTCGGCGAGCGCGACCTCCCGCTCCCCGTCGACGCTCGTCAGCACGACCCGCGCGTCGAGCGCGAGCAGCACCGGGGCGCCGTCGCCGATCGGGGAGCCCGTACCGAGGTTGCCGCCGAGCGTCGCGCCGTTGCGGATGAGCCGCGAGGCGAACTGCGGGAACAGCTCGTCGAGCAGCGGCACCCGGCCGTCGAGCCGGCGCTCGATCTCGGTGAGCGTGAGCGCCGCGCCGATCTCGATCGTGTCGGTGCCGATCGTGAGCTCGCGGAGCTCAGGCAGGCGGTCGACGGCGAGCACCGCCTCGGGGCGGGTTCCGCGCAGGTTGACCTCGACGCCGTGGTCGGTGCAGCCGGCGATGACGATCGTCTCCGGGTCGTCGTGGAGGACGGCGACGGCTTCCGTGAGGGTCTCCGGCCGCGTGAACCTCCGGCCGTCGCGGCGGAGGCGGGTGGGGACGGGGGCGGGCGGTGGCTGCGTCGCGCGGGCGGCGAGCGGGTCGGCCTGCGGTGGGGTGTCGAGCGCGTAGGCGGCGTCGCGGATCGGCCGGTAGCCGGTGCAGCGGCAGAGGTTGCCGCTCAGGGCGTGCAGGTCGAAGCCGTTTGGTCCGTGCATGGGGTCGCCGTTCACCGCGGCGCGGGCGACCGGGGCGCCGTCCGTGTGCGCGGCGCTCGCCGGGGCGCCATCCGGCTGGACGGCGTGCGCGGGGGCGCCATCCGGCTGGACGGCGTGCGCGGGCGCGCGGTCCGGGCGGTAGTACTCACCCGCCATGCTGCAGACGAAGCCCGGCGTGCAGTAGCCGCACTGCGAGCCACCGCGCAGCGCCATCTCGCGCTGCACCGGGTGGAGCGCGTCGGGGCTCCCGAGCCCCTCGGCCGTGATCACCTCCTGACCGTCGAGCGCCGCGATCGGCACGAGGCACGCGTTGATCGCCACCCACTCGGTCGGCGTCTTGACGCCGGGCCGCGCGACCAGGACCGAGCAGGCGCCGCACTCCCCCTCGGCGCACCCCTCCTTGCAGCCGGTCAGCCCCTGCTCACGCAGGAAGTCGAGCGCCGTCGTCCACACCGGGGCGTCGCCCAGCGGCGTACGGAGCCCGTTGATCGTGACCTCGGCCTCGCCAACAGCAACCATCGTTCCATCCCCTTCTCGCTGTCCGGCTCGACGGCCGCCGTGGGGCGGGTGGTTTCCGTGCCAGAGGCACTCTCCGAGCCTGCCGCCGATTGTACAGATCCACACCGGTCAAGGCAAGCAATTCGGAAAACGAGTTCTGTCATGCGGAATGAGCTACCGTGCGGTTCACCCTGTCGCAACCGGCGGATGCGGGGAACCTTTGTCCGCCTGAGGAGGACAAAGGTTCCCCGCATCGGCGGCGAGCGATCACGACGCAACGCGCCCGTCTGTGACATCGTGCGCGCGCACGTCGCTTGGGGGCGTGTGGCGCTGGCGCGGCTGCCGGCGTGACGGGCGGCGGTCGTCGTCTTCGACAACCCGCTCTCCAGCCTGCCCGCGAATCGCGCCGACCGGCGCGCGCGGGAGACGACCGCCGCGTCGATGCAGGCGCCGCTCGTCTCCCAGCTGCAGCAGGAGGGGGCGACGCACATCACCCAGCTCTCGCTCCTCAACGCCGTGGCGGCGACGATGCCCGCCTCGGAGGCAAAGGCGCTCAGCAGGACCCCCGGGGTGAAGTCGGTCGTCCCCGACGGCACGATCATCGTGTCGCCCGGCCCCGCAAGCGTGCCGACGGTCGCTCCCTCGCGCGTCCAGGCGCCGGCGTCGGCCACGCCCGCGACGTCCGGCGACGGGCAGCAGATGTGCAGCCCGAACCCCAACGAGCCGATGCTGGAGCCCGAGGCGCTCACGAGCATCCATGACGCCTCCCAGGATCCGAACGCCACCGACGACGCATCGTCGATCGCGACCGGTACGGGCGTCATCGTCGGCAACGTCGGCGCGGACGACCTGGCCGGGAACCCGAACATGATCCGGCCGGACGGCTCACACGTCATCATCGACGCGCCGGATCCGACCAAGAACGTCTTCAACGACGAGTGGAACGGCGACGTGAGCACGATCGGCGCCCAGGGCACGGTCACCTACTCCTACGGCGACCAGCTTCCGTACTCGAACATCCCCTCGACGTGCACGCTCACGATCAAGGGGGACGCCACCGGCGCCTCGATCGTCAGCACCGGCTTCTTCACCGACACGAACTCCCAGGGCCAGATCGTCGCCCCCGAGTCGCAGGTGATCGCCGGTCTGCAGAAGGCGGTCGACGAGGGGGTCAACGTCGTCTCCGAGTCCTACGGCTACGGCGCGCTTCCGGGCGCGAACGACGACCTGCTCGCCCCGACGAATCAGGCGATGGTGAAGGCCGGGGTCGTCGTCGTCGAGAGCTCCGGCGACAGTGGCTGGTCCGGCACCGTCGAGGCTCCCGCCGACAACGCGGACATCATCGACGTCGGCGCGTCGACCGACATGCGGCTGCTCGCGCAGGCCGACGGCTACACGAACGGCTGGCTCAGCGACACCATGGCGACGCTGTCCTCGGGCGGCACCGCGCCGAACGGGCGCGTCGTCGACCTCATCGCCCCCGGCTACCTCGGGCTTGCGGCCGCCGGACAGGGCAACGGGCAGACGCTGCCCACGGAGGCGTTCGCCGGCACGAGCCAGGCGGCGCCGTTCGTGTCGGGCGCCGCGGCCGACGTGATCCAGGCCTACCGCGACACGCACGGCGGGAACACGCCGACGCCCGTTCAGGTCAAGCGGATCCTCACGAGCACGGCGACCGACATCGGCGCCGAATCACGCCGCCGATGACCCGGTGTACTACTACCTGTTCTCGCCGGCGGACCTCCGGCCCGCGATCACGAAGTCGGGGAACATCGACGTCACGGCCACGGACGCGACGCCGACCGCGAACAACCTCACCGGGAACGCCTCGCTCATCACACCGCACCCGCAGCCGGGCCTGTGGGAGATCGACGTGATGCAGGGCGCGACGACCGACGGGACCGAGTTCTCCCAGACCGTCAGCGGAACGGTCGCCTACAACCAGCTCGGCGCGTTCACCGAGACCGGTCTGCCGAAGTCGACATCGAAGACGATCCCCGCCGGTTCGTCCGTCCCGATCAGCGCGACGGTGACGAACACGACGGATCACGTCGGGTTCTTTGAACTGCAGTCCTCGAGCGGCGACATCAGCGGCGGCAACGCCTCGACGCCGCTGCAGCTCGGTCCCGAGCAGACGGGCACCCTCACCGCGACCCTGTCGCCGACGGCGGCCGCGGGCACGAAGGTGCACGGGTTCCTCAGCATCATCGACTCGACCGACTGGGGAGTCGCCGAGCCGGCCGTCGGGTTCCCGGAGTCCTACTCGGACTTCCACGACTTCCCGTACGTCCACGACTTCCCGTACGCGTACACGGTCGGGTAGCGAAGACGGACGTGAGCCGCGCCCCCGGTGGTGAGCCGGGGACGCGGCGGCCGATGGTCCGTGGCCGGGGGCGGTGCCGCCCGGCCCGGGCGCAGCCCGTCGCGGTCAACGGACTCCGACGGCCCATCCGGGGAGATCGTTCGGATCATCGGTGTCGAAGATCGTCACCTCGCCTCCCCGGCCGCCTTCCGCCAGGACCTGGGCCTCGGCCTCGGCCGCCTCCAGAGATTGGTGAGTCGAGCGCAGGAAGGCCAAGGACTCCCCGTCGGTGACGATCCAGGCGCCGTCGTGGGGGAGCACGTAGAACCGCCGGCGGGTCGCGCCGCGGCGTCGGACCCAGGTCTTCAGGAGCGGGTCGACGATCTGCAGCGCGTCGTCCTCGCTGCGCTCGATGACGGCTCGCGCCAGGAGGCCCTCGAGCGCACGCGCGGCGCTGCTGCTCGCGATCCCGAGCCGTGCCCTCGCCTCCTTCTGGTAAGGCGTGAGTCCGGCGGCGACCGCGGCGAGGACCCGCTGCTCGTTCGAGGTCAGCGACTCCCAGAGAAAGCGCAACTCCGAGTCGACCATGCGCAGCGCGGCGTCGTGCGCGGCCCGCACCTCCGCGACGGTCGCCGACGCACCCGGTTCGGTGCGATCCCACAGCAGATTTGCCAGCACCATGAGGCGCTGAGGGTGCCCATCGGCGAGGTACACGATCCCCACAGCGGCTTCGCCCGCGTCCCTACCGGTCTCCGCAAATCGGCGCCCGATGAAGTCATGCGCGGCGTCGAAGGGAAGCCTTCCGAGCCTGATGAGCTCAGCCTGGCCGTAGAGCGGACGGGCGGCGTCCTCGAACAGCGCCCGCAGGAGCGAGGGCTCGGATCCTGAGAACAGGTAGCTCACGTTGCGGTGGTGCTGGATGTGACTGCGGAACACGCCATCGAGTCCGTTGAGCTTCATCAGCGCCTGGATCTCGTCGAGAACGACGATGACGCGGTGATGGTGCTTCTCCGCGATCTGGGCTGGAATCTCCAGCAGCGCGTGGACAGCCGGCAGCGCGTCGGTGATCGCGGGGCGGCGGCCGATGCTGACGCCGCCGACCGGCGTCGTGATCGAGACGCTGCCGAGCTCCTTGGCGACGAGGCGCCGCAAGCCGCCTGGCATCGAGCGGAACGCCTGCTCCAGCCGTGCCGCCACGTCAGCCGCACTCAGCACGTCGGTCAGGTCGACGCGGACCCCGGGCATGTCCAGCTCCGTCGCCTGCACGAGCACCTCGTTGAGCAGCGTGGTCTTGCCGAACCTCCGAGGCGCGTAGAGGATGACGTTGTGCCCGCCCGCCGCCCGCTCCATGAGCAGGGAGCTCTCCGGACGAGCGATCGCCTCATCGGGGGCGAGTGCGCGCGCGTAGACGAACGGGTTGCGGCGGGGCGGCAGGATGGTCTCGGCGCCGGCTCCCATCGCAGCGCATCGTACTCGCAAATTGCGACCAGGCCTATTCGCCTTCTGCGACAGATTCTAGTCGCAGACTGCGAAACTCAGCGCTTGTTCGGTTCTCGAAGCCCTCAGCCCCGGGGGAGCGGCGCGTGACGGTTGACGTCCTTGTAGAGCAGGTAGCGGAACGGCTCGGGGCCCGCCGCCACGCACGCCTGCGGACAGAAGGCGCGCAGCCACATGAAGTCGCCGGCCTGCACCTCGACCCAGTCCTGGTTGAGCAGGTAGACGGCCTTGCCCTGCAGGACGTAGAGGCCATGCTCCATCACGTGGGTCTCGGCGAACGGGATCGACGCGCCCGGCTGCAGGGTCACGATCGTGACGTGCATGTCGTGCCGCAGGTCGGCGGGGTCGACGAACAGCGTCGTCGCCCACGTGCCGTCGGTGTCCGGCATCGCCACCGGCTCGATCTCCCGGTCGTCGGCGAACCGCGGCTCGGGAACGTCGAGGCCCGGCACGCTCGCGTACGCCTTGCGGATCCAGTGAAACGACGCCGGGCGGTCCCCGGTGTTGTGGAGCGTCCAGCCGCTGTCGGGCGGCAGGTACGCATAGCCGCCGGGGGCGAGGTCGTGGGCGGCGCCGGCGACGCTGACCGTCACGGCCCCGTCGACGACGAACAGCACGGCCTCCGCCTCCGGATCGGTCTCCGGTCGAGCGGAGCCGCCGCCCGGAGCGACCTCGACGACGTACTGCGAGAACGTTTCGGCAAAGCCCGACATCGGCCGCGCGAGCACCCACAGGCGCGTGTCCTCCCAGAACGGCAGGCGGCTCGTGACGATGTCGCGGAGCGTCTCGCGGGGGATGAGCGCGTAGGCGGTCGTGAAGCGGGCGCGGCCGCTGGTGAGCTCGGCCTGCCCCGGGAGCCCGCCGCGGGGGACGTGGTAGGTCACGTCGCGGATTCTCGCGCGAGCAGCCGCCCGCGCGCCTCATCGCCGTTCGGATCGATCCGCTCGCCGCGCAGCCAGGTCGCGCGAACGGCGCCGGTGAGCCGCCGGCCGGCGTATGCCGAGACCGGATTGCGCTGGCGCAAGCGGGTCGGGTCGACGACGAGCTCGGCCTCGGGGTCGAACACGACGAGGTCGGCGTCCGCGCCGACGGCGATCCGGCCCTTGTGCGAAAGCCCGATGCGGTCGGCGGGAGCGATCGCCATCCAGCGGACGACGTCGGCGAGGCTGTGCCCGCGCGCGCGGGCCGCTGTCCAGACGACCGGCAGGCCGAGCTCGAGCGAGGCGATCCCGCCCCACGCGGCCCCGAAGTCGCCGGTCTGCCGGCGCTTGAGCTCCGGCGTGCACGGCGAGTGGTCGGAGACGATCATGTCGATCTCGCCCGCGCCGAGCGCCTCCCACAGCCGCTCGCGGTTCTCGGCCTCGCGGATCGGCGGCGCGCACTTGAGGTGCGTTGCGCCGTCGGGTATCTCCTCGGCGGCGAACGCGAGGTAGTGCGGGCAGGTCTCCACGGTCACGTCGACGTCCTCGGCGCGCGCGGCGCGCAGCTGCGCGAGCGACCCGGCGCTCGAGAGGTGCAGCACGTGCACGCGGCCACTCGTCTCACGGGCCGCCCGAAGGACCCGGCCGATCGCCCGGTCCTCCGCCGCCGGCGGACGGGATCGCAGGTAGGCATCGTAGGACCGCCCACTCGGCGCAGGGGCGGCGGCGATCGCGTCGGCGTCCTCGGCGTGGACGATCAACAGCGCGCCGAGGCGGGCCGTCTCGGCGATCGCCTCCGCGAGGCCCGCCGGGTCGAGCGGGGGGAACTCCGGCACGCCCGAGTCAACGAGGAAGCACTTGAAGCCGAACACGCCGGCCGCGTGCAGGTCGGCGAGCTCACCGACGTTGCCGGGGACAGCGCCGCCCCAGAAGCCGACATCGACGTGGACCTGCGGTGCGGCGGCGTCCCGCTTGCGCGCCAGCGCCTCAACCGTCGTCGTCGAGGGCACGCTGTTGAGCGGCATGTCGATCACGGTCGTCACCCCGCCGGCCGCCGCGGCGCGGGTGCCGGTGTCGAACCCCTCCCATTCGGTGCGCCCGGGCTCGTTCATGTGGACGTGGGTGTCGACGAGGCCGGGGAGCAGCACCTCGTCCTCGCCGAGCCGGATCGTCTCGCCGGCGCGGAGCCTCGCGCCTGGTTCGCTCGAGCCGTCACCCCGCTCGGTCAGCACCGCTGCGATGTGCCCCTCGCGGACGCCGACCACCGCCGGCCGCTCGGCGCCGTCGACGATCGCCCGCGCCGCGACGAACACGGTGTTGAACTGCGGCCCGTGGCGCGGCTCAGCGGGCATCGGGCAGCCAATCGGTGAGCCGCGCACCGATCCGGCGCAGCAGCGGGGCCGGCTCGGCGAGCGCCTGCTCCGGTGAGGCGGCCTCGTCGACCAGCGTGTAGACGCGGTCAAAGCCGGCGGTTCGCAGCCCTGCCTCGTCGAGCAGGCAGCGACCGGCCACGGCGATCACCGGCACGCCCGCCGCCCGGCCGGCGGCGGCGACGGCCGCTGGCGCCTTGCCGCGCAGCGTCTGCGCGTCGAGCGAGCCCTCGCCGGTGACGATGAGCCGCGCGCGGGCGAGCGCGTCGCCGAACGCGAGCCGCTTGAGGATCAGTTCCGCGCCGGGTTGCAGCCGCGCCCTGAGCACGGCGATCGCGGCGAACCCGACGCCGCCGGCGGCGCCCGCGCCGGGATCGAGGCGGTGGTCGCGGCCGGTGGTCGCGGCGACGAGGTCGGCCCAGTGTGCGAGTGCCGCGTCGAGTTCGGCGACCTGCGCGGGGTCGGCGCCCTTCTGCGGTCCATAGACCGCGGCCGCACCGTGTGGACCGGTGAGCGGGTTGTCGACGTCGGAGGCGATCTCGATCCGCGCGTGCGCGACCGCGCCATGCAGGTTGGACAGATCGAGCGCCGCCGCGGTCGCCGCGCCTGCCCCGCCCGGACCGACGTCTGCTCCGGCGGCGTCGCGCACTCGCGCGCCGAGCGCCTGCACCATCCCGACGCCGCCGTCCGTCGACGCGCTGCCGCCGATCCCGACGAGCACCCGCTCGCAGCCGCCGTCGAGCGCGTGCGCGATCACCTCGCCGAGGCCGCGACTCGACGCGGTGAGGGGCGCGAGCGCGCCGCCCAATCCCGCGAGCCCCACCACCTGTGCGAGCTCGACGACCGCGGTCGCGCCGCGGCGCACGTACCAGGTGGGCGCCGGCCGCCCGACCGCGTCGCTCGCCGTGAGCGCGACGCGTTCGAAGCCGGCGGCCTCGAACGCGGCGAGCGACCCGTCGCCGCCGTCGGCGACCGGCAGCGCGATCACCTCCGCGTCCGGCCGCCGCTCACGGATGCCGTCGGCGAGCGCCGCCGCGACCTCGGCGCCGGTGAGCGTCCCCTTGAACTTGTCGGGCGCCAGCAGCACCGCGGCGGGCATCAGTCGAGGTTCGCATACGCGGCGGTGGGCGCGTCGGCTCCGGTGAGCGCGAGCTCCTCGAACTCGACGACGTTGTCGAGCTCGGTCCCCATCGAGACGTTCGTCACCCGTTCGAGGATCGCCTCGACGATCACCGGCACGCGGAACTCCGCCATCAGCTCCTTCGCCTGCTCGAGCGCCGGCAGGATCTCGTCTGGCTCGAACACGCGCAGCGCCTTACAGCCGAGTCCCTCGGCGACCTTCACATGGTCGACGCCGTAGCCGCCGAGCCCGGGCGCGTTGACGTTCTCGAACGACAGCTGGACGCAGTAGTCCATGTCGAACGCGCGTTGGGACTGGCGGATCAGCCCGAGGTAGGCGTTGTTGACGAGGACGTGGATGTAGGGGATGTGGAACTGCGCGCCGACCGCGAGCTCCTCGATCATGAACTGGAAGTCGTAGTCGCCACTCAGCGCGACGACCGTCGCCTCCGGGTCGGCGGTGGCGACGCCGAGCGCCGCGGGGACCGTCCAGCCGAGTGGCCCGGCCTGCCCGGCGTTGATCCAGTGGCGCGGGCGGTAGACGTGGAGCAGCTGCGCCGCCTGGATCTGGGAGAGCCCGATCGTCGACACGTACCGGACGTCGTCGCCGAACGCGCGGTTCATCTCCTGGTAGACGCGCTGGGGCTTGAGCGGGACGTCGTCGAAGCTCGTCTTGCGGAGCATCGTGCGCTTGCGCTCCCGGCACTCCTCGGCCCACTCCGAGCGGTCCGGCAGCGCGCGCTCGGCCGCCGCCTCGACGAACAGCTCGAGCGCCGCGCCGGCGTCGGAGACGATCCCGTAGTCGGGCGCGAACACCCGTCCGATCTGCGTCGGCTCGATGTCGACGTGCACGAACCGGCGCCCCCGGGTGTACGTCGCAAGGCCGCCGGTGTGGCGGTTCGCCCAGCGGTTGCCGATGCCGAGCACGAAGTCGGCGGCGAGCATCGAGGCGTTCCCGTAGCGGTGGGAGGTCTGCAGCCCCACCATCCCCGCGTTGAGCGGGTGGTCGTCGGGGATCGCGCCCCAGCCCATGAGCGTCGGCACGACCGGGGTCCCGGTCTCCTCCGCGAAGCGGACGAGCAGGTCGGCGGCGTCGGCGTTGATCACTCCTCCCCCGGCGACGATCAGCGGCCGCTCGGCGGCGGCGAGCATGTCGAGCGCCCGCTCGATCTGCGCACGGCTCGCCCGCGGCCTGTACACGGGCAGCGGCTCATACGTCGCGGGGTCGAACTCGATCTCGGCGAGCTGCACGTCGATCGGCAGGTCGATGAGCACCGGCCCGGGGCGGCCGGAGCGCATGAGGTGAAACGCCTGCTGGAACGTGCCCGGGACCTGCGCCGGCTCAAGCACGGTCACCGCCATCTTGCACAGCGGCGCCGCAATCGAAGCGATGTCGACCGCCTGGAAGTCCTCCTTGTGGAGCTTGGCGACCGGCGCCTGGCCGGTGATGCAGAGGATCGGGATCGAGTCCGCGCTCGCCGAGTACAGGCCGGTGATCATGTCGGTCCCCGCGGGCCCGCTCGTCCCGATGCAGACGCCGATGTTGCCGGGCGCGGCGCGGGTGTAGCCCTCGGCCATGTGCGAGGCGCCCTCCACGTGGCGTGCGAGCGTGTGCCGCAGGCCGCCGTGCAGCTCCATCGCCTTGTAGAACGGGTTGATCGCGGCTCCGGGCAGGCCGAACAGCTGGGTGGCGCCCTCCAACTCGAGGATCCTCACCGCGGCCTGCGCCGCCGTCATGCGTGCCATGTCAGGCCTTTCGTTCGTGGGAGTCTTTCGCGGCCGAATTCGCAATTACGCGGCGCTTGGCGGCGTCTGGCTGCGCCTGACGGATGGCGGCGAACCCGCCGGACGACCAGTACGTCTTGGTTCGCCACCATCCGCCAGACACGCCCAGCCACTCGCCAATCATCCACGTGCTTGCGAACCCGGCCGCTGGTCGCGGCCGGCGAGCCGCTCGACGCCGCGCAAGAGGCCCGAGTGGTCGAGGTCGCCGTCGCCGCACGCGCGGGCGGAGACCATCAGCTGGGCGACGATCGCTCCGATCGGGAGCGCGACGCCCGCCTCGCGCGCGGCCGCGGTGACGATCCCCATGTCCTTGTGGTGCAGGTCGATGCGAAACCCCGGGTCGAACGAGCGCGTGAGCATGTTCTCGCGCTTCTGCTGCAGGACCGCGGAGCCGGCGAGGCCGCCGCCGAGCACGTCGAGCGCCGCCTCGGTGTCGACCCCGTACGCCTCGAGGAACACGAGCGCCTCCGCGAGCGCCTCGATGTTCGCGCCGACGATCAGCTGGTTGGCCGCCTTGACCGTCTGGCCGGCGCCGTTCGGGCCGACGTGCACGATCGTCTTGCCGACCGCGTCGAAGATCGGCTTCGCCGCCTCGAAGTCCTCGGCGGCGCCGCCGACCATGATCGAGAGCGCCGCGTTCTTGGCGCCCGCCTCGCCGCCCGACACCGGCGCGTCGAGCAGCCGCAGCTTGTGCTCCTTCGCCTGCTCGGCGAGCTCGGCGGTGACGTCGGGCCGGATGCTCGAGAAGTCGATCACGAGCGTGCCCGGGGCGGCGTGCTCGAAGACGCCGCCCTCGCCCGCGAGCACCTCCTGCACGTCGGGCGAGTCGGGGACCATGATCGCGACGACGTCGGCGCCGTCGACCGCGTCCTCGATGCTCTCCGCCTTGCGCCCGCCGGCTTCGACGAGCGGGCCGGAGCGGTCGCGCCGCTTGTTGTAGCCGCGTACCTCGTGGCCGGCCTCTTGCAGGTGCACGGCCATCGGGCTGCCCATGATCCCCAGGCCGATGAAGGCGATTGTGCTCATGTTCGTTCTCGCTTCCTCGCGTCCCCGCTGCCGGCGTGCCCGGCGCGGCGCGGTTCTGATGCAGTGCTCATGGGCTTACCACGCGACGGGCGGCCCGCCGTTCGCGCGGCAGCCACTCGAGGCTCGTCTCGGTGTCGCTCGTCGGCGCGTACTCAAGGCCGACCCAGCCCGCGTAGCCGCGGCCGGCGAGGTCGGCGAGATGGCGATCGAGCGGCAGCGCGCCGCTGCCCGGCTCGCCGCGACCGGGGTGGTCGGCGATCTGGACGTGGCTCGTGACGTCGGCGTGTTTTGCGATCGCCGCGTCCGGGTCGTCGCCGTTGTTCGCGAGGTGGAAGAGGTCGCAGAGGAAGCCGACGTTCGCGTGTCCCGCGGCGCGCACGTCCTGGACGACGGCGACGGCGTCGTCGGCGGTGCGCAGCGGGTAGGGCTTCGGCCCGCTCACCGGCTCGACGAGCACGGTCGCGCCGATCCGGGTCGCCGCCTCGGTGGCGGCGGCGAGGCTCTCGCGCGCGAGCTCGTCCTGCTCCTCGGGGGTGACCCCGTCGACGCGGTTGCCGTAGAGCGCGTTGAACGCGGAGACGCCGAGCTGCTCGCCGATCGCCACGGCCACCGGCAGGTTCTCCCGGAACTGCCGCGCCCGGTCGGGGATCGAGAGGACACCGGCGTCGGGCCCGGTGAGTTCGCCGGCGAAGAAGTTCAGGCCGACGAGCTGCACGCCCGCGTCGCGGATCGCGCGCACGAACGCATCGACTTCGGCGTCGGCGGGCACCGGCCGGTCGGGCCACGGCCACCAGAGCTCGATCGCATCGAAGCCGGCGGCCTTGGCCGCGGCGGGGCGCTCGAGCAGCGGCCGCTCGGTGAACAGCATCGAGCAGTTGGCGAGGTAGTCGAGTCCGTGATCGTGCATGAGCTGTGCGGGCTCGGGGTCAGGCGAACGCCGGGACGGCGAGCCAGGCGTCGCGCGGGTCGGGGGCGCCGTCGCGGACGACCGTCGCCTCGATGAGGCCGTACGGGCGGTCGGCGGCGATGAACACCTCGCCGTCGTTGGTGAGGCCGAACGGCTCGAGGTCGACGAGGAAGTGGTGCTTGTTCGGGGCCGAGAAGCGGATCTCGGCGACGTCGCCATGGCGCTCGAGCACGCGCGTGCCCATCAGGTAGAGCGTCTCCTGCAGCGCGCGGCTGTACGTCGTGGCGAAGGTCTCGAGCAGGGTCGCGCGGATCGTGTCGTAGCTCGCGTTCCAGTCCGTGTCGGTGCCGGTGTAGCGCCAGCGCGCGACGAGCGAGGTCGCCATCACGCGGTCGTCGGTCTCCTGGAGCGTCGTGTACTCGTCCTTGAGGAAGCCCTTGAACTCCGACCCGGTCGACTTCAGCAGGGTCAGCTCACAGATCCCCGACACGACCGACACGTGCTCGGCCTCGCCGCGGTCGCTCACGGTGACGACGGTCGTGCGCGTGCCGTCGCCGCGGCGCACGAACGCGTGATCGTGGCCGTCGGGGCCGACCGGGATGCGATCCCACGGATACTGCTCGACGCGGATCTGAGCGCTCTGCGCCCTCGGGGTCGCCTCGAGCAGCCGCCGGCCGAGCGCGATCGCGTAATCCTCGGGAGAGCGCACCCCGTGCTGCTTGGCGTAGGCGAACGCGGTGTTCTTCTGCGTGTCGGTCGGCAGCACGCTGGCCTGGTCGCCGTCCACGTGGGCGGCGGTGAAGTCGCCGCGCAGCGACGTCGAGACGTTGAGGTCGACGAGCTCGTGCCGGGCGCTGTCGCGGTAGACGCGCACGACGCGGTTCTCCGCCTTGCCGTACTGGTTTGCGCCGAGCGAGATGCTCATGTCGAGGGCTCCTTGGTCGTCGCGGTCGGGGTTGTCGGGGCGCCGCTGGGCATCGAACCCACACCAGAGGTGCGTTTGATGCCCAGCTCTCGAGAATCCAGGCCCGTGCTTCCGCTAAACGGAATTCACATATCGGATGACGGAACTCTATCGCGCGATGCGGGGGTTGTCAACGTCCCGGGCGCGCGAACTCTCGCCGGGCCGCCGTGGCCGTCAACGCCCGGGGCGGGCCAGCTCGGTCAGCCGAACGGCGTCGAGCGTCGTCGCCCGCTCCAGCTCCCCGGTGGTCGCGGCGCCACAGTGGAGCGCGCGCAGCGCGTAGTCGGCGAGCGCCCGCGCCGTGGCGGGCTCGTCGAGCACCGCCGAGGCGGTCCGCTGCACGTAGTCGCGCAGCCGGCGCGTCGCGTCCGGCAGCCCCTCGCGGAAGAACGCGAACGTCGCCGCGTAGCGGGTCGGGAGCTGGGCGGGGTGCAGGTCCCAGCCCTGGTAGTAGCCGCGTTCGAGCGAGCGGCGCACGAGCCGCAGGTGCTCCTCCCAGCCGCGGCGCACGGCGGCGGCGTCGCCGACCGGCAGCCGGTTCGTCGAGCCGTCGGAGAGCCGCACACCGGTGCCGGCGGCGGCCGCCTGCATGACGAGCTTCGCGTGGTCGGCGACCGGGTGCGCGAGGCTCTGGTACGGGGCCGCGATCCCGCAGAGCGCCGAATAGTCGTACGTCCCGTAGTGCAGCGCTGTGCAGCGCCCGTCGGCCGCGTGGATCATGCGCGCGACGAGCGCGGTGCCGTCGGGGCCGAGGATCGACTGGGGCGTCTCGACCTGGATCTCGAACCTGACCGGGGCGAGCTTCAGCGCCTGCTCGGCGCGCTCGCACACGTGGACCATCGCCTCGACCTGCTCGACGCTCGTCACCTTGGGGAGCGTGATGACGAAGCCGCGGAGAATGGGCTGGGCGGTCGTCGGTCCAGCGGCTCCGTCCGTGCCCGCGGCCGCGTCCGTGAGCGCGGCGAGGAACGTGAGGCAGGTCCGCACCGCCCGCCCGCGGGTCGGCGCCTCGAGGCTCTTGAGCCGGATGCCGGCGAACGGAGGGGCTGTGCCGTCCGAGCGGCTCTGCGCCAATGCCGCGCCTGCGGCCGCCGCGTCCGCGTCCTCGGCCGCGTCGGGACGGGCGCCGTAGCCGTCCTCGAAGTCGATGCGCAGATCCTCGATCGGCTCCTCGGCGAGCTTGTGCCGGACCCGCGCGACGATCTCCTCGTCTGCGACGAGCTCGGCGAACAGATCCGCATGCGCGTCGATCGCCTCGAGTGCCTGCTCACCCCACTCCGGCGCCGTCCGCGCGCCGTAGCGATCGGCGGGGAGGTACACCGTGTGGACCGGCTGGCGGCCGCCGCGATCGCCCGGGTACTGCGCGGCGAGCGCCCGGTCGGCGTCGCGGAGCGTCGCGTCGAGCTCCTCCGCGACCTCTCGGGTGAACCGATCAATGTCGAATCGCGCGCTTTTCCGCATTCCGGGCCGGTTATACCGCAGCACAGAATGAGGCGTCGCCGCGCCGTCGAGGTGATGGGCTCGACCGCGATGCGCCGCCGCAGCTCGGCTGGACGCCGTGGTCGACCTGGCCGCCGTTCTTCCCCGACACATGCGCCGCGGCGCGCTCGGTGACACGCCGGCCGGCACGGACGCGCAGACGGTCGCGGCGGGCGTCGAGGCGCTCCTGCGGCCGCCCCGGCGACTGGGCGGCCGTGGAGCGGGATGCGTAGTTCGCCGGGCGCTTCGACTCCCGCGTCGACGGCGCGGCGCTCGACCGCCATCGCGCGGAGTGATGCGCCAGGCCGGTGTGGCGGGTCGGATGGCCGCACCCGTTCGTCGCCAGCGACCCCGGCTCGGCCTCACAGCCGCTCTCCGGCCGGGGTCGGTGTGGCCGTCTGAGGCTCTGCGGCGCGCGCCGCGGCCAGCAGGCGATCGTCGTGGGCGATCGGTGCCGTGAGCTCGTCCCGCACAAGCACCGCCGAGGCCATGTGGGACACCCGACTGATCGCTGAGGGCGTGCGCGTCCTGCAGCCGGCGCCGGCGGTGCAGACGGAGGAGCGTCCGCTCGGGCGCTACCAAATCGAGGCCGCGATCGCCGCCCTGCACGATGATGCGGCGCGCGCCGAGGCGACCGACTGGGCGCAGATCCTCGAGTGGTACGACTCGCTCGTCGCGCTCACCGACGATCCGGTGCGCCAGGATCCCGCCGCGCGACGAACGCCGCCGAGCGCGATCACCTCGTCCGTCGGGCCGCCCGCGCACGCGCCGAGGCGCGCAGTCGATACGCACGCCACGGCGCTGCGGGGCCTCGGCATCCTCCCTGACGGAGCGGCGACCGCAAGCAAGCCGGCTGCACGGTCGACGGAGCGTCGAGGGCTACTCGGAGAGCGGTCCGGGCCGCTCGGGGCACGATGGCGCGCGATGTCCTCCGCCAGCGGCGCCGCCTGCGCGCCCACGGGCGCTTGGGTGGCCGGCATGCCGCGCCGGCGGGTGCCCGCCGGCGCCCGCATGACCACCGGACGCGTCGGGGCGCCGCGGGGGGCCGGCTGCACGATCGGACCCGTCCCCGCGCCGCTCAGCGGCGCCGTCCGGGCCGGCGCCGATGACGTGCGCGGCCGCCAGCCGGCGGAACGGCCCGTCGACGGCGAGCAACTCGCGCTCGGTGCCGCGCTGCACGATCGTGCCGCGCTCGACCACGATGATCTGGTCGGCGCGGCGGGCGGTCGCGATCCGGTGGGCGATGATGAGCGAGGTGCGGCCGCGCAGCAGCCGGTCGAGCGCGCGCTCGATGAGCAGCTCGGTCGGCCGGTCGATGTTCGAGGTCGCCTCGTCGAAGATGAGCACCCGCGGGTCGGCGAGGAGCGCGCGGGCGATCGAGATGAGCTGGCGCTCGCCGGCCGAGAGGCCGCTGCCGCCCTCGCGGATCTGGTGGCGCAGCCCGTCCGGGAAGCGGGCCGCGACCCGGTCGAGGCCGACGAGCCCGCAGATCCGCTCAAGCTCCGCGTCGCTCGCCTCGGGCGCGGCGAAGCGGACGTTGTCGGCGATCGTCCCGGAGAACAGGAACTGGTCCTGAAGCACGACGCCGAGCTGGCGGCGGTAGGCGCGCAGGTCGAGCTCGCGCAGGTCGAGGCCGTCGACGGTCACCGCGCCCACGCTCGGGTCGTAGAAGCGCGCGACGAGCTTGGCGAGCGTCGACTTGCCGCCGCCGGACTCGCCGACGATCGCGCAGCACGAGCCCGCCGGCACGGTGAGGTCGATCCCGTGCAGGACCTCGTGGTCGCCGTAGGCGAAGCGCACCCGGTCGAGGCGGAGGTGGCCGTTCAGCCGGCCGGGGACGATCGCTTCTGCGGGGCTTGAGATCTCGACGTCCTCGTCGAGCACGGAGCCGATCTTCGTCATCGCCGCCTGCCCGGATTGCAGCTGCGAGTAGACCTCCGAGAGCGACTGCAGCGGCTGGAAGGCGAGCGACAGCAGGAAGTACGCGGCCGCGATCGTCCCGATCTGGTTCGAGGGCAGCAGGTGCGCGCCGACGGCGAGGACGGCCACCGTCGAGATCACGCCGAGCAGCTCGATCGAGGGGAAGAACACGGAGACGATCCGCTGCGCGTGGACGTTCGCGCGCCGGTTTGCGTCGTTGAGCTCATCGAACCGTCCGCGGAACGCCCGTTGGCGCCGGAAGGACTGAACGATGACCATCCCGGCGACCGACTCCGCGACGTGGGCGGTGACGACCGCGATCCGGTTGCGCACATCGAGCTGCGCGCGCGTCGAGGCGCGCTGGAACCAGCGGCTGAGCACGAGCGCCGGCGGGAGCACGACGAGCGCCGCCAGCCCGAGCCGCCAGTCGTTGATGATCAGCGCGAGCACGGCCGCGGGCAGCAGCGCGCAGCTCGTCACGAGCGTCGGCAGCCCCTCGGAGAGCACGTCGGAGATCGCGTCCATGTCGCTCGTCAGACGGGCGATGATCCAACCCGCCCGCTGCTCGGAGAAGTAACGCAGCGAGAGCGTCGTGAGGTGATCGAAGAGCTCGCGGCGCAGCCCCACGACGATGTCCTGCCCGAGGCGCGCCATCCCCCGGGTCATGATCCCGTAGAGCA
Source organism: Solirubrobacteraceae bacterium (assembly GCA_035294545.1). GTDB lineage: Bacteria > Actinomycetota > Thermoleophilia > Solirubrobacterales > Solirubrobacteraceae > Palsa-465. Next base: position 49,619 of record DATGKS010000071.1, on the reverse strand, counting down.
CGAAGCCCGAGACGCTCACCGCGACGAACGCCGCGAGCGCGAGGTCGAGCGTCGCCATGTTCCGCCGGGCGATGCCGTTGTTGATCGCGACGCGCACGAGCAGCCAGCTACCGGTCTGCGCGAGCGCCTCGCCGATCGCGCACGCGAGGACGCCCGCGACCCACAGCGGGCGCTGGGCGACGAACCGGCGCAGGCTGAGCAGGCCGGTGGGCACGGGGGCGCGCGGCGAGCCGTCTGGCGCGGCGAGCTCAGTCAGCGCCGACAACCGCGTCCTCCCCGAACAGTCCGGCGAACGGCCCGTCGCGCTCGATCAGCGCCTCCGGCGCCCCCTCCTCGACGACCCGGCCTCCCTCGAGCACGGCGACTCGGTTGGCGAGCGCGAGTGTCGAGAGCCGCTGGGTGGCGAGCAGTACGGCGCGCCCGCGCAGCCCGCCGCGCAGCCCGGCGACGATCTCGTGCTCAAGCTCGGTGTCGACCGCCGACAGCGGATCGTCGAGGATGAGCACGGGCGCGTCGGCGAGCAGCGCGCGGGCGAGCGCGACGCGCTGGCGCTGTCCGCCGGACAGGTTGACCCCGCGCTCCCCGATCAGCGTGTCGAGGCCGTCCGGCAGCGAGGCGACGAACTCGGCGACGCCGGCCAGCTCGAGCGCGCGCGTGATCGCGTCGTCGTCGGCGTCCGGGCGGCCGGCGAGCAGGTTCGCGCGCAGCGTCTCGGAGAACAGCACCGGGCGCTGGGTGACGACCGACACAGCGCCGCGCAGCTCGGCGAGCGCCAACGCTCGGGTGTCGACACCGGCGATCCGCACCGCGCCGGCGGTCGGGTCATAGTGGCGCGCGACCAGCGAGAGCAGCGTCGACTTGCCGCTGCCGGTGCGTCCGCACACGGCGACGATCTCGTCGGGCTCCACCTCGAGGCGCACGCCGCACAGCACCTCCGAGCCGCCCGGATACGCGAAGTGGACGGCGTCGAAGGCGACCGAAGCCGAGACGTCGGGGGGCAAGGTCGCGGCCCGCTCGGCGGGCGCCTCGGGCAGCAGCGGGATCCTCTCGAGCCATGCGAACGCCCGGCCCGCGGAGGCGAGCGCACGCTGACCGAGATCGAGGATCAGGCCCATCGCCTCGAGCGGCCAGACGATCTGGAGCAGCAGCTGGATGAAGAGCGCGAGGTCCCCGTACGTGAGCGAGCCGTCGATCACCGCCCGGCCGCCGAGCAGCAGCACGACCGCCACCGACAGCGACGGCAGGTAGAAGACGGGCGGCAGGTGCGAGGCCTCGACCCGCGCCTGGCGGATCATCTCGTCGCGGATCGCGGTCGCGCGGTCGGCGAAGCGCTCCCGGATGATGTCCTCGCGCCCGAACGCCTGCACCATCTCGATGCCGACGACCGCCTCGTTGGCGGCGTCCGTGAGGTCGCCCTCGCCTGGACGGCGCGGGAGATCGGCGCCACCCGGCGGCCGAACCGCCACGCGAAGTACGCGATCGCCGGCATCGGCAGCGCGCTCCACAGCGCGAGGACCGGGTTCGTGATCACGAGCAGCACGCCGGTGCCGACGACCAGCATCGCGCTCTGGATCGCCTGCACCATGCCCCAGCCGATGAAGTAGCGGACCGGGTACAGGTCGTTCGTCGCGCGCGAGAGCACCTGGCCGGTGGGCTGACGGTCGTAGAACGCGCGCGGGAAGCGCAGGTATGCGGCGTACAGCAGCTCGCGCAGGCGGGCCTCGATTCCGATCCCGACGCGTGAGGTGGCGTACCGGCGCAGGAAGTTCACGCCCGCGCGTGCGAGCGCGAGCCCCACGATCAGCGCCAGGAGCGGCGCAAGCGGCTCCCGGTGGTGGACGATTGCGCGGTCGATCGCACGGGCGACGAGCACCGGGATGATGAGCGACAACGCGCTGTAGACGACCGCGTAGCCGAGCCCGATGAGACTGAGCCGGCGCTGCTCCCGCCACAGCCGCAGCAGCCGCCGCGCGGTGAGCCCGAGGCCGTAGGGCGGCGGGTCGAACGCCCCCGTCGGGGCGGGCGCGCAGGTGGCGATCGCCCGCGTCTGCCGGTGCGTGCGAGCAGCGCGGCGCTCGCGCCAGCGGTCACGTACGGCAGGGCTCGTCACGGCAGTCAATCCTCCATCGTGCCCCGGAGAGGCGGGTTGGCTCAGGTCCACGCCGTCGTCCGACCGCGTCGGGGCGGGATGTACACCGGCGCCCCGAGACGGCGGGCGCAACCACTGACACTAGTGCACCCATCCGCAAATTCTGCGGGTCTTGACGGCGTCTGGGCGCGCCTGAGCCCACCCGCGGGAATCACCGATGCTGCCGCATCGACTCATCCCGCGTCTGGCCTCGGTCACGCTCAGCCACTCGTCGACACCTCGCACAAATTTCCGGCCGGCTGCACGAGACGATCGACCCGACACCGCGCTCCCCGGTCGTCGACCGGGGGCATCGGTCAGTGAGCGAGAGCCCCGAGGAACAGCGACGTCGCCGGCGCCGCGTCAGCGGCGAGCAGCGCGTCGAGCACGACGACCAGCCGCCCGAGCCTCGCGGGACCGCCCCGTGGGAACCGGCGGTCGCTCGTGAACACGAGGAGTGCGACCGGTCGCGCGTGCGCGAGCGCGTCGGTCTCGATGCGCCGGCAGTCCTGGACGTTCTCGCTTCACGAGCGCCGCTTGTCGGCGATCGCCCGCGCCCAGATCGCCTCGTCGGGCTCGCCTTCGAGCGAGCGGAGCTCCGGATCGTGCACCGAGGCCACGTCGTGGCCGCGAGCGCGAAGCTGCTCGGCGATCGCCGGGGCGTTCATCTCGTCGAACAGCAGCTTCATCCGAGCAGGCGCCGCTCGTTCTCGAGCGCACGCTCGAGCCGCACGGCCTCCTGCTCGTTGGAGACGATGAGGCGATCGATCTCCTCGGGATGCTCGCCGTAGTACCGGACCGCGACGCGAATCCTCTCCCCGGGGGCTGGGGCGGGGAAGGTTTGTCCGGCTCAGGCGGACAAACCTTCCCCGCCGGCGGACCGCCCTTCGCCGCCCATGAGCAGAACCTCCCGGGTCGTCAGGAGACCTCGGCGGGCTCGGGCCGCTCGACCCACTGCTCGACCCAGGCGCCGGTGACCTGGCGGGTCGTCGCGTTGATGCGGTTCCAGGCGTTGATGCCGGCGATCAGGAGGACGAGCCCGGCGAGCTGGCGCTTGTCGTAGTGGCGGGTCGCCTGCTCCCAGATCTCGTCGGAGATCGACTCGGGGCGGTCGGCGAGTCGGGTGGCGGCCTCGGTGAGCGCGAGCGCCGCGCGCTCGGCGTCGCTGAAGTACGGTGCCTCGCGCCAGGCGGCGACCATAAAGACGCGCTCGTCGGGTTCGCCGGCGGCCTTCATCTCCCGCGAGTGCATGTCGAGAGACAGACGCTGCAGCCGTTGATCTGGCTGGCGCGCGCCTCGACAAGGTAGAGGATCGTGGCCGGGACACCGGACTCGTGCGCGGCGGCGGCGAGCTTCTGCAGCCCCTCCATCGCGCCGGGCAGGATCATGACGGGGTTCTCCATACGTGCTTGCATCAGCGTTCCTCCATGTGTGCGCCGCGGTCACATCCGAATCGGTCCGCGGGTCTACTCGAATGACACGTCGCGAGCAAGGAACGTGACAACGACCGATCAACAATGGCTCGCCGAGCCGCTCGAAGCCCAGCTGCCCGATCCGATCATCGACGCCGCCGACCGCACGGACCCTGAGCATGAGGTGCTGCTCGCGGACGCGGTCGGGCTCGCGGTGCTCGACCCCGACGTCGAGCTCCGGGCCGACGGCGGTGCCTCCGGGCTCTCCCATCAGGCGCGTGGCAGCAAGGCGGTCGCCGGCCAGGCGACGATGTGGTCCTCGCGCGCCGCGTTCACCGTCCGCCGCGTGCGCGTCAACGGCGCGGCGGGCCTCCTCGCGCTCCTTGACGGCCGGCCGTTCTCGCTCGGCGCGTTCACGGTTCGCGCGGGCAGGATCGTCGAGCTCGATTTCCTTGTCGACCCGGAGCGGCTCGCCCGGCTCGATCTTCGCGTGCTCGAGGACTGACCGGTTATTGGTGCGAAATCGCCGGGTAGCGCCAGGCTGAACCCGGAAAGGTGGACGAGTGGCGACTACTGGAAAACAGGGCACGAGCGGTAGGACGACGGGCGGCAAGGCGAGGGGCGGCGGTGGCTCGTCGAGCAAGGCGGCCACCGGCAGCGGTTCTCGCAAGGGCAGCTCAGGCTCACGCAGGACGGCGGCGGCCCGCAGCGGCACGAGCAGCTCACGCGCGGCGAGCGGCAGCGGCTCACGTTCCCGGAGCGGGAGCGCCTCACGGAGCGCCTCCAAGGGGCGCGGGAGCGCGACCGGCGACAGCGCGTCGCGGAGCAGCAACGCGTCACGGAGCCAGAACGCGTCGCGGAGCAGCAACGCGTCGCCGAGCAAGAGCGCGCACTCGAACGGCAAGGGCGCGGCATCCGCGGAGTCGGTGCGCGGCACCCTCGCCCGCGGGGCGGTCGGCGCGCTCGTCGGCGGCGCCGCTCTGGGCGTCGCCAACCGCCTGGCCACCCGCCGCTCCCGGCCCAAGGTGCTGGGGACTCGGCTCCCGAGCGGTCTCGACCCGCGGCACGCGTCCAGGCTCGTCAGGAACCTCGATGCCAGGAAGCTTGCGCCCCACGTCGACCTCGGCCATCTCGGCAAGGACGTCGACGTCAAGGACGTGCTGCGCCGGATCGGCGACCTCGCCGAGCAGGTCGAGTCGCGGAGTGAGGACGTCCGGAACCTGAGCGCCCAAGCCAAGCGACTGACCCGCCGGCTGGGCTGACGGGCGGCCGAGCCGCCGCCTCGGCTGACGGTCACAGAAGGTCGCCGAGCGGCCCGAGGTGGAGGTTGAGGTCCTCCTCGTCGAAACCGAATCGCTCGCGAAGCTCGGCCATTCGCTCGCTCAGCGCCATGAACGTCTGGCCGAGGCGCTCCACCTGCTCGTCGCTGAGCGAGCCGTCGTCCATGCGCCGCACAGCCTGGCGCTCCATCAGCTGACGCAGCAGCTCGACGATCGTGAGCACGAGCTGCGCGAGCCCGCGCTCGAGGTTCTCCGGGTCGGCGTTGAGCCGCCCGGGGAGAGCCCGGTCGAGCGCGGTGAGCGGATCGCCGAGGCAGTCGAGGTCGGAGGGTTCGTGCAGGCGCTTGTCGTTCACGATCCGGCGAAGCTGTACGGCGGCCACGGGCCGGTGCAGGTGATCCGGAGCTTCGGGCAGCGCTCCTGGACGTCGCGCACCCGCGCCGTGAACGCGGCGGTCGCGTCGCGGTCGACGAGGTAGGCGGCGCGCAGCAGCTCCCCGGCGCGGGGGAGGGGGGCGAGCGCCGTGGCGCGCGCGGCGCGCGCGAGCGGCTCGTGCACGCGGGTGCGCGCCTGTGCCTCAGCGGCCGCCGCCCGCGCGCGGGCGCGGAGATAGGCGGCGCCCGCGCCGGGCGGGTCTCCGCGGCCGTCCGGAGCGGCGGAGCGTTCGCGCGGGCCGCGGTCGGGCGACCGCTCGCCGGGGCTCGGATCGTCCGCGGACGCGCCCCCGCCCTCACCGAACACGCGCACGGCGAGCTCGACGGCGCCCCGCACCCGCTCGAGCGCGGCGGCGTACGTGCCGTGGCGCTCCTCGAGCGCGCGCGCCGCGGCGGCGTCGTCGGGCAGGGACGTGCCGTAGCGGACCGGCAGCAGGTCGCGGCCGTCCATCAGCACCTCGACAAGCCGCTCGTGCGCCCAGAGCGCGTCGGCGCTGATCTCCTTGGCGATCGCCGGGCCGCAGACCGCGCTGAGCTCACCGTCGGCGACGGCGTGCAGCCCGACGCCGGCCGGCAGCGCCGCGGTGGGGTGATCGGTGATCGCGTACAGCGTGATCACGGCGCACTGCCCGTCTCGGGAAGCACCCCCTGCTCACGGGCGGTCGCGACCGATGCGATGACGGCCCGCAGCCCGAGGTACACGAGGTCGACGTCGGCGGCGGCGAGCGTGATGTCGCCGGCGATGACGACCCCGCCGCCGAGCAGGCGGTCGATCAGGTCGACGAGCGCGACGTCCTGCTCGGCGACCGTCGTCATGCCGCGCTCGCCGCCCTCCCGCCCGGCACGAAGTTGTAGGGCGGCCAGGGGCCGGTGAGCTCGATCCGCGCGCCGAGCTCCCGATGGCGCTCCCCGAGCTCGCCGACGATCCCGCGCAGCTCCTCGGTGCGCTCGCGCTCGACGAGGTAGGCGGCGTTGAGCACCATCTCGCCCTCATGGCCGGAGAGCGCGCGGTTCTGCGGGGGCCGTGTGCGCGCGTCGAGCGCCCAGTCCCGCAGGCGCGCGTGGATTCGCCGCGCCACGTCGGCCGCGAGGCCTCCTGCCGCCTCACGGGCGGCGCGCTCGTCGCGCCGGCGCCGCAGGTACGCGCCGCCTGCACCCGCCCCGCGCGCACTCGCACCCGCCGCGGCGCGCGACGCCTCGGGCCGCGGACCGGCCGCCCGGACGAGCTGCTCGGGGTCGACGAGCACCTTGACCGCCCATTCAACGCGGCCGTCGAGCGCGTCGAGGGCCCCGGCGAGCCGCGCCCCCTGTCGCTCCAGCATCTCGCTCACCCGCTGCTCGCTCTCGAAGATCGTGCACATGCGCAGCGGCACGATCGTCCCCCGTGCGAGCGCGTCGTCGAGCACCGCCTCGTGGGCGCGGGCGACCTGCGCGAGCCAGTCGAGGTCGTCGAGGTTGCGCGTGAGCGGCGCGTGTGCGAACTCGGTGGCCGGGACGCGGCTGACGAGCGCCGCCAGGCCGCCCTGCTCGACGCGCGCGACGACCTCCCCGCCGATCCCGCGCGCATCCGTCGGCCCCGCATCACCCGCGCGGAGCACGCAGTATGCCCACAGCAGGTCGGGAGCGCTCACCGACCCGACTCCTCGCCGGCCTCGAGGCGCCGCTCGAGGCGCTCGATGCGGTCGCGCAGCTCGCGGTTCTCGCGCTCCAGCCGTCCCCGGTCCTCGTCGGAAGGGTCGAGGCTCTGCAGCGACGGATCGCTCTCCCACCAGTTGATCCCCATCTCGCGAGCGCGCTCGACAGAGGCGATGAGCAGGCGCAGCTTGATCGTGAGCAGCTCGATGTCGAGCAGGTTGATCTGGATGTCGCCCGCGATGACGATCCCCTTGTCGAGCACCCGTTCGAGGATGTCGGCCAGATTCGCCGGCTCGGACGGATGGCCGGGGAGCGTGCTCGCGGTCGCGGCGGGAAACCTCGATTCGCCCGTTGACACGATGCCTACTCCTCGCGGGCCTCGCCGCGCGGGAACCGCCGCAGCCGCCGGTAGCCGTGGAGGGCGCCCTGGGGATCGAGGCGCACCTCGTAGGCCCCGATGACGTCGGTGGTGTTCGGGACGCGCGCCAGCTCAAGCACCTCGACAGTCACGCGCCAGCTATCGGCGTCCTCGTCCCAGTCAAGGCCCGTCGTCGCCTCCGGCGTGTAGCCGGTGAGCTCCTCGACCGCCGCCATGGCGGCGCGCGCCAGCTCGACTGCCGACAGCCGTCCGTCGTCGTCAGAGTCCGCCATCGCTCATTCCTCCTCCGACGCCGCGCAGCGCGATCAGCCGCTCCACGAGTTCATCCTCGGCTCGCTCGATCTCCTCCTCGTCGAGCTCGCCGGTGGCTCGGGCCGCGTCCAGCTCCTCGAGCGCGGCCAGGATCGCGGGCTCATCGCTCTCGCGACGCTCGACCTCCTCCTGGATGACCTGCGCCAGCCAGATCGTGCCGCGCACCGGGGCGAGCGGCAGCGTGAGGAGTCCGGTGATCAGGCCCACGCGCGCTCCTGTGCGCGAATCTCCTCGGCCTCGGCGAAGCTGAACGGCGGCGTCGGGCCGAGGTAGCGGACCGCGATGCGCTCGCCGAGCTCCGCCCGCACGCCGGGCATCGCCTCGCCGAACGCGTCGATCCCGTCGCGCGCCACGAGGAACGCGACGTTGAACGCGTCGGGATGGCCGACCGGCTCCTCGCGCACGGCCACGGCCCGGTCCTGCAGATGTGCGCGCACCGTCGCCGTGTCCCCCGCGCGTCGCGCCTCGATCGCCCGCTCGATCCGCTCGCCGAGCGCGATCTTGTCGCCGAGCGCGCCCGACCGGGCCGCCCGTTCGCGGAGCGCGGCGAGCGACGGCGTGGCGCGAAGGATCTCCCGCAGCAGCGCGTCCTCGTCGTAGCGGCCCTTGACGGTGAGCTGGACGAGGCCGTCCATCGCCCGAAGCCGCTCGGTGAGCCGCTCCCGATTCGCGTCGAGGACGCGGGCGCGGACCTCGTCCTCGCTCTCGGCCACGGTCCCGAAGCGGACGGGCAGGACGGTCGCGTGCTCGAACGCCCGCTCGAGCACGCGCCAGTGGGCCCGCAGGTCCGCGGCTCGCAGCTCCGCACGGGCGAGCGGGCTCACGAGCGCGACGAGCCCATCGTGCTCGAGCGCGCGCACCGGGGCGGCATCAATCCCCTCGAGAGGCGGGAGCGACGTCGCCCGGCTGACGCCGTAGACGAAGATGGCTCCGTTCGGCTCGCTCACGAGCTTTCGCTGCGACTGCGCGAGCGCGACCGCGACCCGGATCCTGACCCGGAGCCGGATCCTGACCCGGAGCCGGAGCCGGAGCCGGACGAGGATCGCGAGGACCCCGACGAGGAGCGCGACGAACGCGACTCCGAGGAGCGCGAGCTCGAGCGCTCACGGCGCCCGTCGCCCGAGGAGCCGTCGTCGTCATCGTCGTCGTCGCCGAACAGCTTGTGCTTGACGCCCTCGATCGCGCCCTCGGTCTTCGACTCGGCGCCGCCCGAGGTCATCGACTCGATCAGCTGGGGCAGGCCCTCGGACTGGTCGGTCTCCTCGATGTTCAGTCGGCCGGCCGCCTCGGCGAAGCGCAGGTACGTGTCGACGCTCGCCACGACGATCCGCGCGTCGACGGTGAGGATCTCGATCCCGATCAGCGACACCCGCAGGTACAGGTCGATGACGAGCCCCTTGTCGAGCAGGACCTCCAGCACGTCGGCGAGCCCGCTCGGCTTCGGGCGCTCGATGTAACTCCCGCCTCTCGTTGCTACGGCCATCGTGTCGTCTCCCTGTCAGGTTTCATCGGTCTGCTCTGTGGGCACGGGCTCCTCGTCCCGGCCCATCAGGCGCCGGCGGATGTACGTACGGTTCTTCGCCAGAGCCCTGGAGATCTCGGTCTTTCGGATTCCATGCAGATATCCGATTGCCCAGTCCAGCTGCTGCAACGCATCCTCCGCCGCGCGCCGGTAGCGCTCGGTCTCGTTGTCGTTATGGTTCGAGCTGCTGCTCTGGCGTCTGCGGGCCTGTGGCATCACGCCTCCTCGGCTGCCTGGGGAGCACGCGGCGGTTTGGCCGCCGGGTCGACGCGCGGCGCGCCGCGTCGCATCAGCGGAGCGCGCCGGCGCGGGGTGCGGAGCGCCTCGAACAGATCGGGCGAGTGCGATCGGCGACGTGTGCGTGACTCGGAGGATGCGCCGAGCTCCAGCCCGCGCGCCGCGACGTCGTCCTCCTCGGCGGCGGCGACGTCCTCGTCCTCCTCGTCGAGCTCGTCCTCGTCCTCGGGCGCCTCGTCCTCGGGCGGGAGGTCCTCGTCGGCGTCGGCGTCGGGATCCTCGTCACCCGCGTCCTCGGGCTCCTCGGCCTCGGGCTGCTCGGCCTCGCCCTCGTCGCGCGGGCCGTCGTCGCCCTCGGGGCCGTCGTCGTCGAAGCCCTCGTCCTCGTCGTCGAGGTCCTCGTCGTCCTCGTCGTCGAAGTCGTCCGCGGCGTCGTCGACGGGCTCGTCGTTCCCGAGCGCCTCGTCGTCGAGCGGCGCCTCGTCGTCGACGGGCTCGTCGTCCCCGAGCGCCTCGTCGTCCCCGAGCGCCTCGTCGTCGAGCGGCTCCCCGTCGTCGAGCGGCTCGTCCTCGCGTCCGACGAGCCGGTCGTGCAGGGCATCGGCGAGATCCTCGACGCGCGCGAGGTCCCCGAGCTTGCGCAGGCCGAGCCGCAGCGGTTGCCTCGCGAGCGCGGGCAGGCCCCGCTGCCCGACGGCGGCCGCGGCGGCCAGCGCGGCGCCCACCGCCACCACGCGTCCGGTGTGGTGCCGCTTGCGGCGCGGCTCCGCCTCGCCGAGGGCGGCCTCGAGGGCCGCCGATACGACCCGGTCGGGATCGATGCCGACCGCGCCTCGGAGACGCTTCGAGCCCATGGTTACGCGCGCAGCGCCTTGTAGGTGAGCGCCGCGGCAGCCGCGCCCGCGACGACCGCGGCAAGGGCGGCGCGCGGCGCGGACGGGCGGTTGCCCTGGAGGCGGTCGCCGACGGTGCGTCCGAGGATGCCCATCGTTCAGTGCCTCACGAACGCGATCCGCTGCTCCGGCTGCCGGACGCGGAGCTGCCGTTCGACGAGCCGCGGCTGCGGCTCGCGCCGCTGCGGCTGCGTCCCGACGAGGAGCCCGAGGCGCTGCGGCTGCGGCCTGACGAGGAGCGCGAGCCGCTACGGCTGCCGCCTGACGAGGAGCCCGAGCCACCGCCGCTGTGCCCGTTCGACGAGCTCGCACGCGACCGCGAGGAGGAGCGGTTCCGCGTGGACGCACCGCCACGCGAGGACGAGGAGGAGCGCTCGGACTTCACCTCGCCGTCCTCGACCATGCCGCGCCACTCGCCGCTCTCCTCCTCCTCCATGAGGACGTGCGCCTTGAACCGGGCGAGGTCGGCCCGCACCGCGCGCTTCACGTAACGCATCCCGCGAGCGGCCTTCTCGATCATCGACCCGGGCTCGACGTCGAGGTTGACCTCGACGCGGGTGAGCCGCGGCCCGAGCTCATGGAACGTGACAACCCCCGTGTGGCTGACGCCCTCGACAACCCGCCACTTGATCCGCTCGTCGGGACGCTGCTCGACGATCTCGGCGGTGAACTCCTTCGTCTTGCCCCAGATCTTCGTCTTGAACGCGACATGGGTCTCGTCCTGCTGCGAGGCCGAGGTGAGACGGTGCATGAACTGGGGCCAGTTCTCGAACTGCGTCCACTCGTTGTAGACGGTCGAGAGCGGGACCCCGATGTCGATGTCCTGCTGAACGGGCATGCGCCGGCCCTTGCCGACCCCGGGAGCGCCCTTCGAGCCCGACCCGGAGCCCGAGCCCTCGTCGTCAGAGCCACCGCCCAACTTGGAGAGCAGCCCAGCGCCGGGCACCGCGCCCTTCACCTCGTCCGCGACCTCGCCCTTGAGCTTCTCGCCCGCTCCGTGCAGCTTCTCCGTCCCGGCCTCCTTGGCGCTCTCGATCGGATGGTCGAGCCCGGAGACGAGCTTCGAGAGGCCGCGCCGTGCCGCGGGTGCCGCGGCCGCCAGGCCTGCGCCGGCGAGCGTCGCGGCGGCGAGAGCCTTCCCCCCCGACGTTCCGCGGGAGGCCTGCCGGCGACCACCCGAGAGGCCCTGCGCGGCCTCTCGGGCCGCGCGACCGATTGCAGTGCCGATCAGATCTGAGACGTCGCTGGCCATGGTTCCTCCACCGCCCTCCTCGGTTTCCGGTGAGTACAGACCTACCCCCGGGCAAGCGCGGCAAACCGGTAGGGCGCTTGTCCACAGACGGTCAGTGCGTGTCCGTCTTCCACGTGGGTAACAGGCCCAAACACCGCGTCACGACGCCCCGGAAAGGAGAGCTGTGTGAACGATCGTCAGGAAGCCCAGGTCATGCTCGCGCGCCTGCTGCTCGCGAAAATCCGAACGGACCGGTACCCGAGCAGCACCCAGATGGACATCCTCGAGCAGATGATCCCGCGCCCGCTCGCCCCCGAGTACTTCGACGTGCTCCTGGAGAAGGTGGCCGCCGACCAATTTCCGAGCGTCTCGTTGCTCAACCGGATGAGCCGGCTCACCGCCACGATGTAGCGGGCGAGCCGGGCTCGCCTGCGATCACGCGGTGCGCGAGCCGGCTCGCCTGCGACGATGCGATCCACGCCGCCGCTCCACGCGACGACGCGGGCCGGGCGCCCTCCCCGGCCGCGCGGCGCCGCGCCCTCCCCGGCCGCGCGGCGTTCAGAAGTAGTGCCGGCGACCGCCGATCTCGCGGCCGAGGGCGCCCATGATCGCGAGCACCGCGCCGATCACGAGCACGATGATCCCGATCGTCCAGAGGATCGCGACCTTCGCGACGAAGCCGATGATGAGCAGGATGATGCCAAGCAGGATCACTGTGGCGCCTTTCTGACGAGTGATGAGGTCATCTCACTACCCGGCTGTCAGGTGGCGTACACCGGTCAGGCATGTGACAGCCCGGCCGGACGGCTCGTTCAGCTCGCGCTCTCAGCCGTCGCGATCGCCGTGAGCGCGGAGGTCGCCCGGTCGAGCTCCGCCCGGGCACGCGCCCGCGCGGTCGCGTCAGCCTGGATGGCGTCGAGTCCAAGCAGGGCGGCGCCGACGATCGGCTCGCTCGGCGACACGACGACGTGGGCGCGCGGAGCGACCTCGCGTACCCCCCGCCCGATCGCCTCGATCACCTCGACGGCGACCGAGCGCAGCACGCGGCCCCCGAGCACGACGTCCGGATCGTCACCCGCGAGCCCGAGCCGGTGTACGGCCGCACGCACGAACGCCACGACCTCGTCGCAGAGCCGGGCGACGATCCCGGCGGAGACGGCGTCGTGCTCACGGAGCGCGAGCACGATCGGTGCAAGCTCGCCGAGCCGCGCCGGGGGGATCTCCTCGAGATGGACGGCGCGCGCGACCTCGAACGGGCTCGCCAGGCGGAAGTGGGCCGGCACTTCGGTCTCGAGCCGCGAGCGCGGGCCACGGCCGTCGGCCGCGCGGACGGCCGCGGCGAGCGCGGCCAGACCGATGTCGCCGCCGCCTCCCCAGTCGCCGGACACGGGCCCGAACGAGAGGAAGCGCGCCTCGCGCCCGTCGGGCGCGAGCCCGAGGCAGTTGATCCCGGTGCCGCACACGACCGCCACCCCCCAACCGCGGTCGGTGCCCGCGCGCAGCAGCGCCTCGGTGTCGTTGCCGATGGCGAGCCGCTCGCTCCAGCGCAGCCGCTCGAGGCCCGCGCGGAGCGCCGCGAGCTCCTCCGGGAGGTCGATTCCCGCGAGCAGCAGCTGCGCGGTGGCGGCGAGCGGCCGCCGCTCGGGATCGCGGCCGGCGCGGGCGAGCGCCTCGGAGAGGAGCCCCTCCAGCACCGCGACGCAGCCGTCGACGCCGAGGTAGTGGAACTGGCTGCGCCCGCCGCGCACGTGGGCGAGGAGTGCGCCGGTGCGCTCGAGCAGCGCGAGGTCGGTCTTGACTCCGCCGCCGTCGACGGCGAGCACGAGCCCGTCCGTCAGGCCGTTGATCGCGCTCACGGCCCCGTCGCGACCCGTTCGCCGGGCTGCGGCTGCTCGCCGGCCAGCAGCTCACCGAGCAGTCCGTCGGCGAGCTCGTACTCGCGCACGAGCGGATGGGCGAGGAGCGCAAGGCGGGCGCGGTCGAGGTCGCGCTCGGCAGCGGCCGCCGCGGCGAGCCGCTCGTAGGCGGCGACGTGCTGCACGAGCCCGAGCAGCTCGGGCGCGAGCGGCGGCTGGGGAAGCGGCGTCGGGCCCTCCCGGCCGACACGCGCGGGCACCTCGACCACGTCGTCGGCGGCGAGGCCGGCGAGCGTCGTCCCGTTGCGGACGTCGACGACCTGGACCTCGCCGCTGTCGCCGGCGATCGCGGCCACGAGTTGAAGCGCGGCCTCGCTGTAGAACGCGCCGCCGCGCTCCTGAAGCAGCGCAGGCTTCTCGGCGAGCTTCGGGTCGCGGTAGAGCTCGAGCAGCCCACGCTCGATCTCCATCACGGTTCGGGCGCGCGGAGTGCCCGTACGCTGCTCGGCGACGACCGCGCGCTCCGCGTAGAAGTAGCGCAGGTAGTAAGACGGGATCGCGCCCAGGCGGTCGAGGAGAGCGCGCGGCAGCTCGATCTCCTCGGCCAGCGCGTCGCCGAAGCGCTCGAGCACCTCGCCGAGGACGTCGCGCCCGTCGACCCACACCGCGCGGATCCACGTCAGGTGGTTGAGCCCGACCTGGTCGACGCGCACGCGCTCGGCGGGGACGCCGAGATGGCGGGCGATCTGCCGCTGGAAGTTGATCGCGACGTTGCACAGCCCGATCGCGCGGTGTCCGGCGTCGAGCAATGCGCGGGTGACGATCCCGACCGGGTTCGTGAAGTCGACGATCCACGCATCGGGGGCGGCGAGCGAGCGCGCTCGCTCGGCGATCCGGAGCACGACCGGCACGGTGCGCATCGCCTTCGCAAGGCCGCCGGCGCCGGTCGTCTCCTGCCCGACGCAGCCGCACGCCGCGGGAATCGTCTCGTCGCGCAGCCGCGCCGCCTGCCCCCCGACTCGGATCTGCACGAGGATCATGTCGGCGCCCGCGAGTGCGCGATCGAGGTCTCCGGTGACCTCGAGCGCGCCGTCGAACCCCTGGCGCTCGAGCATCCGCCGTGCCAGGCCGCCGACCACCTCTCGCCGTCCGGCGTCGATGTCGTGGAGCGCGAGCCCGGTGACCTCGAGCCGCGCCCGGTCCCGCGTCAGGCCCGACACGAGCTCCGGCGTGTACGTCGAGCCGGCGCCGATCACCGCGAGCTTCATCGTCCCGCTCCGGGGAGGGCGCCGAGTGCGCGCCGATAGCGCTCGTCCGATGGTCGCGCGACGATCTCGCTCGCGAAGCGGGCGGCCTGCGCGAGCGCCTGCGCCCAGTCGGCGCCGCCCGCGAGCGCGGCGATGATCCCCGCGTTGAACGCGTCGCCCGCGCCCGTCGTGTCGGTGACGCGCAGGGCCGGCGCCGCGGCGGCGAGCTCCTGTCCGCCGGGACCGACCGCCAGGCATCCGGAGGCCCCGAGCTTGACGACGACCCAGCCGCCCGAGGCCGCCTGCAGGGCTCGCGCGGCACCCGCCGGATCCCCGGGGCGGTCGGCGAGCGCGCACGCTTCCCCCTCGTTGGGCAGGAACACGTCGACGGACGTCAGCAGCTCGCGGACCTCGTCGCGCGTCGGCGCGGCGAACCCCTCGGGATCCCAGCTCGTGTCGAAGAACGTGCGGGCTCCGCGCGCCCGTGCCGTCTCCAGCAGCGTCCGGCTCGCCGCGCCCCGCAGCCGCGGCGCGACGAAGTAGTCGCACAGGAGCAGATGGCCGCAGGAGAGCACGTCGTCGGGGATCATCGCCGCCTCCCAGCGCTCGTTGACCCCGAGGTGGGTGAGGAACGTGCGATCGCGCGCCGCCGACTCGAGCACGACGGTGAGCCCGGTCTGCTCGCCCGCGGTGACCGCGAGCTCGTCGGCGAGTCCCGCGGGCGCGAGCTCCTCGCGCATGAGCGCGCCGAGGTGGTCGTCGCCGATCGCGCCGCACAGCCGCACGTCGAGGCCGGCCTCGGCCGCGGCGAGCGCGGCATTCGCGCCCGCGCCGCCGACGCGGACCGCGGCGCGCTCGGTGAGGAGCGCGCCGCCCGGGGGCGGCAGGTCGGTGACGGGGCTGAGCACGACGTCCGCCTGCACGCATCCGATCACCGCGAGCGTCGGCGTCGGTCGCGACGCGCTCACGCCGGCGCTCCGGCGCGCGACGGGACGTCTTGGGGGGGTGCTGGGGGGCTTGCCCCCCAACTGGATCGGTTCCGCAAAAGACCTTGCCCTATCTCCGTTACACTTCCGGCTCTCGTGCCAGGTGCGCGCCATCCTATTCGTAAAGGCGTCTAACTTCAATGGGGTCGCCGATGGGTTCGGACGGGGGACGGCGGAACGCGCGTGCCGACGGCGACTCCCGCCAGAGCCTGTTGCGAGAGCTCGGCGAGCAGGCGGTGCTCGAGACGATCTTCCGCCGCGGACCGATCACGCGTCCGGAGATCGCGACCGCGACCAGGCTCTCCAAGCCGACCGTGTCGGCCGCGGTGAGCCGGCTCGAGCACGGTGGGCTCGTGCGCGCCGCCGGCACGCGTGACGGGCAGCGCGGCCGCCGGCCGGTCTCCTACGTCGTCAGCTCCATGGCGGGGTTCGTCGTCGGCGCGGACATCGGCGGCAGCAATGTTCGCGTCGCCGCCGCCGACCTGTTCGGCGAGCCGATCTGCGACCTGAAGCGGCCGACGGCCAAGGGTGGCAGCCGCGCGGTCGGCGTCCAGATCCTCGAGCTCGTGAGCGAGGCGATCGAGCGAGCGAGCGCCGGCCACGGGCCGCCTCTCGCGCTCGGCGTCTCATCGCCGGGGGTCGTCGACCAGGCGAGCGGCCGGGTCACGTCGCTCGCCTACAACGTCGTCCCCGAGGGCGGATTCGATCCCCTCGAGGTCGTCCGCGAGCGGTTCGACCTGCCCGTGCTCGTCGAGAACAACGTCAACCTCGCAGCCGTCGGCGAGCAGTGGTTCGGTCTCGCCCGCGGCGTGTCGACGATGGTGTTCATCGCGATCGGCGCCGGGATCGGCATGGGGGTCATCATCGATGACCAGGTCGTCCGCGGCGCCCACGGAGCCGCCGGGGAGATCGCCTACCTGCCGCTCGTCGGGGATCCGTTCAACCCCCGCCACCGCCTCCACGGCGGGCTCGAGGACGAGATCGGGGCCACCGGGATCATCGCCGCGTTCAACGCACGCCGCCGGGACGGCGATCCGGAGCTCGCGTCGGTCGAGGAGCTGTTCGAGCTCGCGGTCGCCGGCAACGCGACGGCGCAGGCGGTCGTCGACCACGTCGCCTCCCGCCTGGGCACGGCGATCGCGACCGTGTGCGCGATCCTCGACCCCGAGCTCGTCGTGCTCGGCGGCGGCATCGGCTCGAGCCCGCTGCTACTGCGTCCGGTGCGCGGCGCGGCGGCCGCGCTCGTGCCGATGACGGCGCGCATCGAGACGAGCCGGCTCGGCGAGCGCGCCGCGCTCCAGGGGGCGATCGCGGTCGCGCTCCATGCCGCGCGCTCGGCGCTCCTCTCGCCGGGCGCCCTGACGCGCTAGGCGATTCTCACCTGCCGAGCTCACCGTCGCCCGCCCCGCGCGTTCCGCGCGCGGCGCATCCGCGGCCGCTTGCCGCGTCCGCGGGCCAATTTGGGAAAGCGCCCTCCGTGTTTCACTGCCGGGTTGACCAGGAGTCAGACCGGAGTTATAGTCGCTTTTGTTTAGAGGTTTCCCAAACTGAGCGACCCGTCGCAGCGAGGAGAGGGTGTTGAGATGAGGATGCGTCCGGTGAGAGGTGCGGCATGGCTCGCGGCGCTGGTGGCCGCATGCATGCTGGCCACGGCCTGTGGCGGGAGCTCGTCGTCGAAGGGCTCCAAGCAGTCCACGTCGTCGTCGACGACGGCTGCGCCGGCGGGCGGTGGCGGCGTCGGCGGCAAGCTCGTGATCGACAACGAGAGTGGGTCGACCTGGACCTGCCAGTTCAATCCGTTCAACGCGTCGCTGCTCGGCCCCGGCATCACGTTCGGGTACATCTACGAGCCGCTCGAGTTCGTCAACATCCTGCAGAGCACGAAGCCTCCGGTCCCGATGCTCGCGAGCTCCTCCAGGTGGTCGAACGGCTACAAGAGGCTCACGTTCACGATCCGCAAGGGCGTCACCTGGACCGACGGCAAGCCGTTCACCGCCAAGGACGTGCTGTACACGTTCAACGCGATCAAGCACGACAAGGCGGCCGACCTCAACGCTCTCTGGAGCAACGCCGGCGGCCCGCTGAGCGGGGTCGCGCTCAAGGGCTCCGACCAGGTCGTGTTCACGTTCAATGCCCCGGCGCAGACGTACTTCTACTACGTCGCCGACCAGACCCCGATCGTGCCGCAGCACATCTGGTCGACGCTCAACCAGGCCAAGCTCTCCTCGTACGCGGACTCGAAGCCCGTCGGCACCGGTCCGTACGAGGTCTCCAGCTGCTCACCGCAGAACATCAAGTACGCACGCAACCCGCATTACTGGCAGAGCAAGCCGGGTCACCCGGTGCCGCGGATCGCCGAGATCGACTACCCGGCGTTCCTCTCGAACACCCCGGCGAACCTGTACCTCGCCCAGGGCCAGGCTCAGTGGGGCGGCCAGTACATCCCGAGCGTCAAGTCCTACTACGTCGCCAAGGATCCGGCGCACCGCCATATCTGGTTCCCGCCGGTGCTCAACGTCGCGCTCGTGCCGAACCTGACGAACCCGCTCCTCAAGCAGCTGCCGGTGCGCGAGGCGATCGCCTACGCGCTCAACAAGCCGAACATCGCCAAGCTCGGCGAGGGCGGCGAGCAGCAGCCCGCGAATCAGACGGGCGTCATCACGCCGACGTTCAAGAGCTGGGCGGACAGCTCGATCAAGCAGCCGACGTACGATCCGGCGAAGGCGCAGCAGATCCTCACCTCCGCCGGATTCAAGAAGGGCTCGAATGGGATCTTCACCTCCCCGAGCGGGCAGCCGCTGCAGTTCACGATCAAGACCATCAGCGGCTACTCCGACTGGGATGCGTCGCTGCAGATCATCACCCAGGAGCTCAAGGCGGTCGGGATCGGGGTCACCGTGCAGGACGAGAACTCGACCCCGTACACCGCCGACATCCAGACGGGCAAGTTCCAGCTCGCCTACGCCGGCAGCGGCGGCCCCGCCGCCTCGCCGGGTCCGAGTCCCTACTACGAGCTGCGCGGCTGGTTGTTCA
The DNA here is from genome assembly GCA_035294545.1 of Solirubrobacteraceae bacterium. Lineage (GTDB taxonomy): Bacteria > Actinomycetota > Thermoleophilia > Solirubrobacterales > Solirubrobacteraceae > Palsa-465. The sequence continues at coordinate 31,034 of DATGKS010000071.1, read as the reverse complement.
GCGGCAACATCGGCTCGACGAACTACCCGCGCTTCAAGTCGGCGGCGGTCGACTCGCTGTTCAACCACTATCCGGCGGCAAGTCCCTCGCAGCAGGTGCAGATCATCCACCAGATCCAGCAAGTGATGGTCAAGCAGATTCCGTTCATCCCGACGACCGAGGGCGTCGACTGGTACCAGTACGACACGTCGCACATCGGCGGCTGGCCGACCCAGTCGAACCCGTACGCGCAGCCGTCGCCGTACTCGTTCCCGGACGACGGGCAGGTCGTCACGCACCTGTACCCGACGGGATGAGGCGATCGTCGTGAGCCGGGCGAGATCCCGGGGGTGTGCGCTCGCGCGCGGGGATAAGACCGCGAGCCGCGCCCCGCGGAGCGCGCGCGGGCACGAGGGCGGACGCGCGTGAGGTATCTCGCCCGGCGGCTCGGCCTGTTCCTGGTGACGCTGTGGGCCGCGCTGACTGTCAACTTCATCATCCCGCGGGTGATGCCGGGCAACGAGGCGCAGGCCGTGCTCGCGACGTTCCGCGGCACGGTCAACCCGGCCGCGCTGCACGCGCTCGAGATCCAATTCGGCACGAACGTTCATCAGGGCGTGATCGCCAGCTACTTCGAGTACCTCGGGAACTGCCTCACCGGTCACTTCGGCGTGACCGCCCAGAACGTCCCCGTCATCAACGAGATCGCCTCCAAGCTGCCGTGGACGCTGGGCCTCGTGGGAGTGACGACTGTGCTGGCGTTCGTGATCGGCACGCTCGCGGGCGCGGTGAGCGCGTGGCGACGGGGCGGGCGCTTCGACGGCCTCGTGCCGCCGTCGCTGTTCATCCTCTCGACCGTGCCGGTGTTCTTCGTCGGCCTGCTGCTCATCTACGTGTTCGCGGTGAAGCTGAACTGGCTGCCGCTGCAGGGCAACTACGACATCGGGGCGACGCCGTCGTTCTCGGCGTCGTTCATCGGCGACGTGCTGAAGCACGCGATCCTGCCGGGCGTGAGCCTCGTCGTCGTCACCGCCGGACTCTGGGTGTACTCGATGCGCAACAACATGGTGACCACGATCTCCGAGGACTACGTGAAGATGGCGCGCGCCAAGGGCCTGCCCGAGCGACAGGTCATGTCCGGCTATGCCGGTCGCAATGCGGTGCTGCCGAACCTCACCGGCTTCGCGATGCAGATCGGCTACGTGCTCGGCGGCTCGATCGCGATCGAGTACCTGTTCTCCTACCCGGGGCTCGGGTACCTCTTCTACACGAGTACGACCGACCATGACCTGCCGCTCATGCAGGGTCTGTTCCTGTTCTACACGCTCGCGGTGCTCGTCTGCGTGCTCATCGCCGACCTGTTCACCGCCGTGCTCGACCCGCGGATGCGGGAGGCGTAGGTGGCCCGACGCGCGCGCACCCATGCGAGCGGCCACATGCCCGCGGACGTGAGCGGGGGGAGCTGATGGCCGTCGTCGACACAGCACTGACCGAGACTCCGGCGCAGGGCGCCACGGACGTCTCCCAGGGGCGGTTCCTGCGCGCGGTGCTCCGCAACCGCAAGGCTGTGCTGGGAGCGCTCATCCTGCTCCTCATGGCGTTCGTCGCCGCCTTCCCCGGGGTGGTCGCGACGCGCAGCCCGCAGGCGGCGATCTACGGGCAGAACTCGCTTCCGTCCTCGGCGCACCCGCTCGGCACGACCTCGCTCGGTCAGGACGTGTTCTCCCAGCTCGTGTGGGGGACGCGGCTGACGCTGATCGTCACGCTGATCGTGAGCGCGGTCGCCACCGCGATGTCGATGATCGTGGGGGTGACCGCTGCCTATCTCGGTGGGGTGACCGACCGCGTGCTCACGGTCATCACGGATGTCTTCCTGATCCTCCCGGTGCTGCCGCTGCTCATCCTGCTCGCCGCGTACCTGCCGCCGGGCGCCACGTCGCTCATCATCGTGCTCTGCATCACGAGCTGGGCCTTCCAGGCCCGCCAGCTCCGCTCCCAGGGGCTCACCGTGCGCAGCCGCGACTTCCTGCTCGCGGCGCGGGCGCGGGGGGAGCGCTCGCTCTACATCATCCTGGTCGAGATCGTGCCGACGATGACCTCGCTGCTCGTCGCCTCGTTTCTGTCGCTCGCGGTGTACGTCGTCGGCTTCGCCGCGACCCTCCAGTTCCTCGGGCTCGGCAACTCGAGCGAGCTCATGTGGGGGACGATGCTCTACAACGCGCAGCAGGCCTCGGCGCTCGAGGCCGGCAACCCGTGGTGGGCGCTCGCTCCGGGCGCCGCGGTCGCGCTGCTCGGCACCGGCTTCGCGCTGCTCAACTACGCGTTCGATGAGATCGGCAACCCGGCGCTGCGGCCGGTGCGCCGCCGGAGAAGGAGGGGGCGTGACCGAGCCGCTGCTTGACGTCCGCGACCTGTCGGTCGACTATCTCACCGAGGCGGGTGACGTCCACGTCCTCTCGGGCGTGAGCTTCGCGGTCGCCGAGCGCGAGTTCGTGGGAATCGTCGGCGAATCCGGCTGCGGCAAGTCGACGCTGCTGTTCGCGGTCGCGCAGTTGCTCTCTCCGCCCGGCGAGATCGTCTCCGGAGAGGTCGTGTTCCGCGGCGGCGACATGGTCGGGCTGCGCGGCGGCGAGCTTCGGCACATGCGCTGGCGCGACTACTCGATGGTCATGCAGAGCGCGATGAACGCACTCAATCCGATGAACTCGATCGGCGCCCAGTTCGCCGACGCGATGGAGGCGCACGGGGAGCGCTCCCGCGAGCGGATCCGGGCGCGCTCCCGGGAGGTGCTGGAGCTCGTCGGGATCGACGCGGTCCACCTCGGCAGCTATCCCCACCAGCTGAGCGGCGGGATGCGGCAGCGGGCGATGATCGCGATGGCGCTCCTGTTCACCCCGCAGCTCGTGATCATGGACGAGCCGACATCGGCGCTCGACGTCGTCGCCCAGCAGTCGCTGATGACGAAGATTCGCGAGCTGCAGCGACGGCTCGGGTTTGCGGTGCTCTTCGTCACCCACGACATGTCGGTTGTGAGCCGCTACTCGGACCGCGTGATCGTCATGTACGCGGGCCAGATCGCGGAGGCCGCGGCGACCGAGACGATCTTCGAGCGGCCGCTTCATCCCTACACGCGCGGGCTCATGAACGCGTTCCCGTCGGTCCGGGGCCCGCGCCGGGAGATGGCCGGCATTCCGGGCGCGCCGCCCGACCTCGCGCACCCGCCGGGCGGCTGTCGCTTCCACCCCCGCTGTCCGGAGGTGATGGACATCTGCCCGACACGTGAGCCCGCGCTCTACGAGCGCGACGGGGCCCGGGTCCGCTGCCTGCTCTACGAGGAGCGCGCGGCGGTGGGGGCACGGGCGGAGGCACCGCGGTCAGGCGCGGCGCAGGCTGACGCGGCGCAGGCGGACGCGGCGCAGGCTGACGTGACGGTGGACGCGGCGGTGGACGCGGCGCAGGCGGACGCGGCGCAGGAGGCACGCCCGTGAGCCCCCCCGGCGACGCCCGCGCGCCGTCCCCGCAGGAGCCGCTGCTCCGCACCGAGGGGCTCACCCGCCACTTCGCGCTCGGCGGCCTCTTCTCGCGCAAGGTGCTTCACGCCGTCGACGATCTCGACCTGACGATCGGGGAGCGCGAGATCGTGGCGCTCGTCGGGGAGAGCGGGAGCGGCAAGAGCACCGTCGCCCGTCTGCTCGCACGGCTCTACAAGCCGACGCGGGGCGAGATCTACTACCGCGGTCGATCGGTGGCGGGTCTGCGCTCGCGCAAGGACCTGCTCTGGTACCGCGGCGAGGTTCCGATCGTGCTCCAGGACCCGTTCAGCGCGTTTCACCCGGTGTTCCGGATCTCGCATGGGATCATGCGCAACCTCGCGCTGCATCGTCCGGAGCTCGACCGCGAGGCGCGCCGCCGCGAGGCCGAGCGGGTGTGCGAGGCGGTCGGCCTCAGCCCACGCATGCTCACGCGCTTCTCCTACGAGATGAGCGGCGGCGAGCGTCAGCGGATCGGCTTCGCCCAGGCCCTCGCCGTGCGCCCGAAGCTGATCCTCGCCGACGAGCCGGTGTCGATGCTCGACGTCTCGATCCGGGCAGGCGTGCTCAACATGATGGCCTCGCTGCGCGACCGCGAGGGCGTGTCGCTCCTGTACATCACCCACGACCTCGCGAGCGCCCGCTACGTCGCCGATCGGATCGTCGTCATGTACGCCGGACACGAGGTCGAGTCCGGGCCGACCGAGACCGTGCTGTCCGAACCGAAGCACCCGTACACGCAGCTGCTGCTGTCCGCCGTCGCCGATCCGCGTGAGAAGGACGCCGAGCTGTCGGCCGACACGGGCGAGCCGCCGCGGGTCGTCAACCCGAGCGAGGGTTGCCGCTTCCGGGCGCGCTGCCCGCTCGCGATCGAGACGTGCGCGCGGGTCACGCCGCGCCCGGAGCCGATCGGCGCCTCGCGGGTCGCCTGCCACGTCGCGCTCGCCCGCGCGCGGGGGGAGGAGGGCTTGCCATCCGAAGCCCCCGGAGCCTCGGCGTCCCGCGGCACCGGGAGCTCACCGACGCCCGACACCGCCACCGTCACCGAATGAAGGAGAGATAATGCCCGCTCGCCGTCTGAGCCTGCTCCTCGTCGCGGCCCTCGCCATGCTGCTCGCCTGCGCCGGCGGGGCGGGCGCGGACACGCGCATCGTCGGCCTGCACGGCTGGCAGGTCCAGAGCAGCGCACACGTCGCCGCGGGCGGGGCCCGGGTGTCCCTTCCCTCGTTCGGCGCCCGCTCCTGGCTGCACGTCCGGCCTGACGGCGCCGGGGCTGTCGGCACCGAGCTGAACGCGCTCCTCCAGAACGGGCGCTGCCCCCACGTCTTCTACGGGACGAACATGAAGCGCTGCTTCGGCTACATGGATGCGATCGGCAGGGACACGATCCCGGAGTTCGCGGTGCCGTGGTGGTTTCGCACGACGTTCCGCGCCCCGCACCGGCGCGGGCAGCGCGTGGAGCTGATCGTGAACGGTGTCGTCGGCGCGGCCGACGTGTGGGTGAACGGCCACGAGCTGGCGAGGCATGCGACCGTCCAGGGCGACGACACCCGCTTCGCGTTCGACGTCACCTCGCTCCTGCGCCGGGGCCGGAACGCGCTCGCGCTCGACGTCCATCCGAACGACCCGCAGACGATGTTCACGCTCGACAACGTCGACTGGACCCAGATCCCGCCGGACAACAACACCGGCATCCAGTTCCCGATCGAGCTCCACACGGCCGGACCGCTTGCGCTGTCCGACGCGCACGTCCTCCAGCACGACGCGCCGGGCATGACGAGCGCGCGGCTCACGCTCGTCGGGACCGTGCGGAACGTCACCGCCCGCGCCCAGCGCGGCACGGTCGCCGCCCGGGTGCGCGCGCCCGGCGGTTCGGAGGCATGGGCGCTCGGCCGCTCGGTCCGCGTGCCGGGGCACGGCGTGCGCACGGTCGCCTTCCACCTGCGGCTGTCCCACCCGCAGGTGTGGTGGCCGTACGGGATGGGCGGTCAGCCCCTGTACCGGTTCGCGATGACCGCCCGCTCGGCGAACGGCAACGTCGACTCCTCCTCGCAGACGTTCGGCATCCGCACGATCACCACCCGGCTGGTCGGCGCCTCGCCGCTTGCGCCGGACGGCTCCCGCCGGTTCCTCGTCAACGGTCGGCCGTTCGTGTTCCGCGCCGGCGGCTGGTCGGAGGACCTGTTCCTGCGCTACTCCCCGGCGAACACGGCCTGGCAGATCGCGATGATCAAAAGCCTCGGCCTGAACGGCATCCGCACCGAGGGCAAGCAGATGCCTGAGAACTTCTACGAGCAGATGGACCGCGCAGGGATCCTCATCGACGCCGGCTATCAGTGCTGCGATGCCTGGCAGCTGCAGGACTCGAAGCTCACGAGCGCGCACGACTTCCACATCCTCGCCCTGTCGGCGCGGACGATCGGCGAGAACCTGCGCGATCACCCGAGCGTGCTCAACTTCAGCTGGAGCGACGACCCGCCGACCCCGCGTCAGGAGCGCGTGTCGGTGCGCGCGTTCCGCGCCGCCGGCTTCCAGGACCCGCTGATCTCCTCCGCCGAGTACGCGAGCGCGCCGGTGCTCGGACCCTCGGGCGAGAAGGAGGGGCCCTACGACTGGGTGCCGCCGAGCTACTGGTACGACACGACGCACTACGACCCCAAGGACCCGACGCGGACGAACGTCGGTGGCGCCTGGGCGTTCGACAGCGAGGCGAGCTCCGGGGTGACGATCCCGACGCTCGACTCGCTGCGGCGCTTCATGTCGCCCGCGGAGCTCCGCGCGCTCTGGACGAAGCCGAACGACAACCAGTACCACCTCAACTACGAGAAGCAGCTGCCCAACAAGCGGAAGAACTACGGCTACGCGTTCGGCACCCTGCACGACTTCGACAGGGCGCTGCGTGCCCGCTACGGCCGCTGGACGGGGCTGGCGAGCTTCGTCGAGGAGGCCCAGGTGCAGAACTACGAGAGCCAGCGCGCCCAGTTCGAGGCCTACATCGACCACTCGACCCGTGCGCAGGCGCCGTCGACCGGCGTCGTCTACTGGCAGCTGAACAAGGGCTGGCCGTCGATGCTGTGGACGCTCTACAACTCCGACGGCGACGAGGCGGGCAGCTTCTTCGGCGCCCAGGAGGCGAATCGCCCCCTGCACGCCCTCTACGCGTACGACACCGGCGACGTCGCCGTCGACAACCTCGGCCCGGCGCCCGAGCGCGACCTCACGGTGCAGGCGCGCGTGTACGACACCGCCGGCCGCGTTCTCTCGGACGCGACCTCGGCGCCGCTCGACCTCGCCTCCCAGGGGGTCGCCGCCGATGTGCTGCACCCGAAGGTGCCGGCCGCGGGCGGACCCGCGCGCACGTACTTCGTCGAGCTCGTGCTCCGCAGCGGCGCGAACGTCGTCGACCGCAACGTCTACTGGCTCTCGACGCGTCCCGACGTCGTCGACTGGAAGAAGACGATCGGCCTGCCGCAGGCGACGATGACGCGCTACGGGTCGCTGCGGCAGCTCCGGAGCCTGCCCGCGGCGCACGTCACGGTGACCGCCTCCTCCAAGCCGGCGCCGGGGCCGGACGGTTCGAACATGACGAGCACGGTGACGATCACGAACGACTCCTCGGGGTCGACCGTATCGTTCTTCGTGCGTGCCGACGTGCGCCGCGGGTCACCGGCCGGCAGGCCGCTGCCCGGCGAGGACGAGGTGCTGCCCGTGTTCTGGGACACGAACGACATCACGCTCTGGCCCGGCGAGTCCGAGACGCTGCACGCGTCCTACCGCCGCTCGGCGCTCCACGGCGACCTGCCCGTGGTCAGCGTCTCCGGCTGGAACGTGCCCGCGATGGACGTCGCCGCGCCGATCGCGCTCGGTCGTCGCTGACCGCGCGGGCTCACGCAGAGCCCGCCCAGCCGACCCCGGCGGCGGGCGGCGGGGGCGCGAACGGCGAGAGGTCGATCGCGCTCTCGCCCTCGGCGATCAGCTGCGCGACGGCCTCCCCGATCGCGGGCGAGTGCTTGAAGCCGTGCCCCGAGCATGCCGAGACGACCGTCACGTGCGGCCGGATGGGATGCGGGCCGATCATGAAGCGGCTCCCGCGCGTGTTCGTGTAGAGGCAGGAGACCGTCCGCAGTGGCGTCGAGCCGACCCACGGAAAGCGGGACGCGAGGTACTGCTCGTGGAGCCGCGCGGCCTCCTGGACGCCGCGCGCCGGGTCGGCCGGCGAATCCGGGTCGACGGTCCGCTCGTAGCGCTCGGTCGCGAGCTTGACCCCGCCGCCCGGCCCGTCGATCGCCGGGAAGCCGTAGAAGCCGCCGGACAGGTGCGTGAACGCGTCACGCTCGCCCGGGATCTCCCAGATGAAGATCGGCATCGCACGGAGCGCCTCGTAGCCCCGGCGGATCGGGAACCAGTGCAGCAGCTGGCGGTGGATCGCAAACGTGTGCGCGTACTCGGGGAGCAGCCGCCGGATCCAGGCGCCGGCGCACACGATGAGCTCGGTTGCGTGGAGGGTCTCGCTCGCGCTGGTCGTGACCGTCACGCCGTCCGGGTCGCTGGCCACGGTCTCGACCTCGGTGTCGAGCCGGAGCTCCGCGCCCGCGCGCCGCGCGAGCGACAGCTGCGCCTCGACCGCCGCCTCGGGATGGAGCAGCCCGGCTTCGGGCTCGAGGTAGGCCTCGGTGCCGGGCGGCGCGGCGAACATCGGAAACCGCGCGACGAGCTCCCCGTGGGTGAGGTTCTCGTGCGCGATCCCGTCGCGCCTGGCGTTCGCGCGCGTCTGCGCGAGGAACGGATCGTCGGCGTCACCGATTACGAGACCGCCGACCTGTCGCATGAGCGTCACGTGGGAGGCCCGCTCCAGCTCGCGCCAGAGCGCGTGTGAGCGACGCACGAACGGCGCGTACTCCGCGCCCTCTCCGATCGCCAGGCGCGTGATCCGCGTCTCCCCGTGCGTCGAGCCGCGGTCGTGAGGCGGGTGGTGGCGGTCGAGGCCGACGACGGTCAGCCCGCGCTCCGCGAGCCGATGGCAGACCGCGCTCCCCATCGCCCCGAGGCCGATCACGATCGCGTCCGTCCTGCGCACGCGCTGATTGTCGCCTGAACGCGGCCGGTTGACTATTGACCGTTCGGCCAATACTATTGTCCGCATCGTTAATAACGCGCAGTGCCCACTCTCCCTGAGCGCGGCGATCGTCCGCGCCTACGTTGCCCTCACCGCCGCCACGATCGTCGTTCTCGCCGTCCTTTCGGCGGCGGCGCCCCGCGAGGCCACCGCGCACGCATGGGGCCACGGAATCGTCGTCGCCGTGTTCGCGCTCGTGCTGCCGTTGCGGCTGCGGGCGGCCCGCGCCGGCCAGCGCAGCGGCCTGCGCGCGCTCGGCATCATCAGCGGCGCGCTGCTCGTCGTCAACGTCGTCGAGGCGACGCTCCCGGGCTTCGTCCCGGTGTGGATGCGGGTCGAGATGTGGGGCGTCGCCGCCCTCATGGCGGCGAACGTGCTCCTCGTCGTCCGCGCCGCGCTCGCCGACTGACGGTGGTCGCTTCCGACCAGCGGGCGAGCGCGACGCGGCGCGGGAGCGGGCCGCCGGCGTACGGCACACTGAGCGCCGTGGCCTCGGCAGCGACCCACCGTGACGGAGAGCGACGGCGCCGGCGCCTCAGCGAGGAGGAGCGCCGCGCGCAGATCATCCACGGCTGCGTCGAGGTGCTCGCCGAGGAGGGCTACCGCGGGGCGTCGCTCGCCCGGATCGCAAACGCGGCGGGCGTCTCCAAGGGCCTCGTCTCCCACTACTTCTCCGACCGCGACACGCTCATGGAGGAGACAGCGATCGCCACTGTCGCGGCGGTGCGCCGGAGCGTCGGGAGCGCGATCGACCTCGATGCCCCGGTCCCGGAGGTGCTCCGCTCCGCGATCCATCTCGCCTCGCAGCTGCGGCGCACGCACGCCCGGGAGCTCCGCGCGATCGATCAGATCGTCCACAACCTGCGCAACGATGACGGCGCACCGCGCCTCGATCCTCGCGCCTACGAGGAGACCTATCGCGCGCAGGAGGTCCTGTTCCGCCGCGGGCAGGAGGAGGGCTCGCTGCGGGAGTTCGACACGCGCGTCATGGCCGTCACCTACCAGGCGGCGGTCGACGCGATGATCGCGTATCTGGACACGCACCCCGAGGCCGACGCGGCCGCGTACGCCGACGCGCTCGTCGACGTCCTCCTGGCGGCGATCCGCGCGTAGCCGGAGCGGCGGTCGCGCTCAGGCGGTGCGGCCGGGCGCCGGGGTGCCGCCCGGGCGCCGGGGGTGCGGCGGGGGCGCCGGGGGGTGCGGCCTGGCGGCCCGCGCGCCGGTTGCCGCCGGGGCGCCGGGGGTGCGGCCCACGCGGTCATAATCAGGCGATGGGCGCCACCGGATGCCGCTTCGCCCAGGTCGACGTCTTCGGCGAGGGCACCGGCTACGGCAACCCGGTCGCGGTCGTGATCGACGCCGACGGTCTTGACGAGGCGGCGATGCGGCGCTTCGCCAACTGGACGAACCTCTCGGAGACGACGTTCCTGCTCCCGTCGACCGACCCGGGCGCCGACTACCGGGTGCGGATCTTCACCCCGCGCCAGGAGCTGCCGTTCGCCGGGCATCCGACGCTCGGCTCCGCCCACGCCTGGCTCGAGGCCCGCGGCGAGCCCGGGCGCGACCGACTCGTCCAGGAGTGTGCGGTCGGGCTTGTCGAGCTCCGCCGCGACGACAGCGGCCGCCTCGCGTTCGCCGGGCCGCCGCTCGTGCGCTCCGGACCGCTCGAGGAGGCGACGCTCGAGCTGATCGTCGCGACGCTCGGGCTGGAACGCGAGGAGATCGTCGACCACGCCTGGACCGACAACGGCCCAGGATGGGCGACCGTGCTGCTCGACAGCGCCGAGCGGGTGCTCGCGCTCAAGCCGACGCCGCGAGCCCCGCTCGACGTCGGTGTCGTCGGCCTGCACCCCGACGGCACACCTGAGCTTCGCGGTCTGGTCGTCGACGACGGCGGCCTCTGGGAGGACCCGGTGACGGGCTCGCTCAACGCCGGGGTCGCCCAGTGGCTGCTGGAGACCGGCCGCCTCACCGCCCCCTACGTCGCCCACCAGGGCACCGCCCTCGGCCGCGCCGGCCGCGTGTACGTCGACCGTGATGCCGACGGCGTCGTCTGGGTCGGCGGCCAGACGCGCACGGTCGTGACCGGCACCGTCTCGCCCTGACTCCGTCGACAGCGCCCGCAACCCGTCGACAGCGCCCGCAACCGCCCGGCCGCTGCTCAACGGTGCCGCGCGCCCGGATTCGTCGCACACGCCGCGCTCAGCGCCGGGGTTGCGACACATCCGGCTCGCCGCGGGCGGCGCGAGCGATCAGCCGCCCGTAGACGACCGGCAGCTCGCCCGGCGCGAGAGCAGCGACGTCGACAAATCCGACGTCCGCGTGTTCGTCGCTCGACGCGAGCGACGTCGCCTCATCCGCGCCCGCCGCGGAGCACGCATAGCCGATGATGTCGACCCACCGCCCGGGCCGCGCCTCGAACGCGAGCGTCTCGAGCAGCCGGCCACCCGCACCGCCAGCCCGGTCTCCTCCAGCACCTCGCGGACCAGGCACTCGGCGTGGGACTCCCCGGGTCCCGGGCGGCCGCCGGGCAGCTCCCAGTCGCCGCCGAGGTTGCGGCACGGGAGCACGCGTCGGTCCGGCAGCGCGCACACGCCCTGGACGCTGACCGGCCGGCTCATCGGCGCGATGACGCTGACCGCCGGCTCATCGGCGAGATGATGCCGTACAACCGTCCGGATCTCGCCTGGTCACCGCCAGCGTGCGAGCGACGGGTCGATAGGGCGCCCCGATCCCGCACGCGGGCGCGGCGGGCGGACCCGCGGGCGGGATCCATCGGCCTGAGCAAACGGGGGTTGCGACATTTGTGTCCTCCCAGGACAGCGATATCGCGCGCCGGCGATGGCGCGCGCCATCAACGCCGGCAGCCTGCTGCGGGCGGGGCGCGGAGGCTGCGGGCGGGGCGCGGAGCCGCTCCGGGCGGGGCGCGGAGCCGCTCCGGGCCTATCCGCGGCCGGCGGCGCCCGCCGCGAGGGTGCAGAACGTGTCGATCCGCTCGCGGATGACATCGAGGCTCGAGCGCCAGAACCCGGTGTCGCGCAGGTCGATGCCGAAGCGCTCCGCGAGGGGTTGGGCGTCGAGCACGCCTGTGCGGGACAGGAGGTCGTCGTAGTCGCGACGGAAGGCGTCCGGGTCGGCGAGGTAGCGGGCGTAGAGGCCGATGCCGAACAGCAGTCCGAAGCAGTAGGGCCAGTTGTAGAAGTGCAGGTGCACGTCGTAGTAGTGGGGCTTGACCGCCCACATCCACGGGTGGTACGTCGCCGGGTCGACGCCGTCCCCGTACGTTTCGGCCTGGGCCGTCCGCATCGCCTCGCAGAGCTCGTCGACGGACAGGGGGCCGTCGGCCCGCCGGCGGTAGAGCTCGGACTCGAACAGGAAGCGGGAGTGGATGTCGACGACCACCTGCGTCGCGCCGGCGAGGTCGGCGCCGAGCAGCGCGAGCCGCCCCCGGTCGTCGGCCGCCTCGAGGCCGCTCTGGACCATGATCGTCTCGCAGAAGATCGAGGCGGTCTCCGCGAGCGCCATCGGCGTCGGCCGCAGCAGCGGTGGCCGCGGCGCGAGGCACAGGTTGTGGTAGGCGTGCCCGAGCTCGTGGGCGAGCGTCTGGGCGCTGTCGAAGCTGCCGTCGAAGTTCATGAGGATCCGCGAGGCGCCGTCGCCGATCCGCATGCAGAAGCCGCCGCCGCGTTTGCCCGGCCGCGGTCCGGCGTCGACCCAGCGCTCCTGGAACGCGCGCTCGGCAAGTGCGCGCAGCCGCGGTGTGTACCGGCCGAACGCCTCCAGCACCGCCGCCTCCGCCGCGCTCCAGTCGTACGCCGGCGCGCCCGGCACCGGGGCGATCAGGTCCCACCAGGGGAGCGCCCCCTCGTGGCCGTGGAGCGTCGCCTTCGCGCGCAGGAAACGGCGGAAGTCCGGGAAGCTCTCCCGCGCGGCGGTCTGCATCGCCTCGACGATCTCGGGTGAGACCCGGTTCAGCCAGAGGTTCGGCGCGAGCGCGTCGGGCCAGCCGCGGCGACGGTCGACGATGAGGCCATGGCCGGCGACGACGTTGAGGCAGGCGGCCATCGGCACGGCGATCGTCTCCCAGGCGACCTGCTCGGCCTCGTAGGCCTCGCGGCGGAGCGCCGGATCGCCGTCGCCGGCCAGGCCGCGGACCGCGCTGATCGGCAACCTCTCGCCGCGCACCTCGGCCTCGAGCATCGAGCTGAGATCGCCCGCCAGCGTCACGCATGCCTCGACTCCCGGCACCTCGAGCTCGGCGAGCAGATCCTCCTCCGCGTCGCTCATCTGATGGGCGAAGCGCTGCTCACAGCGACGAATCCACGTTGAGTGCTCGGCGGCGAGCTCCGACGTCGCGGCGAGCGCGTCCGCGCCGAACCGCGCGATCCAGCCGTTGAGTCGCGTCTGCAGCGTCGTCACCCGCGCGTAGTCGGCGGACAGGCGCGAGTACTCGGCCGCGGCCGCCGAGTCGGTCGCGTCGGTCGAGACGAGGCCGCTCACGAACGCGTCGAGCCGGGTGATCCGCTCCTGCAGGTCACCGAGCGCGGTGATGACGTCGGCGAGCACGCGGCCGTCCTCCTCGCTCGGAGCCCCCGTCGCGACACCGGCCGCGCGCCCGTCCCCCGCGCCGGCCGCGCCGATCCCGTGGCGGTCGAACAGCGCCACGAGCTGCTCGATCTCGTTGCGCCACTCCGCCCGCGCCGCCCGGTACTCGTCCGAATCAAGCGACGGGAACAGGACGTCGAGGTCCCAGCGGGGGAGCTCGTCGTCGAGGCGCGTCTCAGCGGTCGTATCGGTCGCCATCTCGATCCATTTGGCTCTGTCGCTGGAGACTAGGCGACTTCCGGCGTGCCCACGCGCTCGGCCGGCGACTCAGGGCCTGCGCCGCGCGCACCGGCTCGGTCCACGTCCCGGACTCACCCTTGGACGAGGACTGAGATCTTTCTGATATGAAGTCCGGATCGTGACTAATTCCGCATTAGACGATTCGGAGCTGTGGCACCGTCGCGCGGACGACCCCGCCGCGCGGGAGGAGCTGGTGCGCCGCCATCTGCCGCTCGCGCGCCGGCTCGCCGCCCGCTACCGCAACCGGCACGAGCCGCTCGAGGACCTCGTGCAGGTCGCCTCGCTCGCGCTCGTCAAGGCCGTCGAGCGATTCGAGCCCGAACGCGGACGGCCGTTCGTCGCGTTCGCCGCCCCGACGATCCTCGGCGAGCTCAAGCGCCACTTCCGCGACACGAGCTGGGCGGCGCACGTCAACCGGGGAGCGCTCGAGCTCGCGCTCCAGGTCCAGGGCGCCGTCGAGGAGCTCTCCCGGCAGACCGGGCGCAGTCCCTCGGTCGCCGACCTCGCGGTCCATCTCGAGCTCGACGCCGAGCGTGTCCTCGAGGGCCTGGAGGCGGGTGCCGCCCACTACGCGGACTCGCTCGACGTGGCCGCGCCGGGAGCCGATGACGACGACGCGCGCGCGGCGACGGTGCTCGATCACCTCGGCTCCGAGGACGCCGGCTACGAGGAGGTCGAGATGCGCGGCTCGCTCGGGCCGGCGCTCGCCCGGCTGCCCCATGCCGAGCGCCAGGCGCTCGCGCTCCGGCTCGACCACGGGCTCAAGCAGTCGGAGATCGCGGCGCGGCTCGGGTGCTCGCAGATGCACGTCTCGCGCCTGTTGCGCCGTGCGGGCGAGCGGCTGCGGGCCGAGCTCGATCCTCAGCTGGGCGGCGCCGTCGACCCCGAGCCGAGCGGTGAGCTCGATCGCGACGGCGGTCCGGGTCCGGGCCCCGAGCGCGGCTGATCGTCACACGGGGTGGCGGGCTTCGAGCTCGTGCAGGAAGCGCAGGCGCTCGGAACCGCCGACGTAGCAGGTCGGGCGCTCGCTGCCTCGGCTCACCCGGTGGCAGGGGACGAGCAGCGCGACCGGGTTGCCCCCGAGCAGGAGGCCGCAGTCGTACGGCGAGAGAACCTCGCCGAGCCGGTCGTAGGAGAGCGACTCCGCGTACGGGATCCGCCGCACCGCCCCCAGCACCTCGGCGTGATGGTCCGGCAGCTGGTCGAGCAGGTCCGCCGACGGGGTCCGGTCCCCGTCGAAGTAGCGCTCGAGCGTTCCCGTGGCGTCGCGCAGCCGTTCGCGGGCGGTGCCGGGTCCGCGCCGGGTGCGGGCGCGCGCGGCGATCGCGTCGGCGTCGGCGTGGTCGGCGAACGCCATCCGCACGATGCCGGCCGGCGAGGCGGCGAGGCCGAGCGTTCCGATCGGGCTCTCCATCGTCGCGCAGGCGAGCGATCCGACCCGCTCCTCGCTGAGCGTCGGGCGCTCGAGCACGCCGGCGGCGCCGTCGTTCAGGCCGTTCAGGTACTCGCCGCAGGGGCCGCAGATCCCCTCCGCGCGGATGACGACCCGCTCGATCGTGAAACCGTCGAGAGACAGCTCGGCGAGCGAGTCGCCGCCGAGGTCGACGTCGAACAGGCGCAGGCAGAGCCGGCAGCGGAAGTGGTCGTGGGGCTCGAGGTTCGTCTCGTAGCGCACCGGGTCGCTCGAGCCGACGGCGGCGAGGAGTCCGACCTCGGCAAGCTCGGCGAGCGTCGCGTACACCGTCCCGCGAGCGAGCTCCGGCACGCTGCGAACCGCCCGGGCGAGCACCTCCTCGGCGGATAGGTGCTCGGTCGTTGTGCCCCGAAACGCGCCGAGGATCGCTCGTCGCTGCGGCGTCGAGCGCAGGTTGTGGCGGCGCAGCCGGTCCCCCGCGTCATTCTGGACCATGTCCTGAGCGTACGCGTCCGCCGCGCCGTGCGCGGGCTCGCCGCCTGCCGCGGGGCGGTTACGCTCTGCAGCCGATGCGGATCGCCACCCACGACGGCTCGTTTCACGCGGACGAGGTGTTCGCCATCGCGACCCTGCAGCTGCTCGACGACGGCGCCGGCGGCTCGATCGAGGTCATCCGCACGCGTGAGCCCGACCGGATTGCGGCGGCCGACCTGCGGATCGACGTCGGCTTCCGCGACGACCCGGCGACCGGCGACTTCGACCATCACCAGCGCAGCTTCGCGCGCGCCCGGGCGAACGGCGTGCGCTACGCGTCGTTCGGTCTCGTGTGGCGGGAGTTCGGCGCCCGGGCCTGCGCCGGCGACGAGCAGGTGGCGGCCGCGGTCGACGCGACCCTCGTCCAGTCGGTCGACGCGGCCGACAGCGGCCAGCGGCTGTCCGAGCTGGTCGTCGACGACGTGCATCCGATGACCGTCGGGGCGGTGATCGGCGGGTTCAACCCGCGCTGGGACGAGACGCTCACGCCGGCCGAGGAGCGCGCCCGCTTCGAGTCGGCGCTGGAGCTCGCGCGCGGGGTGCTCGCGCGGGAGATCGCGGCCGTCGCCTCAGCGCGCCGCGCGGTGCGGATCGTCGAGCAGGCGATCGCGGACGCCGAGGACCCGCGGCTCGTCGAGCTGCCGGTGAACGTGCCGTGGAAGCGGGCGCTCGTGCCCGCCGCCCCCGAGGCGCGCTTCGTCATCTACCCGAAGCGCCAGGGCTACGGGCTGGAGGGCGTGCCCAGGGACCTCGGCACGTTCGAGCTGCGCCGCCCCCTGCCGGCCGAGTGGGCGGGGCTCGAGGGCGAGGAGCTCGTCGCGGTCACCGGCGTCGATGACGCCGTGTTCTGCCACGCCAAGCGGTTCCTCGTCGTCGCCCGCTCCCGCGCGGGGATCGAGCGACTCGCCGAGCTCGCCCTCGCCGCGGGCTGAGCACCCGAGCCCCGGTCCGCCCTCGCCGCGGGTTGAGCCTCCGAGCCCCCGTGCGGCCTGGATGCGGAGCTGAGCATCCGAGCCCCGGCCCGGGCCCGGATGCTCGGCGGCCGATCAGAAGCGGAAGATCGCGCGGCTTCCGCGGTCGATGTCGCTCAGCGCGCGGCGGATCGAGCTCATCGCGTGGTTCAGTGCGGATGTGGTCATGGGTGCTCCTTCGCGTTTCGAAGTTCTCGCTTTCCGTCTGAGACCACTATCGGCACGTTCGATGTATAAGTCAAAGAGCACTTTCAGAAGCTGAACATCGCTGAAACAGATACATGGACCTGCGTCATCTTCGCTATTTCGTCGCCGTCGTGGAGGCCGGCCAGTTCATCCGCGCCGCCGCCGAGCTCCATGTCGCCCAGTCAGCGCTCTCGCAGCAGATTCGCGACCTCGAGCGCGAGCTCGGCGCCGAGTTGCTGCAGCGCGACCGACGCGGCGTCACCCCGACCGCGGCCGGCGAGGTGCTGCTGGGGCACGCGCGGGCGCTGCTTGAGCGCGCCGAGGTGGCGCGGGCGGAGGTCGCCCAGCTCACCGGCGTCATCACGGGCACCCTGCGGATCGCGAGCGGCAGCCCCAGCGGGCCGGTGCCGCTGCCCGCGACGCTCGCCGAGTTCCAGCGCCGCCATCCGGCCGTCGAGATCGCGATCCGCGACGCGCCGTCCGAGGAGCTGATCCGCTGGCTCGAGGAGGGCACGGTCGACGTCGCGGTGATCACGTTCGCCCCGGACCGGCTGCCGAAGCGGCTGCAGGGGACGCTGATCGCGCGCGAGCGCCTGCGCGCGCTCGTGCCCTACGACCACCCGCTCGCCGGCCGCCGGCAGGTCTCGCTCGCCGAGCTGGCCGCGGAGCCGCTCGTCACCTTCCCGCAGGGGTCCGGGGTGCGGCAGACGATCGACGACGCGCTGCGCGCCGCGGGCGTCCGTCGACCGTCGGTGACCGCGGAGACGATCGACCCGCTTGCGATGATCGAGCTCGTCGGTGTCGGGCTGGGCGTGGCGATCGTGCCGCCGAGCTTCGCCGATCTCGCGACACCGGCGGTGCGCGCGCTCGAGCTCTCGCCACCGGGGTTGCTGGAGAACGTCACGCTCGCCTGGCCGCGCGAGCGCCGCGCGCTGCCGGCCCTCGACGCGTTCCTGGAGCTCGCCGCCGAATGGCTGCCCGGCGGTTCATGAGGGCGCGCCGGCCCGGCACGCCCGGCGGCTCGCGCCGCCCTTTCTCTCCCGGCGGCTCGCGCCGCCCTGGCTCTCCCGGCGCTCATGAGGGCGCCCTTATTTTGTCCAGATCACAATTGTGATTCGCTTGCGATAAGATCGTCCACGTGAGCGTGTTCAGCGACCTGCGCGACGTCGACGAGCGCACGATCGTCCTGCGCTATGTCCAGCCCGGGCTCGTCGGGCTCATCGATGGCACCCTGTCGACGCTCGCGCCGATCTTCGCCGCGGCGCTCCTCTCCGGTACTCACGCGGCGCTGTTCGTCGGCCTTGCGACCGCCGTCGGCGCAGGGATCTCGATGGGCTTCTCAGAGGCGCTGTCGGACGACGGCAGCGAGACGGGCCGCGGGTCGGCGCTCGTGCGGGGGCTCGTCACGGGGCTGATGACCGCGGTCGGAGGCGTCTTCCACTCCCTGCCGTTCCTCATCCACCGCGTCCATCCCGCGCTGATCGTCGCGGGCGTCGTCGTCGCGCTTGAGCTCATCACGATCTCGCTCATCCGCAAGCGCTTCCTGTCGGTCTCGCTCCGGGTGAGCCTCGTGCAGGTGGCGCTCGGGGGCGCGCTGATCGTCGCCGCGGGCGTGCTCCTCGGCAGCGCCTGAGTCGCGTCCGCCGGGACCCAGGGCGACGGGATCAGGGCAGCGACGGCCCGTACCCGAACGGATAGAGGACCTTCGTCGAGGGCGGCGGCGCGGTGATCGTCACCGGCAGCCGGCCGGCCGGCCGCAGCTTCCCCACCATCACGCGCACGAGCGCCTGCAGCGACGGCGGCTGGTAGCCAAAGCTCGTGAGGAACGTCTCCGCCTTCGGGAGGTAGGCGACGTCGTAGGGCGTGCCGACCGCGGCGACGACGACGGGCGTGCCGGTGGCGATCAGCGCGTTCACGAGCGTGAACTGCGAGCGCGCCTCCCAGCCGTTGAACGTGTCGACGATCACGAGCGCTCTCTGGCGGGCGGCGCTCACCGCCTGCGCGATCTGGGCTGAGGTCGGGGCGAAGCCGGTGTCGATCACCAGCGGCTGCAGGCCGTCGGCGGCGAGATCCTGGCCGAGCGTGGCGGTCGTCGAGGACCCGAAGCCGGCGACGAGCACCTTCTCGCCGCGGGTGACGTGGAGCGGCAGGAGCCCGGCCCGGTTGCGCAGGAGCGTGATCGACCGGTCGGCGATCCGCTGGGCGACCGCGCGGTGCGCCGGCGTCCCGATCGTCCGCGTCCGGCTCGCCGGGGTGAGCGGGTGCGCGACGATCCCCAGCTTCCACTTCAGCGCGAGAATGCGCGCGACCGACTCGTCGAGTCGGAGCTCGGAGATCGCGCCTGAGCGCACGGCGCCCAGGACCGCCGGGTACGCGGTGACGAGGTCGGCGGGGGCGGTGTCGGTCGGAGTCTGGGCGACCTCGAGCAGCTCGTCGTCGCCCGCGCCGAGCGCCCGCAGCGCCACCTGCGCCGGCGTGAAGCCGTGCAGCGCGGCCGCGTCGAGCGCGTCGGTGACGACCGGACCGCCGTAGTGGAGCGTGCCGCGCAGCAGCCCATCGACCCAGTACGGGCTGAGACTCGTCGGGATGTGCGAGCCCGTGATCTTCGGGAACAGGATGTGGGTGACCATGATCCGGTCGACCCCCGCCCGGATCGCCGCCGCGAACGGCGGCAGGTTCGCGCTTTTCACCTGCGCGAGCGTCTGCCCGGAGACGGCCACGCCCGTGTCGCTGTTGACGGGCGCGTCACCGAACCCCGGCCAGTGCTTGGCGGTCGCGCCGACTCCCGTCCGCGACTGCTGCGCCTGCATCCCGGCGATCTGCGCCGCCCCGAGCGTGGAGACGAGCCCGGGCCGGTCGCCGTAGGCGCGGATCCCGTCGGCCTGATTGAGCGGGTCGACGTTGACGTCGACGACCGGCGCGTTGTCGACGTTGACGCCCACCGCCCGCAGCTCGACGCCCGTCACCCGACCCGCGACCGACGCCTCGGCGGCGCTCATCGTCGCGCCGAGTGGCATGTTGCCGGGCATCACGGTCACGGGCGGGCCGAACCGCACGACCTCGCCGCCCTCCTGGTCGGCGCTGATCACCATCGGCAGCCGCGCCCCCTCGGCGAGCGCGGCCCGCTGGATGCCGTTCGACAGCGTGCGCACCCGCTGCGGCGAGCCGAGCCCGTTCGACCAGTCGAAGTAGATGATCCCGCCGGGGTGGTAGCGGCGGATGAGCTGTGCGATCGTGCTCACCCCGTAGTAGCGGCGGTTGAGCGCGACCATCGCGGGCGTCGGGTCGTTCACGGAATCGCCGTAGCCGTTGATCTCGAACAGCTGGCCGACTCGCTCGGACAGCGTCATCCGGGCGAGCGTTCGTCCGATCCAGACCCGCTCGGCGCTCCCGAGCCGCATGCCGCGCGCGACCGTCGCGGTGGCCCGCGCCGCCGCGGCCGCCATCCCGCTCGTCGTCGCGCCCCGCGCGGGCGCGCCCGCAACGCCGAGGACGCCGACGACCGTCGCCGCGAGCGCGGCGTGCCGCAGCCGAGTGCGAGCCCTCATCAGTCGGGGTGGTCCGGGCCGGGCTGGTCCGAAGGGCGTTCGGGCGCGGGCGGCTCCGGAGGTGCGGCCGCGGCAGGCTGGTCGGGCACAGCGGGCCCGTCGGCCGCGGCGGACGAGCCGTCCGCGCCGCGCCTGTCGGCCGTGCTCGATGGGTCGGGCACGTCGGCCGCGGGTCGGTCGGCGCCCACGTGCGCGGTTCGGCACCAGCGCACGAGCGCCTCCCGGCCGACGACCGTCACCGTGCCGTCGGCGGTGATCCAATCACGGGCGCGAAGCTCGCCGGCGAGGTCGGCCGCGTCGGGCGCCGGCGGACCGACGAGCGGCTCG
Source organism: Solirubrobacteraceae bacterium (assembly GCA_035294545.1). GTDB lineage: Bacteria > Actinomycetota > Thermoleophilia > Solirubrobacterales > Solirubrobacteraceae > Palsa-465. The sequence continues at coordinate 10,584 of DATGKS010000071.1, read as the reverse complement.
GCGTTCGACAGCCGCCCTGAGCCCGGCCGCACCGTCCAGCGGCCCGACGAGAGCGCGCTCAGCGCGCGGCCCTGGTCGTCGGTCGGCAGATCGAGCGGGTGGGGCCCGTGGGCACGCGCGGGCGAGGCGGGGATCTCGTGGTGGGCTGCTGGTTCCTCGTGTCGGTACTCGCTCGGCTCGCCCGGACCCGTCGAGAACAGCGGCTCGGCGGGGTTCGCGCGCTCGTTCAGCCAGTCCTCGACGGCGCCGGCGGCGCCGCGCACCCGGTCTGGATCGACCCCCAGCCGGTCGGCGACCTCGTCGAGGTCGACCTCCGAGATCGAGCGGGACAGCTGCTGGGCGAGGGCGCGCAGGCGCGCCTCGAAGCGATCATCTGGCATGTGTGCAATGGTGACAGCGGCAGGCCGGCGCCGCAAAGCATCTTTGCCTGCCGTTCATCTGACCCCCGCCATACTGGGTAGCCGACTTCTGCGAGGATCGGATGGCCGGTCCCTGAACCCCTTGCAGGAACGTCGCGTCCGCTCCATGGACACCTCACATCCCTCACATCCCGGTGCTTTCGCATGAGTGAGCAGACCGTCACCGTCCAGGGCGGCTCGGTCGCGCTCGGACGCTCGACCCCCCGGGAGCGGCCCGGCGGCTCTCGCTCGCAGCTCGTCACCTCCGGCCGCGTGCTGTGGACGGCGTACGCCGGCCTGATCCTCTGCGGGCTGGCGACCGTGCTGTGCCTGGCGAACACGCCGCAGCTTTCGCCCGACAACTTCAGGCTCGCGTTCCCGCTGAGCTTCGCCGGTCCGCTGTCGGCGGTCGGCCCCGACATCCACCTCGGCGGCGTGATCGCGCTGTTCACGGTCATGTGCGTCTGCTACGCGACGCTGGTGCGGCTGGGCGCGCGGCTGCCCGCCCTGGCGATCGTCGTCGCCGTCATCGTCCTGCACGTCCTGATGGCGATCGCGCCGCCGGTCATGACGACCGACGTCTTCAGCTACGGGGCGTACGGGCGGATGGGCCCCGACTACCACCTCAACCCGTACGTCTACGGGCCGTGGGCGATCCACTACGACCACTATTTCTCCTACGTCGGCGCCAGGTGGTGGACGACGCCGACCGCGTACGGGCCGCTGTTCACCGGGCTGAGCTACCTCATGGCGCATCTGTCGATCCCGGCGACGACGCTCGCATACAAGGTGCTCACCGTCGTGTCCAGCCTGATCGCGATCGCCGGGGTGGCCAAGGCGGCGCAGCGGCTCGGCCGCGACGTCGCACAGGCGACGCTGTTCATGGGCCTCAACCCCGTGCTCGTCATCTATGCCGTCGGCGGCTCGCACAACGACATGCTGATGATGGCGGCGCTCTGCTGGTCGATCGCCGCGCTCGTCGCCCACCGTGCGCGCACCGCCGGCGGGCTGCTCGTCACCGCGGTCGGGATCAAGCTCACCGCCGGGGTGATGCTGCCGTTCGCGCTGGCCGCCCGCCGCGGCCCCGCGGGTCGTACCCGGCTCGGCGGCCACCAGTGGCGGCTGCTCGCGGGAGCCGTGCTCGTGCTGCTCGGCCTCGGCGTCCTCTCGACGATCCTGTTCGGCTCAGGCCCGCTGCACCTGCTCTCGACGCTCGAGACCATCCAGGCAGACGGCGGAAAGCAGAGCGTTCCCGGCTTCATCTACTGGGGCCTCGGGTTCGGCCACCATCTGCCCCACGGGATCGTCCTCGGCCTGCAGGCGGTCTGCGTGGGCACCGTCATCTGGCTGATCGTCGCCGTCCGCAAGCACCGCATCGACTGGATCACCGCGACCGGCTGGGCGTGCGTCGTCCTGGTCGTGACGAGCACCTACCTGCTTCCCTGGTACGTCGTCTGGCTGCTCCCGTTCGCCGCGCTGAGCGACAGCCGCGCGCTCCGCGTCACCGCCGTCGTGCTCACCGGCATCGGGATGACGACGCTGTGAGGGCGGCCGCAAGACGCCCGTCGGAGATCCGCCCGCTCGCGTCCTCGTGACGGGGCCGTCGACGAAACGTTCGCAGGCGGGTTCCGCCGGGCATCTCGCGCCCTTGACGAATGGCGCGCGCGCCGCAGGCCCGGGGGTGTCGGACGGGCGTCTCGCGCGCGCCCGCTACGCGGCGATCCGGTAGCCGACGCCCCGGACCGTCTGCAGGCTCTCGCGACCGAACGGCCGGTCGATCTTCTGCCGCAGGTAGCGGATGTAGACCTCGACGACGTTCGACCGGTTCTCGTAGTGGTAGCCCCACGCCTGCTCGAGCAGCTCGAAGCGCGACAGCACGCGGCCGGGCTCGCGCATGAGCGCCTCGAGCACCGCGAACTCCTTGCGGCTGAGCTCGATCGGGGTGTCGCCGCGGGTCACCTGGTGGCGGGCGGCGTCGAGCCGCAGGTCGCCGGCCTCGAGCACGACGCCGCGGGCGATGCCGCCACGACGGCTCATCGCGCGCAGGCGGGCGAGCAGCTCGCGGAACGCGAACGGCTTGCCGAGGTAGTCGTCGGCGCCGCTGTCCAGGCCGTGCACGCGGTCCTCGACGCTGTCGCGGGAGGAGAGGATGAGGATCGGGGCGTCGACGTGCTCGTCGCGGATGCGCTTGCACACCTGGAAGCCGTCGAGGTCGGGCAGGTTGATCTCGGTGACGATCACCGCGTAGTCGGTGGCCGTGGCCCGCACGATCGCCTCCCTGCCGCTCGCGACGAGGTCGGCGCTGATCGAGTCTGAGGCCATGCCCCGGACCAGCACCTGCCCGAGGCGCTGGTCGTCGTCGGCGATGAGGACTCTCATGGCACCCACTTTCCACCCGGCGCGCCCGCAGGGGAAGGGCCGGAGCCCCAAGATCACTCTTCAGGTCGATTCGAATCCGACCTGAGAATGACGTGAGAGGAGATGAGAATCAGACGAGAGGCGGTTGTGGCGGAAGTCGACAAAACCGACCGTCACGCGCATGCCTCACTTCGACGCCACCACCCGCACGGACGCTTCGCGCCGGCCGCTCATCCCCGCCACCCGCGGCCACGCTCCGGATGCCACCCGGAGCGACGCTCCCCGCCGCGTGCTCACGAAGGTTCCGCAGATCACGCTCGTCTTCTGGGTGCTGAAGCTGCTGACGACCGGCATGGGGGAGGCGATGTCCGATTCGCTGGGCCAGCAGAGCGTCCCGCTTGCCGCCGCCGTCGGGATCTTCGGAATCGTGCTCGCCCTGCGGCTGCAGCTGCGCCAGACCGAGTACCGCGCCCCGTACTACTGGTTCGCGGTGATGATGGTCGCGGTGTTCGAAACGATGGTCGCCGACGGCATCCGCGACGGCGCCGGCATCCCGTACGCGGTCACGACGCCCGGGTTCGCGGCCGTCACCGCCGTCGTCTTCGCGTGGTGGTACCGCAGCGAGGGCACGCTCTCGATTCATTCGATCACGACCCGCCGCCGGGAGCGCTTCTACTGGGCGGCGGTGCTGTCGACGTTCGCGCTCGGGACCGCCGCCGGAGACCTCACCGCGTATCAGCTGAAGCTCGGCTTCTGGCCCTCGGCGGTCCTGTTCGCGGCGGTGTTCGCGGTGCCGGCGATCGGCTGGTGGCGGCTGCGCTGGAACCCGATCTTCGCCTTCTGGTTCGCCTACATCGTCACGCGTCCGCTCGGCGCCTCGTTCGCGGATGGCTTCTCGAAGCCGACGAGCGGCGGCCTGCGGCTCGGCGATCCGCTCGTCAGCGTCGTCGAGCTCGTGTTCTTCGTCGCGCTCGTCACGTGGGTCACGGTCACCCGGCGCGACGTGCAGGCCGAGCCCGGTCACGCTGTGACCCGCGCGCAGCGCCACGCGCGAGCCGCCCCGGGCCACGACGCGCCGCGCGCCCATCGCCACGCGCCGCACGTCCAGGGGCAGCACGTCCACGGGCAGCACGTCCACGGGCCGCATCTCCACATGCCCCAACACGACGGCGACGCGCACCCGCACGGCCACCCGGCGCCGCCGCGGCTGGCCACGGAGCTCGAGTAGCCCGCTGATCGGTCCACCCATCCGTCACACTTGGTGGATGGACCGCTCCTCCGACGAGGTCATCGCCGACTGGCTGCACCGCCGGGTGACGCCGGTCACGCGTTGGGCCGATCGTCACCCGGTGGCGCTCGACGTGCTGAGCGCGACCGTGATCGCGGTCGCGAGCTTCGTCGGGATCGCCGTCCAGGGTCGACTGCGCCATCTCGACGTCGTGTTCTTCTGCTTCGCGCTGCCGGCGCCGCTGCTCGTGCGCCATCGCGACCCGCAGCTCTCGTTCGGCCTGATCGCGCTGATCGCCCTCGGGCAGTGGCTCGTCTCCACCCCGCAGCTCGCCGACGGGGCGGTGCTCGTGGCGATGTTCTGGCTGATGCTCGACGGCGAGCTCACCGAGATGGCGGTCGCCGCGGCCGTGATCGAGGCCGGGGCGGTGATGGCCGCGCTCCGCTGGTCGCCCCGCCAGCCCGAGAAGGTGTGGGTCGGGATCACCGGCCTCGGCGTCGCGGCGGGCGTGCTCGGCGTCGCGATCCGCCAGCGGCGGGCGCTCGTCGCCTCGATGCGGGAGCGGGCGGCGCGGCTCGAGTTCGAACGCGACCAGGAGGGGCGCCTCGCCGCCGCCGCCGAGCGGGCGCGGATCGCGCGGGAGATGCACGACATCGTTTCCCACAACCTCACCGTGATGATCGGCCTCGCCGACGGCGCCTCGTACGCGCTCGGCGCCTCACCGGAGGCGTCGCGCTCGGCGATGGAACGGATCTCAGAGGCCGGCCGCCAGGCGCTCGGCGAGATGCGCCGGCTGCTCGGGGTCCTGCGGGATGAGCCTCACGACGCCGCCGACGGCGCCTATGAGCCCCAGCCCGGGCTCGACCGGCTCGATGAGCTCCTCGCTCGCGTGGAGGCGGCCGGCATCCCCGTTTCGATCGAGGTCCACGGCGACCCTCATGCGCTCCCGAGCGGCGTCCAGCTCGCGGTCTTCCGGGTCGCCCAGGAGGCGCTCACGAACACGCTCAAGCACGCCGGGCGTCCGGCGACCGCCCGGCTCGTGCTCCGCTGCGAGCCCGACCGGGTGTCGCTCGAGGCGACCGACACCGGCCACCCGTGTACCGCCGCCGCCGGTCCGCGCTCCCGCGCGTCCGCCACGCTCGCCACGATCCACCCCGTGCCACCGCACCTGCCCTCGAGCGGCCGGGGCCTGCGTGGCATGCGCGAGCGGGCGGCCGCTTACGGCGGCACGCTCGACGCCGGCCCGCGGCCCGAGGGCGGCTGGCGGGTGGCGCTCACGATCGCGCCCGATCACGCGGCGGCGACGCCGGCTGAGGGGCAGCCCCCCAGTGCCGAGAGCCGCGCGGCGGTGCGATGACGACGAGCGTGCTGCTCGCCGACGACCAGGAGCTCATGCGGATGGGGTTCCGGATGGTGATCGACAGCCAGCCGGACCTGTCCGTCGTCGCCGAGGCGGGGGACGGCGCGCAGGCGATCGCCGCGGTCGCCCGTCACGAGCCCGCGGTCGTGCTCATGGACGTGCGGATGCCGGTGCTTGACGGCGTCGAGGCGACACGCCGGATCGTTGCCTCGGGATCGGCGAGCCGGATCATCATCCTCACGACGTTCGATCTCGACGAATACGTGTACGCGGCGCTGCGCGCGGGCGCGAGCGGCTTCCTGCTCAAGGACGCGCAGCCCGGCGACCTGCTCTCCGCGGTGCGTGCCGTCGCCGCGGGCGAGGCGGTCGTCGCCCCCCGGGTGACGCGCCGGCTGCTCGAGAGCTACGCCCACCGGCTGCCGGCCGCCGCGGCCCCCGACCCGGCGGCCCGTGCGCGGCTGGAGCACCTCACCGCGCGGGAGCTGGAGGTGCTCGAGCTTGTTGCCCGCGGGCTCTCGAACGCCGAGATCGCCGAGCACTTCGTGCTCTCCGAGGCGACCGTGAAGACCCACGTCGGGCGGATCCTCTCCAAGCTCGAGCTTCGCGACCGCGTGCAGATCGTCGTCTTCGCCTACGAGAACGGACTGATCAGCCCCGCGCGCGGCTGATCCGCGCGCATCCGCGTCCGGGTCGCTCGCGATCTCGCTGCTCGTGCTGCTCGCCGCGGCGATCGCCCGCCGTCCGCGCGTACCCGCGAACCTCGTCAACAACCCGCCGGCGACGCTCCTGCTCATCCCGGTCGCCGCCGCTCACGGTGTCGGCCCAGTGCTTGCGGTGCTCGTCGGCGTCAACGTCGGGCCGAACCTCACCGAGGTCGGCTCGCTGGCGACGCTCCTGTGGCGGCGGGCGCTTGCGGTCGACGGGACGAGCCTGCCGCGACGCGAGTTCGCGGTGCTCGGCGTGCTCACCGTGCCCCCGGCGCTGGTCGGCGCGACCGTCCTGATGTGGCTCGCGCTGCGCCTCGTCGGCGGTTGAGGGGCGGCGCGGCGCTCAAGCCGCCGGCGGCGACCCGCCGCTCGAGACCTCGCTCCGGCTGCAGGCCGTCCAGGCGCACATGTGGCAGGCCTCGGTGGAGGGGACGATCGCGCGGTTGCGGCGGCTCGGGATCCGCCCGGGCGCGGCGCTCGCGATCCGCCAGAAGGCGATGATGGACCAGTTCCGGGGGCTCAACGCGCTCTACGCCGGGCAGGTGGCGGTGAGCCGCGACCGCGCGCTCACGATCGCGACCTGGCTTGCGGCCGGGGCGGCGGCGCTGCTCTCGGTGATCCTCGTGCTCGCCGGGATCTGGTCCGCGCGCCGGCTCGCGGCGCGGGAGAGCGCCCGCATCCGCCGCCAGCAGGAGCTCTCCGAGCTGTTGCAGGCCTCGGTCTCCGAGCGCGAATCCCAGGAGCTGCTCATCCACCATGTCGAGCGTCTCGCCCCGGAGGCAAATGCGGCGGTGCTCGAGCGCAACAACTCCGACGATCGCCTGGAGCCGGTTTTGAGCGAGGATCCGGGGGCGCTCGCCGCGCTCGCCGGGGGTCAGCTCCGCCCCCGCTCGTGCATGGCGATCCGCCTCAGCCGGCCGTACGCGGCGGCGCCCGGCGACGACTCGCTCGTCGCCTGCGAGGCGTGCGGCCAGATCGGCTCGGGGGTGGTGTGCGAGCCGCTGCTCGTCGGCGGTCAGGTGATCGGGTCGGTGCTGATCGCGCGCGGGCACCCGCTCAACGATGCGGAGCGCGCCGACGTGCGCGACTCTGCCTTCCAGGCGGCGCCGATCCTCTCCAACCAGCGCAATCTCGCGCTCGCGGAGCGCCGCGCCGCCTCCGACGCGCTCACGGGGCTGCCGAACCGGCGGGCGGCCGACGAGACGCTCAAGCGGATGGCCGCCCACGCGGGGCGGACGGTCACGCCGCTGTCGGCGGCGCTGCTCGACCTCGACCACTTCAAGCGGATCAACGACATCCACGGGCACGAGCGCGGCGACGAGGCGCTCGCCGTCGTCGGCCAGGTGCTCGTCGCCACGATCCGGACCTCGGACTTCGCGGCGCGCTTCGGCGGCGAGGAGTTCCTGCTGCTGCTGCCCGACACGGACACCGCGGGCGCGATCGAGGTGTGCGAGAAGCTCCGCCGCGCGATTCAGGCCGCCGAGATCGCCGACGTCCCCTCGATCAGCGCGAGCTTCGGCGTCGCCACGCTTCCCGACGACGCCGCCGACCCCGAGACGCTGCTGCGGCGCGCCGACCGCGCGCTGTACGCGGCCAAGGCGCGCGGGCGCCAACTGCGTGCAGGTCGCCGCCGACGCGCGGCAGGCCGGGGAGGCCCGCGGCGCCGGCGACGCCGCGGACCGGACGGGCGGTAGCCGGCCACTCGCGGCGTCCGCTCCGCGCGCGGCGAGCGCCCGCCGCGCTCAGGAGGCGAGCGACGCCTCGAGCGTGATCTCGCCGACCCCGGCGAGCGCCTTGGAGACGGGGCAGCCCGCCTTGGCGTCGGCGGCTGCCTTCTTGAAGCCCTCCTCGTCGAGGCCGGGAACCGAGCCGACGGTCTTCAGCGCAATCGTCGTGATCGTCGGGGCGCCGTCGACCATCCGCAGCGTCACGGTCGCGTCGGTCTTCACCGAGTCGACCGGCGTGCCCGCCTCGGCGAGGATGTTCGACAGCGCCATCGAGAAGCAGGACGCGTGCGCGGCCGCGATCAGCTGTTCGGGGTTCGCGCCCGGCCCGTCCTCGAAGCGCGATTTGAACGAGAACTCGCCGCTGATCGAGTCGCCGGCGGTGAACGTGCCGCCGCCGCTCCTCAGATCGCCCTTCCACTCTGCGTTGCCCTTCGCTGGCATCGATGCTCCTTTGTCGGATTCGTCGTCTACGTCCCCACGTGGAGGGAGAGCTGCTCGGGCGGCTGGGCGACGCTCTCGCCGTCCTCGCCGCTGCGCCGGCGGCCGGTCCGCCGCCAGTGGCCGACGATCTGCGCGGCGGTCGCGTGGCGCCAGCCCGCGGCGCGCGTGATCGGGTTGAAGTGGACGGCGCCCTCGCGCACCTCGAGGACCTCGCCGTAGACGACGCGGCCGCCGATCGACGCCTTGACGATGTCGCCCACCACGACGCGGTCGAGCCTCACGCCGCAGAGCCTACGCCGTCGCCGCACGGCCGGCCCGCTGGGCACCAAACCAACGCTGGAGGTGGTTTCGATGCCCAGCGCATCCCGGCGCGCGGCGTGCTGGGCGCCAAACCCACGCTGGAGGTGGTTTCGATGCCCAGCGCTCCCGGCCGCGACCCGGCCGCGACCCGGCCGCGACCCGTCAGTCCGCCGGGCCGGTGAAGCGCTCCGGGTGCGGTCCGGTGCGCCCGTCCTCGCCGCGGTCGAGGCCGGTGATCGCGTCCATGTCCGCGGCCGAGAGCTCGAAGTCGAACAGCTCGAAGTTCTCCCGGATGCGCTCGGGCGTCGCCGACTTCGGGAACACGATCGAGTTCCGCTGGATGTGCCAGCGCAGCACGACCTGGGCCGGCGTGCGCTCGAGGCGCTCGGCGATCTCGACGATCACCGGGTCGCCGAGCACGCCGCCCTGGGCGATCGGCGACCACGCCTCGGTCGCGATCCCGTGGTTCTCGCCGTAGCTGCGCACCTCCTCGTTGAGGAAGTACGGGTGGATCTCGATCTGGTTGACCGCCGGCGTCACGTCGCACTCGGCCGCGAGCCGCTCGAGGTGCGCCACCTGAAAGTTCGAGACGCCGATCGAGCGGGCGCGCCCGTCGGCCTTGAACTCCTCGAGCACCTTCCAGCGCCTGACGAAGTCGCTGCCGGGACGGGCGGGCAGCGGCCAGTGGATGAGGAACAGGTCGACGTAGTCGGAACCGAGCTTCTCGAGCGTCTCGGCGAACGCGGCGCGGATCTCGTCAGGCTCGTTCTTGCGATTGGAGAGCTTGGAGGTGATCCAGACCTCCTCGCGGCCGAGCGAGGAGTCGCGCACCGCGTCGCCGACGCCCTGCTCGTTCTCGTACATCTCGGCGGTGTCGATGTGGCGGTAGCCGACCTCGAGCGCGAGCCCGGTCGCCTCGGCGGTCTGCTCCGGCGGGATCTGGAAGACCCCGAAGCCGAGCTGCGGGATCTCACGGCCGTCGTTGAGGGTGATCGTGGGGACGTGCGTGGTCTCGGTCATGTCTGTCCTTTCGTGCGTCGTGCTCATCACGCGCTACCCGGTCCGGCCGCGGGGAACGCGAGCGGCGACGGCCCGCCTGCCGCAGCACCTTCGAGCGCCGACTCGCGCCCCGGCGGATGATCGCCTCGCTGCGCTCGGCCGACGGCCTGGCTCGGTCACCGAGAATATGACGCGCGCGCCGACCCGGAACCGGCGCCCGATGACGCGACGGAGCATCGCCCGCACGTGGCGGCCGTTCGCGCTGAAGCGCTCACGCCGCGTGATCCGGCGGCCGTGGTGCCGAGACGTCCGGGTCGGGCACCCGTGCCCCGCGCGCAGCCGGGTGCGGTGGCGTTCGCGCTCCAGATCGTCGCGGCGCCCGGGTCGTCCACGAGGAGGTTCCCGCTCGACTGGGGCTCTGCGGCGGCTCCCGGCGAGGCTCGCGACACGACGGGGCGCCTGGATCGCCACGCCCCCGAGATGTTATGGGCGGCTCAGGGCCGCGTGCGATGCTGTCGACGGAAAGTCACCGCGACAAGGAGGCACACATGCCGCTGCAGGGTGAGTACGCGCCGAGCTCCGCGAAGTGGGTGCGCGACCAGGTCGAGGAGATCGAGAGCTCGGGCGGGACGCGGGGCACGCTCATGCAGGGCGTGCCCGTGATCGTCGTCACCTCGCTCGGCGCCGGGTCGGGCAAGCTCCGCAAGAATCCCGTGATGCGCGTCGAGCACGACGGGAGGTATGCCGCGGTCGCCTCCAAGGGCGGCGCCCCTGAGCATCCCGCGTGGTATCGCAACCTGCGCGAGCATCCGCTCGTCGAGGTGCAGGACGGCCCGCACCGTGGCGACTACGTCGCGCGGGAGCTGAGCGGCGCCGAGCGGGAGGAGTGGTGGGAGCGCGCGGTCGCGGTGTGGCCCGACTACGCCGAATACCAGAAGAAGACCGAGCGCCTGATCCCGGTGTTCCTGCTCGAGCCCGCGGACTGATCCACCCCACCTCGACCTCAGAAGCGCACGCGCGAGCCCATCATCACGGTGCGCTCGATCGGCAGCCGGAACTGGTCGAG
>DATGKS010000070.1:0-10323 GCA_035294545.1 Solirubrobacteraceae bacterium | reverse complement strand
GTGCGCGGAACGTAGTAGGCGAGGTCGCGCCGCTCGACCGCGACCGAGGAGCGGAAGCTCCACGGATAGGCGAGCATCGTCACGTCCGCCTGCTTGACCAGCTGCCCGCGGTAGCCGGCGAACTCGGGGTTGACGCCGTCGTGGACCGTCACCTTGCGCTCGAGGCCGGCCGCGATCCGCGACCACGCGGAGGGAGGGCGGTGATCGGTGAGCCGAGCCGCCGCAAGCGCGTCGCGGAGCGTCGTCGCGGCGGCGACCTGGGTGTAGGCCTCATCGGAGACGTTCGGGTTCTCCTCGTCGGGCCCGGTGACGTGGCGGATCACGTACCCGCCGCGCACCCGCGTCGCGCGCGAGGCCCAGAAGGCGGCCGCGCCGGAGATCACCGGCCAGCCGCGGGCCGCCAGCCAGCGCCGGTCCCCGGTCGCGAGGTAGTACTCCCACTGCGCGAGCGCGATGTCGGCGGTGATGTGCTGCTCGTAGAGCCCCTCGCTGTTGACCGATACCGGCGGCGGGATCTGCTCGGTGCCGTCGAGTGCGCTCTCCCACGGGAACCGCGCCCCCCGCCAGCCGGTCGCGCGGGCGTGGGCGCGCGCCGCCCTGAGCCGCTGGAAGCGGTAGGCCTCCATCGCGCCCGCGAGCGCCGGGTGCTGCGGCAGCAGCGAGGGGAGCATCCACGTCTCGGCGTCCCAGAAGATGTGGCCGTCGTAGCCGTTCGACGACAGCCCCGCGGGCGAGATCGACCAGTCCTGGTCGGACCGCGTGCTCGACCACAGGTAGAACTCCGAGGCGTTGACGTCCGTGGCGAGCGTGCGGTCGCCGGTCACGTCGATCCGCCCGCGCCACTGGGCCGCCCACGCCGCCCGGTTGGCGGCGACGAGCGCGCGCCAGCCGCTGAGCGCGGCGCTGGAGGCGATCGCGGCGGCGGTCGTCGGCTGCGCGGAGCCGGGCAGCGCCTCGAGCACCCCGACGTACTTCGTGAGCGTGTACGTGTGCCCGGAGACCACGGGGAAGCTCAGCCGCTGGGCGACGCTCTGCGCGCGGCGCAGGTCGGCCTCGGCGCTCGGTGCGGCGATCGGAGGGCTCGGGACGAGCACGCTCGAGAGCTCTGCCTGAATCCCGGTGCCGAGCGCCTGCACGGTGAGCTCGTCCTGGCGGGCCGGCAGGTCCCAGCCGCGGCTCACCTCGTGGGTGAGGACGGGCATCCCCTTGGCCACGTGCGCGTCCGCGGTCCCGTCGATCGCGTCGGTGACCGTCGCCGTCCCCGACCAGCGCGGCGTGAACGACAGCCGCACGAGCCCGACGTTCTCCCGCGCACGGTCGGTGAGCACACGGTAGGCGACGTCGGTGACGCGGCCGCCGGGGGCGGTCCACCGCGCGCGGGTGGTGATCGTGCCCGTCCGCAGGTCGAGCGTCTGGCGAAAGCGCCTCACGGAGCGGCCCCGGCCCGTGAACGCGCGCCCGCCGACCGCGAGCGAGAGGGTCGACCAGGTCGGCAGGTTCGCCCGCTGCTGGACGCGTTGAGAGGCGTTCGCATGGCGCGGGCGCGCGTAGAAGCCCGCGAGCTCGGAGTCGGCGGGCACGCTGCCACCGGCGTACCCCTGGCCGGCGGGCGGGACGCGGACGCCGAGCAGGCCGTTGCCGGTGAACGTCGGCGCGTAGTGGGACGCGGCCGTCGTGCTGCGGGCGGTGAGCGTGAACGCGCCGCCGTTGCCGGGCAGGCCCGCGGCGACGGCGGGTCCGGGCGCCGCGGTCGCCACGGCGCCGGCCGCGACGGCCGCCGTGGCCGCGATCGCGGTGGCACGGGTCGCAGCGGCGGCGAGTGCGGCGACCGCGGTCGCCGCGGCCCGGCGCGTGATCGGTGGCGCGCGCACGACGAGCGGCTCAGGGGCGTCCGTTCCCGTCCTCCCCCTCAGAGGCCGTGTGAGCGCCCGACGCGGTCGGATGGCCGGTCGCGGTGAGCGCCTCGTGCTGCTCGCGGGTGGCGCGGGCGGGCTCGTCGAGGACGTCGGTCGGACGCTCCTCGCCCGGCTCCGTCTCGGGAAGGAACTCCATCACGATCTCCGAGAAGCGCACCTCGGCGTCGGGGACGCCGAGCTCCTCGAGGAGCGCGACGAGGCCGGGATCGGGGTGCTCGGGCACCGACGAGAGCGCGATGATCGACCACGTGACGAGGACGAGCGTCGCGAGCAATGCCGCGAACGCGAGCGCCGTCAGCCCCCAGTGGTGGCCGAGCGCGGTGACGATGATGAGCGCGACGCAGATCGCGACCGACACGAACCCGAGCGAGACCGCCTTGAGCGTCGTCATCCGCTGCATCGGGTTGCGGTGGGGGCGCTCCCCGCGGCTCGGGCGCGGCCGGTCGGCTGGCACCCGGACCCTGTCGGCTCCAATGATCTCGCGCAGCGCCTCGGTGAGGCGGTGGTTCGCGTCCGCGGAGAGCGACGGCAGGTCGACCTCGACCACCCGCTCCTCGAGTTCAGTTGCCATGCAGCGCCCTTTCGATCGTCGTGTGCCGCCCGCGTCGGGCGGATCCGTCACCGGTATCTCTACCCGTTATCGCAGAGGTTGCGACGCGACGCGGCGGTTGCGGAGCGAGGCGAGCCGGGTCGCGGCTTCGGCGATCACCTCAGGCCGCTTGCAGAACGCGAAGCGCACGAGCGTCGGGGCGATCCGCTTGTCGTCGTAGAACGTCCCGGTCGGGATCGCGACGACGCCCGCGCGCTCCGGCAGCTCGCGGCAGAACTCGACCGCCTCGGTGCCGACGTCGGCGTTCACGAAGTACGTGCCCTGCGGGACGATCGGGTGAAGGCCGGCGGCGCGGAGCCCCTCGCACAGCTGGTCGCGCGCGGTCCGCAGCTGCACCGCCAGCCCGTCGAGCACCGTGCGGGGCAGCCGGAGCGCCGCGGCCGCCCCGTGCTGCAGCGGCGTGCCGCCGCTGAAGCTGAGGAACTGCTTGGCGGTGCGCGTCGCGGCGACCAGCTCGGCCGGTCCGGACGCCCAGCCGATCTTCCAGCCCGTGAACGAGAACGACTTGCCGACGCTCGAGATCGTGAGCGTGCGCTCCGCCATTCCCGGCAGGCCTGCCGGCGGCACGTGTTCCCCGTCGAACACGAGGTGCTCGTACACCTCGTCGGAGACGCACACGAGGTCGTGCGCGACGCAGGCGGCCCTGACGAGCTCCAGCTCCTCGGCGTCGAGCACCCGTCCGGACGGGTTGTGCGGCGAGTTGAGCAGCAGCAGTCGCGCCCGCCCGGCCCCTCCGGTGATCGCCTCCCGGAGCGCCTCCTCGGTGAGCCGGAACTCCGGCGGCTTCAGCGGCACCGTGCGCCGGCGTGCGCCCGCGAACGCGATCGTCGCCGCGTAGGAGTCATACAGCGGCTCGAGCACGACGACCTCGTCGCCCGGGTCGCACAGGCCAAGCACCGCCGAGGCGATCGCCTCCGTGGCGCCGAACGTGACGATCACCTCCTCGGGCTCGAGGCCGTAGCACTCGCGCTGATGGTCGAAGATCGCCTCGCGCAGCACGGGCACGCCCGGCAGCGGCGCGTACTGATTGGCGCGGCCCGAGCGCAGCGCGCTCACGACCGCCTCGATCGCCTCTGCGGGGCCGTCGACGTCCGGGAACCCCTGGCCGAGGTTGATCGCGCCCGTGCGCTCCGCGAGGGCGGTCATCTCGGTGAAGATCGTCGTGCCGAGTCCGTCAAGGCGGGCGGCGCGTCGCATCCCGGGCAGGCTATTCGCTGCCGCCGCGGCGGGTCGATACGTCGTCCGCGACACCCCAGCGGCGAAGGAGCTCGTCGGCGTCGGGGGACGCGGCGGGCAGCTCGGCGGGCGTGCGCGCGAAGCGGGGCGCGGGCGCCGGCCGGGTGCGCGCGTCGCCGGGGGACGGGGCGGGCACGAACGCGCGGCGCGCGTGCGCGTGCGGATGCTCGGCCGCCTCGTGCAGCCCGAGCACCGGGGTCACGCACGCGTCCTCGCCCGCGAACAGCTCGGCCCACTCATCGCGGGTCCGCGCCCGGAACGTCTCGGCCAGGCGCGCGCGGTGCGCCGGCCAGCGCTCGCGGTCCCACTGCGACATCTCGTCAGCCGGGATCCCGAGCAGCTCCAGGAGTCGCCTGTGGAACTGCGGCTCGAGCGCGCCGACGGCGACATAGCGGCCGTCGGCGGTCTCGTAGACGTCGTAGAACGGAGCGCCGGAGTCGAGCAGGTTCGTCCCGGCGATCTCGCTCCACATCCCGGACTGCCGTAGCCCCTGGATCATCGTCGTCAGCAGCGCCGCGCCGTCGACCATCGCGACGTCGACGACCTGGCCCTCGCCGGTTGCGCGGGCGTGCAGCACGGCGCTCACCACGCCGAGCGCGAGCAGCATCCCGCCGCCGCCGAAGTCCGCGAGCAGGTTGAGCGGGAACAGCGGCGGCTGCCCCTCCCGTGCGCTCGCGCCGAGCGCCCCGACGAGTGAGATGTAGTTGATGTCGTGACCGGCGCGCGGCGCCATCGGCCCCTCCTGCCCGTAGCCGGTCATCCGCGCGTACACGAGCCGCGGGTTCCGTGTGAGCACGACGTCCGGCCCAAGCCCGTTGCGCTCCATCACCCCCGGCCGGAACGGGTCGATGAGCGCGTCGGCCCGCTCGAGGATCCGCAGCGCGCGCTCGACGCCCGCCGCCTCCTTGAGGTCGAGCGCGCGCTCCGGGCGCCCGGCGGACAGGAGGTCGGCGCCCTCGTCGGCGAGCAGCGTCGCCACCCCCGGGCGCGTGATCCGCAGCACCTCGGCACCCAGGTCGGCGAGCACCATCGCGCCGAACGGCCCCGGCCCGATGCCGGCGAGCTCGACGACTCTCACGCCCCGGAGCGGACCCATCGGACGGATCGTACGCTGTGCTGCGTGTCCGGCAGACGGAGCGAGGCGGTGCCGCGCAGGACCCGCATCGCGCGAGCCTGCCTTCCCGCGACCGCGCTCGCCGTCGTCGTCGCGGTCGTGACCGCGGCGTGCGCCGACAGCCGTCCGGTCGCGGCGTCCGGGCCCCACCGGCAGCTCCTTCGGCCCGGTCCGACCGTCCACGTCGCCCAGGGAGCGCTGCGCGGGCGCTACGCCCGCGGCGCGCAGGAGTTCCTCGACGTCCCGTACGCGGCGCCCCCGGTCGGTCGGCGCCGCTTCGCGCCGCCCGCGCCACCGGCTCGCTGGCCCGGGGTGCGCGGCGCCCAGCACCACGGACCCGCGTGCGTGCAGTGGTACTTCAACCCGCCATCCCTGCCTTCCGGCACCCCGACGAGCGAGGACTGCCTGCACCTCGACGTCTACGCTCCCCGCGACGCACGGCCCGGGGCGCGCCTCCCGGTGCTGTTCTTCATCCACGGCGGCGGCAACGTGCAGGGCAGCGGAATCCTGTTCGGCGGCGAACGGTTCGCCCGGCTCGGCGACGCGCTGATGGTGTCGATCAACTACCGGCTCGGCCCCGACGGCTGGCTCGCGCTTCCGGAGCTCCGCGGTCCCGACGGGGTGGGCAACGACGGGTTGCTCGACCAGCTCCGGGCGCTGCGCTGGGTGCGGCGCAACATCGCGGCGTTCGGCGGCGACCCGCAACGGATCACGATCGACGGGCAGTCGGCGGGCTCGGAGTCCGTCTGCGACCTTTTGAGCACGCCGCTCGCGCGGGGGCTGTTCCAGCGCGCGATCCTCGAGAGCGGGCCGTGCACGTACCGAACGCCGGATCCGCCGGCCAGCGCCGAGGCGCTCGGCCGCCAGTTCGCCGGCGAGGTCGGCTGCACCCGTCCCGCCCAGGTCGTCGCGTGCCTGCGCCGTGTGCCGACGAGCCGGCTCGTCGCCGCCGCCCAGATCGACCCCGTGGCCGGCGAGGTGACCGGCACGCGCGCGCTGCCCGTGCCCCCCGAGCGCGCGATCCGAACGG
This sequence comes from Solirubrobacteraceae bacterium, assembly GCA_035294545.1. Lineage (GTDB taxonomy): Bacteria > Actinomycetota > Thermoleophilia > Solirubrobacterales > Solirubrobacteraceae > Palsa-465. Next base: position 4,417 of record DATGKS010000070.1, on the reverse strand, counting down.
GTCGCTGGAACCGGGTCCCGCTCATCATCGGGACGACGCGTGACGAGGCCAAGCTGTTCGAGATCGACCGCCCGGACCTGTCGGCGGGCGATTACGTGGCCACGGTGCGCGGCGAGTGGGGCCGCCACGCGAACGCGGTGCTGGCGCGCTACCCGCTGAGTCGCTACCCGAGTCCGTTCTATGCGCTCGCGGCGGTTGAGACCGACTCGGGGACCGCCTGCTACAGCTACTGGATGGCGCGGGAGACGGCCGCCCAGGTGCCGACCTTCGAGGAGGAGTTCGACGACCCGACCTCGCCGACGCTGCGCGGCTTCCAGCCCCCGGGCATCGACATGGCGAACGCCCATGCCGCTGAGCTCGCCTACCTGTTCGACTACCGCCTCGTGGCGCGGCCGCTCACGCCGCCGGAGCTCGCGCTCGGAGCACGCATGGACCGCTACTGGGGCCACTTCGCGGCGACCGGCGACCCGGGCGTCGCCGGCCAGGTCCCCTGGCCGCGGATGACCCCCGGCGATCCGCGCGTCATCGAGCTGCGCACCTCGCACACCGTCGTCTCCTCGACCGGGTTCGCCTCCGAGCACCGGTGCGCGTTCTGGGCGACGCTCGAGCCGAGAAGCACCTGACGGGCGTAGCCGCCGAGCGCTTGCGGTCGACACCCGTCCATTCGTCGGATCCCCCGAACCGGGGCCGGGGATGCGTTACCTTCGCACCATGACGACCGTCACGACGGTGATCGGGGAGTCGATCCTCGACACGATCGGCAACACGCCGCTCGTTCGCCTGTCGCGGATCGGCGCCGGGCTGCGGCCGCAGCTCGTCGCCAAGCTCGAGGTGTTCAACCCCGGCGGCTCGATCAAGGATCGGGTCGCGGTCGCGCTGATCGAGGCCGCCGAGCGCGAGGGCAAGCTGCGCCCCGGGGGGACGATCGTCGAGCCGACGTCCGGCAACACGGGCACGGGCCTCGCGATCGCCGCTCGCCTCAAGGGCTACCGGGTGATGGCGGTCATGCCCGACAAGGTCGCCTCCGAGAAGGGCGATCTGCTGCGCGCGCTCGGCGCCGAGGTCGTGCTCTGCCCGACCGATGTGCCGCCGGACTCGCCGCGCGCCTATTACAACGTCGCCGACCGGCTCACCGCGGAGATCCCGGGCGCCTTCCAGCCCAACCAGTACCACAACCCCGCCAACCCGCAGGCCCACTACGAGTCGACCGGGCCGGAGATCTGGGAGCAGACCGGCGGTGGGATCACCCACCTCGTGCTCGGCGTCGGCACCGGCGGCACGGTGACCGGCACGGTCCGCTACCTGCGGGAGCGCAAGCCTGACCTCGTCGTCGTCGGCGCGGACCCCGACGGCTCGATCTACTCCGGCGGCGAGGCGAACGTCCACCCGTACCTCGTCGAGGGGGTCGGCGAGGACTTCTGGCCGAGCGCGTTCGACCCGAGCACGGTCAACCGCTGGATCACGGTCTCCGACCGGGACGCCTTTTTGACCACTCGGCGTCTCGCGCAGACCGAGGGGATCCTCGCCGGCCCCTCCGGCGGGATGGCGCTCCATGCGGCGCTTCAGGTCGGCGCCGAGATCGGCGACCCCCGCGCGATGGTCGTCGTCATCCTGCCCGACGGCGGACGCGCGTACCTGTCGAAGGTCTATTCGGACGCCTGGATGCGCCAGTACGGCTTCCTCTCGCGCTCGGGCGACCTCACCGTCGGCGACGTGCTCCGCCACAAGCGCGAGGCCGGTGAGCTGCCGGCGCTCGTCACCGTCCAGCCCCACTACCGGGTGCGGGAGGCGATCTCGCTGCTGCACGAGCACCGCGTCTCGCAGCTGCCGGTCGTGAGCGCCGAGAACCCGTCCCAGGTCGTCGGGGCGATCGGCGAGCGCGGCCTGCTCAAGCACGCCGCCGCCGACCCCGGGCTCCTCGACGCCGAGATCGGCGCGGTCATGGAGCCGCCGTTCGAGTCGGTCTCCGGCGAGGACCCGGTGCGCGAGGCGGTCGAGCTGCTCGCCGGCGAACAGCAGGCGCTGCTCGTGCGCGGCGGCGACCCGAGCCGGCCGCCCGAGGGTCTTGTCACCCGCGCGGACCTGCTCGAGGCGCTCGCCTCATGAGCGCCGTTCACGCGACGGCCGCCCACGTGCCCGAGGGCGTCGCGTCATGAGCGCGAGCGAGCCGGCCCACGGCGAGCCGGCGTTCGCCACCCGCGTCGTCCACGCGGGCCTCGAGCCCGACCCGAGCTACCGCTCGGTGATCCCCGCGATCCACCAGACCTCCACCTACGCGCAGGAGCGCCCCGGCGCATTCGTCGGCGACTACGACTACTCGCGCTCGGCCAACCCCACCAGGGCCGCGCTGGAGACGGCGCTCGGCGAGCTGGAGGGCGGGCTGGCGGTCTGCTTCTCCTCCGGCCTCGCCGCCGAGCACGCGCTGCTGACCGCGGTGTGCGAGGTCGGGTCGCACGTCGTGATGCCGGGCGACCTGTACGGCGGAACGTTCCGGCTCGTCGACAAGGTCATGTCGAGATGGGGCCTCGCGCACACGCTCGTCGGCCAGCAGGACCTCGACGCGGTCGCGGCCGCCGTGCGCGAGGAGACGCGGCTGATCTGGGTGGAGACGCCGACCAACCCGCTCCTGAACGTCGTCGACATCGCGGGGGTGGCGGCCCGCTCCGGCGGCGCGCTCGTCGCGGTCGACAACACGTTCGCCACGCCCGTCAACCAGCGGCCGCTGGAGCTCGGCGCCGACTTCGTCGTGCACTCGACGACGAAGTACCTGGGCGGCCACTCCGACGTCGTCGGCGGGGTCGTCGTCACCGCCTCGGAGGAGTGGTACGAGCGGCTGCGCTTCATCCAGAACTCGGTCGGCGCCGTGCCCGGGCCGTTCGACTGCTTCCTCGTCCACCGCGGGATCCGCACGCTCGCGCTGCGGATGGCCGCCCACGCCCGCAGCGCCGCGGCGGTCGTCGAGCTGCTCCGCGGCGCCGAGGGCGTGAGCGACGTGCGCTGGCCGGGCTTCAGCGGCATGGTCTCCTTCCGCCACCCCGACGCGCTCGGCATCGCCGCCCGCACCCGCCTGTTCACGCTCGCCGAGTCGCTCGGCGGCGTCGAGTCGCTCATCGAGGTCCCGCAGGCGATGACCCACCAGTCGGTCGAGGGCTCCGCGGCCGCGGTCCCCGCCGACCTCGTGCGCCTCTCCTGCGGCATCGAGGATCCGGCGGACCTCGTCGCCGACCTGCGCGCCGCCCTCGGCTGATCCCGGTCGCCCCGGCCGGGCCGCGGCCCGGCCGCGCCGAGGCGACCCGCCCGCACCTCCCCGCGCGCCCTGTCTCCGCACGCCCGTCCCGCCACGGGTTCGGAGCGAGGATTTCTGCGCGCGCGGTCGGCCCACCGGATTCGCAAGGGCGGAAACCCCCTCTGAGCGGTGGTTTCTGCCCGCGCGGCAGTGTGCGGTCGCTCGCGTGGGACGAAATCCGCGCCGGATTACACGGCATCGGCGCGGGCGAGCGCGGCCGCAATCCACACGAGCACCCGCTCGGGATGCTCGCTCAGGTCGCGCCACGTGACGTGGATCACCTGATAGCCCAGGGCGGTGAGCTCGTTGTGGCGTGCGCGGTCGTTGTGGAAGGCCGCCGGCCCGCTGTGGAACGCCCACGAGTCGTACTCGACGATGACACGCTGGGCACGCCACAGCAGATCCGGGACCCACCCGTGATCCCCAAGCGGCACGTTGCACTCCGGGAGCGGCAGGCCGCTGTCCCGGATGAGCTCGAGCAGCCGCCGCTCGGCCGCCGACCACGCGTCCGCCGACGGCCGTGCAGGATCGAGCAGCGCCCGGAGCCGTGCCGTCCCAGGCCGGCCTGCCGCACGTTCGAGCGCCGAGTGGACCGCAGCGCGGCTCGCCTTCCGGAGCGCCCGGTCGAGCAGGCGCTCGAGCTCGGCGTCAGCGAGCCGTGGACTGAGGTCGATCACGGTGCGAGCGACCGAGGTGGCCGGCAGGCGGCCCACCCGCGTGCGGTCCGCCCGCTCCAGGGCCGTCACCCTGTGCACCTCGATCCCGGCGCGCCTCCGTCCCCGGTCGCCGATCACCGTCACCTCGACGATCGATGGCCGTCGCTCGAGGAGGGCGTGCAGCCACGCCGCGCTCCAGTGCGAGATGATCGCCGCCGGACCGCAGGCGAGCAGCGCCGCGTGCTCAGCAGCAGGCACGGGGCGGATGCCCGGAGGAGCGATCGAGTAGACGCCGTGATGCACGCGGTACAGCCGCCCGAGCGCGACCGCGCGGTCGATCGAGCTCCGTGAGGCGCCGAGAGCGAGCAACTGCGCGCGCGTGATCATCGTTCCCCGGCGGTCGGCGAGCGCGGCGATCTCGCGATAGGGCCAGCGGCTCATATCGACAAGAGCCTTCGGAGGTCCGGAAACCACC
>DATGKS010000069.1:0-97030 GCA_035294545.1 Solirubrobacteraceae bacterium | reverse complement strand
CGCGAGCACTCCACGCACAACCGCTGCACCGTTCCAACGGTCGGCTAACAGGGTGAGACCTACGCTCCGAGCGTGCGGCCGCGGACCCGGCGCAGGAGCATGTCGGGGGCACCACAGATTCGCGCGGACGAGGTCCTCGTGGAGGCTCTCCCTCGGCCGCTCGAGCGCCCGACCGGCCCGCACGAGCCCCCGGGGTCCGGGCCGCGGCTCGCCCGACGCCCGCCGCTCCCCCGCCGGCCGTCCCTCCCCCGCCGGCGGCCGTCCGCGGACACCGTCGCGTTGGTCGTGCTCGCCACCGCCGTCGTGCTCGCGAACCTGCCGGCGCTGCTCGGGCTGTTCGACCTCGACCCGCTCACGTTCCGGGCGAAGCTCACCGAGGCCCTGGTTCCCGGACTGCTCGGCGGCCGCCCCACGATCGACCCGAGCAACGGCTTCAACTCCCAGGCGATCGGCCACCTCGCCGCCCTCGACCTCCTGCACCTCCACCTGCCCTGGTGGAACCCATACGAGGGCACCGGCATGCCGCTGCTCGGGGAGACGCAGTCGGCGGGCCTGTTCCCGCCGACGCTGCTGACGATCTTCGCGAACGGCCAGCTCTACGAGCACTTGCTGCTGGAGCTCATCGCCGGCATCTGCACGTATCGACTGGCGCGGCGCCTGGAGCTCGCCCGCACCGCCGCGCTCGCCGGAGCGGTCGCGTTCGCGCTCTGTGGCAAGTTCGCCTGGTTCTCCGATGCGACCGTCAACCCGCTGCCGTTCCTGCCGATGCTGCTGCTCGGCGTCGAGCGCGCTGCCGACGCGGCTCGAAGCGGCCGGCGCGGGGGCTGGCGACTGCTGGCGGTGGCGATCGCGCTCACCGCGTACGCCGGGTTCCCGGAGGTCGCCTACGCGGACCTGCTCATGGGGGTCGCATGGGTCGCCTGGCGCGCCGGCACCCTGTCGGGAGCCCGCTCGCTGTTCGCGGCCCGGATCGGGCTCGGGTCGGCGACCGGGGTGATGCTCGCCGCGCCGATGCTGCTCGCGATGTTCGACTACCTGAGCCGCGCCGACCTCGTCAGTCACCGGGGGGCGCACCTCGGCAGCCGCCACCTTCCGTTCGCCGAGGCGCCGCAGCTGCTCATGCCCTACGTCTTCGGACCGCTCAACACGAACCGCCACCCCGGGCTCTGGGTGATGGTCGGCGGCTACCTGTCGATCGTGCTCGTGCTGCTCGCCCTGCTCGGCCTCGCCGCACACGGGCGGCGCGGGCTGAAGCTGATGCTCGGCGGCTGGGCGCTGCTCGTGTTCGCCCACATGTACGGCGTGCCGGGGCTCGGCAACGTGCTCGGCGTGCTGCCGGAGATGGGGCGGATCCAGTTCTACCGCTACGCGACGGCCGCACTCGAGCTGCCGGTCATCCTGCTCGCGGCGATCGGGCTCGACGACGTCCGGCGCGTCGAGTCCCACTCGTGGCGGGTGGTGGCCGGCGCGGGCGCGGCGATGCTCGGCGTCGGCGCCGTCGCGCTCTCCGCCCACGGGGTTGTCGGCGCGCTCGCCCCGACGGTGCCGGACGTCGAGGACTTCTTCCGGGCGTCGCTCGTCTGGGCGCTCGCCACCGTCGCCGCCGTCGGCATCGCCGCGCTCGTGCCCCGCGCGCGGCTGCGCGGGATGCTGCTTGCGGGGGTCGTCATCGTCGACGCGATCGCGCTGTTCGCCGTGCCCCAGTTCTCGGCGCCGCGCGCGGCGCGGATCGACCTCGCCCCAGTCGCCTACCTGCGCCGTCATCTCGGCGATCAGCGGTTCCTGACGCTCGGGCCGATCCGCCCGAACTACGGCTCCTACTTCCGCCTCGCCTCGATCCGGCTCGACGACTTCCCGCCCGCCGCCTACGCCCGCTTCGTCCACGCGCGGCTCGACCCGTTCGCGAACTTCGTCGGCTTCCGGGCGCCCGGGGTGCCGACGCCCCGGCAGGTGTTCCTGCGCCACCTCGCCGCCTACGAGGCCGTCGGCGTGCGCTACGTGACGACCGGCCCGCGGGCGGGGCTCTCCGGTCCCGGCTTCCAGCTCGTGTTCAGCGACTCGACCGCGCGGATCTACCGCGTGACGCACGCCGCGCCGCTCGCGAGCGCCCGCGGCTGCCGCGTCATCTCCTCAAGCCTCGACAGCGTGCGCCTCGACTGCTCGCGCCCGTCGACGCTCGTGCGCCGTGAGACCTGGTTCCCCGGCTGGAGCGCGCACGTCGACGGCCGGCCGGCGCCCATCCGCCGGGTCGCCGGGCTCTTCCAGGCGGTCCGCCTGCCGGCGGGGGTCGACCGCGTGAGCTTCGGCTTCATGCCGGTGGGGATGCAGTGGGCGCTGCTGGCGGCGCTCGCCGGCTGCGCGCTGCTGCTCCTGCCGACCGCGCGCGGCGCGGTCGCCCGCGTGCGGATCCCGCGCCGCGCCCGCTCGGCGGTGCTCGCCGGCGCGGGCTGCTGAGATCGTCCGCCGCCCCTGCTCAGTCGGCCGGCCCCCTGCCCCTGCTCGGTCGGCCGGCCCCCTGCCCCTGCTCGGTCGGCCGGCTCCCCTGCCCCTGCTCGGTCGGCCGGCTCCCCCGGGACCCTCGGCGGACCCGCCCGCGCCCGCTCGAGCGACCGCCCGGCCGGACCGCCCGCCCGGCGGCGGCCTCACTTCAGGTAGACCGCGAAGAAGTCCCGATCGTCGGGCGTGAGGTAGCGATAGGGCGAACGCTGCATGTCGGGCAGCAGGTTCGCGGGGTCGCGAGCGCCCGGGTAGCGGTAGGTGATGAAGCTCGGCCAGTAGGCGTTGATGTCGAGCTGCATCGCCCGCACCGCGCCCGCGTGCTTGAGGATCTCGGCGAGCGATTGAACCGTCAGGTAGTCGGCGGCCGCGTAGATGAGGTTGCCGTGGCGGTCGATGCCGAGGCCCGAACGCCACACCATGACCGAGTTGCCGAGCGTCGCGCCCCACTGAGGCCCGTTGGAGAGGTTGGGGTTGAGGCGCCCGTCGTTGATGAGCAGCGCGAGGTTCTGGCGGGCGTAGACGACGTTCCTCGGCGCCGTCGGCCCGTACTCCCAGTCGACGATGTTGACGCGCCCGTTGCGGTAGCGCAGCACGGTCGCGTAGCCGTTCTTCAGCGGTGCATACGTGCGGCCGCCGCTCGCGAACCCGCCGCCCGAGTCCGCGAGCTTGAACGCGCTGTTGAACGTCGCGACGAGGCGGTGGCGCCGGTCGAGCGGCACCTCCTCGGGCCCGCGGGAGGGCATCGCGACGGCGGGCTCCTGGATCCCGGGGTAGAGCCAGATCGACGTGCGGGCCTGGTCGATCCAGGCCAGCCCGGCCACGATCCGCGGATAGGCTGGCTCGGGCCGGTAGCTCGTGATGTACACGGGTGGCTGGCGGCCGCCGGCCGCGAATGTCGCGTGCCAGCGGCCCTCGCCGGGCAGCGCCGGGTGGATGACCGGCTTGATCGGCGCCGGACGGACGACCGGGGCCGGATGGTGAGGGTGGCGGCTCGCGGCGCCCGCGCGGGAAGCGCCGGCACCCGACCCGCCGGACGATGCGACCCCCGCCTGGTGGGGCAGCGCCTTGATCGTCGGCCCACCCTTCGAGGGCGCGCTCAGCGTGTAGTAGAAAGTCTCGATGGTGTCGACGAGCCCGCGCGCGCCGTGGGCTCGCAGCCATTCGACCGTCCGCACGCTGAGGCTCGAGTCCGAGCGAGCGGTGAGCATCGACGCGTAGGAGACGAGCACCGGGATGCACATCAGGCAGGCCGCGATCGCGACGACCCGCCGGGGGCGGACCCGCCGCCGCTGTCGCGGATGATCGTGGAATCCGCCGGAGGTAAACCGGCTGACATCGCGAACGGGGCGGGTGCGGATCGACATCGTCCTCACCGTTGCGCGAGGATGCCGCAGCCGGATAAAACGTCCATGAGAGACCCCTCACACGACCATCAGGCTCGGTTGATGACCGAGGAATACGGTCCGCCAGCCGATGTCTGACGCCGAAGCGACGATCACCGCGGGCACGCCTGCGAGCCCGGTCCTGCTCCCGACGCCGCGGCGCGGTCGGCTCATGGGCCTCGTCGCGCTCGCGCGGCCGCGACAGTGGATGAAGAACCTGCTCGTGCTCGCCGCCGCGGGAGCCGCCGACGCGCTCGGCCGCGACGACGTGCTCGGCCGCGTGAGCGCCGCCACCGTGGCGTTCTGCCTCATCTCCGCCGGAATCTACGCGCTCAACGACGTCCGCGACCACCACGAGGACCGCGACCATCCCCGCAAGCGGCTGCGGCCGGTCGCCGCGCGAGAGCTCACGCCGCGAGCGGCGACGCTCGCGGGCCTCGTGTGGCTCGCCGCGGGCCTCGGGCTGTGCGTCGCGATCTCCCCGTGGCTGCTGCTCGCGGCCGGCGGATACATCGCGCTCACGGCGAGCTACTCGATGCTGTGGCGGGCGGTGCCGATCCTCGAGCTCGTCGCGCTCGCGGGCGGGTTCGTGCTGCGGGCGCTCGCGGGCGGCGCCGCCGGTCCGACGCCGCTGTCGGTGTGGTTTCTGCTCGTCGTGAGCTCTGCCGCGGTGTTCGCGGCGACCGGCAAGCGGCTCGGCGAGCTCGTGCGCGCCACCGCCTTGGGCGCGCCGATGCGGCGCGTGCTGCGCCGCTACTCGCCGCGCGGGCTGCGCGCGGCGCTCGCCCTCAGCGGCCTGGGCGCCGTCTGCGCCTACGCCGCCTGGGCGCTCGCGGTGCCCGCGCCGGGCGACCTGCCCTGGCGAGCGCTCACGCTGGCGCCGTTCGTCGCCTCGCTCGCGCGCTACGGGTGGCTCGCCGCCCGCGGCGCGGCGGAGACGCCCGAGCAGCTCATCCTCACCGACCGTCCGCTCGCTCTCGGCGTGGCGGCGTGGATCGTCCTGTTCGGGCTGAGCGTCAGTGTCGGCGCCTGACGCCCGGCTCGCGCCGAGGCCCGAGCGCACGCCTGCCATGCCCCGAATGACCTCGGCCCGGCTCCACGGCTGGGGCGGTGGCCCGGGCGTCCGCGCCGACGTCGTCGCGATCGACGGTGAGCCGGAGCTGGCGGCGCTCCTCGCCGACGCCGACCGCGACCGCGAGCTCATCTGCCGCGGCATGGGCCGCAGCTACGGCGATGCCGCGCAGCGCGACGGCGGGCTCGTGCTCGACCTGAGGCGCCTGTGCCGAACCGCGCTCGATCCGAAGCGGGGGATCGTGCGCGCGGGCGCGGGCGCGACGCTCGGACAGCTGCTCGCGGAGCTCGCCCCCGCCGGCTGGCTGCTGCCGGTCCTCCCCGGCACCCAGCACGTGACGGTCGGCGGCGCGATCGCCTGCGACATCCACGGCAAGAATCACGGCGCGGTCGGCTCGTTCGGCAACCATGTCCGTGCGCTCGGGCTGCTCACCGCCGCGGGCGAGTCGCTCACGCTGCGCCGCGACGATGGCCAGACCGATGCGCTCGACGCGACGATCGGCGGCCTCGGCCTCACCGGGTTCATCACCTGGGCGGAGATCAAGCTCGTGCGCGCGCCCGCCGGCGTCGAGCTGAGCGTCGACCTCGATCGGGTCGACGATCTCGACGGCGCGCTCGCCGCGCTCGATGCCCCCGGCGGACCGTACCGCGTCGCCTGGCTCGACCTGCTCGGCCCCGGGCTCGCGCGCGGGGTCGTGACCCGGGCCGAGCTTGCGCCGCCGGAGAGCGCGCCGTCCGCGAACGCCGCGCCGCCCGCGAACGCCGCGTCCGACGCCCCGCCGCCCGCAAACGCGGCGCCCGGTCGGCGCGCCGGCGGCCCGCGGCCCGTCACGGTCGCGGCGAAGGCCCGGATCCCGTCGTGGTGGCCTGCCGGGCTGCTGCGTCCCTCGACCGTCCGCGCGCACAACGCGCTGCGCTTCCACGCGGCCCCGCGACGGGCGCGCGGCCGCCGTGAGGGCTTCGGCCCGCACATGTTCCCGCTCGACGTGCTCGACGCCTGGCCGCGGCTGTACGGCGCCGCCGGCTTCCTGCAATACCAGTGCGTCGTCCCGCGCGGCGCCGAGCGCGCGCTCCAGGACGCGCTCGAGCGCGTACGAGCGGCCCCCGCCCCCTGTTACCTCGCGGTCCTGAAGGACTTTGGCCCGGGCAACGACGCGCCACTGTCGTTCCCGATCGAGGGCTGGACGCTCGCGCTCGACCTGCCGCGCGCCGCGCCCGGCCTCGACGCGCTCCTCGCCGAGCTCGACGCGATCGTCGTCGCCGCCGGCGGCCGGGTCTACCTCGCCAAGGACGCCCGCCTGGACCCGACCACGCTCGCCGCGATGTACCCGCGGCTGCCCGAGTGGCGGGCGGCGCGTGATCGGCTGGACCCGGAGCGGCGCTGGGTATCCGACCTCGCCCGGCGCACCGGGTTGGTGCCGGGATGAGCCCGCGGCCGCACGCCGATGGAGCGGGCAGCCCGCCGCCCGTCGACCGGGTCGTGCTGCTCGGCGGCACCTCAGAGATCGGCCTCGCGATCGTGCGCCGCCTCGCCGCCGAGTCCGCCGACGGGCTGCAGGTCGCGCTCGTCGGCCGCGATGCGGACGGGCTGGCGCGGGCGGCCGACGGGTTGCGCGCCGACGGCCGGATCCGGCCGAGCACCGTGGTCGCCGACCTCGACGACCCGGCCGAGCACGCCGCCGCGATCCGTCATGCCGCCGAGGCGCTCGACGGGATCGAGCTCGTCGTGATCGCCGTCGGTGTGCTCGGCGGCCAGCGGGGGATCGCCGCCGACCCCGCGGAGGCGGTCGAGGTGATGCGCGTCGGCTTCGTCGTCTGCGGCTCGCTCCTGCAGGCCGCGCTGCGCGAGCTCTACGGGCAGTCGCACGGGACGGTGATCGTGCTCTCCTCGGTGGCGGGCATGCGCGTGCGCGCGAGCAACCCGTTCTACGGCGCGGCCAAGGCCGGGCTCGACGGACTCGCGGCCGGGCTCGGCGACGCGGCGCGAGCCCGCGGGGTGCGGACGCTCATCGTCCGCCCGGGGTTCGTCGTCGGCCGCATGACCGCCGGGCTGCCGCGACCCCCGCTCGCCACGACGCCCGAGGCGGTTGCCGAGGCGACGGCGCGCGGCCTCGCCGCCGGGCGCGAGGTCGTCTGGGCGCCGCGCGCGGTCGGAGTCGTGTTCTCGATCCTCCGGGTGCTTCCGCGCGCCGTGTGGCGGAGGCTCCCGCTGTGAGCCAGCCGCCCCCGTACACGCGCTTTCGCTCGCGTCCGAGCCCGCGCTCGCCACGCGTGGTCGAGCTCGCGTGCGCGGTGGCGATCGCGCTGATCGCGTTCATCATCGCGCCCGGGCCGGGAGCGCTCGCGATCGTCGTCGTCGTCGTCGTGCTGCTGCTCGGCCTCAGTCTGCTGCCGGCGCGCCTGCGCGCCCGCCGCGAGCGCCGTCGCCGGCGCCGGCGCCGCGCCTCCACGCGCCGCCGCGGTCGCGACTCGCGATCGTCGGCGCGGCGGCGCCCCCGCTGAGCGGGCTCAGGCCGCGGCGGGCAGCGGGGAGACGGAGGCCGTCGACGGCGCGGGCGCCGTCTGCGGGGCGGGGGCGACGAGCACTGCGTCCTCGGCGTCGGCGGGCGAGGGCACGTCGAACGCGTGGAAGACGATGGAGCTCACGACTCCCGTGATCGCCATGTGCACGGCGACAACGACCGCGAGCATCCACCACTGCGTGACGAACGCGAGCGCCGCGATCGAGCCCGAGATGATGAGCACCGCGGCGGTGAACGCGTAGAACATCAGCATCCCGTAGCCGGTGTCGTCCCTCACCCGGTCGAGGAGCTTGACGAAGGCGTTGTCGGACGTGGAGTTCATCGAATGGCCCCCTTGTGAGGCGTCGCGTCGGTGGCTGTGGACGGGGTTGCCGTCGCCGGAGATTTTACAACGCAAGCCTGTGTAAAACTGGCTCACGCCCTATGAATCGGTCGATTCGGGGCCCTCGTTGAGCCGCCCGTCAGCACGATGACCATCCCTCGCCGAGTCCCCCTCCGGCGCCTCGGCCCGGTCACGCACCGGGCTTTCGCCCCGGTCACCCGCCGGGCTTTCGCCCCGGTCACCCGCCGGCTGCCGCTCGGCGCGCTCGAGCTCCCGGGCGAGCGCCAGCAGCTCGTCGGGCGGCATCGCCTCCTCGATGACCGCGAACAGCTCGCGCTCCTCGCCGCGGACGTGGGCGGCGAGCGCCTCGCCGAGCTCGTGCAGCCCCTCGGGGCTCGTGTCCGTTCGCGCCGCGAGCGCGCGGATCGCGACGTGCTCGCCGAGCGCTCGGAGCAGCAGCGGGTGGTGCGCGTCGCCGTAGGGCGCGTAGGCGGGGAACAGGAGCTCCTCCTCGAGCTGGAAGTGGCGGCGCCCGTGCGCCGTCCAGAACTCGAGGAACCGGGCGCGCTCCGCCGCGGCCGTCTCCGGCTGCGCGCGCCGAAGCCGCTGGGCGACGAACAGTGCCTGGTGGTGGTCGCGCGAGAGGATCGCGAGCGCCTCGCTGCGCTTCATCGCGCCCCCCTCAGTGCTCGCGGCCCCCTCGGTGGGGCACTCAGCGGTAGTAGTCGGCGTTGATCTGCGTGAAGTGCTGCCACTCGGCGGGAAGCTGGTCCTCGGCGAAGATCGCGTCGACGGGGCACGCCTCGACACAGGCGTCGCAGTCGATGCACTCCTCGGGATCGATGTAGAGCATCTCGACCTGGGCATGCGCCGGCTCATCGGGCGTCGGGTGGATGCAGTCGACCGGGCAGACCTCGACGCACGAGTTGTCCTTCACGCCGATGCACGGCTCGGCGATCACGTAGGTCATGGGCGTTCCTCCTGCGGGCGGCGTGTTTTCATAGTCTGACTGGGGAAACTATCACCGCATCGCATCCGGCGACGCATCGCTTCGCGGCAACTCGGTGAGCACCGCGCCGCTGTTGCGCTCCCGGTCGCCGGACGTGATCGACCAGCACCCGGTAGCCGTCCTCCGCCTCCGCGGGGTCGGAGATGCGCGTGCACTGCACGTCCGGCGCCACGCCGTCGCCTCCGTCGGAGGTCGATGCGAGTCCGGGAGCCGACTCGGTTCGGCGGCTTTTGCAAATCTGACATAGATAAAATAGTCGCGTGGACACACCGGCGACGTTCGGCGCGGACGACGTGCTTTCCCAGCCGACGCGGGCACGCCTGTTCGCCCTGCTCGAGGAGCTGCGGCGCCCGGCGCGAACGACGGAGCTCGCGGATGCGCTCGGTCTCCATCCGAACGGTGTGCGTCTCCACCTCGAGCGCATGGAGCAGGCGGGTCTCGTCACACGCATCCGCCAGCGCCGCCGTCGTGGACGCCCACCGGACGCGTGGACGATCGCGCCGGGGGCCCGGCCGGGGGGACAGCCGCCGCATGCCTACCGCGACCTCGGGCGCTGGCTCGTGCGCGCGCTGGCCGCGGCCCCGACGGACGTGGCGTCGATCGAGGAGACCGGCCGCCAGATCGGCGGCGAGCTTGCCCCCGTCGGCGCCGAGGGCGGCGTCGACGCGTTCCTGACGGCGCTGACCGCGCTGGGCTTCGCTCCGAGCATGCACCGGGACGGGGACGACGTGAGCCTGTGCCTGCACAACTGTCCCTACGCGGAGGCCGTACACGAGAACCAGCCGCTCGTGTGCGCACTCCACCACGGTCTCACGCGCGGCCTCCTGGAGCGGGTCGGGCCGGACACGGCGCTCGTCGGCTTCACCCCGCACGACCCCGACGAGGCCGGCTGCGTGATCGAGCTCCGGGTCGAGCGGCCCGCCGCCTGAGCGCTGCGGGCCAGGAACGGGTTCGCCGGGGCCAACGGCCGGGTGAGGTGACGTCTCACGCCGAGCGCCCGCGCCCGGGCGATCGGTGGGCGCCACAGGTCGCGTGAGGCGACGTCTCACGCCCAGCGCCCCGAGGCGGAGCGGGCGGCCCATCGCGCAGGGCTACGGGGCGTCGCGGTCGGCGGGCGCGCCGTGCAGGGCGTGACGCGGCCGCAGGCCCTCCCACGCCGCGGTCACCTCGTGCGGCAGCCGCTCGAGCTCCTGCAGGTGCAGCGCCGAGAGCGCCTCGAGGCGCTCGGCGCCCGTGTCGGTGAGGCGCAGGCGGACGACCCGGTGATCGTCGACGTCGCGCTCGCGGACGACGAGCCCGGCGGCGTCCGCCCGGTCGACCAGTCCGACCGTCGAGTGGTGGCGCAGCAGCAGGTAGTCGGCGACCTCGCCGATCGTCGGACCGCGCGGGTCCGGGTGGCCACGGATCGCGAGCAGCAGCTGGTGTTGCGCGGGGGTCAGCCCGGCGTCGGCGGCCTGCTGCTCGCTCCAGCACAGGAAGCGCCGCAGACCGCTGCGCAGCGCCAGCAGCCGTGCATATGCGTCGTCGGGCAGCATAGATCCTGCCGCGATATTATCGCCTTGCGATGCAACCTTCCGACCGCCGACCGGACAGAGACGCCGCCGCACCCGCCGGCGAGGCAAGGGACGCCGCCGCAGAGGAGGCCGGACCGCCCGACCAGGCCTCTGTCACAGACGCCACCGCCGCGGACGCCCCCACGGAGGCGGGAGCGGCCGACCCGGCCGCGACCGCCGAGGGCGCCGGCGCGCCGCGCGATCCGGTCGAGGAGGCGACGTTCCCGGGCTCCTCGACGCATGAGTTCGACGACGCCGAGCAGGCGCTCGGCGACTTCACGGCCGACCGCTCGCTGCTGTGGCTCGTCCCCTTGGCGATCGCGATCGGCGTGCTCGCCGCCGGCGTGTCGCTGGCGCTGCTCGACATGATCGGGTTCGTCACGAACCTCCTCTACTTCCAGCGGCTCAGCGTCCACCTCGTCTCCCCGAACGGGAACACGCTGGGGGCGCTCGCGATCGTGATCCCCGTCGCGGGCGGACTGATCGTCGGGCTGATGGCGCGCTTCGGCTCCGAGCAGATCCGCGGGCACGGGATCCCCGAGGCGATGGAGCGGATCCTCATCAACGGCAGCCAGGTGCAGCCGCGCCTGGCGATCCTCAAGCCGATCTCCAGCGCGATCTCGATCGGCACCGGCGGGCCGTTCGGCGCCGAGGGCCCGATCATCCTCACGGGGGGCGCGGTCGGCTCGATCATCGGACAGCTGTTCCGGCTCACCGCGATCCAGCGGCGCAGCCTGCTCGTCGCCGGCGCCTCCGCCGGCATGAGCGCCGTGTTCGGAACCCCGGTCGCGGCGACGCTGTTCGGGGTCGAGCTGCTCGCGTTCGAGTTCAAGCCGCGCTCGATGACGCTGATCGCGCTCGCGTCCGCGACAGCCGACGGCCTGCGCATGGCGATGGCGAGCGCCGGGCTCGTCGCGCCGCAGCCGCTGTTCGCGATCCCCTCGCATCCGGAGCTCGGCGGCGTCGCGCTGCTCGGCGCCGCGGGCATCGGGCTCGTCGTCGGGCTGTCGGCCTGGGTGATGACCCAGGCGGTGTACGGCGCCGAGGACGCGTTCAAGAAGCTCTCCGGCCACCTGCACTGGATGTGGTGGCCGACGATCGGCGGCCTCATCATCGGCGTCGGCGGCCTCGTCAACTCCCGCGCGCTCGGCGTCGGCTACAACACGATCCACGCCGAGCTGCTCGGCCAGCTCGGGATCGGCGCGCTCATCTCGCTCCTCGTCGTCAAGCTCGTGATCTGGGCCGGCGGCCTCGGCGGCGGGACGAGCGGCGGCATTCTCGCCCCGATCCTGATGATGGGAGCCGCGCTCGGCGGCATCCTCGGCCACGTGCTGCCCGGCGCCTCGATCGGCGTCTGGGCCCTGCTCGGCATGGCCGCCGCGCTCGGCGGCGTGACGCGCTCGCCGTTCACCGCGATCGTGTTCGCGTTCGAGCTCACCCACGACCAGAACAGCCTGCTCGCGCTGCTCATCGCGGCCACCGTCGCGCACCTGGTGAGCGTGCTCGTGCTCAAGCGCTCGATCCTCACCGAGAAGGTCGCCCGTCGCGGCTTCCACGTGATGCGCGAGTACGCGGTCGACCCGCTCGAGGCGACGTTCGTGCGCGAGGTGATGGACACCGACGTCTACACGGTCGAGCCCGACCGTGGCCTCGGCGGCCTCTACCGCTCGCTGCACGAGGGCTCACCCCAGCGGCGCCAGCGGCTCTACCCCGTGCTCGACTCCGACGGCCGGCTGCTCGGGGTGCTCCCGTGGTCGGCGGTGCTCGAGGGCAAGGACGGCGCAAGGACCGCCGGCGACGCGATGATCACCGACATGACCGTCGCCTATCCCGACGAGCTCCTGCGCCCGCTCGCGGACCGCATGGCCGAACAGGGAGTCGGCGTGCTGCCGGTCGTCGCGCGCAGCGACCCCCGGCGCCTCGACGGGCTCGTCACCCAGTTCGACCTCATGCACGCGCGCCAGAAGCTGCTGATCGAGGAGCGCCACGCCGAGCGGCTGCTGCGACCGCTGCGGGTCGGACCGCCGCCGACGCCGCGCCGGGTGCTCCGCGTGCCGCCGAGGCGCACGACGGCGGAGCACGACACCGACGCGCACGACGCGGACGCGCACGACGCACACGAGCCCGGCGCGGCCGCGCGTCGAACCGGAGCGCACGCATCGGAGCCGTCCCCGACCGAGCGGACGCCCGCTTAGCAGATCGCGTTTGTCAGTGTTCTGACAAACGAAGCCACGGCGTGTCCTCTGGGCAACGTCGACTGCATCTCGCGCCGCCAATCGAGAAATGATCCGCATATGGCTGACATCTCTCATCCATCAGGCGGGGAGCATCGTCACCGGCCTCCGCTGCGGGACACGCCGGCCCACGAGCACCTCATCGCCGAGGCCGAGGCGAAGCGGCTCCTGCACGCGCTCGCGCCGTACGGGATCCTGTCGCGCGAGGCGCTGGAGCACGAGTGCCACGCGCACTCCTGGCATGACGGGGGCTTCAGCGCGGCGCTCAAGACCGCGATCAGCAGCGGGATGATCGACGAGCTGCCCGGCGGCTTCTACCGGGACGCCCGGCTGCGGGAGCGCGATGCCCCGCTGCGGGCCTGAGCGCGCGAGACGCCGATCAGAGACCGGCGACCTCAGCGAGCTCGAGGCTCTCGGGCTTGCTGAGGGAGTCGATCGCCGCGTTCGTGAGCAGCCAGCGGTCCCGGCCCTCGCGCAGGAGCAGGTCCGCGCGGGCGAGCCGCTGCAGCGCGATCGTCACCGTCGGCCGCTGTGTGCCGATCATCATCGCGAGCATCTCGTGGGTGACCGGCAGCGTGAGCTGAACGCCCCGCGGTGTCACCCTGCCCCAGCGCTCGGCGAGGACCCAGACGAGGATGAGCAGCCGCGCGTACGCGCGCGGCAGGTGCGTGAGCGCGTTCAGCAGCGTCAGGGAGCGCGCCCGCTGCGCCACTCGCCCGGAGATCGCCGCCCCGATCTCCGGCCACCGGGCGACGCGGCGGGCGAAGCCACCGTCGAGCACCGCCAGCCGCGTCGGCGCGAGCACCCGCCATTCGACGCTGATCGGCAGCGGCGCGTAGACGCCGTCGGCGTCCCACGGGCGGATGAGGTCTCCCGGCCCGAACATCTCGCAGGCGGGGCGCCGGCCGATCCGCACGCACCGCAGGAGCATCCCGTCCACGAGGTACAGGCCGAGCCAACCGTGCTTCGAGTTGCGCCCGAGCTGCCCGACGTCCCACACCGGCGGGTCGATCGTCACGAGCGGCGCGATCGCCACGCGCTTCGCGGCGGCGCGAGCGTCCACGTCGAGCCCGGCCGCGAGGTCGGGATCCTCGTCGAGCAGCGCGATGGCGTCGCGGTGTGCTCGGTGGTCTGTGAGCAGATGTCGCGCCACGATGTCGTAGAACGATACTAGTATCCCCGCCGTGCCCACCCGCACCCATTCCGGCCTCTCGGATCGCGACTACGCCCGCCTGGCGGAGCTCCGGCATGCGCTGCGCTCGTTCCTGCACTGGAGCGGTGACGAGGCGCGCCGCGCCGGCGTGACTCCGGCCCAGCATCAGCTGCTGCTCACGATCCGCGCCGCCTCGCATCCCGACGGCCCGACCGTCGGCGAGGTGGCGCAGGCGCTGCTCATTCGCCCCCACAGCGCCGTCGAGCTCGCCGACCGCGCCCAGGAGGCCGGGCTGATCGAGCGCCGGCGCGACGCGGACCAGCACTCCCAGGTGCGTCTCAGCCTCACCGAGCGTGGCGGCAGGCGCCTTGAGGAGCTGTCGGAGACCCACGTGCGGGAGCTGCAGCAGCTCGCGCCGGCCGTCCGCGCGCTGTGGGACCTCGGTGGCATCCCGGAGCCCGCTCCCGGCACGTCCGGGACGGCCGCGGACTGACTCTGCGGCGAGGCGGCCCGGCAAACGTCTCCGACGGTCAGCCGCGACGGCCCCGGCGAGCGGTCAGCTCTGGCGGCGACGCCGACGCGGGGCGCGGGCCCGACCGGACGCAAGCCGGCGCAGCTCCTCCTGCACCGTCTCGACGTCGGGCTCGTGCGGAGCCGGCGTCCGGACGCTCAGCAGGCGCCGGATCTCCGCCTGGGTGATCGCGTCGGCGTGCCGGCGGAAGCGTTGGCCGCCCGGCCTGGCCGGAGGAGCGATGCCGATGGAGGGATCGATATCAAGCACGCATTCAATGGTGAAACTCGTCACAGCGTCCCGCAAGCGCGAGTGTTCGACTTCATACGGCGATCGCGGGCCGGGGTGCGGCGCGGTAGCAGCCGCACGCGGTGACGGCAAGGGCGTGCTCACCGCCCGGTCATCTGCACAACAGCGCGTGTTAGCGGCGATCCGCCGGGGGTACACCGAGAGCCGGGACGGACGGTGCTCAACGACCCCATGCTGCTCTGAGAGATGAGGAAACGATCCTGGTGGCGCCCGAGAGCGTGGCGTTTCGGCGCGGCGGCGCTCGTCTGCATCGGCCTCACCGGATGCAGCCGGCAGTCGATCCTCTCCGACCACAGCAAGGTCACGCACGACATCGGTCTGCTGTGGTGGTGGATGCTCGGGGCGGCGGTGATCGTGTTCTTCGGCGCCGTCCTGCTGCTCGTCGTCGCGTTTCTCAAGCGACGGGTGCCGGGGCTGCCGATCCTCGGCGAGCGCGAGCCGGTCGCGCAGGGCATGGTGCTCGTGTTCGGGATCGCCGTTCCGCTTGTCGCGCTCGTCGTCCTGTTCGCGTTCTCGGACGTCTACCTCGAGAACGTCACCGCGGCGCCGGCGGCCGACACGACATCGATGACGATCGACGTGATCGGCCATCAGTGGTGGTGGGAGGTCCGCTACGACGGCGGCCGGGCGATCACCGCCAACGAGATCCACATCCCGGTGCGCACGCGGGTCAACGTCGTCGTGACGACCGCGGATGTCATCCACAGCTTCTGGGTGCCGGCGCTCAACGGCAAGATCGACATGATCCCCGGCCGGCGCAACCACGAGCTGCTCGACGCCTCCCAGCCCGGCGTGTACCGCGGCCAGTGCTCGCAGTACTGCGGGCTGCAGCACGCCCACATGGCGTTCCTCGTCTACGCGCAGCCGATGGCGAAGTTCAGGGCGTGGCTCGCGAACCAGGAGAGGCCCGCGATCAACCCGACCGGCGCGGCCGCAATCCGCGGCAAGGCGGACTTCATGAACGACCAGTGCGCCAGCTGCCACCTCATCGCCGGCACCCAGGCCCAGGGCTACATCGGCCCGGCGCTCACGCACCTGGCGACGCGCTCGACGCTCGCCTCGAACACGATCCCGAACACGCCGACCTGGCTCGCGCGCTGGATCCACGACCCGCAGGCGATCAAGCCCGGCGACCGGATGCCCGACCTCGGGATCCCACCCCGCCAGATCCGCGACATCGTCGCCTATCTCGACGAGCTGAAGTAGTCATGCCCGACCGCACCATCCCGGAGATCTGATGGCGACCACGATCGAACCCGCCGCCCAACGCTACGTCGACGAGCTGGCCGCCGTATGGGCCGAGCGCAAGGGAGTGCTCGGCTGGCTGACGACCGTCGACCACAAGCGCATCGGGATCATGTACTTCTTCACCTCGCTGGCCATGTTCGCCTGCGGCGGCGTGGAGGCGATGCTGATCCGCACCCAGCTGATCGGCCCCAACGGGCACGTGCTCTCGCCCGCGGCCTACGACGAGGTGTTCACGATGCACGGGATCACGATGATCTTCCTGTTCGTGATCCCGATGACGACGGGCGCGTTCGGCAACTACCTGCTGCCGCTCATGATCGGCGCGCGCGACATGGCGTTCCCGCGCATGAACGCGTTGTCGTACTGGATCTACCTCGGCTCCGGGATCTTCATGTACTTCGCGCTCGCCACGGGCCACGCGCCGAACGCCGGCTGGTTCGACTACGTGCCGCTCGCCTCCAAGCAGTACGACCCGGGCAACAACATCGACTTCTACGGGTACGGGCTCATCTTCAACGGCATCGCCTCGACGATGACCTCGATCAACATCATCGTCACCGTCTTCAAGCTGCGCGCGCCCGGGATGTCGCTCAACCGGATGCCGCTCTTCTGCTACGCGTTCATCGCCGCGTCGGTCGCGCTGCTGTTCGCGCTGCCGGTGCTCAGCCTGGCATGCGTCTTCCTCGAGCTCGACCGCGAGCTCGGCTTTCAGTTCTACGTGGCGGCCAAGGGCGGGGACCCGCTGCTGTGGCAGAACCTGTTCTGGATCTTCGGCCACCCCGAGGTGTACATCATCATCCTGCCGGCGTTCGGCATCGCGACCGCGATCATCCCGACGTTCACCGAGCGCAAGATGGTGTTCTTCCCGCTGGTCGCGCTGTCGGAGATCCTCGTCGCGTTCCTGGGGTTCGGGGTGTGGGTGCACCACATGTTCACCGTCGGCTTCGCGACCGCGACCTACATCTACTACGCCGCGGCGAGCCTCATCATCACGATCCCCTCCGCGGTGCAGCTCTTCGCCTGGATCACCACCATCCTCACCGGAACGCCTCGATTCAAGACGCCAATGCTGTGGATCATCGGCTTCATCGTCTACTTCATCCTCGGCGGCCTGTCGGGGATCACGCTCGCCGCGATCCCCTTCGACACCCAGGTGCACGACAGCTACTACGTCGTCGCCCACTTCCACCTCGTCATCTTCGGCGCCGCGGTCTTCCCGATCCTCGGCGGCATGTACTTCTGGTTCCCGAAGCTCACCGGCCGCATGTACCACGAGCGGCTCGGCAAGCTCAGCTTCTGGCTGACGTTCCTGGGGACGTTCGTCCTGTTCATGCCGATGCACATCGTCGGGATCCTCGGCATGCCACGCCGCAACTACACCTATCCGGCCCACGTCGGCTGGACGCTGCTCAACTTCATCGAGACGATCGGCGGATACATCACCGCCGCGGGACTGGTGCTCGTCGTCCTCAACCTCGCGCACAGCATGCGCCACGGCGAGCCGTCGGGCAACGATCCCTGGGGCGGCGACACGCTGGAGTGGTCGACGACCTCGCCGCCGCCGCCCTACAACTACCCGGTCATCCCGACGGTCTCCAGCCCTTACGCGATGTGGGACACGGAGGATCGTGAGCGCGACAACCGGCGCCTGGCGCGCGGCGAGGGACTGCTGCCGGTCGGTCACCGGACGCCGACGAGCACCGCCCAGGACGCGGACATCGACGAGATCGCCTCGATGCCGTCGAGCTCGCCCTGGCCGCCGCTCGTCGCGCTGTCGCTGTTCGGCGTGTTCGCGATGCTCCTGCTCGACCACTACTGGATCGTCGTCGGCTTCCTCGCCGTGCTCCTGCTGACGGTGCTCGGCTGGCACCAGGGCGCGGCCGCCCACGCGAGGGCCCACGAGGTCGTGCCGGCCCCCGAGACGGGAACCCCCCATGAGTGACGCCGCCGGGCTTCCGCGGCGGGTGAGCGGGCGGCCGCCGGCGAGCAGCGGCCACCGTCGGGGTGCTCAGCCGAACGGCATGTGGGGGATGGCGCTGTTCCTCTGCTCGGAGGTGACCGTCTTCGGCAGCCTGTTCGGGACCTACTACTACCTCGACTTTCGCGTCCGGCATTGGCCCCCTGACGGCATCGCCGCGCCGAAGGTGACGCTCGCGGCGATCTCGACCGCGATCATCATGCTGACCGTGCCGACGATGTATGCGGCGGTGAGATCGGCGCGCCGCGGCGGGCGCCACGGGGCGCTCGGATGGGTTCTCCTCTCGATGCTCCTCCAGGCGGCGTTCCTCGGCCTGCAGGTGGCCATCTTCCGCTCGGATCTCATGCAGTTCAGCCCGCGGGGGAGCGCGTACGGCTCGATCTACTTCACCCTGCTCGCGGCGCACGACGCCCATGTGATCATCGGACTCGCGCTCGACATCGGCGTCCTGTGGAACCTCTGGCGCCACGGGGTCGAGCGGTATTGGCTGCTCGGCGTCCGCGGCCTCGCGCTCTACTGGTACGTGATCGACGTGCTTGCCGTGATCGTCCTGTTCGTCACCCTCACGCCCTCACTGTGAACGTCTATCGCTATCCCTCCAATCTCCTGCTGTGGTTCGGCGTCGGCGGCGGCGGACTGGCGTGGTTCACCGAGTTCTTCTCGGGCCTGTACTTCACGTGGGCGCAGTGCAACCAGCCCGACGGCCGTACCGAGCTGGCGATGCGCAGCTGGCAGACCGGACTGGCCGCCGGAGGCGCGGTCGTCGGCATCGCCGGATTCCTCGTGTGCCTGCGGATCTACCTGCAGACCCACAACTTCGGCGACGTCGCAGGCGAGGAGCGGCGCGGCGACGGCCACCCACCGCCACTCGGCCGCGTGCACTTCCTCGCCGTCTGCGGGATGCTCGTCAATCTCACCGCGATCGCGATCATGGTCATGGTCGCGGTCGCCGCTCCCCAGCTGGCGTTCTGCCAGCAGTCGACATGAGACGGCTCGCCCAGGTCCTCGCCGTCGCGTTCGCCTGCCTCGCCGGGGCCGGGCCGGCGCTCGCGCAGCCGCCGAGCGGCATCGTGCGCCCGACGCAGGAGCCGGGGCACGCCACGGTCGAGCTCGGCCGCGAGCTCTACGCCGGCAACTGCGCCAGCTGCCACGGAATCGCCGGTCGGGGGATCAGCCGCCCCCGGCCGGGGGCGGGCGACCTCATGGGGATGGGCCCATCGCTGCGCGGAGTCGGCGCGCAGGCACCTGATTTCTACCTGCGGACCGGCTACATGCCGCTCGGAGACCCGCACGAGCAGCCGTACGGCAACCGCGTGCTGTTCAGCGGCAAGGAGATCAAGTCGCTCGTCGCCTATGTGGCCTCGCTCGGGCGGGGACCCTCGATCCCCCACCCCGATCCGTCCGCCGGGAGTCTGTCCGAGGGCCAGCACCTGTTCACCGAGAACTGCGCCGGCTGCCATCAGCTCGAGGCGCGCGGGGGATTCGTCACCGGGGCCCGGGTGCCGCCGCTGCAGAACGTCAAGGCGGTGCGCATCGCCGAGGCGGTGCGCATCGGTCCCTACCTGATGCCGAAGTTCCCCAGGAGCGAGATCTCCAACTCCGAGCTGAACTCGATCATCCGCTACATCGAGACGACCAACCACCCCGACAACAAGGGCGGATGGTCGATCGGCAACCTCGGGCCGATTCCCGAAGGCCTTGTCGCCTGGTGGATCGCGATCCCGCTCGTCCTGCTCGGCTGTCTCGCGGTCTCAAGGAGGATGCGCAAAGAATGAAGCTACGCCAGTGGATCCTCGCGCTCATCGCGCTGCTCTTCCGGCGCGGGCCGAGCGAGCCGCCCGCCGAGCCCGCGGAGGAGCCCTCGCCGAACGGGGGTCGTGGCGCCACCGAGCCGGATCCGGAGACCGGGCGCCTCGTCCCTCCCGGCCCCCCGGACCGCGGCGCCGAGAACCTCGTGCTCGGGTTCCTGTGCCTCGCGGTGATCGCGGCGGTCGGCTTCATCGTTGTCTACGCCGTGTACCGGGCGGGGCGCATCCCGAACGCGCTGCTCGGGATCTGCCTCGGAGTCTCGGCGGCATCGATCGGCGGCGCGCTCACGATCGTCGCCAAGCGCCTGGTCGTCACCGAGGAGCTCGAGGAGGACTATCCGACGACCGAGCCCGAGGCGCAGCTCGACGTCGCGCGGATCGTGCACGAGAGCGGCAGCCGGATCACCCGCAAGCGCATGCTGCTCGGCGCCGGTGCCGCAGCCGGAGGGGCGCTCGCCACCGCGGCGCTCACGCCGGTGCTCTCGCTCGGCCCATTTTGGGACACCGCACCGCTCGAGGAGACCCCCTGGTACCGCGGGCGGCGAATCGTCGATGAGTACGGGAAGCCGATCGCGGCCGCCAACGTCGACCAGGGGACGTTCTACAGCGGCTTTGCCGAGGGCGCGCACCCGGACGACATCGGCTCCTACCTGATCATCGTCCGCCTCGACCCCGCGAAGATCCACCTGCCTCCGGGCCGCAGCGGCTGGACGCCGCGCGGGATCCTCGCCTACTCGAAGATCTGCACGCATGCCGGCTGCGCGATCGAGCTGTATCGCAAGCCGACCTTCCCGGTGGTCGAGCCCGAGCCGGCGTTCGTGTGCCCCTGCCACTACTCGACCTTCAACCCCGCAGACGGGGCGCAGGTCATCTACGGGCCGGCGGGCCGGCCGCTGCCGCAGCTGCCGCTGATGATCGACGCCGACGGCAACCTGCGCGCGGCCGGCAACTTCTCGGCGCGGGTCGGGCCGAGCTGGTGGGGCGTGAGATTCCGCCCGACGACCGAATGAGCCGCATCGTCCACACGCCACAGGAGGCGCTCGCATGGCGCTGAAGGATCCGATCGCCGATCCGGTCCGCTTCATCGACGAGCGGACCTCCTCGGCGCCGCTGCTGCGCAAGGGCCTGCGCTACCTGTTCCCCGACCACTGGTCGTTCCTGCTCGGCGAGGTGGCGCTCTACTGCTTCCTGGTGCTCATCGCGACGGGCACCTATCTCGCGCTGTTCTACGACCCGAGCACCGCGAAGACCGTCTACCACGGCGCCTACGCGCCGCTGCGGGGCCAGGAGATGAGCGGCGCCTACCAATCGGTGCTCAACCTCTCGCTCCAGACCCAGGCCGGGCTGCTCATGCGCCAGACCCACCACTGGGCGGCGGACCTGTTCATGGCGGTGATCGTCGTCCATCTGATGCGCGTGTTCTTCACCGGCGCGTTCCGCAAGCCGCGCGAGCTCACCTGGCTGGTCGGGGTCGGGCTGCTCGCGATCAGCCTGCTCGAGGGCTATATGGGCTACTCGCTCGTCGACGACCTGCTGTCCGGGATCGGGCTGGCGATCGGCTACGGGGTCGGCCTGTCGATCCCGATCATCGGCGGTCCGGTGATGCAGGGGATCTTCGGGGGCGCCTTCCCGGGCAAGACCGAGTTCTTCAGTCGCATGTACATCATGCACGTGTTCCTCATCCCCGGCCTGATCGGCGGTTTGATCGCCATCCATCTCGTGCTGATCGCCGCCAAGCACCACACCCAGTTCAAGGAGTCGGCGCGCACGACCGAGAAGCGGATCGTCGGCGCCCCGATGTTCCCGGCGCAGGTGCCCCGCTCGCTCGGCCTGATGTTCATGGTCGTCGGGCTGCTGTTCCTGCTCGGTGGACTCGTGCAGATCAACCCGATCTGGCAGTGGGGGCCATTCGAGCCGTGGCTGTCGGAGAACGGCGCGCAGCCCGACTGGTATCTGGGGTGGCTGATCGGGGCCCTGCGGCTGATGCCGAGCTTCGATGTGACGATCGGCAACTACACGCTCATCCCGAATCCGTTCTGGGGCGGCGTCGCGTTTCCCGGGGTGGTGTTCACCCTGCTGGCGGCCTTCCCCTGGCTGGAGCGTCGCTTCACACGCGACCACCGCGTGCACAACCTCGCCAACCGGCCCCGCGAGGCACCCAACCGAACGGCGTTCGGCGTGATGCTCCTCTCCTGGGTGTTCCTCATCTTCCTGTTCGGCGCCGCCGACCGCATTCTCGTGCTGTGGGGGCTCAGCTATCAGCTGCAGCTCTACCTGTTCCGGGTCGGGATCTGGCTCGTGCCGGCGATCCTGTTCGTCGTCACCCGGCGCTGGTGCCTGGCCCTCCAGGCGGCCGAGCAGCTCGAGGAGGGACGCGAGGTGGCCGAGGAGCGGGCGAGACAGCGAGTCGCCTCCCGGCCGATGGGGCCGTGAGCGCGCCGACGGCCGCGCGGGGACGGGCATGACGTTCGGCGAGTGGTCGCTCGACCCGGCGCAGATCGGCCCGGTGATCCTGGTCGCGCTCCTGTACGGGCTGCGGGCACGGCGCCTGGCCGCACACGGGCGCCCGGTGCCGGTCGCGCGCCGGGCGAGCTTCGCCGCCGGCATTCTCGTCGGGCTCGCATCGCTCGTGACTCCGATCGACTGGCTTGGCGAGAATCGCCTGCTGTGGGTGCACATGGTCCAGCACCTGCTGCTCGGCGACCTCGCGCCGCTGCTCATCGTGCTCGGCCTCACCGGCCCGGTGCTCCGCCCGCTGTTGGCGATCCGCTGGCTGCGCCCGGCGCGGGCGCTTGCCCATCCGCTGCCTGCGCTCCTGCTGTGGAGCGTCGATCTGTGCCTCTGGCACGTGCCCTTCATGTATCAGGCGGCGCTCGCCCACAGCGGGATCCACGCGCTGGAGCACGCCTGCTTCGCGCTCGCCGGCGGGTTCATGTGGGCGGCGGTGATCGAGCCGCTGCCCGGGCCGGTGTGGTTCGGCAACGGGTGGAAGGCGCTCTACACGCTTGCCGTGCGCGGCGTCGGGACCGCCGTCTCGAACGTCTTCATCTGGGACAAGCACGTGCTGTACCCGCGGTATGTCCCGCTCGATCGCCTCGCGCACGTCGCGCCGCTCACCGACCAGCGGATCGCCGGCCTCGTCATGTTCAGCGAGGGTGGCATCGTGACCGCGCTGGCGTTCGCCTGGCTGTTCCTGCGCTGGTGGCAGGAGGCGGAGATCCGCCAGCGCCTGGTGGAGCGCGACCTCGACGAGGCGACGGCCGCCCGCGCGGCGCGCTACCGGCGCTCCGCCCGCGCGCGGGAGGTCGAGCGTCTGCCGCGCTGAGCCGGGAGGCCCGGCACCTCGATCCCGCGCGCCCCATCACGGGTTGGCAGGTGGCGGGTGTCGGCTCGGAGCGTGAAGAAGACGAGCATCTACATCGAGCGCGATGTCGACATCGCACCGTCCCGCCGCGCCGCCGCCGCACTGCGGGCGGGCCTCGCCCCCCGGGACCTATCCCGGGGATGGTGGCGGGAGGCGCCGGCGACGGCCGTCGCAGTCGCCGCGCACTACCGCGAGCTCGGCCTCAGGCTCGCCGATGCCTCGCACGTCGCGTTGGCCGAGCGGCACGACACGATCGACATCGCCACCCTCGACGAGCGCCGCTTCCGAGCGGTGCGCCCCCTGCGAGCCGGCCGGGCCTTCAGGCTGCTTCCGGCCGACGCCTGACGCCCGCGCTCCCGCCGACGCGCCCGCGCTCGCTCCATCGCGCCCGCGCTCACTCCATCGCGCCCGCGCTCTCGCCGACCCGGTAGGTGACGTGCGTCGCGTTCGGTGAGTGGATCACCTCGACCGGCTCGAGGCCCGGATCCGCGACGCCGTCGAACGGCGACTCTCCGCCGCCGAGCAGCACCGGCGCGATGTCGAGCACGAGCTCGTCGATCACACCCGCCGCAAACGCCTGGCGCACGGTCGAGGCGCCGCCCGCGATCAGGATGCCGCGGTCGCCGGCGACCTCCAGCGCACGGGCGTAGGCGGCCTCGAATCCGTCGGTGACGAAGTGAAACGTCGTGCCGCCCTTCATCTCGATCGAGTCTGCGGTGCAGCCGCCGGCCACCGACGCCGAGCGGGTCCTCGCGGCTCTGGCGCGGACCGGCGATGTAGCCGTCGAGGGAGATCGAGAGATG
Organism: Solirubrobacteraceae bacterium; assembly: GCA_035294545.1. Classification (GTDB taxonomy): domain Bacteria; phylum Actinomycetota; class Thermoleophilia; order Solirubrobacterales; family Solirubrobacteraceae; genus Palsa-465. Next base: position 73,264 of record DATGKS010000069.1, on the reverse strand, counting down.
TGCGGATGTCTGGGTCATGCGACCACAGACTGCCGAACCGCTGCGAAATCATCGGTCGAGAGCAGAAGCGGCAACCGGGGCCGGCCGCCGGGACCGATCCCCACCATGCGGCGGGCGCACGAGTCAGGGCTCGTCGACGGCGACCGCGCACTCGAGCAGCGCGGAGTGCACGAACGCCTGGGGCAGATTGCCCCGCAGCTGGCGCTGGCGAACGTCGAACTCCTCGGCGAGCAGGCCGGGCGGGCCGCACGCCGCCCGGCTGCGCTCGAACCAGCGGGCCGCCTCGACCGCGCGACCCTGGGCCTTGAGCACGAGCGACATGAGGAAGCTGCAGAGCAGGAAGGCGCCCTCGGCCTCGCCGAGCGGGCGCTCGTCGGGGCGGAAGCGGTAGCAGTAGCCGTCCTGCTGGAGGTCCTCCTCGACGGCCGCGACCGTCGCCAGGGAGCGCGGCTCGAAGGGATCGAGGCCACCGCGGATGATCGGCAAGAGCAGCGCCGCGTCGACCCGCTCGTCGTCGGGGGAGCGCTGCCAGCGCCCCGAGCGGTGCACCGCGTGCTCGGCCGCCCAACTCGCCAACGCGTCGGCCAGCGTGAGCAGGCGCGCGCCCCGCGCCGGTGGCTGCTGGGCGGCGAGCCGGCGCAGCCCGGCCGCGCAGTGCAGCCGGCTGTGGGTCCAGCAGGCGGGCTCGATCTCCCAGATGCCGGCGTCGGGCTCGCGCCAGCGCCGCTCGATCGCGTCGACCGCGATCTCGGCCGCCCGCCACGCCTGTGCGTCGAGGCGGTCATGCTCGGCGGCGGTGGCGAACAGGAGCAGCGCCTCGCCGAACGCGTCGAGCTGGAACTGGTCGCGCACCCGGTTGCCGAGGATGTCGGTCCCGCCCGGGTAGCCGGGGAGGCCGAGCTGGCGCTGTCGCGGGACCTGGGCGCCGTCGATCGTGTACGCGGGGGAGAGCTCGGCGCCGTCGGCGAGCAGCCGCTCGCCGACGAACCGGACCGTGCCGTCGAGCAGCTCGAACGCCCCCGCGCGCGCGAGCGCCTGCCCGGCGATGCACTGATCGCGGATCCAGGCGTAGCGGTAGTCGTAGCTGCGCCCCTCCCGCGCCCGCTCGGGCATTGACATCGTCGCCGCGGCGACCATGCCGCCGTCGGCGCTCGTGAGTCCGGCCATCACCGCGTGGGCGTGGCGGGCGTCGCGCGCGGAGCTCAGCTCCGAGAGCGCCGCGGGCGCGCGCTCGCGCCAGTGCGCCTCGGTGCCCTCCCAGGCGACGTCGGGGTCGACGCCGGGATCACCGTCGGCGTCGAGGTCGAGCACGAGCACGAGGTCGTGCTGCGCGCCCTCCGTCAGCGTCAGCTCGGCGCGGAGCACGTGACCGCGCTCTCCGTCGGGCTCGGCGCGCGCCTCCGGCAGGCCGCTGAGATGCATGTGCGTCTCGCCGGCGTGCGCGTGCCAGACCCCGGAGTCGTCGCGGCGCACCGCTCGGGACTTGGTCATTCCGTAACCGGCGCGCGGGTCGAACGCGACCTCCAACCGCGCGGTGCCCTGGACCGCCATCACGCGCCGCAGGACGACCGCGCGGCGGCGCTCGCCGGGCAGCGCGAGCGCCTCGCGGCACTCGATCGTGCTCCCCTCGGTGATCCAGCGGCTGCGCCAGATGAGCCCGAGCTCGTAGTAGCCGCCCCACACGAAGCGGCCGACGGGCGAGACCGCGAACGTTCCGCGACCTCCGATCAGCGTCGCGAAGCACGCCTCCGAGTGCCAGCGCGGAAAGCACATCCAGGCGAAGTCGCCGCGCGGCCCGACGAGGATGCCGCGCTCGCCGTCGGCGAGCAGCGCGTAGTCGCGCAGCGTGTGCGGCGGGCTGAGCCCGAGGAGATCGACGCGTTCGCTCACCGGTGGCCGCTCACCGGCGCCGTGCCGCGCCGATCCCCGCCGCGATCGCTGCGGCGCCGCCCGCGACCGCGGCGGCGAGCGTGCGGCGATGGGTGCTCGCCCACAGCAGGGGGCTCTGGTCCTTCGCCTGGTCGTCGAAGATGCCGTGGGTGGCCGCGAGCTCCGGCACGGGCTCGAACAGGTTGTTCGGCCGGTCCGGGGACACGTCCATACCCGAGATCTGCTGGCTGCTGAAGCCGGTCTTCGCGAGGTAGCGGTCGGCGAACCAGGGGGCGAAGAAGCTTCCGATGATCGTCTGGAACGTGCTGTAGCCGACCCACAGCTCGCGCCGCGGGTGATGGGCGGCCCAGTACACGGCCTCGGCGGGGACCTCCGGCTGGTAGATCGGCGGCACCGGCATCGGATGCTCGGGCAGCTTCGAGCGACACCAGTTGAACTGGGTTGTGTTGACGCCCGGGAGCTGGACCATCGTCAGCCGGATGCCGCTGCCGTCGTGCATGAGCTCGACGCGGAGCGAATCGGTGAAGCCGCGCAGGCCGAACTTCGCCCCGCAGTACGCCGCCTGCAGCGGGATCGAGCGGTAGGAGAGGGCGGAGCCGACCTGGACGATCGAGCCACGGTCGACGGGGCGCATGTGCTCAAGCGCGACCATCGTCCCGTACACCGCCCCGAGGTAGGTCACCTCGGTGGCGCGCCGGAACTCCTCGGGCGTGACGTCGACGACCCGCGCGAACACGGTCGCCATCGCGTCGTTCACCCACGTGTCGATCGGCCCGAAATGCTCCCGCACGCGCGAGGCCGCCGCCCTGATCTGCTCGACGTCGGCGACGTCGGTCGGCAGCGCGATCGCCTCGCCGCCGAGCGCCTCGCACTCCCTGACCGCGTCCTCGAGGCCCTTCTCCCCGCGGGCGATCAGTCCGACGCGGGCGCCGCGCTTGGCGAACGCGTGGGCGACCGCGCGACCGACGCCTCCTGAGGAGCCGGTGACGACGACGACTTCGCGGGAGGCGTCGGAGGGTGGTGGCGTGGGCACGGACGCACTCTCCCCGGAGTGGCGGGATTCCAAAACAAACGTCAGTCAGCGAACACCGCGGGCGCCCACCGCGGCGCCCCCGCGCCCGTCCCGGTTGGGCGCTTGGCCGGGGGGTAGGCGTGCCGGGAGTGGGAGACGACGAGTGAAGGACGATCAATGGCACGAAAGATGACCGCGGCCGACCAGCTGGTGGAGCGACTGATCGAGTGGGGGATCGATGTGTGCTTCGGCCTGCCCGGAGACGGGATCAACGGCGTCATGGAGTCGCTGCGCACCCACAGCGACCGGATCCGGTTCGTGCACGTGCGCCACGAGGAGACGGCGGCGCTCGCCGCCTGCGCGTACGGCAAGTTCACCGGCAAGCCGGCCGCGTGCCTGTCGACGGCGGCGCCCGGCGCCGTGCACCTGCTCAACGGGCTCTACGACGCTCTCATCGACCAGGCGCCGGTGGTCGCGATCACCGGCATGACCTACCACGACGTGATCGGCACCCACTACCTGCAGGACATCAACCACGACGCGGTGATGCGCGACGCGTGTGTGTACAGCCAGCGGATCATGGGCGAGGCCCACGTGCTGCCGGTCGTCGACATGGCGGTCCGGGCCGCGATCGGCCACCGCGGCCCGGCGGCGATCGCGATGCCGATCGACATCCAGTCGGGCGACGCTGTCACCGGCGACCGCTCGATCAAGAACATCGAGGGCCATTCGGCGGTGGCGGCCGTCGACGGGGCCCGGATCCCGCCCCGCGACCGCCTGAGGCACGCTGCCGAGATCCTGTCGAGCGCCGAGCGGCCACTCATCTTCATCGGCGCCGGCGCGCGCGGCGCGGGCGAGCAGGTCGAGCAGGTCGCGGAGCGCCTCGAGGCGCCGATCGTCACGGCGATGCTCGGCAAGGACGCGGTCCCCGACGACCATCCGCACTGCCTCGGCGGCTACGCGCTCGTCGGCACGCGGCCGGCGCAGAACGCGCTGCAGAGCTGCGACGCGATCCTGATCGTCGGCAGCTCGAGCCCGTACATCGAGTTCCTGCCCGCTCCCGGCTCGGCCGCCGGCGTGCAGATCGACGACCGGCCGGAGCGGATCGGGATGCGCTACCCGGTGCAGGTCGGGCTCTGCGGCGACGCGAAGCTCACTCTGTCCGAGCTCTTGCCGCTGCTCGAGACCCGCACCGACCGCTCGTTCCTCGAGCGGGCGCAGGCCGAGATGAAGGACTGGCGGGCACTGCAGGCCGAGCGAGCGGAGCCGCGCGAGGGCGCGCCGATCCCGCCGGACGCGATCCCCCACCATCTCGCCCGCTCGCTGTCCGACCGCGCGATCCTCACCGGCGACTCGGGGACGGTGACGACATGGGCGGCGCGCACCGAGCTCCGCCGCGGCCAGATGTTCTCCTTCAGCGGCACGATGTGCTCGATGATGGCCGCGCTGCCGTACGCGATCGGCGCGCAGGTCGCGTTCCCGGACCGCCAGGTGGTTGCGCTCACCGGCGACGGGTCGCTCACGATGCAGATGGGCGAGCTCGCGACGCTCGCCCAGCACGACCTGCCGGTGAAGGTCGTCGTCATGCGCAACGACGTGCTCGGCCTCATCAAGTGGGAGCAGATGGCGTTCCTCGGCAATCCGCAGTACGGCGTGCAGCTCTCCCCGGTCGAGTTCAGCCGCGTCGCCGAGGCGTGCGGGATCCGCGGCGTCAAGATCGAGGACCCGCGCCGCGTCGGCGACCAGCTCGAGCAGGCGCTGCGGATCGACGGGCCGGCGCTGATCGAGGCGGTCGTCGACCCGCACGAGATGCCGATGACCCCGATCGTCAATCCCGAGCACGCCAAGGGCGTCGCCTGGGGCCTGGCGCGCGGAGAGCCGAACCGGGAGCGGATCGCGCTCACGATGAGCCGCACGCTCGCGCGCGAGATGCGCTACGAGACGAGCCCCGCGGGCGCGCTCGTCAAGGAGGGCGCGAAGCCGGCAGCAGCCGCCGCGGGCGCCCTGGCCGCGGGTGGCGCCGCCGCGCTCGCGCTGCGAGGGCGCAAGGGGAAGCGATGAGCACGGCGCCCGCGTCGGGCGTCGCCTCCACGGCGTCGCGGGCGATGGACGGCCTCGACGCCCGCGCCCTCGCGCGCGATCTCGCCAGGGAGGTGCGCGGCGAGGTGCGCTTCTCGCCGGGCAGTCGCGCCCTGTACGCGAACGACGCCTCCGTCTACCGCAAGGTGCCGATCGGCGTCGTCGTGCCGCGCTCGGCCGGCGACGTCGTCGCCGCCGTCGAGATCTGCCGCCGCCACGGAGCGTCGGTCGGCGCGCGCGGCTGCGGGACGGGGCTCGCCGGCCAGACCGTCAACGAGGCCGTGCTGTTCGACTTCTCCAAGTACATGAACGAGATCCGCACGCTTGACGTCGAGCGGCGGACGGCGCGCGTGCAGCCGGGCGTCGTGCTCGACCGCCTGCGCGACGCGGCCGAGGTGCACGGGCTCACGTTCGGACCGGACCCGGCGACGCACAGCCGCTGCACGCTCGGCGGAATGATCGGCAACAACTCGTGCGGCACCCACTCGATCCTCGCCGGGGTGACGGCCGACAACATCGAGTGGCTCGACGTGCTCCTGTACGACGGGACGCGGATGACGCTGCCGCGCGCGCTCTCCGACCTCGAGCTCCAGAAGACGATCGACGAGGGCGGCCGGGTCGGCGAGATCCACCGGCGGCTGCGCGACCTGCGCGACCGCTACGCGGACGCGATCCGCGAGCGCTTCCCGCGGATCCCGCGGCGGATCTCCGGCTACAACCTCGACCGGCTGCTTCCCGAGGCGGGCTTCAACCTCGCCGCGGCGATGGTCGGGACCGAGGCGACCTGCGCGCTCGTGCTGGAGGCCGGATGCACGCTCATCCACAGCCCGCCGCACCGCTCGCTCGTACTCGCCGGCTACGACGACTGCGCGAGCGCCGCCGACGAGGTCCCGTGGGTGATGGAGTTCGACCCGATCGGTCTCGAGACGTTCGATCGTCGGCTGCTCGACAACGAGCTGAAGAAGGGGTTCAAACGCAACCCGGCGCTGCTGCCCGACGGCGACGCCTGGCTCCTCGTCGAGTTCGGCGCCGACACCGAGACGGAGTCCGACGAGCAGGCCGAGCGGTTCGTCGCCGCGGTCAAGCGCCGCGGCGGCCACCACGGGATCAAGCTCTACGAGGACGAGCGGGAGATCGCCCAGGTGTGGGAGATCCGCGAGGGCGGCGTGGGCAACAGCAAGATCCCCGGCGAGCACCCCGGCTGGCCGTCCTGGGAGGATGCCGCGGTCGACCCGGCCCGGATCGGCGACTATCTGCGCGACCTCGAGCGGCTCTGCGACAGGCACGGTCGCCGGGTGTCCTGCCTGTTCGGCCACATCGGCCACGGCTGCGTGCACTCCCGGATCGACTGGGACTTCCTCACCCCGGAGGGCGTGCGCAACTACCGCGCGTTCATGGAGGACGCCGGCGACCTGATCGCCTCCTACGGCGGCTCGCTGTCGGGCGAGCACGGCGACGGCCATGCGCGCGCCGAGCTGTTGCCGAAGATGTTCGGCCCGGAGCTCGTTCAGGCGTTCCGTGAGTTCAAGGCGATTTGGGATCCGGACGGTCGCATGAATCCCGGGAAGGTCTCCGACCCCTACCCGCTCGACGCGTACCTGCGCACCGGCCCCGACCATCGCACGCGGGAGGTGCACACGAAGTTCGCCTACGCCGGCGACGACGGGAGCTTTGCCGCCGCCGCCGAGCGCTGCTTCGGGGTCGGAGCCTGCCGCGACCAGGACGGCGTCATGTGCCCGAGCTACCAGGTGACGCGCGAGGAGAAGCACTCGACCCGTGGACGGGCACGGCTGCTGTTTGAGATGATGCGGACCGATCCGCCGCTCCAGGACGGCTGGCGGGAGGAGGAGGTGAAGGAGGCGCTCGACCTGTGCCTCGCCTGCAAGGGCTGCCTGCACGAGTGCCCGGTGCGGGTCGATATGGCCACCTACAAGGCGGAGTTCCTCTCCCACTACTACTCGGGTCGGGTGCGGCCCCGGCAGGCGTACGCCCTCGGGCTGATCCGCTGGGAGGCGCAGCTCGCCTCGCACATGCCGGGGCTGGCGAACCTGCTCACCCAGCGCGAGCCGTTCGCGGCGATCGGCAAGCGGCTTGCGGGGATCGCCCCGGAGCGGACGCCGCCGGCGTTCGCGCCGGTGCCGTTCCATCGCTGGTTCGCCGAGCGGTGGGACGGGACGCGCGCGGGGAACGGAGACGGCCGGGGTGCGGCGAATGGGACGGGCGCGAACGGGGCCGGCCGGGGTGCGGCGAACGGGTCGATGTCCGCCGACGGGGCGCGACCCCGGGGGCCGGTGCTCCTGTTCTGCGACACGTTCAACGACTTCTTCCATCCCGAGGTGGCGGTCGCGACCGCCGATGTGCTCCAGGCCGCGGGCTTCGAGGTGCGGGTTCCGCGCCGTCCCCTGTGCTGCGGGCGCCCGCTCTACGACTACGGGATGCTCACGCTCGCGCGGCGGCTGCTGAAGCGGGTACTCCGGGGCCTGCGCGAGGAGATCCGCGCCGGCATCCCGGTCGTCGTGCCCGAGCCGAGCTGCGGCGCCGTGTTCCGCAGCGAGCTGATCGAGATGCTGCCCCGGGACGAGGACGCGGGGCGCCTCGCCCGCCAGACGTACACGCTCGGCGAACTGCTTGAGCGCGAGGCCGCCGACTGGGAGATGCCGCGGCTGGAGCGCCCGGCGCTCGTGCACTTCCACTGCCACCAGCGGGCGACGAGCGACACCGACTGCGACGAGGCGGTGCTCCGCCGGCTCGGAGTCGCGGCCGACGTGCTCTCGACCGGCTGCTGCGGGCTGGCCGGCTCGTTCGGCTACGAGCGCGGCGAGCGCTACGAGGTGTCGGTGAAGGCCGGCGAGCAGGCGCTGCTGCCGGCCGTGCGCGGCGCCTCGCCGCACACGCTGATCGTCACCGACGGGTTCAGCTGCCGCTCGCAGAACGAGCACGGCTCCGACCGGATTGCGCTCCATCTGTCGCAGGTCGTGCAGATGGCGCTCCGCGACGGCCCGAACGGCCCGATCGTCCCTCGGCCGGAGCGCGCCTACGCCGTCCCGCCGACCCTTCCCGCGGTAGCGCGGTCGGTGTCCGGGTCCCCGGGAGCGCCGGCGTCGGAGCGGGGCGCGCGCGGCGGTAGGGTCGCCTGGCATGCGCGAGGGCGCCGGACGATGAGCGAGGACGTGACGGCACGCCCTGAGACGCGCGAGCGGCTGCTCGCCCTCGCCGTCGCGGCCGGCAGCGTCGACGCGATCAGCTACCTCGCGCTCGCCCATGCGTTCCCGGCGAACATGACCGGCAACACCGTGCTGCTCGCGCTCTCGCTCGCGCACGGGCCGGACGCGCACACGGTGCCCGCCGCGGTCTCGCTCGCCGGCTTCTCGCTCGGAGTGCTCGCCGGCGCCGGCACCATCGACCCCCGGCGCCGCTGGCCGGACGGCGCGCGGCCGGCGCTCGCCGCCCACACGCTCCTGCTGCTCGCGATCGCGCTCTGGTGGTCGCTCGGCGGACGGCCGTCGGCCGCGGCCGGCGACGTGATGCTCGGCGCCGCCGGGCTCGCGATGGGGCTGCAGAGCGTGGCGGTGCTCGCCGCCGGCGCCGGCGGGATCGCGACGACGTACGTCACGGGGACCCTCACCCGCGCGCTCGCGCGACTGAGCGACCGCTTCCGGGGCGCCGCCGAGGATGCGCGGACGCGCCGCCTGCGCAGGCTCGCCGAGCTCGACTGGCTCCTCTACGGGCTCGGCGCGTTCTGCGGCGGACTGCTCGCGCTCCACGCCGCGGCCGATGCGTTCTTCCTGCCGGCCGCGCTCACCGCCGTCAGCCTCCTGCGGATCCAGGTCCGCGGCCGAAGAGGCTCCTCGGCGGGTGCAAGCCGCTGAGGGGCCCCGGCGCGCGCCGGCGTGAGGCGCTGTCGGTCCTGTCCAGGCCCCTGCGGATCTCCGCGGCGAGCGCGTACGGGACGGATCCGGCGGTGGCGCCTGCGCCGAGGGCGAGCGCCCGGCGGCGAGTGATCGGTTGAGCTGGCATCGCACTCCTCGCGGGACGATGGGCGGGGGAGCGTCCATACCGCGCGCGGGCGCGCGGGAACAGACGCGCGCCCGGCTTCATCGGACTCTCATGCTGCGCTCGGCCGTGCCGGATGACAGTGCCGCGCCGAAATCAGGCTGTGGCCGTCCGGTCGGCGGCGCCGAGCACGTCGCGCGCGACCGCGGCCGCGACGACATCGTGCACGTCGCAGATCATCCCGAGGTGCAGCAGCGAGTCGGTCTCGGCGGCGACGTCGCCGTCGCCGAGCCGCAGCACGAGCGGGACAGCGGGCGCCACCTGCGCGGCGGCGAGGCCGATCGCGACGTTGACGAGGTCGTCGGAGGTGACCGCCGCGATGACGGCGGCGCGCGGGACGCCCGCCAGCTCGAGCGTCTGACGGTCCTCGGCGTCCGCGATCGCCACCGGTATCCCGGCGCGACGCGCCATCCGTACGCACGGCGCGGCGATGTCGCGCTCGACGGCGAGCACCGGCACCGAGCGCTCGATGAGGCGCTGGGCGAGCCGGAATCCGACCTGACCGAGGCCGACCATCACGACGTGCCGCCGCCCGGGCGCCGCCCGCCGGCCGACGAGCGCGGTGAGCCGCGGACGGCTCAGGCGGCGCACGAGCGCCGCGGTGAACACCGCGACGAGGAGCACGGCGGCGAGCGCGGTCACCGTCGAGACGAGCTTGAACCAGTCGGGCCCATGGGCGGCCGCCTGCGAGTCGGTGATCGTGGCCACGACGCGGGCGCTGGAGAAGATCGCGTCCGCGAGGCGCTCGTGAAGCGCCTCCAGCGCGAGCACGACCTCGACGATGAGCACGAGGACCAGGCCCGCGCCGGCCGCCGTGAGCAGCCGCAGCGCGTCGTCGACGAGTCGCACCCCGCGGCGGCGGCGACTCACCGACCCCGCGCCGGACTCGAGGCAACAGGCGAGCAGCGCGTCCGCCGCCAGGTCCGCCGGGGAGAGGATGCCGACGCTCGGCACGATGCTGTGCAGCTGACCGACGATCGTGCGGTCGAACAGCGTCGTCCACAGCGGCAGGCCGGGCCGCACGTGGGCGCAGAGCAGCGTGAGCCGCAATGCGCGCGCGTCGTCGTGGGTGACGACGACGACGGCCGTCCAGCCGTTCTCGGTGAGCACCGCCTTCGCCTCGCTGTCGGTCCGCGGCGAAGCGGCGTGCGCGCGGCCGCCCGCGTCCGTCACGCGCTTGACGATCGCGTCGGGCAGCGTGCCCGGGTCCCCGAGGATGAGCAGATGCATCCGTGCCGTATACACGGCCGGCTGTGCGTGTGCGCCGGTGCGACCGACGCGATCCGCCCACCTGGGGGGCGCGGACTCGGCGCGCCGACTGCCGGCTCGACCTCGATCCCGGCTTCGACCTCGATCCCGGCTTCGCCGACCCGTACACGGTGAACGTCCGCTCGGCGCGCTCCCACGACCGCGCGTGCGTCGGCGCTCATTGCACTCCCCGCCGATGGGTGGTCTCCCCGGGTCAGGCGGCCAGCGTGCCGCGGCCGCGGCCGCCGGGCGGCCCGGGAGTGCAAGCTCGCGGTCCTCTGCATCGCGTGAGGCGATCCAACGACGACGGGCGCGCGGCTCGAGCGCTGCATCGGAAAATCGCAAGCAGTGAGTCGCGAAGCTGATTGGACGATGGGCCGGCGTCCCGCGACCATGCGGATGCGCGCCGCGGCGTGCCGAGACCTACAGAGATCGATCCCGAGCGGGGTGGCCGCGAGATGTCATGCGAAACGGTGGAGGTGCTGATCGTCGGCGGGGGCCAGGCCGGCCTGGCGATGAGCGAGCACCTGAGCGCCGCCGGGGTGCCGCACCTGATCCTCGAGCGGGATCGCATCGCCGAGCGCTGGCGCACCGGCCGCTGGGATTCGCTCGTGGCGAACGGCCCTGCCTGGCATGACCGGTTCCCGACGATGGAGTTCGCCGACCTCGGCCCGGATGAGTTCGCCACCAAGGACCAGGTCGCCGACTACTTCGTCCAGTACGCGGAGCGGATCGCCGCCCCGGTCCGCTGCGGGGTCGAGGTGATCTCGGCGCAGCGGACCGAGGGTCGCCTGGAGCTCCGCGTCGAAACCTCGGACGGGCCGATCGAGGCGCGCCACCTCGTGGCGGCGACCGGGCCGTTCCAGCGCCCCGTGATCCCGCCGATCATCCCCGGCGACGCCGGCCCGCTCCAGCTGCACTCGAGCGACTACCGCAACCCCGACCAGCTCCCTGACGGGGCGGTGCTCGTTGTGGGGGCAGGCTCCTCGGGCGTGCAGATCGCCGACGAGCTCCTGCGATCCGGCCGCCGCGTCTACCTGTCGGTCGGCCCGCACGACCGCCCACCGCGCCGCTACCGCGGCCGCGACTTCGTCTGGTGGCTCGGGGTGCTCGGCAAGTGGGACGCCGAGACCCCACCGCAGGGCGCCGAGCACGTGACGATCGCGGTGAGCGGCGCGCACGGCGGCGAGACAGTCGACTTCCGCGAGCTGGAGGCGCGCGGCATGACGCTCGTCGGGCTCACGAGCGGCTACGAGCCCGGCCGGGGCGTCCTGCGCTTCGCGCCCGACCTCGCGCAGAACATCGCGCAGGGCGACGCGAACTACCTGGGCCTGCTCCGCGAGGCCGACGCGTACGTCGAGCGCATGGGGCTCGACCTGCCCGAGGAGCCCGAGGCGCATGCGCCGGGTCCGCCGCCGGTGGCCGCGACCGATCCGCTGTTCGAGCTCGACCTCGCCGACGCGGGCGTCGGCGCGATCGTGTGGGCGACCGGATTCGCGCTCGACTTCGGCTGGCTGCAGGTCGACGCCTTCCATCCGGACGGCACGCCCCGGCACCGCCGCGGAGTCTCCTCCGAGCCCGGCGTCTACTTCCTCGGGCTGCCCTGGCTCTCGCGCCGCGGCTCGTCGTTCATCTGGGGCGTGTGGCACGACGCGCGCCACCTCGCCGACCAGATCGTCATCCAGCGGAGCTACCTCGCCTACCACGAGGCGGCAGCCGCGGCGGCGCGGTCGGTGACAGTCCGCTGACCGCGGGCGCGCACGGTGCGCCAGTGACAGTCCGCTGACGACAAACGCACGCCCGTCGCACGTCGCGCCGCGTCCGTCGCACATGCCGCCGCTCCCGGCGCCGGTAGGCTCAACTCCGTGAACGACGAGATCCACCAGCTGCGCCGGCGCTCGGTCGGTCCGCCCGCGGCGCGCTCGGTGCTGCTGACGATCCTCGGCGAGTACGTGTTGCCCATGCGCTCCGCGGTGTGGCAGGAGACGCTCATCCAGGCGCTCGGCACGCTTGGATACAAGAGCCAGGCGGCGCGCCAGGCGCTTGCGCGCAGCGCGAGCGCGGGCTGGCTGACGACCGAGCGCCACGGGCGCCGCTCGCGCGTCGCGCTCACCGCGCGCGCGGCGGAGATGCTCCGCACCGGCGCCGCGCGCATCTACGGCTTCGGGGAGCCGTGGGCGTGGGACGAGCACTGGCTCCTCGTCGTGCTGCGTGTCCCGGAGCAGCGCCGAGAGGTGCGCCACCGGCTCCGCACCCAGCTCGCGTGGGCGGGGTTCGGCTCGCTCGGTGGCGGGCTGTGGCTCTCCCCGCGCACCGAGCGCGAGGACGAGCTGCGGGCGAGCGTCCACGCCGAGCCGGCCGCCGAGCTGCAGTCGTTCCGGGCCGAGCTCGGGACGATCGGCGACCCCGAGAAGCTGATCTCGAGCGCCTGGGACCTCGACACGGTGGCCGCGACCTACCGGGAGTTCATCGCGCGGTTCGCGCGCGCGAAGCCGCGCACGCCCGAGGCGGTGTTCCGGGCGCAGACACTGCTCGTGCACGAGTGGCGCCGGTTCCCGTTCCTCGACCCGGACCTGCCCGAGCGGCTGCTGCCGCGCGGCTGGCCGCGCTCCCGCGCCCACGAGCTGTTCGTCGGCCGCCACGCGCTCTGGCATGCGGCCGCGCAGGAGTACTTCGCGTCGCTCGACGGGCTCGCCTCAGAGACAGCCGCGTGACGGTCGTCGTCTCAATGTAGCCTCTTGGTCGATGGGCATCGCGCGTTCCACCGCGCTCACGATCGGAGGCCGCCGGCTCGACGTGCTCAACCTGGCGGGCGACCCGGCCCTCCGTCCGCTCGTTCTCCTGCACGAGGGGCTTGGGTCGATCGGGCTGTGGCGGGATTTCCCGGCTGAGCTCGCCCGGCGCACCGGCCGGCGCACGATCGCGTTCTCGCGGCATGGCCACGGCCACTCCGAGTCGCCGGTGCGCCCCCGCACGCCGGCGTTCTTCCACGAAGAGGCGCGGGTCGTGCTCCCCGAGCTGATGCGACAGCTCGACGTCGCCGAGCCCGTGCTCGTCGGCCACAGCGACGGCGGCTCGATCGCCCTCATCCACGCCGGCGAGGCGCCGGTGACGGGCATCGTCACGCTCGCCGCTCACGTGTTCGTGGAGGATGTCTGCATCCGCGCGATCAAGGAGACCCGCGAGCGCTACGTGCGCGGCGACCTGCGCGCCCGGCTCGCCCGCCACCACGACGACCCCGACGCCGCCTTCTGGGGATGGTGCAACGTGTGGCTCGACGCGGGGTTCCGAACCTGGACGCTCGACGCCGAGGCCGCGGCGATCGATGCGCCCGCGCTCGTCATCCAGGGACGCGAGGACCCCTACGGCACGCTCGCGCAGGTCGAGCGGATCTGCGCCGCGATCGGGGCGTCGGCGCGACCGTTGGTGGTGCCGGGGGGCCACAGCCCGCACCTCGACACACCCGCCGAGGTGGTCGACGCAATCCGCGCGTTCTGCGAGTCGCTGCCATAGCGGCCCGTCCAGCCGGCGACCGTCAACCGCCGCTCAGCCGTCCAATCGTTCGAACGCGGCACGCAGCGCGAACCGCTGCACCTTGACCGTGAGGGTCGACGTTCGCTCGTTGTCGAGCGCCCAGACCTCGGGCTCGACGCGTCGTGCATGTGCTGGCCACGCACCGACCCGATGCTGACGCCCGCATCGACCATCAGGATCCGCGCCGCCCGGCTGCGCCTCCCGCAGCAGCCGGGGGATTCCCGCCCCCATGAGCCCGGCGCCCACGATCAGTACGTCGACCCGTTGGGTTGACACGTCAGCCGGCCGAAGCGCTGCGGGGAAGGTTTGTCGTCCTGACGAGGACAAAGGTTCCCGGCACCTCATTTAGCGCGCCGTCGTCGGCGCGGAGCAGGCAGCGGGCGTCGAGCTCGGTCGCCTCGCCGCGGGTGATCGACCAGTCGCCGCCCCCGGACACGACGTCGCCGCGCAGCCCCGGGCCCTCGACGGTGCCGCCGATGATCGGCGTGGACCAGAGCTCCTCGCCGACGCCATGGATCCTCATCCGCCTGCCGTACGACAGGAACGGCGACTACACGTTCATCCCCGACATCGCCGCCACCCACAGCGCACACGACGGAAGGGGACCAGAGAGATGTTCCGCAACCCCATTCCCCGCATCGTCGGCCGGTCGACGGTCCTCGCGCTCGCCGCCTCGGCGATCGCCGCGACGCCGGCGCTCGCGAAGTCCGCGACGGTGCAGAGCCTCGACACGACCGTCGGCTCGGCCCTCAACACCGTCGTCGACACGTCGAGCTGCGTCGCGCCCGCGCTTCAGCCAGCCGCTCCTCGCCCTGGGCGACGAGAACGAGTACACGCTCGCGCCCGGCGAGTCCGATGACAACTTCGACGGCGCCGGCTGGTCGCTCGGCGGCGGCTCGATCGAGACCGCCACGCTCGCGGACGGCCAGACCGGCTCGGTGCTCGATCTGGCGATCGGCGGCTGGGCGGTCAGCCCCCGATGTGCGTCGCCCCGGACGACCCGACCGCGCGCACGATGCTCGCCACGGGCCGCGGCGCGCGGCTCGGCGCCGTCGTGTTCTACGCGGCGAACCAGCCGAACAAGCAGTTGCAGCTCTCGGGGGTCGTCAAGGGTGGCGGCTCCGGGTTCACGCTCTCGCAGCCGGTCCAGATCCACCCCGGCAACCTCGCCGGCTGGCAGCAGGTCCAGTTCCTGTTCGAGGCCACGGATACGGGCGGCGACGTGCAGATGTACGACCTCTCCGTCGATCCGCGGATGCTCCGGTAGGCACAGGCTCACGACCCGGCCGCCGCCGGCCGGGGATGAGCGGCGTCCGCCTCCGCCTCGGCGCCGTCGGGGAGCCGTGCCGCGACGCGGCCCGGGAGCAGCGGCAGCTCGTTGAACTCCGCCGACAGCGCGTCCGAGACCGCGTTCGCGATCGCGCCCGGGGGGCCGAGCGTTCCGCCCTCCCCCACCCCCTTGGCGCCCATCGGGTTGCCGGGCGCCGGCGTCTGCAGGTGGTGGATCTCGAACCGCGGGAGCTCGGCGGCGGTCGGCAGCAGGTAGTCCATGAACGACCCGCTCACGAGCTGGCCATCCTCGGAGTAGACGAGCGCTTCGAGCAGCGCACCGCCGATCCCCTGCGCGCTCGCGCCCGCGATCTGCCCCTCGACGATCTGCGGGTTGATGACCCGGCCGCAGTCCTCGGCGATCACGTAGCGGGCGATCGACACGACGCCCGTCTCGGGGTCGACCTCGACCTCGCACGCGTGGGTCGCGTACGGGTAGGCGACCGCCTCGGAGTCGAACTCGGCCGAGACCCGGTAGCGGTCGGGGTCCCCGGCGGCGCGCAACAGCTCCGCCGCCGAGACCCGCGCCTGCGGCGCGCCGGCGACGTACACGGCGCCGTGACGCAGGCGCAGATCGGCGACGGCCGCCTCCAGCAGCGCGGCCGCGTCCGCGAGCATCCGCTCCCGCAGCACCCCGGCCGCCTCGAGCAGTGCGCCGGAACCGAGGATCGCGCTGCGGCTGGCGAATGTGCCGGTGCCGGTGAGCGGCCCGACCGAGGTGTCCGGTCGCTCGATTCGTACCCGCTCGAGCTCGAGACCGAGCTCGTCGGCGACGAGCTGGGCGAATGTCGTCTCGGTGCCCTGGCCGATCGCGGGCAGCGTCGTCCACACCGACACCCCGCCGTCCTCGCCGAGCGCGACGTGGGCGCCGTCGACGCCCGGGATCGCGACCATGCCGCGACCCTGGTAGACGTGGCGGTTGACGCCCGTGTACTCGACGTAGCAGGCGACGCCGAGGCCGAGCAGCCGTCCCTCGGCCCGCGCCCGTCGCCGCCGGTCGGGGAACGAGGGGTAGTCGATCGCCGCGAGCGCCTGCCCGAGGGCGGCCGTGTAGTCGCCCGAGTCGTAGCGCTGGCCGGTGTGCGTCATGAGCGGCAGTTCCTCGGCGGCGATCAGGTTGCGCCGGCGGATCTCGGCGCGGTCGAGCGACAGCTCGGCCGCGAGGATGTCCATCAGCCGCTCGTGGACGAACGCGGACACCGGCAGGCCGACCCCGCGGTAGGCGCCCTCGGGCGCCTTGTGGGTCGCGACGGCGCGGGCGCGGTAGCGGTAGTGCGGCAGCCGGTAGGGCCCCTGGAGCATCGCGGGCGTGCCGAGCGCCTCCAGGATGTGCCCGTGGGGATGGACGCCGTAGGCGCCGGTGTCGCAGAGCACGTCGGCGTCGAGCGCAAGCAGGCGCCCGTCCGCATCGGCGGCGGCGCGCACGGTGACGATCTGGTCCCGCGCATGCGAGGCGGCGAGCAGGTTCTCGGCGCGGTCCTCGATCCACTTCACCGGCCGCCCGAGCCGGTGGGCGAGCGCCGCGACGACGATCTCCTCGGGGTAGACGTGTGCCTTGACGCCGAACGCGCCGCCGATGTCCGGGCACCGCACACGGACAGCGCGCTCGGGCAGGTCGAGCAGCGCGGCGAGCACCCGGGCGAGCGCGTGCGGGACCTGCGTCGAGGACCAGACACAGACGCCGTCGCCGTCCGGCCGCGCGAGCACGCCCCGGGCCTCGATCGGGGAGGCGGACAGCCGCGGGTGGCGAAGCTCGCGCTCGATCACGACCGCCGCGGCGGCGAACGCCTCGTCGACGCCGCCCGAGTCGAACGTCACGTCGTAGAGCGCGTTGTCGTGGTCGGCGTGGAGGTGCGGCGCGTCGGGGGCGAGCGCCGCCCGAGGGTCCGCGACGACGGGCAGCGGCTCGTAGTCGACCGCGACGAGCTCGGCCCCGTCCTCGGCGAGATACGGGGTCTCGGCGACGACCGCCGCCACCGGCTCGCCGGCGAAGCGGACGACTCCGTCGGCGAGCAGCGGCCGCGGCGGCGGGTGGCTGCTCGGCGCCGTGACCGGCGTGCGGAGCGGGCCGAGGCCCAGATCGGCGCCGTCGACGACGCACGCGACTCCGGGCAGTGACCGGGCCGGCTCCGCGTCGATCGAGGCGATGCGAGCGCTCGCATATGGGCTGCGAACGAACGCGACGTGGAGGGCGCCCGCGGCGGGCAGGTCGTCGACGAATTCGGCGGCGCCGGTGAGGAGCCGGCGGTCCTCGCGGCGGGCGACCGGGCGGCCGACGAGCGGGTCGCGCCCGTCGCGCGAGGTGCCCGCACCGCCTGGGGCGTTCGCATCGCCCAGGGCGACCGCATCGCCCGGGGAGTTCGCATCGCCCGGGGCGACCGCACCGCCTGGGGCGTTCCCATCGCCCGGACGGGCCGTGGCGGCGTCGCTCACGTCCGTTCCCAGGCGCGGAGCACGGCGCGTCGCGTGAGCGTGGCGATGAGCGCGCGACGGTAGCCGGCGTCGGCGTGCGGGTCGGTCGGCGGGTCGGCGGCGCGCGCGGCCGCCTCGCCGGCGGCGCGGGCGGCGTCCTCGTCGACCGGTCGGCTCGCAAGCAGCGCCTCCGCCTCCGGCGCCCGGCGGGGCCCCGGGCCGGCGCCGAGCAGGACGACGCGGGCTCCGTCCTCGCGGCAGCGGTCGCCGTCGCGGCCGAGCGCGACCGCGACGCCGCCGAGCGCGAAATCGCCGTGGCGGCGCGCCTGCTCGACGAAGGCGCAGCCGAACGGCCGGGCGAGCGCCGGCACGCGAATCTCGACGAGCAACTCGTCGGGCTCGAGCCCGGGCTGGAGCGGGCCGACGAACATCTCGTCGGGGGCGAGGGACCGCTGCCCCCGGCGCGAGCGCACGACGAAGCGCGCGTCGAGCGCGGTGAGCGCGACCGGCAGCTCGGCGGCAGGGTCGGCGTGGGCGACAGAGCCGCCGACCGTCCCGCGGTTGCGGATCGGCGGGTGGGCGAGCCAGCGCAGCGCCTCGGTGAGCAGTGGCCAGTGCTCGGCGACGAGCGTCGAGCGCTCGAGCTCGGCGTGCCGGGTGAGCGCCCCGATGTGAAGCGCGCCGTCGCGCCGCGCGACGTACGCCAGCTCGGCGACGTGGTTGATGTCGATCAGCGCCTCCGGCTGCGCGAGCCGGAAGTTGAGCATCGGCACGAGGCTCTGGCCGCCGGCCAACAGCTTGCCCTCCTCCCCGCGGGCGGCGAGCAGCTCGAGCGTCTCCTCGACGCTCGTCGGCGCGAGGTAGTCGAACGGCGCCGGCTTCATCGAGGGCCGCCCGCCCCGAACAGCCGCTCGTGGGCGAGCCGGACCGCGTTCACGATCGACTCGTAGCCGGTGCAGCGGCACAGGTTGCCGGCGAGCAGCTCGCGCAGCCGCCGGTCGTCGAGCCCGCCGACGTCGGGCAGCAGCGGCTCGATCGCCATCAGGAACCCGGGCGTGCAGAACCCGCACTGGAGCGCGTGGGTCTCGTGGAACGCCTGCTGGAGCGGGTGCAGCGGGCCGTCGGGCGCGGCGAGCCCCTCGACCGTGCGCAGCCGGCGGCCGTTCGCCTGGACGGCGAGCATCAGGCAGGAGCGGATCGGCTCGCCGTCGAGCTGCACCGTGCAGGCGCCGCACACGCCGTGCTCGCAACCGACGTGGGTGCCGGTGAGGCCCGCCTCGTGGCGGATGAAGTCCGAGAGCAGCAGGCGCGGTTCGATCTCGCGCTCGAACACGTCGCCGTTGATCTCGATGCTCACGCCGATTCGCGACACGGCCACCGCCGACGGTAACCGCGCCTTCGCGCGCGCGCCAACACCGGGTCGCTATCGCCCCATAGATCAGGTCTATGCCCGTTGGGCCGTGCCGTGCCGTGCCGCACCCGGGTGCCCTGCCGCGCACGGGTAGGCTGCCCGCTCTCATGGATGCCGGACTCGCCGACCTCTCGCTGCGCGAGACCGTCGCGCGGCTGCGCTCGCGGGAGATCACGCCGAGCGAGCTCCTCGAGGCGTGCCTGCGGCGGATCGAGGCCACGCGCGATCTCGGCGCGTTCGTCGTCGTCGATCCTGACACGGCGCGCCGGCGGGCACGTGAGCCCCAGCCGGGCCCGCTCCACGGCGTGCCGCTCGCCGTCAAGGACCTCGCCGACGTCGCCGGGCTGCCGACCCGCGCCGGCACCCGCGCGCTGCACGACGCGCCGCCCGCGCGGGCCGACGCCGCGGTCGTCGCCGGACTGCGGGCGCGGGGCGCGATCCCGGTCGGGAAGACCGCCACGCATGAGCTCGCGGCCGGCGTCATCACCCCGGGCATTCGCAATCCGCGGCACCCGGAGGCGATCGCCGGCGGCTCGAGCGGCGGCTCGGCCGCGGCGGTCGCGGCGGGGGCGGTTCCGCTCGCGCTCGGCACCGACACCGCCGGAAGCGTGCGCATCCCCGCCGCCTGCTGCGGGATCTGCGGGCTGAACGGCCGCGCCGGCCGGCTCCCGATGGACGGGGTGATGCCGCTCAGCGAGAGCTTCGACACGCTCGGCGTGCTCGTCCGCGAGCCGGGCGACCTCGCCCTCGCCTGGCACGCGTTGTCGGGGCGGGAGCCGGAGCCCCGATCGCTCTCGGCGGCGCTCGTCTGCGAGGAGGCGACGCTCGGTCGGGTCGAGGCGGCCGAGCTGTCCGCGGCGGCGACCGCCGTCGAGCGGCTCGGGCTGCCGACGCGCCCCGTGTCGGTCGAGCCGTTCCGGGACTGGGGCCTGCCACGATCGGCCGTCATCGGCGCGGAGTCGCTGTCCGCCCACCGCCGCGCCGGCCTCTACCCGGCGCGCGACCCCGATCACGCGATCGGCGAGGAGCTCGCCGGCTGGCACGCGGAGAACGAACGGCGGCCGGCCGCCGAGGTCGCCGCCGCACGCGCCCGGCTCACGGCGCTCGGACGCGCGCTGCACGCCGCCGTCGAGGAGGGCGCCGTGCTCGTGCTGCCCGCGCTCCCCGGGCCGCCGCCGCCGCGGACGGCGAGGAACGAGCAGATCCTCGGACGGCTCGGCCGGCTGCTCGCGCCGATGAACGCCGCCGGGCTGGCGGGCGCCGTCGTACCGGTCGACGGCGTCGGCGTGCAGCTCGCGGCGCGCGACGAGGACACCGTGCTCGCCGCGGTCGCCCGGCTGGCGGAGTAAGGACCCACGCGCCGGCCGGTGAGCCCGGATTCTGCGAGGAACCCGCTCGCTCACGGGGCGGCGTCGGAGCGGCGCTGCCAGGGGCCCTCGACGAGGATCCGGGTGAATGCCGCGGCCGGCCGGCTGAACGCGTCGGCGACCGTGTAGGCCCAGACGCGCCAGGTCACCGGCGGGTCGATCCAGCGCACGTTCTGGAGCAGGTCGCCGGGAACGTTCTTGATCGGGACGAGCGCCGGGCCGATCCCCGCGGCCGCCAGCCGCGCGGCCACCTCCACCGAGGCAGTCTGGACGGCCGCCTGGGGCTCGAAGCCGGCCGCCCGGCAGGCGGCGAGCGCCTGGTCGCCGAGGCCGTGGCCGGCCTCGTAGAGCACCCAATCGCGGCCGGCGAGCGCCTCCAGCCGCACGTCGCCGGTCGTCCTTGCGACCGGATCGGTCGGCGGCAGGACGAGCACGAGCTGCTCCCACCCGAGCTCGATCCGCGCGCCCGGCCACTCCTCGGGGAGCGGGCCGATGCCGAGGTCGGCGCGGCCCTCGCGCACGGCGGCGGCGACGTGGACGCGGCTGGCGAACTCGAGCATCCGCACCGACGTCTCGGGATGGCGCTCGTGCCAGCGCTTGATCGTCACCGGGAGCACGGCCGCGGCGAGCGAGCGCACCGTTGCCAGCGTGAGCGGCTCCGGCTCCTGCGCCGCCGCCCGCCGGCCGCTCTCAAGCGCCCGGCGCGCCGAGGCGAGCGTCGCCTGCGCCTCCGCGTACATCGCGCGCCCCGCCGGGGTGAGCCGCACCCCGCGGGAGAGGCGCTCGATCAGCTCCACCCCGGCCTCCAGCTCAAGCGTGCGGATCTGCTGGGAGAGCGTCGGCTGGGAGACGTGGAGGCGCGCGGCGGCGAGCGTGAACGAGCCGGTCTCCGCGATCGCGACGAGGTACTCGAGCTGGCGGAGCGTCATCCGGGCCGGCGCAGCCCCAGCGCGCCGCCGTGCCAGCGCGCGTTGCCCTCGGCCTCGAGCGTGAGCGCCGCCCCGGCGCCGTCGGTGAGCGCGCGGGCGGCGACCGCCTTCACGCGCGCGACGGCGTCCGGGTCGAGAGCGGCGAGCGCGGCGGCGAGCTCCGTGGCGGCGGCGCTCGCGTCCTCGGCGAGCCGGTCGACGAGCCCGATCCGCAGCGCCTCCTCGGGCTCGACGGAGCGCCCGGTGAGGCACAGGTCGAGCGTCCGCCCGCGGCCGACGAGCGCCGGGAGCGCCCAGGCGCCGACGGCGAGCCCATGGCCCGGGCCGAGGAAGCGAACGAACGCCCCCGGGCCCGCGACCCGCAGGTCACAGGCGATCGCGAGCTGAGCGCCGCCGCCGACCGCCGGGCCGTCGAGCGCGGCGACGATCGGCGCGGGGAGCGCGACCATCTCGCCGTAGAGCGCGTACAGCTCGCGGCTCACCGCGGCGCGCTCGGTGTCCGGCACGCCGAGGTCTGCGCCGGCGCAGAACATCCCGGCCTGAGCCGAGCGGAGCACGACCCCGCGCGCGTCAGCGTGCGCGGCGAACGCCGCACGCAACCGCGCGGCGAGGCGGGCGTCGATCGCGTTGCGACGCTCGGGGCGGTTGAGCGACAGCGTGACGACGCCGTCGCGCTCGTCGATCAGCAGCGGCTCCATCGCGCCGCACGGTACGGCATCCGCACGCGCCGCGGCGCCCGCAGATAGGCGCAGGCTATGGGCGAATCACGATTTCGTCTTGCCCTGGCCCGGGCGCGCCGTAGGGTCGGCACACGCGATGAGCGAGGCGCCCGTCGACAGGTTGGCCCCAGGAGGGCACTTTTCTCGCAAATCGGTGGCGCCGGGCGCGGCGCCCCCGACCGCCGCGGTGCCGGCGGCCGGTGCGGCGCCGGCGGCCGGTGCGGCGACCGCACACAGGGCGCCCCCGCCCCGGCGGTTCGACCCGCTCAGCTACCTGGAGCACCACGCCGTCCGCGGGCCGAACGCGCCGGCGATCTGGGAGGAGGGCGCGGAGCTCTCGTTCGCCGCCCTGTGCGACCGGGTCCACGCGCTCATGGCCCGACTCGACCGGCACGGCGTGACGCCCGGGGAGGTCGTCGCCGTCGCCCTGCCGAACGTCGCGCTCTACGTCGCACTTGAGATCGCCGTTCCGTCGACCGGCGCCGTGCTGTTCCCGCTCCCGCTCGGGATCGGCCGCCGGGAGCTCGCGGCGATGCTCGAACGCTCGGGCGCCCGGCTGCTCGTCACCGACGACTCCGAGGCCGGGCGGGAGATCGCGGACACGGCCGCCGCGCTGCCGGGCGAGCCGCCCGCGTTGCTGCAGGCCGCCGACCTCGCCGCGGGGAGCGCCACCGACACCACGGCGCCCGCCCGCGTGCCCGTCGACCCCGACCGCATCGTCCAGATCGCGCTCACATCCGGCACGACGGGCCTGCCGAAGCTCGCGTCGCTGAGCGCCCGCCTGAAGCAGCTCACGTTCGAGGGGTTCACCGGCCGGCTGCGCATCGAGGCCGGCGACCGGATGTTCCCGATGTCGCCGATCACCCAGGGCGCCGGCGAGATGTGCCTGTACGCGCTGCGCCGGGGGGCGACGCTCGTCATGCTCGGGCCGCGCCGCTTCGACGCCGAGACGGCGCTGCGGATCGCCGCCGAGAGCGAGGCGACGATCCTCGGCGGCGTGCCGACGATGATCGGGCGGCTCCTGCACAGCCCCGCATTCGACCCGGAGTCGCTGCCGCGGCTGCGGCTCACCGTGTCGGCGGGCGCGCCGCTGCCGCCCGCGGTCGCGCGCGACTGGGAGACCCGGACCGGCGCCCCGATCGGGAGCTTCTACGGGGCGATGGATATCGGCCAGCTCGCCGTCCCCGACCCCGAGGATCCGGCCGAGAAGCGCCACACGACGGTCGGCCGCCCGCACGACGCCGCCGAGCTGCGGATCGTCGACGCCGACGGCACCCCCGTCCCCCCCGGCGAGACCGGCGAGATCTGCATGCGCGGCCCGCTCGTCCAGGAGCGCTACTGGGGCGAGGCCGCCGGCCCCCACGGCCCTGACGGGTGGGCGCACTTCGGCGACCTCGGCTTCCTCGACGCCGACGGCTACCTGCACGTCACCGGCCGGATCAAGGACACGATCATCCGCGGCGGCAACAACATCAACCCGCTCGAGGTCGAGGCGCTGCTCCGTGAGCATCCCGCGATCGGCGACGCCTGCGTCGTCGGCTGCCCCGACCCCGATCTCGGCGAGCGCGCGGTCGCGTTCCTCGTGCCCGCCGACGGGCACGGGCCGGTCGCCCTCCCGGAGCTCACCGCCTTCCTGCGCGAGCGCGGGCTCACGCGCCACAAGTGGCCCGAGCGGATCGAGCGGGTGCAGGCGCTGCCGCTCGGCCCGACCGGCAAGGTGGACCGGGCGGCGCTCCGCCGCTCGCTCGAGACACGCGACCCGGAGGAGCGCGCATGAGAACGCGGACCGGCGACATCGAGACCGCCTGGCACGACGTCGGCATCGGCCCGCCGGTCGTGCTCGTCCACGGACTCGCCGACGATCACCGCGCCTGGCGACGGGTCGCCGGCCGGTTGATGCTCGATCACCGGGTGATCCTCTACGACCTGCGGGGTCACGGCCAGAGCACGCTCGGGGAGCCCGAGGGCACACTCACCCAGCTCGGCGGCGACCTGCTCGCGCTGTGCGACGCGCTCTCGCTTGAGCGCTGCACGCTCGCCGGGTTCTCGCTCGGCGGCACGATCGCGATGCGGGCCGCGATCGACGCCCCCGAGCGGGTGGCGGCGCTCGCGCTGATCGCCACCTCGAGCCGCGTGAACAGCGCCGCCCAGAACTGGTACCTGGAGCGCGCGGCGCTCGTCGAGGCGCATGACGAGCGCCTGCGCGACACGCTCGACCGCGACACCGCCGACGTCTACCGCGCCCGGCCCGAGGAGACCGCGGCCGGCCTGCACATCCGCCGGGCCTCCACCCACGACCCGCGCGGCTACGCGAACGCCTGCCGGGCGATGGCCGGCCTGCGCGAGCGTCCGCTCGACGGCGAGCTGCACCGCATCGCCGCGCCGACGACGATCGTCGCCGGTGAGGTGGACCAGCACTGCCCGCCGCGCGCCGCCGAGATCATCGCCGAGCGGATCGGAGGCAGCGGCATCGAGGTCCTCCCCGGCGCCGGCCATCCGCTCCCGGTCGAGCGGCCCGACGAGACCGCCGAGGCGATCCGCCGGATCACCGAGGCCGCGGGAGCCTGAGCGCCGTGTCGATCTCGATCAGCATCGGCATCAGCCCCCGCGAGTCGCTGCGCGACTGGATGCGGTTCTGCGGCGAGCTCGAGCGGGGCGGGGTCTCGGAGATGTGGCTGATCGACTCGCAGCTGGCGATGAAGGACGTGTACGCGGGGCTCACGCTCGCGGCCCTCGGCACCGAGCGGATGAGGCTCGGGACCGGCGTCACGAACCTGCACACCCGCCACCCGACGGTCACCGCGAACGCGATCGCCGCCATATCCGAGCTGAGCGGGGGCCGGGCCGCGCTCGGGCTCGGCGCGGGCGACTCGGCCGTCTACGGTCTCGGCCGCACACCGTCGAAGGTCGCCGAGGTGCGCGAGGCGATCGCGTTCTTCCGCGCGACGCTGAACGGTCGCCCCGGGACATGGGAGGAGCGGCAGTACGAGCTTGCGCAGTCGGCGCCGAGCACGCCCGTCCACCTCGCGGTGAGCCAGCCGCGGATGTGCCGCCTCGCCGGCGAGCTGGCCGACGGCGCGATCGTCATGGGCCCGGCGCAGCCCGACCTGCTCGCCCGCCAGCTTCGCTGGATCGAGGAGGGCCTTGAGCGCGGCGGCCGTGACCGCTCGGAGATCACGATCGGCTTCATCACGACGCTCTCGATGAGCGAGGACCCCGAGCGGGCGCTCCGCGACGTCCGCTCGTGGGCGAGCGCCCAGGCGCGCCTGCAGGCGGACGCGGTCGAGTTGCCGGAGAGCCTCGAGCCATTCGCCGAGGAGCTCGCGCGTGCGAAGGCCGACTACGACTACGGCGAGCATCTCTCGACTCGCGCCGGCCATCAGGCGACGGTGAGCGACGAGCTCGTGCGCACGCTCGCGGTCGCGGGCTCGCCCGAGGAGTGTCGGGCGCGCGTGCGGGCGCTGCTCGACACCGGCGTCGACACGCTCATCTTCCCGCTCATGGGCGGCGGCCGGCTCGAGCGCCTTGAGAGCATCCGCGACCACATCCTGTCCGCGATCGAGCGGCGGAGCGCGCCGTGGACCTAGGGCTCGCGGGCCGCAGCGTTCTCATCACCGGCGGCGCCTCGAACATCGGCCGCACGCTGTCGCTGGCGTTCGCGCAGGAGGGCGCGCACGTGACGATCGCGGACATCGACGAGGCCCAGGCCGAGCGCGTTCGTGCCGAAGCGCCCGACGGGAGCGTCTCCGTGCGACGCACCGACGTCAGCGACGCGGCGAACGTCGAGGCGACCGTCGAGGCGACGCTCGCCGAGCACGGCGTGATCGACGTGCTCGTCAACTGCGCAGGCTGGACGGTCGACCGGCTGTTCCGCGACAAGCCCCGCGAGGAATGGGAGCGGGAGATCGCGATCGACCTCTGGGGGTTCATCAACTGCACGCGGGCGGTGCTCGACGCGATGGTCGAACGCGGTTACGGGCGGATCGTCTCGATCGGCTCCGACGCCGGACGCATCGGGGAGTGGCGCGAGGCCGTCTACTCGGGCACGAAGGCGGGCGTGATCGCGATGTCGAAGGCGATCGCCAAGGAGGTCGGCAAGCACAACATCACGCTCAACGTCGTCTGCCCCGGGTTCACGCCCGGCCGCCCCGAGACCTCCGGCGAGGGCTCGATCTGGACCGCCGAGCAGGGCGCGCAGTTCTCCGAGGAGACGCTTGCGAAGATCGCGCGCGGCTATCCGCTGCGGCGGCTCGGCACCCCGGAGGACCTCGTCGGGCCGGTGCTGCTGCTCGCCTCCGACCGCGCCTCGTACGTGACCGGCCAGACGCTCTCGGTGAGCGGCGGCTACACGATGATCTGACGCCCGGCGGCGTCTTGGAGCGGATCGTGGTTCGGATCGGACAGCGATTGCGCTCGGGGTCGCCGCCCGCCCGCGCGGACATCCGTCCACCCCGCTCAAGGGCGCGGACCACTCAGTCGATACGAACCGGGACCGACAACGCCGACATCGGGGTCCGTGCCGCCATGTCCCCATCCCCCGCCCCCTCACTCGCCGAGCTCCATCACCTGACACCGGAGAACCTCGCGCTCCGCCGGCGGTTCATCGGCCTCGATGACGACGTGCTCGCGCTGCTCGCCCGGCTGGCGCCGTGGGCTGAGGAGGTCGCGGACACGGTGGCCGAGGAGCTCACGCGCCACCACTTCGAGTTCAGCGCGACCGCCCGCTTCTTCCGCCGCCACGTCGAGGGTAAGCCGATCGGGCTCTCGGATCTCCGGGCCGGCTGGCAGAAGGCGCAGGCCGCCCACTGGCGCGCGATCTTCGCCGAGCCGGCCGGTCCGGAGCCCTTCGGCGTCGCCTACTTCGGCGCGCTGCTCGAGGTCGGCGCGCTCCACAGCCGGATCAACCTGCCGCTCAAGTGGTACCTCGGCAGCTACCCGGCGTTCATGGACGCCGTCCGACACGCGCTGCGCGCCACCCCGCCCGAGTTCGCTCGGATCCCGACCGCACGGTTCGGCGGTCGCCGGAACCAGGCCCCCCTCGACCTCGAGCTGCTCGCCGCGGCCGAGCGGGCGATCGCGATCGTCTTCAACTACGACCTGCAGGCG
The DNA here is from genome assembly GCA_035294545.1 of Solirubrobacteraceae bacterium. Classification (GTDB taxonomy): domain Bacteria; phylum Actinomycetota; class Thermoleophilia; order Solirubrobacterales; family Solirubrobacteraceae; genus Palsa-465. The sequence continues at coordinate 46,175 of DATGKS010000069.1, read as the reverse complement.
ATCACCGACGCCTTCTACTACGACCAGTACGCGTCGATCGGGGTCGACCTTCGCGTCAGCCGGGACGCGGACCCGACACATGACCTGTCGGACTGCGGGCCGAGCCTGAAGGCCGCGGTGCACGACTCGCTCGGCCTGTTCATCGACTCCTCGCAGGGCGTGCACGGCGTGTTCGGTCAGCTGCAGGAGAACATCATGCAGACGACGGACGCGATGGCGGGCATCGCCGTGGCGAGCGCCCAGGTCGCCGACGGTGCCGAGCGCCAGGCGGAGATGCTGCAGCGTAGCCGCGAGCTTTCCGCCGAGGTATCGGCCGCGACCGCCCGCGGACAGGAGCTCGGGGCCCACGGCATCGAGGCCGTCAAGACGTCGAACGAGGTGATGCGGCGCGTCCGCGACTCCGGCGAGGAGGCCCAGGTCGGAATCGAGGAGCTCGCGCGCAAGTCCGGGGAGATCGGCGGGATCCTGCAGACGATCACCGGGATCGCCGACCAGACGAACCTGCTCGCGCTCAACGCGGCGATCGAGGCCGCCCGCGCCGGTGAGCACGGCGCCGGCTTCGCGGTCGTCGCCGAGGAGGTCCGGAAGCTCGCCGAGAAGTCCGCGGGCTCGGCCTCGACGATCGGCGAGCTCGTCGAGGAGATCCAGCAGGGGATCGCGCGCGTCGTCGGGCTCGTGCACGAGGCGGCCGAGCTCGCGCACCGCGGCGTCGAGAGCTCGGAGAGCGCACACGAGGCGTTCGTCGAGATCGGCGACGCGATCACCGCGATTTCCGACCGGGTCTCCGAGATGTCCGGCACCTCGACGGAGATCGCCGCGGTCGCCGAGCAGTCCTCGGCCTCGGCGCAGCAGATGTCATCCTCCGCACAACAGAGCAGCGCCCAATCGCAGGAGCTCACCGCCTCGCTGGAGGACCTCGCCAGGACCGCCGAGCGGCTGCTCGAGGCCTCCCGGCAGTTCAGCCTGCGCTGAGTCACGCGCGCGCACACGGGCGCGCGGGCGACGGCGGGCCCGGGCGCTGAAGCCGGCACCGTGGAAGCGGTCCGGCCCGACCACGGTGCGCTGTTTGACGGCGGCGTGAAGCGGGCAGCGAGTCGGACGATGAACCTGCGCCGCCGTCCCCCCCAGCGAGGCCTCACCCGCTGGCTCTGGAACCTGCGCGCCGGGCGGATGCAGAAGACGCTCGCGGCGACGACCGCGCTCAGCGGACTGCCGCTCGGCCTGGAGATGTACCTCGAGCACTACAAGGGGTCGTTCGGGGATCCGTGGATGTGGAGTCCGATCGCCACGAGCCCGCTGATGAGCGCCGCGGGGCTGGCCGGAGTGGCCTCGCCGCGGGCGGCGCGGACGGTGCTGCCGGCGACCGGCGCGCTGTATGCGCTCAACGGTTCGATCGGGACCTACACCCACCTGCGCGGCGTCGGCCGCAAGCCCGGGGGGTTCAAGGAGCCGACGTACAACTTCGTCATGGGGCCGCCGCTGCTCGCGCCCGGGTCGCTGATCCTCGTCGGCGCGCTGGCGATGCTCGCGGCGATCGTGCAACGGGAGCGGTGACCGAAGTGGTCGGCTTCGCAAGTACGTGGATGATCGGTCGGTGAGCGTCGCGCCCGACGATCCGCGCCTGCCGCGGCAGCGCCGTGGGACGACGCCCCAGATGCACGGCCGCTACCCGGACTACGACGTGCTGGAGCAGGCCGACCACTGGGATCCCGTCACCCGCAGGATGGTGCTCGCGCGCGTCCACGAGGTCCCCGAGATCAGCTTCTTCAATCCCCGCGAGGCGGCGACGCTGACGGCGCTCTGCGACCTGCTCACCGGCCAGGACGCGGAGCCCCGGATCCCGGTGTTCAACTTCGTCGACGAGAAGTACGCCCAGGGCGAGCTCGACGGCTACCAGTACGCGGACATGCCCGACGACCGCGACGCGTGGAGGCTCGTCGCCCGCGGTCTCGACGAGGAGGCCGAGCGGCGCTCGGGCGCGGCGACGTTCGCCGCGGCCGACACCGAGACAGCCACGGCGATCATCGAGGACTTCTCCTCGGGCGAGCTCTCGGGCGGCGCCTGGGAGGAGCTGAACGTCGAGCACGCGTTCAGCCTCGTCATGCGCGTCGTGCTCACATGCTTCTACTCCCATCCCTGGGCGTGGAACGAGATCGGCTTCGGCGGACCCGCGTATCCGCGCGGGTACAGCCGCTTCGGCAGCCCGCAGCTGCAGGACGGCGAGCGCGAGCCCTGGGAGGGCAAGGAGGCCGTCGACGTCGATCCCGTGAGCGGACGACCCGAGCCCCCGCCGCGCACATGAAGCTGTTCGGAAGCCTCGTCAAGGGAGCGCCGCGGATGCCGGCCGACAACGACTCGGCCTGGTTGCTCGATCCGCACAAGCGCGGCCTGCAGAACCTCGAGCGGATGGCGCGCTACGGCCGCAGCGAGTCCGTCGACCTCCTGGTCGTCGGCGCCGGGGCGGGCGGCGTGACGCTCGCCCAGCGCCTCGCGCGCGCCGGCTGGCGGATCGTCATCCTTGAGAAGGGGCCCTTCTGGGATCCCGACCGCGACTGGGTCTCCGACGAAAAGGGCGCCTCGCCGATCTACTGGACCGACAAGCGGATCATCACCGGCGAGGACCCGGTCGAGATGGGCAAGAACAACTCGGGCGTCGGGGTCGGGGGCTCGATGACGCACTTCGCAGGCTACGTGCCGCGGTTTCACCCGAGCGATTTCGAGGTGCGCACGCGCGACGGCGTCGCGGTCGACTGGCCGATCTCCTACTGGGACCTGAAACCGGCGTTCGAGCGGGTCGAACGCGAGCTGCCGGTCGCCGGCCAGGACTGGCCGTGGGGCGACCCCCACACGTATCCGCACGCGCCGCATCCGGTCTCCGGCGCGGCCGCCCAGGCGTGGCGCGGCGCCGAGGACTGCGGGATCGAGATGCGGGTCGGCCCGGTCGCGATCGCGAACGGGACGTTCGGCAACCGCCCGCACTGCATCTACCGCGGGTTCTGCCTGCAGGGCTGCAAGGTGAACGCGAAGGCGAGCCCGCTCATCACCCATCTGCCCGACGCCATCGAGCACGGGGTCGAGGTCCGGGCGAACGCGATGGCGATCCGGGTCGAGGTCGACGAGAGCGGCCGCTGCACCGGCGTCACCTATATCGAGGACGGCGAGGAGCGCTTCCAGCCCGCCGACGCCGTCGCCGTCTGCGGCTACGCGATCGAGACCCCGCGCCTGCTCCTGCACTCGACGAGCGCCCGCCACCCGCACGGCCTCGGCAACGACCACGACCAGCTCGGCCGCTACGTCATGGTCCAGGGCGCGACGCAGGTCGCGGGCCGCTTCCCGCAGGACCTGCGGATGTATAAGGCGCCGCCCCCGGAGATCTCGAGCGAGCAGTTCTACGAGACCGACGAGTCGCGCGGCTTCGCGCGCGGGTTCTCGATCCAGACGGTCGCGCCGCTGCCGATCGGCTGGGCCGAGCACGTGCAGGCGGAGGGCCACTGGGGCAAGACGCTGCGCGCCTATATGCGGGACTACAACCACTGGACGGTCCTCGGCCTGCTCTGCGAGCTCCTGCCCCAGCCCGAGAACCGGGTGACACTCGCTGACGAGAAAGACGAGTACGGGATGCCGGTCGCGCGCTTCTCGCACTCGCTGTGCGAGAACGACAAGCGCAACATCGCCTACGGGACCGAGACGCTCGAACGGATCTTCGAGCACTCCGGAGCCGAGGAGATCCTCAAGATCAGCCGCTACGCGCATCTCGTCGGGGGCGCACGGATGGGATTCACCCCGGAGGAGAGCGTCGTCGACTCCGACCACCGGGTGTGGGGCGTGCCGAACCTGTTCGTCGTCGACGGGAGCGTCTTCCCGACCGAGGGTGCCGCGAACCCGGCGCTCGTCATCATGGCGCTCGCCGACCGCTGCGCCGGGCTCCTCGCCCGCAAGCGGCTGACGGCGAGCCGGTGAACCAATTCGGCAGCCGGCGGCCGCCGAAGAGCGTAGTCTTGATCGGATGAGCACCCGGGACGACACTCCCGGCGACGGAGCCGCGGCACGACGCCAGAACGCGGAGGCGCGGGCCGAGCGCGCGGCGGAGCGGCAGCGCGAGGCCTCACGCAACGCCGAGGCCGAGACCCGACCCGGCCGCGCCGCGCGCCACCGAGCGGAGGCGGAGCTGCACGGACGGGCGGAGCGGTTGCACCGGCAGGCGGCCGAGGTGCAGCGACGCCACGCCCGCGAACCCGAGGACCGGTAGGCCGGGGAGACCCTGGCACTCCGGCACGGGGAAGTCGATCCGGCGATGGCGGCCCGCCAAGGCCCAGGTCAGGGAAGCGTCCGTCGCACGCTCGTCGTGATGGGCGCGTCGGCCGGCGGGGTGGAGACGCTGCGCCGAGTCGTCGCCGACCTCCCGGAGGACCTGCCGGCGGCGCTGTGCGTCGTGCTCCACATCGCACCGGGGGCACCGAGCGCGCTGGCCGCGATCCTCGGGCGCGCGGGCAGGCTCCCCTGCCGCGCGGTCGCCGACCACGAGCGGCTTCATCCCGGCGAGATCCTCGTCGCGCCACCCGACCGGCACGTCGTGGTCGAGGACGGGCATGTCGCGCTCAGCGCCGGCCCCCGCGAAAACGGCCACCGGCCGGCGATCGACACCCTGTTCCGCACGGCAGCCGAGGCGCTCGGCGGTGGGGTGATCGGGGTCGTGCTGTCGGGAACGCGCGACGACGGAACCGCGGGCCTCGCGCTGATCAAGTCCCGCGGGGGGCTCGCGCTCGTGCAGAACCCCGACGAGGCGCTCTACGGCGGGATGCCCGCCAACGCGATCGCTCACGTCGCCGTCGACGCGGTGGTGACCTCCGATCAGATCGCCAATACGATCGTGCGGATGGTGAGGGGGGATTGGGACGCAGACGCGCCGAGGCCGGAGCGCCTGGCGACGAGCGGGCTGTCCGGGGAGCCGGTGACCTCGACCTGTCCGGAATGCGGCGGGGTGCTCAGCGAGCAGCGGGAGGCGGGCCTGATCCAGTGGCGGTGCAAGGTCGGTCATCGCTACTCGCCCGAGAGCCTGGCCGACGCGCAGGCCCAGGGAGTCGAGGGCGCGATCTGGGCGGCGGTGCGCGCGCTGGAGGACCGGTCGCTGCTGCTGGAGCGAATGGCGGAGCAGTCCGACTCCCGCGGCCTCGACTACGCCACGCGGGCGTTCCGCAGCCGCGCCGGTCAGGCGCGCGAGCAGGCCAAGCTCGTCCGCGAAACGCTCGGCGAGGCGATCGGTGGGACGCTGCGGCCCGTCGGCGACGAGCTGTCCGGCGAGCACGAACAACCGGCGTCCTGATGGCGGCGCGGTCCTCGACACTCGACGACCTGCTCGGCTTCATCAAGGAGTCTCGCGGGTTCGACTTCACCGGCTACAAGCGCTCGAGCATCGAGCGGCGGATCGCCAAGCGCATGTCCGAGGTCGGCGCCGATGCCCACGAGGAGTACATCGACTACCTCGAGCTGAACCCCGGCGAGTTCGTCCAGCTGTTCAACACGCTCCTCATCAACGTCACGAGCTTCTTCCGCGACCCGCGCACCTGGGAGCATCTCGCCGAGCACGTCCTGCCCCAGTTGGAGACGATCCGCCACCCCTCCGCCCCGATCCGGGTCTGGTGCCCGGGCTGCGCCTCGGGCGAGGAGGCCTACACGCTGGCGATGATCCTCACCCGCGTGCTCGGCGACGAGGCGTTTCGGGAGCGGGTCAAGATCTACGCCACCGACGTCGACGAGGAGGCGCTTGATCAGGCGCGCCACGGCGCCTACCTGCCCCGGCAGATCGAGAACATCCCGCCCGAGGCGCTCGAGCGGTTCTTCGAGCGCACCGATCAGCGCTACGTGTTCCGCAAGGACCTGCGGCGCTGCGTGATCTTCGGGCGCAACGACCTCATCCAGGACGCGCCGATCTCCCGAATCGACCTGCTCTCGTGCCGCAACACGCTCATGTACTTCACCGCGGAGACGCAGGCGCAGATCCTGCGCCGCTTTCACTTCGCGATGCACGACGACGGGGTGATGCTCCTCGGCAAGTCCGAGATGCTCATCACCCACGGCGATCTGTTCACCCCGGTCGACCTGAGGTGGCGGCTGTTCCGCAAGGTGATCCGGCCGACGGAGCGCGAGCGGGTGCGCGTGCTCGCCGCCGACCCCAGCAACGGCGCCTCGCACAGCATCTCCGAGGCGCTGCGCGAGGCCGCGCTCGACTCCTCGCCGCACGCCCAGATCGTGCTTGACCGCAACCGCTCTCTGGTGATGGCCAACTCCGGGGCTCGCCGGCTGCTCTCGCTCGACGTCGCCGACTTCGGCCGCTCCCTGAAGGAGCTGAAGCTCTCCTACATGCCGCTGGAGCTCAACCGTCACCTCGACGCGCTGGAGCGCGACCGGCAGGTGGTGGAGGTGCCCGAGGTGCGCCTGGACGGGGATGGGGACGCCGAGCGCATCCTCGACGTCCGGCTCGCGCCATTGCTCAGCGACGACGTGCTGCTCGGCGTGAGCGTCATCTACCAGGACGTCACCGACATCGCCGCGCTCCGGGGGGAGGTGTCCCGCTCCAAGCGCGAACTGGAGCAGGCCTACGACGAGCTGCAGTCGACGGTCGAGGAGCTCGAGACGACCAACGAGGAGCTTCAGTCCACCAACGAGGAGCTCGAAACGACCAACGAGGAGCTCCAGTCCTCCAACGAGGAGCTGGAGACGATGAACGACGAGCTGCGCCACCGCACGCTCGAGGTCCACGAGATGAACGCGTTCCTCGAGACCGTGCTCACCACGATCGGCCTCGCGGTGGCCGTGATCGACCGCCGGCAGTGCGTGCAGATCTGGAACGGCCAGGCCCGGGAGCTGTGGGGGCTGTCGGCGGAGGACGTCGCCGATCAGCCGCTGCTGGGCCTCGACATCGGCCTGCCCGTCGAACATCTGCGGGCGCCGATCCGAGCCTGCCTCACCGGCGCCTCCGAGCGCGAGGAGGTCCTGCTCGACGCGGTCAACCGACGCGGCCGGTCGTTCACCTGCCGGGTCGTGTGCCTACCGCTCGGGAGCCCGCAGGCGCAGGGAGACGAGGAGATCACCGGCGTCATCCTGCTCATGGACCCGGCCCCGGCCGACTGAGCGGCGGCGCGCGACGATCCGCGCGGCCAGCTCCATGCTGTGGCGGGCGGCGCGCTCGGAGCTCGCGATCGCGGTGCGGCTCTGCCGGAGCGCGGCGGCGTACCGGGAATGCAGCGCGTCCATGCCGTCCGGACGCTCTGGAGGCGCCAAGCCGGCGGCGCGCCAGCACCCGGCGGCGGGCCGCGCGGTCAGCCGCGGCATGACATCCTGCCGGATCTCGGAGGCGCCCGGCGCCGGACGCTCGACGATCAGCCAGTCGTCGGGGCGGCGCACGAGCGCGCCCCGTCCCTCCAGCTGACCGAGAGCCAGCGTCACCGTCGAGCGCCGGGCGCCGACGAGCAGGCCGATCGTGTCGTGGGTGAGCCGCATCGGCAGCACGGTTCCGCTCGTCGTGACCCGCCCCCAGCTCTCGGCGAGCAGCCACATGAGCGCGAGCACCCGATCCTGGACACGCGGCAGCTGGCAGACAAGCAGCTGCGCGAGCAGGCGCTGCTCCTGATCTGCGAGCTGGGCGTGCAGGCCCTCGATCACGCGCGGGTATCGCTGGGCAAGCCCGAGCACGCGGTCGTCGAGCGCGACGTAGCGCAGCGGACCGCTCGCCCGGGGCTCGGCCTGCGAGACGAGCTCCGAGCCGCCGCCCCCGGCGCGGCCGAGGATGTCGCCGGACCCGAGCAGCCGCCGGCCGGAGTGCCCGGCGAGACCGAGGTCGCACACGACGATGCCCTCGACGACGAGGATGGCGAACGCGCTCGCCTCGCGCAGCGCCGCGTCGAGATCGAACGGCCCGTCGGACGCCGTTCGCACCGGGACGCGCAGCCGAGAGGCAACGTGGCGCTCGTCGTTGCCGAGGCGGGACGCCAGGGCGGGGGCGAGATCGAGCAGCGGGGCGGATGTCCCGGGATGTGGGGCAGTGACGCTCAGGACCTGACCGTAGCGGACCCGCGCGGCCGTCGCGCCATTGTTGCGCGACAACCACTGGGGATTCTCGGAGGCGGCCGGGGGCTTAGCCTGGTCCTCACCTTGGTCCCAGCCGCCCACGCCACGCTGCGGCGCGCGATCGAGTTCGTCGACGCGCGCTCCGGCCTCGACATCGACGTCGACGACATCGCGCGGGATGCCGGCGTCACCGCGCGGGCGATCCAGTCCGCGTTTCGCCGGCATCTCGACCTCACGCCGACCGCGTACATGCGCGAGCTGCGCCTGCAGGGAGCCCATGAGCAGCTGCGCGCCGCTCGACCCGAGGACGGCATGACCGTCACCCGCGTCGCGCTCGACTGGGGCTTCGGCAACCCGAGCCGGTTCGCGGCCTACTATCGCGCGGTCTACGGCAGGCCACCCGGCGAGACGCTGCGCGGCTGAGCCGGCCGCGGGCGCCGACAGGTGAGCATCCCCCTGCAGGCGGTCGTCCTCGCCACAGATCGGCCCCGACGTCACATCGGCTGCCGCGGCGCGAGCGGCCACCGGGCGCCGGCGGCGATCAGCTCGCTGCCGCGCTCGTAGGCGTCGTCGCGCTCGTGCGCGAGCACGCCGACGACGCGGCCCTCGCGGCCGTACCAGACAGCGAACCCGCCGCCCCCGTCCTCGACCGAGACCTCCGCGAAGCCGTCGCCCCAGGCGGCGTACTTGAGCGTGCGGGTGCCGATCGTCGACCAGAAGCCCGGGACCGCGTCCCAGACGGCGTCGGCGCCGGCGGCGGTGCGCCCGGCGACCGCGCCCTGCGCGAGCGCGTCCCCCCAGTGCTCGACGCGGAGCGGCCGGCCCGCTGTCGGGTTGTGCGCGTAGGCGACGTCGCCCGCCGCAAGCAGGCCGTCTACGGCGGTGCGCATCGCGGCGTCGACGGGGATCGCGCCATCGTGGAGCGCAAGGCCGCAGGCGGCGGCAAGCTCGCCGCGGGGGGCGACCCCGGCCGCCATGACGACGAGCGGGGCGCGGTACTCGTGGGAACCGGCGTGCACGCTCAGCACGGCCCGATCGGCGAGCTGGTCGTGGTCGGACGAGCCGTCGGCGGGGGCGGACGGCCGGTCGGGGGCGGCCGCGCGGTCGGGGGCGGACGGCCGGTCGGGGGCGGCCGGGCGGTCGCGGCCGGCCGGGCGGTCGCGGCCGGCCGGGCGGTCCGCGCCGGCCGCGCGGCCGCGGCCGGCTGGGCGCTCACGGTCCCGCTCGATCCGCTCGACCGGCTCGCCGAGCGCCAGCGCGACCCCGAGCTCCCGCAGCCAGCCGGCGATCATCGCCGCGGCCGCGCCGCCGAGCCGCCGCGCGTTCGGCGCCGGCTCGTCGGAGACGAGGCTCACGGGATGACCACGCATCCGCAGCGAGGCGGCGATCTCGCAGCCGATGAACCCCGAGCCGATGACGACGACCGGATCGCCCGGCCGCAGGCGCGCCTCGAGCTCACGCAGGTGGTCGAGCGTGCGCAGCACGCGGACCGCGGGGTCGTCGGCGCCGAGGACGGGGAGTCGCACCGGCTCGGCGCCGGTCGCGAGCACGCAGTGCCGGTAGCGAAGCGCCCGACCTCCCGACAGCAGCACCTCGCGCCCGTGCGGGTCGAGCCGCACGGCGCGGCCGCCGACGAGCCCGACGTCGTGCTCGGCCAGCCACGACTCGTCCTCGATCGGCAGCGTCCACTCCTCGGTCTCCCCCCGCAGCAGCTCCTTGGTGAGCGGCGGGCGCCGGTAGGGCATCCGCTGCTCGTCGGCGACGATCGCCACCGCGCCGCCGCCCCCGGCGTCTCGATAGGCGCGCGCGGCGGCCAGCCCGGCGGGTCCACCCCCGACCGCCAGCAGCTCGTACGTCTCGGGCATCCGTCGTGTCTACCCGCCCAGCTGGAAGCCAAGCCGCCAACAATCCCCACGCGGGAGGACGGCGCCTCGCCCAGACTGGTTGTTTTCCAACGGTTCGGGTTACCGGCACCGCCGGCGCGGCAGTGAGAGGGGATGTGGCTGATCGTCCCCCTGCTTCTCCTCCTCTTCGCGCTCGTCGGCGGCTTCCTCGCCGGCGGCATCTGGACGGAGATCCTCATCCCGATCGTCGTGATCGTCGCGCTCCTCATCGCCTCGGGCGTCGTCCTGCGCCGGCGGCCGCGCCGGCCGGGGGAGCCGCCGCAGGGACCGGGCAGCGCGGGCTGGCCGCCGTCCGTCGGCGGTGGAGCGAGCGGGGGGCACACCCCGCCGGCGCCGTCCAGCCCGGGCGACACGCTCCGCCGGCGCCAGCACGAGCAGTGACCTGAGGCCTCCGGCGCGGCGCTCAGCCGCCCGCCTCGTTCGCGGGCGCGTAGATCGTGCACGCCACGATGCTCTCGAGGTCGATGATCCGGTCGCCGACGGCGAGCGTGCGGCGGTAGCCGATGTCGTCAACCTGATCCCGTGCGGCGGGCGACGAGCTCGGCTCGGAGGGCACCCCGCGCACCGCTGGGCCGCCGTCCTCCCGCGGCTGCACCTGCACTTCGAGTCCCGCCAGCCCGGCCGCGGCGCAGAGATCGCCGACGGCGATCAGGAACTGTGCGTGTTGGTCATCCATCGAACTCGGGGCGCCCGCGCGCATCGGTCTTGACTGCCCCGGCCGCGGGTGGTCACACTTCGAATCCACGCACGGCGCTGCGTTTCGCTTTTGGGGCAGCGTCCGGTGCGACGAGGCTCGACACTGCGGCCATGGCTGAGCAATCGGCACCGACCCCCCGGGATCTCGCGGAGCCGACGTGGTCGGCGGGCGGCGTGCGGCTTCTCGACGTCGACCCTGAGCTCGGCGCGGAGCTCGGGCCCGAGGCATTCGCCGATGTCCAGCGTCAGCTCGTGCTCCCGACGCTGCAGCTTGAGAAGGGCGGGTGGGACAGGACCTGGCTCGGGAGCGCGCGCGGCGTGCGCGGCAAGCCGCGGGGGTTCCTCGTCGTCGCCGGCGCCGTGAGCGTCGACCTGGCGATCGCCGGCCAGGCGTGCACGCGGATGATCACGACGCGTGAGCTGGTGCTGCTCGACGGCTGGGTGCAGGACTCGATCCCGGTGAGGACGGGCTGGTCGGTGCTCGACCAGGCGCGGATCGCGGTCCTCGACGAGCGGCTGGGGATCATCGGCCGTCGCTGGCCCGAGCTGATGAGTGCGATCCTCGAGCGGGCCGCCCAGCAGATCCGGCATGCGCTGCTGCAGCAGGCGATCAGCCAGCTGCCGCGCGTCGAGGACCGGCTGCTGGCGCTGCTGTGGTCGATCGCCGACCGCCAGGGCGTCGTGCGTCGCGACGGCGTCTGGGTCCACCTTCCGGTGACCCACGCGACGCTCGCCCAGATGATCGGGGCGCGGCGGCCGACCGTGAGCCTCGGCCTCCGCGCGCTCGCCGAGCGCGGCCACGTGCGATCGATCGATGGCGGCTGGCTGATCTCCCGAGACTCGATCGAGGTCTTCCCGGACCCCGAGAGCACGCCCGACGTCGTCGGCGATTGACGCCACCGCCACGGCGTGCCGGAGCCGGGCATGCGCGACCGGAGCTGCTCAGTGCCCGTCACCTCCGTTGGTTTGCCACGTCGGAAGTCGGATCTCAACCGAGCGTGGCACGTGCGCGTCGCCCCGGGCGTAGCTTCGGTGGTGCGGCACCCATCGAGCCGGCCACCCGCCACCCACCCGGGCGCGGCTCTCCTGCCGGCTCGGTGCGCCGCCCCACCCAGGCTTAGCGAGAGGAGCCACGACGATGGCGACGCGCACAACCACCCGGCGGGCCACCGGCCTGCGCGACATGCGACTGGAGGACCTCGCGCGCCGTTGGCAGCAGCGCCGGGACGTGCGCGCGCGCGACCGCATCTTCGAGGAGTACTACCCGCTCGCCTGCCGCCTCGCCGGCCGATACCGCAACCCCTATGAACCTCGGGAGGACCTCATCCAGGTCGCCGCCGCCGGCCTGCTCTCCGCGGTCGACCGCTTCGACCCCGACCGGGGCGTCGCGTTCCCCGCCTTCGCCATCCCCACGATCCTCGGCGAGCTCAAGCGCCACTTCCGCAACACCGGCTGGTCGGCGCATGTGCCCCGCGGCGCCCAGGAGCTCGCTCGCAGCGTCGACCAGGCGGTGCAGCAGCTCACCGGACGCTTCGGCCGCTCGCCGACCGTCAACGAGCTCGCGCGCTACATGGAGATCGAAATCGAGGACGTGCTCGTCGGCCTGCACGCCGCGGCCGCGCACTACTCCGTGTCGCTCGATGCGCCCGCCCCCGGCTCCGAGCACGACGACCCGCAGACGCTCGGCGACGGCGTGTCGAAGACCGAGGACGGCTACGGGCTGATCGAGACCAAGCTCTCGCTCGCCGCCGCCATTCGCCGCCTCCCCCACACCGAGCGCACCGCGTTGGAGATGCGGATCCGCGACGACCTCAAGCAGAGCGAGATCGCGCGGCGACTCGGCTGCTCTCAGATGCAGGTCTCCCGCCTGCTCGGCCGGGCCGTCCACCGGCTGCGCGAGCTCACCGACCCGGAGATCGACCCGACGCCGGCCCCCGCGAACGAACCCGGGCGGCGGTGGCACCCGACAGCCTCTTCACGGCCGGCGGCCGACGCCGGTGGCCAACTCGCGCCAGCGCAGCGGACCGGTCGTCGAGCGCGCGAGCGGCGGAGTCGGCCCGTCGGCGGCGCTTTGCAGGCCGTCGAGCAGCTCGACGACCGCGTCGGTGGCGCTCACCGCCGGTGACCAGCCGAGCTCGTTTCGGGCGCGCGCGCTGCTCATCAGCGGGACGCCGAGGCCCATGTCGAGCCATCCGGGCTCGCTCGGCTGCAGCCGCAGCCTGAAGCTGAGCGCGGCGGCGGCGCGCAGCACCCGCGGCGAGGCGTGGAGCGCGCGCGAACCGAGCAGGCTCGCGAGCACCGGCCCGTCGAGCACCGGCTCGGCGGCGACGTTGAACGCTCCACGGGCATCGGAGAGCACCGCGCGTCGGTAGGCGTCGGCGACGTCGTCGGTGTGGACGGCCTGCACGCGCAGCCGCGGATGCTCGGGCACGACCGGGATCAGCTCCGGCCGCAGCAGCGCTCCCGGGAGCAGCGGCCCGATGAACAGGCGGCGGATCTCGGTCGCCGCCGCGCGCTGGAAGATGAGCCCGGGCCGCAGGCGCACGACCCGCAGCTCGGGATGCTCGCGCTCCAGGACGTCGAGCAGACGCTCGACGGCCGCCTTGTGGCGGGAGTAGAACGAGCTCGCGATCCCGGTCGCCGGCCACGATTCATCGACCTCCCGGTCCTTGGGGCCGGGCGCGTAGGCGCCGACCGAGGACGCGTACACGAGCGCCGGGACGCCGGCCCGCACCGCGGCGTCGAACACGCGGCGGCTGCCGCCGACATTGACGCTCTCGGTCACCCACTCGTCGCGGCCGGGCTGGATCAGCCACGCGAGATGGACGACGGCGTCGGCGCCGCGCAGCAGCGGCTCCAGGTCATCCGCGGCGACGTCGGCGGACGCGAACTCGACCCCGGGCGGCACGACGTCGGGCGTGCGCCGCGCGACCGCGAGCAGCGAGTCGACCTCCGGATCCGCCGCCAGCACGGCGGTGACCCGGCTGCCGACGTTCCCGGTGGCGCCGATGACGACGACCCGCATCGCTACAGCCCGATCCGCATCACAAGGACCCGCATCGCCACAACCCGATCCGCATCAGGAGGACCCGCATCGCTACAACCCGCGCAGCGCGGGCAGGAGTGTCTCCTGCGCCCAGCGCAGGAACGGTTCCTGATGCTCGCCGCCGATCTGCACGAGCGCGACCTCGGTGAAGCCGGCGTCGAGGAACGGGCGGATCGCCTCGACGTGCGCCTCGAGGTCCGGGCCGCAGCTGATCGCCTCCGCCACCTGCCGGGGGCTGACGAACGCCGCCGCGGCGTCGAAGGACTCGGGGTTCGGCAGATCCGCGTTCACCTTGAAGCCGAAGCCGAACCAGCGAAACTGCTCATGAGCGCGCTCCACGGCCGCCTCGCGATCGGGGTCGTAGCAGAGCGCGACCTGACCGATCCGGCCCTTGCCCTCCCCGCCGGCGGCGTCGAACATCTCGCCGAGCTCGGCGCGCGGCTCGACCGCGATCATGAGGTCGCCGTGACGGCCGGCGAGCCGGCAGGACTGCTCGCCCGACACCGCGATCCCGATCGGCACCCGCTCGGCCGGCAGGTCCCAGAGCCTCGCCTGCTCGACCGTGAAGTGCTCGCCGCGGAAGTTGAGGCTGTCGGCGCCGTCGAGCAATGCGGCGATGATCCGCACCGCCTCGGCGAGCATCTCGTGCCGGGCGCCGACCGCGGGCCAGCGCTGCCCGACGACGTGCTCGTTGAGGTTCTCGCCCGAGCCCAGGCCGAGCCGGAAGCGGCCGTCCGACAGGATCCCCAGCGTCGCGGCCTTCTGGGCGACGACCGCCGGGTGGTAGCGGATCGTCGGGCAGGTGACGTATGTCATGAGCCCGATGCGCTCGGTCGCCTGGGCGGCCGCGCCGAGGATCGCCCACGCGTAGCCGGCGTGGCCCTGCTCGGCGAGCCACGGCTGGTAGTGATCGGAGCAGACCGAGAAGTCGAAACCGGCGGCCTCGGCGGCGACGAGGTCGCGCACGAGCCGGTCGGGACGCGACTGCTCGGTCATCATCGTGTAGCCGAAAGCGGTCATCGGGCCTCCCGGTGGTCAGAGCATCGTCGTGTCAAGTCGCTCGCGGAGCTCGGCCACCGACTCGAACACCGCGACGGCGCCTGCGTCCCGCAGCTCCTGCTCGGAGAAACCGCCGGTGATGACGGCGATCGTCTCCACGTCCGCCTCAGCCGCGGCGCGCACGTCCCAGGGGGTGTCGCCGATCATCACCGCGTCGCCCGCGTCGCCGTCGATCCGCTCAAGCGCCGCGTGCACGAGGTCGGGGGCGGGCTTCGTGCGCTCGACGTCCGCCGACGTCGTCCAGCCGTCGGCGAGCTCCCGCGCATCGAGCATGTCGAGGTAGCGGTCGACCTCCTCGGCCTTCGCCGAGCTCGCGAGCACGACGCGATGCCCCCGCTCCTTGAGCGTCTCGATCAGCTCGCGTGCGCCGGCCATCGGCCGCACCTCGTCGATCAGCTCCATGTAGCGCCGGCCCTCGGCAGCACGGATGTCGTCCCCGAGGCGCTCCTCCGCGTCGCGGCCGCACAGCGCCTCGATCACCTGGTCCCCGCCCATCCCGATGTGCGTGTGAATCCGCCACAGGGGCACGGTGATGTCGTGCCCGGCGAGCGCTCGCGCCCACGAGATCGTGTGCTGGTAGTTCGTGTCGACGAGCGTTCCGTCGATGTCGAGGATCGCGATCTTCGGCGGTCGGTCGGAGCCCATGAAGCTCAATTGCTGCCCCGCTCGAGCCTGGCGCAACCATCGGCGGGCCGTCGACCGATAATCAGGGGCCATGAGCGACGAGACACTGCACTGCGTGATCGAGATTCCGCGCGGGAGCCGGAACAAGTACGAGTTCGACCGTGAGCTCGGCGCGATCCGGCTCGACCGGTTCGTGTCGGCGTCGGTCGTCTACCCGACCGACTACGGGTTCGTGCCCGACACGCTCGCGCCCGACGGCGACCCGCTCGACGTGCTGGTGTGCGTTTCGGAGCCGACGTTCCCCGGCTGCGTGATCGTCGCCCGGCCGGTCGCGCTGTTCGGGATGGCCGACGAGAAGGGGCCCGACGACCACGTCGTGTGCGTTCCCTGCGAGGACCCGAACTGGGCGGAGGTGCGCGACGTCGGCGACCTCCCGGCGCAGCTGCGCGCCGAGATCGGCCACTTCTTCTCGGTCTACAAGGACCTCGACGACGAGCGCTACTCCGAGGTGGGCGGCTGGAGCGACCGGGCGGCCGCCTGGCGGTGCGTCGCCGCAGCCCGCGCCGCCTGGGAGCGCTCAGCTCATTGAGCGCGCCGTTTTCGTCCGCCGGCCACGGGTAGTCCTCGCCGGTGCCCGCACTGCGCGACACACGACGGTTCGCCGGCCACGCGCCCGACCGGGAGCGCCCGATCGGCGGCTACGCGGCGCTGATCGGCGCCTTCTCGTCGCTTGCGGCCGGCTTCGGGGTCTGGTTTCGCCGCTCGGGGCGGGAGCTGCCCGAGCGGATGAGCGCGCGCGACCTTGCGCTGCTCACCGTCGCCTCCCACAAGGCGGCGCGGACGCTCGCCGCCGACCGCGTCGCGAGCGTGGTGCGCGCGCCGTTCACGGAGTTCGAGGACGACGCCGGACCCGGGGAGGTGTCCGAGCGCGCCCGCGGGCGCGGCCTGCGCCGCGCCGTCGGCGAGCTGCTCGTGTGCCCGTTCTGTCTCGGCATGTGGACGAGCGAGCTGTTCACGGGGGGCCTGCTCGTATGGCCGCGGGCGACGCGCTGGATGGCCTCGGTGTGGACGATCTTCTTCGGCTCGGAGATGCTGCAGATCGCCTACAAGCGCGCCGAGAACACGCTCACGGGTTGAGCCGCGCCGCGTGCCCTCGAGCCGCGGCGGGGCCGGCTCACGGGTTGAACACGACCTTGATCATCCCGTCCTGCTTCTTCTGAAAGGACTCGTAGGCGCGCGGGGCGTCGGCGAGCGGCAGGTGGTGGGTGGCGAACTCGTCCACCCCGAGCGGGTCCTCGTCGGTGAGCAGCGGCATGATCTCCTCGACCCAGCGCTTCACGTTCGCCTGCCCCTGCCGGACCTGGATCTGCTTGTCGAACAGCTGCAGCGTCGGCAGCGGGTCCGCGGCGCCGCCGTACACACCCGACAGCGAGATCGTCCCGCCGCGGCGCACGATCTCGATCGCCGCCCGCAGCGCCGCGAGCTTGGAGATGCCGGCACGCTCCATCAGCGGCTGCGCGATGCGGTCGGGCAAGAGCCCGGTGAGCTTGTGCGAGATCCCGGCCACCGGAGAGCCGTGGGCCTCCATGCCGACGGCGTCGAGCACGGCGTCGGGGCCGCGGCCGTCGGTCATCTGCCGGATCACGTCGGCGAGGTCCTTGTCGTGCTCGGTGAGGTCGAGCACCTCCGTGCCGCGCCCGCGCGCCCGCTCCAGGCGCTCGGGCACGAGATCGACGGCGATCACCCGCGTGCCCTGATGCTGGGCGATCCTCGTCGCCATGTCGCCGATCGGCCCGAGCCCGAGCACGACGAGCGTCCCGCCCTTCGGGACCTCCGCGTAGGCGACGCCCTGCCAGGCGGTCGGCAGGACGTCGGAGAGGAACACGAAGCGATCGTCCGGAGGCCCCTCGGGGACCTTGATCGGCAGGAAGTTGCCGAACGGCACCCGGAGCAGCTCCGCCTGGCCACCCGGCACCTGCCCGTAGAGCTTCGTGTAGCCGAACAGGGCGGCGCCCGTCCCGTACTCGTGGACCTGCGTCGTCTCACACTGCGAGTGGAGCCCCTGCTCGCACATCCAGCAGTGGCCACAGGCGACGTTGAACGGAATCACGACGCGGTCGCCGACCGAGACGTGCGTCACCTCATGGCCGACCGCCTCGACGATGCCCATGGGCTCGTGGCCGAGCACATCGCCGGCGTCGAGGAACGGCGCGAGCACCGTGTAGAGATGCAGGTCCGAGCCGCACAGGCCGCTGCTTGTGACCCGGACGATGATGTCGTCGGGCCGTTCGATCGTGGGGTCCGGGACGGTGTCGACGCGGACGTCGCCGACGCCCTGCCAGGTGAGAGCTTTCATGGTCTGTCGATAGCCCGTCCGGCGCGGCGGGACACACAACCGCATGCACGCGACGTCGGGCTGGGCATCTGCGGGCGGGGGTTACCAAAGATGCCCGGCGGGCGCGGGCGCTCCGTCGTCAGCCGGTGCCCGACGCCTGCGGTCGCGTGGGGCCAAAGATGCCCAGCGACCGCGGGAACCGGGGGGCGCTCAGTACGGCCGGCTCGGGTAGCCGGGGCCGAGCCGGCTGTTCGCGCGCGCCGCCAGGCCCTCGGCGTACCGCGGCCAGAACGTGCCGCCGGGCGGCCCGCCGCCGCAGCCGCTGCTGTTGCCCGGGGTGTGCTCCCACAGGTAGGCGTCGGCATCCCTCCAGGGACCGGTGGCGGTCGTGTCGCGGATCCCAAGCCCGCGGCCGGGCGGGTTGCAGAGATCCTCGGCGCCCTGCGTCCTCGGGTGCGGGTTGAGCTTCGGGCCGCGGCCGTTGGAGGCGGTGTTGACGATGTAGTGCGTGCCGCCGACGCGCCGGGCGATCGCCGTCGCCCAGCGGTCCTCGTCGATCGTCCAGTTGTCGTGGGTGTCGTTCGTGAAGAACCCGCGGATGCGATGGATGCCGATCGCCCGCAGGACACGCGCCGTGTAGGCGACCGAGTTCGAGTCCGAGTAGCCGCCCTCGACGTAGACGACCGTGTGGGGCAGCCGCTGCATCGCGCCCATCTCGTAGCGGAGCGCCGCCTCCCACTCCGGCAGCGCCCTCGTGCGCACGACGCCGCGCGTCGAGCCGATCGCGTCGAGCTCGAGCAGCACGACCGCGGGACGGCGGTCGATGCCGGCGGCCATCGCGTTCACCCGCGCTTTGAACAGCGGCATGTAGGCGCGCACCTGCGCGGGCGTCGGGTCGCCCCCGAGCGTCGCGTGCAGGAAGTACGTGGTGAAGATCGGAATCGTGCCCGGATCGGCCAGGATCGCGTGGCAGACGATCTTCTGCGTCTGCTTGAAGATGCCCTCCGGGGTGCCGCCCCAGGCGAAGCTGGAGATCCGCTGCGCCTGGGGCTCGGCGGCGATCTTCGAGAGCAGCGCGACCTGACGCGCGAGCGCGGGATCCGCCGCGAGCTTGGCGTGGAGCCGGCCGTGCTGGAGGCGCTCCGCGAAGCGGGCCCATGACTCGCGCGGGCTGATGGTCGCCGGATCGAGGCCCACGAGGGTCGCGATCGCCCGGGCGGCGTCCCCCTCGTTCGGTCCGGGGACGAAGAAGCGCGCGCCATGGAGCGGGTCGCGGCCGGGCGCGACCGGCAGGTCGAGCGGGTTGGCCGGATCCCGCGTCGCCGGGTAGCGCTCCGGGCACTCCTGGGTGAACGCGGCGTGCGCCCCGGCGGCCTGCGCCGGCGCCCCGGCGGCATGCGTCAGCGCCCCGGCGGCATGCGCCCGCGCCCCTGCGGCATGCGCCCGCGCCCCGCTCGCCCTCGCACGCCCGGCCGCGCTTGCCGCCACGAGCACCGCGGCACCGCCGCAGACCGCGATCAGAACGATCGCCAGGAGCCTCCGCATGGCTCGACCTTATCCGGCGCCTGGGCGGACGAAACTCGATGAGGGGGTGAAACCCGGGGTCCCGGAGGCTCTTGGAGAGGAAATGTCCGAAATGGTCACTCTGAGAGCCCAGATCGTACGCCTGGCCGACCGCCAGCTCGGCCATGCGAAGCGCGGCCAGCTGCTCGCCCTCGGGGCGAAGCCGGGCTGGATCCGCGATCAGATTGCGGGCCACTACCTGCTGCCGGTTCATGCGGGCGTGTACGGAGTCGGTCACCGGCCACGCCACGCGCACTGCCGCGCGATGGCCGCCGTGCTCGCCTGCGGCGAGCCCGCCTGGCTCAGCCACATGGCGGCCGCGGCGCTCTGGGACGCCGCCGAGTGGCCCGACATGCTCGAGGTCACCGCTCCGAGTCGGCGATCGCGACCCGGGCTCATCACGCACCGGTCGTGCACGCTGACGCCGCGCGATATCCGCCGGCGCCACGGCGTGCCCGTGACCTCTCCGGTCCGGACGGCGCTCGACCTGCAGCGCCGGCTCGCCGACCCGCGGCTCATCCGCCTCGTCAACGACCTGCGGGCGCTCGGCCATCTGACGAACAGCGGTTTCACCGAGCTGTGCGAGCGCTCGGCGCGCGTGCGCGCGCTGCTCGGCGACGCCGGGCTCACCGAATCCGAGCTCGAGGACCTGTTTGCGCGGTTCGTGGCCCGCTACGGGCTGCCGATGCCGCAGATCAACGTGTGGCTCGTGATCGGCGGGCGCCGGCGCCGGCTCGACGCGTTCTACCCCGGGGCGCGGCTGATCATCGAGCTCGACTCGTGGCGGTTCCACCGCGACCGCGCGACGTTCGAGCGAGACCGCGCGAAGGACGCCGCGGCGCTCGCCGAGGGGCTGCGCACGGTGAGGATCACCGACCGGCGGCTGCGGGGCGATGCCCGTCGGGAGGCCGAGCTCATCCGCCGCATCCTCGCGGGCGCCGAGTGACCGCGCGCCCAACACCGCTCGCACCCGGGCCGCGGCACGCGACGGTGCGGCGCCGCCCATGACCGCTGCGTACGAAAGAGTCGCCCACAGAGAGCAAAACGTACACGCCCATCGACCCGCCCAGCCCGTTGACTAGACTCATTAGTCTAGTTGGCTACACGGCTACACGGCGGTGCTCACTCGACCGGCAGGCGCATCCGCAGGAACTGCACGGTCGCGCCGTCCGTCGTCGACTGCTCGGTGCCGGTCGCGCGAAAGCCGGCGCGCTCGCAGACGGTGATCGCGCGCACGTTGAACGTCGCGACCCGGAGCGTGATCGCCATCGGCCGCAGGCGCACGCGCCCGATGAGCCAGCCGCACAACCGGCGCACGAACGGGAGCCCGAGACCGCGTCCCGTGCATTCCGGCCGCAGCCCAAGGCCGATCTCGACCGAGCCGTCCTCGCCGACCGGCCAGGTCTCGACGAAACCGATCAGACCGTGACCGGGCACACGCACCGAGAAGTACAGCCCCGCCCGCCGTTCGGGGTCGAGGAGCTCGGCCAGCCCCTCCGGGTCCGAGGCGAAGTCGTAGAACGCGTAGATCCCCGGGTAGGACCAGCCCGAGAGCTCGGCGGCCTCCGCCTGCGTCATCGGGACGATCTCCGCCCCGGCGAGGTCCGCGGGGCCGATCGCGTCGCAGTGAGAACTCACCGGCGCAAGCGTACGCGCCCGCTCAGTCCGAGACCCGCTCGATCAGCCCGTCGGCGGTCTCGATGTGGGCGCGCATGTTCCGCTCCATCATGCGCAGCGCCGCGTCGGCGAGGTCCTCGTGGATATGGGCGACCGCGTCGCGGGGGACGACGACATCGAAGTGACGGACATACGCGTCGAGCGCCGAGTAGAGGATGCACTGCTCGGTCACCTGCCCGGTGAGGATCAGCCGGTCGTGGCCGTGCTGGCGGAGCAGATACTCGGCCGCGGTGCTGTAGAAGATCGAGTGGCGGGCCTTGATGACGAGCGGCGCGTCGGGCGGCGGGACGATCGGGTCGATCAGCTCGCGGTCCGGGCCCTGCCGCGCCGCCTCCACCAGCTCGGCGCGTCCCGCGGTCCAGTCGCCGTTGTTGTCGTTGACGTACACGACCGCGACGTCGCGCTCGCGCGCCTGGGCGACGAGGACGGCGATCACCGGCACGACCCGGCGCGCGGATCGCATGAGCGGCTCGGAATCCGAGTGGTCGTACGGGTTGAGCATGTCGACGACCAGCAGCGCGGTGCTCATCGTCCCGCGCCTACCCGACGCACGTCACCGGCAACCGGCCCGCCACGCACAGCGCCGTGGCGCGACGCGGCACGGGCAGCCGGCCCGCCACGCACAGCGCCGTGGCGCCGCGCGGCACGGGCAGCCGGTCCCCGGCGCCGTGAGCCGTGGGCCGTGGGCCGTGACCGCGCGGCCTCGGTCACACCTCGTACTCGGCGGCACGCTCGCGGCAGAGCTCGAGCCCCAGCCCCGGACGCGACCGGTCGGGAGCGAGCGCGCCGCCCGCGGGCGAGAGCGTGCCGTCGAACAGGATGCGTTCGATCCGGACGTGGTCTGCGAAGTACTCGATGTGGAGCACGGTTTCCATCGCGCAGCAGACGTGCGCGCTCACCGCCGGCGCGCAGTGCGCGGAGAACGGGAACGACCTCGCCTTGCACAGGCCGTCGACGCGGAGGAGGTTCGTGATTCCGCCGCAGCGGGTGACGTCGGCCTGGAGGATGTGGACGGCGCGCGCGCCGAGCAGCTCCTCGAGCATCGGCAGGTTCCACCCGTACTCGCCGGCGGCAACCGCAAGCCCCGGCGGGGCGCGCCGCGTCACCTCGGCCATTCCCGCGACGTCCTGTGAGCTGACCGGCTCCTCCAGGTAGCTCACGCCGAGCTCCCGGAACCGCTCCGCGTGGGCGAATGCCTCGTGCGGCGTGTAGGCGCCGTTGGCGTCGACGAACACCTCGACGTCAGGTCCGACGAGATCCCGGACGAGCCGCACCCGTTCGGGATCGGCGTCCGGGTCGCGCCCGACCTTGATCTTGACCCGCGGGATGTCGGCCTGCATCCAGCCGCGCACCTGGTCGCGCAGCTGCTCGGGGGTGAGGTTGCAGAAGCCGCCGGAGCCGTAGATCGGGACGGCGTCGCGGTAGCGCCCGAGCAGGTCGGCGAGGCACACGCCCAGGAGCCGCGCCTTGAGGTCCCAGAGCGCGATGTCGACAGCCGAAACGGCCATCGCCGCCAGCCCGGAATGACCGAGCTGGCGGATTTGGACCTGCATCTCGGCCCATGTGCGCTGCAGCTCGAGCGGATCGCTGCCCTGCACGATCGGCGCGAGCTTGGAGTCGACGAGCGACGCGACCGTCGGGTCGGCGTACGTGTACCCGAGGCCGCGCACCTCCCCGCAGCCGATCTCGACGACGACGATCGACGTCGAGTCCCAGACGAGCGTGCCGTCTGACTCCTCGTCGGTCTCGGTCGGGATCGTGTACGCGGTCGCCCGAACGGTGTCGATCGAGCGCTGGGCGCCGGACGTCGCGCGAGACGACCTGTGACGCCCAGCGTCCGCCCTCTGTGGAACCGTCGCCATCGTCCCGCTCAGCGAGTGACGAACTCCTCGAGCTTGCCCTTGAGCGACTCCTTGACGATCCTGCCGGTGTGCGGGTCGCCCGGCAGGGCCATCGCGAGCTTCTTGGCCTGCTCGAACTTGATGTGCGGCGGCAGCGGCGGCACCTCCGGGTCGGTGATCGCCTCGTAGACGACGAGGCCCTCGGTGGCGAGCGCCTCATCCCACGCGGGGCCGACCTGGTCGGGATGCTCGACCCGGATCCCCTTCGCCCCGACGACCTCCGCATAGCGGGCGAAGTTGAAGTCGGGAAGCACCTGCGAGGCGTCGAGCTTTGGGTCCCCGGCATCACCCGCTGCTCCCAGGTGACCTGGTTGAGGTCGTTGTTGTGCAGGACGACGACGACGCACTGCTTGTTGCTCCAGCGATGCTGGTGGTGCGCGAGGTCGATGAGTGCCGCGTTGCCGATCATCTGCATCGCGCCGTCGCCGATCGAGGCGATGACCGGCCGATCCGGATAGGCGAACTTCGCCGCCAGCGCGTACGGGACCGCCGGGCACATCGTCGCCAGCGTGCCGGACAGGGCGGCCTGCATCCCCTGGCGCATCCGCAGATGCCGCGCCCACCAGTTCGTCGCCGACCCCGAGTCGGACGTGAGGATGCAGTTGTCGGGCAGACGCTGGTTGAGCTCCGCGAACACGAGCTGCGGGTTGATCGGCTCGGCATCGAGATGGGCGCGCTCGTTCATCAGCCGCCACCAGCGGTCGACCTCACCCGTGATCTGCTCGCTCCAGCTGCGATCCTCCTTGCGCCGGAGCAGCGGGATGAGCGCCTGGAGCGTCTGCTTCGCGTCGCCGATCAGGTTGCACTCCGTCGGCGCGTAGCGCATCCCGAGCAGCCGGCCGTCGATGTCGATCTGCACGGCGCGGGCCGCGCCCTCCTCCGGCAGCCACTCCGCATAGGGGAAGTTCGAGCCGACGATCAGGAGCGTGTCGCAGCCCATCATCATGTCGTGGCTCGGCTTCGTGCCGAGCAGGCCGATCGAGCCCGTGACGAACGGGATGTCGTCCGGCACGGCGGCACGGCCGTTGAGCGCCTTGGCGATGCCGGCCCCGAGCAGCTCGGCGACCTGCACGACCTCGTCGGCGGCGCCCTTGGCGCCCTGGCCGATGAGCATCGCGACCTTCTGCCCGGAGTTGAGGATCTCCGCGGCGCGCTGCAGGTCCTCGTCGCGCGGGCGAAGCACCGGCTCGGTGACGCCGAGCGAGGAGTAGACCGCGCCGTGCGCGCGCGGCGGCTCGGAGTACTCGGACTCCTGGACGTCCTCGGGGACGATCACCGCCGTCGGATGCCGCGAGCTGGCCGCGATCCGCATCGCCCGGTCGATGACGTGCCGCGCCTGCGAGGAGTCCATCACCGTCATCAGGTACTCGCTCGCGACGTCCTTGTAGAGCGTGCCCAGATCGACCTCCTGCTGGTAGTTGGCCCCCAGCGACATGCGCTTCTGCTGGCCGATGATCGCCACCACCGGCTGATGGTCGAGCTTCGCGTCGTACAGGCCGTTGAGCAGGTGGATCGCGCCGGGGCCGGAGGTCGCCATGCACACCCCGACCTCGCCGGTGAACTTCGCATGCGCGCACGCGGCGAACGACGCGATCTCCTCATGCCGGGTCTGGATGAACTCCACGTCGCCGACCTCGTGGAAGGCGCCCAGCAGACCGTTGATCCCGTCGCCGGGATAGCCGTAGATGCGCTTGACGCCCCACTCGCTGAGGCGGTTGAGGATGAACTGGGCGGTGTCGGGCACGAAACACTCCTCGTCGTGAGCTTTGTCGGTCGCTGCTCGCCTACCCCGGCGCCGGAGCAGACCCGTGCCGGTGTTCTCAGGCGAACACCCAGGTGATGCCGCTACCCGCGCCCGCGGCGCTCAACCGGCGGCGCCGGACGCTCTTCGAGCGCGGCGATGACGTCGAGCAGCTCGATCGCGATGCCGAGCGCGACCGGGCGCGGGCTCAGGCGGTGCACCGCCGCGGCGGCCGTCAGCAGATGGGCTTCCAGCTCGGCGCGCGACGCGAACGGGCCCGCCCCCACCGAGCCCCCTGCCGTCGTCGGCGCCCGCCCGCCGGAGACGACACTCGAGCGTCGAGGCGCGACCAGGCGGGCCAGCCACGCGGGCAGCGGCCAGGCGGCGCGGGCGAGTGCCCGGGCGAGGCCGGAGCCGACCTGAGGCTCCGCGGGACCGGCGGGCACGCGTGGGGCCTCCGCGTCCCCCACCTGCCAGCAGCGTCGGGCGTCCCGCAGCGCGTGCAGAACCTCGAGACGGAGCGTGAGGTTCGGGCACAGGGCGACGCCCAGCATGTTGCGCGGATACCCCGCCCGGCGCCGGGATCGCTTTCGATGTCATTTGGCCGACCGACGGTCCCGAAGACGGCCGGTTCGGGTATGCCGCTCGTCTCACCGGGTACTCGAAGCCGACCGGCGCGTCGCGACTCGAGGAGGCCACCATGGCGGCAAGCATCGACGAGCAGCTCAACCTGTATCTCATGGACGCGCATGCGATCGAGCGTCAGGCGCTCGAGCAGGTGACCCGCGCCCGCAAGGTGGCCGGCGATCCGGAGCTCGCGGCCGCGTTCGCGGAGCATGTGCGGGAGACCGAGCGACACCGGACCTACGTCGAGGACCGCCTGATGGTGCGCGGGTTCGACGCGAAGGGAGCGCCCGACAAGGAGGTGAGCGCGCGCATCACGGGCGTCGCGATGGCGCTGTTCGCGCGACTGCAGCCGGACACGCCCGGCAAGCTCGTCGTGCATGCCTTCTCCTACGAGCACATGGAGCTCGCCGCCTACGAGCTGCTCGAGCTGCTCGCCGAGCGGGCGGGCGACCGCGCGACCGCGGAGACCGCACGGACGATCGCCCGGGAGGAGGCCGCGATGGCGGACCGCCTCGCCGCCGGCTTCGACCGCGCCGTCGAGGCGTCGCTGCGGGCGCTCGATCCCGATGACGTCGGCTCGCGGCTTGACACCTACCTCGCCGACGCGCATGCGATCGAGGCCCAGGCGGAGAGCCTGTTGAGGCGAGCGCCAAAGCTTGCGGGCGCGGAGGAGCTGTCGAACGCGTTCGAGGAGCACCTCGGAGAGACCCGGCACCACGCCGAGCTCGTCGAGTCACGACTCCATGCTCGCGGCGCGAGCCCGTCGGCGCTGGGGGACGCGGCGCTGCGCCTCGGGGCGCTCAATCTGGGGATGTTCCTGCGCAGCCAACAGGACACACCCGCCAAGCTCGCGGGGTTCGCGTACGCGTTCGAGCACCTCGAGATCGGCGCCTACGAGCTCCTCGGCCGCGTCGCCCGCCGCGCCGGCGACCCGGAGACGCTCGGCATGGTCAACCGGATCCTGCCGCAGGAGCGGGCGGCGGCGCGGCGGATCCGGGGGCTGTTCGGGGAGGCGCTGCGGGCCTCGCTCACGCAGACGGCGACGATCTGAGGAGAGCTCAGCGGCGCGGCGGGCGCAGCACCCGCCGGTCGTCCGGGAGCCGGCGCGTGACCCGCGCCGCGTCGAGGTGCTCGAGCAGCGCCTGGGCGTAGCGGCGCGAGGTGTGGAGCTCGTCGCGGAGCCGCGCGAGCGTGAGCGGCTCGCCGCTCTCGGCAATGCGGCGGGCGACGTCGATCACCGACTCGATCGCGGAGGGGTGGGCGTACATCGAGCGCCCGATTCGCACCGCCCGGCCCGCCGCGCGGAGCGCGGGCAAAAGCGACGCGTCCTCGCCGAGCTCGGCCTCGGTCGGCGGCTCGTGCCCGGCGGCGCGCAGCCGCTCCTCAAGCGCGAGCGCCTGGGGCGGCAGCGGCTCGCCCGGGACGTTCGGGGCGCCGGATCCCGACGCCGCCGGCCGGGTCGTGCCCCCCGCGGGGCGGGCACGTTCTCCGCCGGTCCGGACGGAATCCCGAACGGGCCGCGCAGAATCCCCTTCAGCGGCCGTCATCCGGCGCCGTCCACCCGCGCGCGCGTCGAGGATGACGCCGCCTCCGAGCGTGTCCGGCGGGCTGATCCGCCGCAGCACGAGCCGGTCCCCGTCGGCCGCGAGCAGCGGCTGCTCAAGCCGCAGCTGCCAGCGGCCGGAGCCGAGTGCCCGGGCGCGGGCGGGCACGTCGCGCGTGCCGTGATGGACCTGCAGGCGCTCGCGGTCGAGCGGCGGCTCCCCGTGCGTGAGCTCGAAATCGACCCGATAGGTGACGGCGACCGCGGCGCCCTCCCCGACGAGCACGTCGCCGCGGCGGACCTCATGGCGCCCGGCGCCCGCGAGGTTGACCGCGACGCGCTGCCCGGCGACCGCCTCGGCGATCGCGCGGTCGTGCACCTGCACGCCGCGGACGCGGAACACGCGGTCGCGGGGCAGCAGCCGCAGGCGACCGCCGGCGGCGATCGTGCCGCGCCACAGCGTGCCGGTGACGACCGTGCCGGCGCCGCGGATCGAGAAGACGCGGTCGACGTGGAGCGCCGCGGGTCCCGGGGTGCTCGCCCGGCTCGGCGCCTCGCGCGCGACCGCCGCGAGCGCGCGGCGGACCGCCTCGACGCCCTCTCCGGTGCGGGCGCTGCAGGCGACCGCGGGCACGCCCGGCAGCAGCGTGGCCGCCTGCTGCAGCGCCGTCCCGGGGTCGGCGAGATCCGACCGCGTCACGGCCACGACCCCGCGCGCGATCCCGAGCGCGTGCAGCACGCGGACGTGCTCGCGGGTCTGGGGCATGACGCCGTCGTCGGCGGCGACCACGAGGAGGAACAGGTCGATGCCGGTCGCGCCCGCGACCATCGTCCGCACGAGCCGCTCGTGCCCGGGCACGTCGATCACCGACAGCGTGCGCCCGTCCGGGAGCGGCAGCGGCGCGAAGCCGAGCTCGATGGTGATCCCCCGCGCCCGCTCCTCGGGCAGGCGGTCGCAGTCGACCCCGGTGAGGGCCCGGATCAGCGCGGTCTTCCCGTGGTCGATGTGGCCGGCCGTGCCGAGCGTGAGCGGCGGCGCGGCGGGCGGTCCTGCCGCCGGTGGATCGGCCGGCACCGGCCCGTCGAGCGTCGCGCGGGCGCTCATCCGGGCCCCGCCTTCCTCGCCCGCGCCGCATCCACAGCCCGCGCGGCGAGCGGCACCTCGGCGTCGCTCATCGTGCGCGGATCGAGCAGCACACGGCCGTCGGCGATCCGGCCCACGACCGCCGGCTCCCCGGTGCGGAGCACGCGCGCGAGCCACTCGGCGCCGCGCTCGTCGTCAAGCGCGACAGCGGGGCCTGGGAGCTCGAGCAGCGGCAGCGCCCCGCCGCCGACCCGGGCGGTCGACGCGACCACCTCACCGCCGGTCGCGTCGGCGAGCTCGCGTGCGCGCAGCGACAGCTCCGCCGGATCCGCGTCGAGCATCGCGAGCACGGGGATCTCCCGCGCTGCGAGCTCCGGGTCGCGGTAGAGAGCAAGCGTCGCCTCGAGCGCGGCGAGCGACAGCTTGTCGATGCGAAGCGCCCGGGCAAGCGGGTGGCGCCGGGCGGCCGCGATCGCCTCCTCGCGGCCGAGCATCACCCCCGCCTGCGGTCCGCCGAGGAGCTTGTCGCCGGAGAAGCAGGCGATCGCGGCGCCGGCCCGCAGCGAGCGACGCACCGCGGGCTCGGAGCCGAGCGCCGCGAGGCCGTCGGCGAGCACCCCGGAGCCGACGTCGTCGATCACCGGGACCGCCAGCGAGCAGAGCGCCTCGATCTCGACCTCCGCGGTGAAGCCGATCGTGCGGAAGTTCGAGGGGTGGGCGCGGAGGATCGCGGCCGTCTGCGGACCGATCGCCTCCGCGTAGTCGGCAAGGCGCGTGCGGTTCGTCGTGCCCACCTCGACGAGGCGCGCCCCCGCCTGGGCGATGACCTCGGGGATGCGGAAGCCGCCGCCGATCTCGATGAGCTGTCCCCTGGAGACGATCACCTCGCCGTCGTGGCCGGCGAGGCTGGAGACCGCGAGCAGGACGGCGGCGGCGCAGTTGCCCACGACGTGCGCCGCCTCGGCGCCGGTGAGCTCACGCAGCAGGTCCTCGACGTGGCGATGGCGCGCGCCTCGGTCCCCGCTCGGGAGGTCGAGCTCGAGGTTCGAATAGCCGTGGGCGACACGCGCGAGAGCGGCCTGGGCGACGCGGGCGAGCGGCGCCCGGCCGAGGTTCGTGTGGACGATGACGCCGGTCGCGTTGATGACGGGCGTGAGCGACGGCCGCAGCCGCTCAAGCGCCTCGGCCGCGAGGTCGGATGCACCGGCGCCGCTGTCCCCGGAGCCGTCGCCGTACAGCAGCGCCGCCCGGCGGTCGGCGAGCGCGGCCCGTGCCACCGAGACCGCGAGCCGGTCGACCGACGGCAGCGCCCGCAGCGCGGCGTCCCGCCCGGCCCTCGAGTCAGTGCCGTCCCGGTCCATGGTGAGCCGCGGGCGGCGGGGGCGCGGGGAGTCGCCTGACGGTTTCGGCCCCCACGGGGGGCACTCGGGGGCCGTCCCCCCGACGGTACGGAGCGACGAAGGAGTCGAACCTTCCCACCGCGGGGTCGCCGCGGCCTGCCGGCTTTGAAGGCCGGTCGGGGCACCGGCCCCGGCCGCTCCGCCGGCCACTATACGAGTGCGATCGCACCCGCCTCGCCCTCGGTGAGCGTGCCGATCACGGCGCCGTCGATCTCGTCCGCGCGCTCGGGCTCGAGCGCCACGAGCAGCCCGCCCGACGTCGTGGGATCGCACAAAAGGCGCCGGCGCGCGCGGGACGTCCGCGCGCCGCCGCGGGTGAAGCCCGCGGCGTACTCGAGGTTGCGCCGCAGGCCGCCGGAGACACCGTCCCCGGCGTCGAGCAGCTCCAGCGCGCCGGGGAGCGCGGGCACCTCGTCGGGGCGGATCCGGGCCTCGAGGCCGCTCTCCCGCGCGAGGTTGTGCAGGTGCCCGAGCAGCCCGAAGCCGGTGACGTCGGTCGCGGCGTGCGCGCCGGCGGCGAGCGCCTGGCGACCGGCGGGCGCGTTGAGCGCGACCATCGTCTCGACCGCCCGCGCACGGGTCGCCGCCTCGGCGCGGCCGCGCTTGGCGGCGGTCGTGATCGCGCCGACGCCGAGCGGCTTCGTGAGCACGAGCACGTCGCCCGCGCGGGCGCCGGCGTTCGTGAGCATCCGCGCGGGGTCGACGGTGCCGGTGACCGCGAGGCCGTACTTGGGCTCAGGATCGTCGATCGAGTGGCCGCCGACGATCGTGCACCCCGCCTCGCCCGTGACCGCGAGGCCGCCCTCGAGGATTCGGCGCAGCACCTCGCCGCCGAGGCGCTCGAGCGGGAACGCGACGAGGTTGAGCGCGGTGAGCGGGACGCCTCCCATCGCGTACACGTCCGAGAGCGCGTTCGCGGCGGCGATCCGTCCGAAGTCGAACGGGTCGTCGACGATCGGCGTGAAGAAGTCGACGGTCTGGACGAGCGCGAGCCCGTCCGACAGCGCGAACACGGCCGCGTCGTCGCCCGTCGCCGAGCCGACGAGCAGCCGCGGATCCGCGACCGGCGCAAGGCCGCGGACGACCGGGAACAGGGCCGCCGCCGGGAGCTTGCAGCCACAGCCCGCGCCGTGCGACAGCGAAGTGAGCGCCACCCTCTCCCCGGGGGGGTCGGCCGCGACGTCCCCGGCCTGGATGGGGGCGGCAGGCGGGCCGGGGCCGGCCCGAACGGACATGTCAGCCGCGCACATGGTGCTCTGTCAGCAGCTTACGCAGTCGATCTCGAGGTCGCGCGCCATCGGCGGGCGCTACCCCGCTGCGGTCGCCGGCAACCCGCGACGCCCGGACCCGTTTGCGAGCGAACCGGGCGTTGCGGTGACCACGTGGTTGAGCTACGGTCGCGCGATGCGAAGCCTGCGGGACCTCGTGCCGCCGCTCGTGCGCCAGTTGCGCGGCGATGCGCTCGGGCTCGGTCGCGCGGCGGAGTCGGCGCGCTCCCGCAGCCTCACGCCCCGCACGCGGACGGCCGACAGGGTCGTGCAGTCGGTCTGCCCCTACTGCGCGGTCGGCTGCGGCCAGAAGGTCTACGTCAAGGACGAGCGGGTGATCCAGATCGAGGGCGACCCCGACTCGCCGATCTCCCGGGGGCGGCTGTGCCCGAAGGGGTCGGCCTCCGAGCGGCTCGTCAACTCGCCGATGCGCGACACGCACGTGCGCTACCGGCGCCCGGGCGCCACCGAGTGGGAGGAGCTGTCGCTGGAGCGCGCCACGGAGATGATCGCCGAACGAATCATCCGCACCCGCGCGGAGACCTGGGAGGAGGAGACCGAGGACGGCAAGCCGCTCCGGCGCACGCTCGGCCTGCACTTCCTCGGCGGCGCGACCCTCGACGGCGAGGAGAATTACCTCATCAAGAAGTTCTTCACCGCCGCCGGGGCGGTCTCGGTCGAGAACCAGGCACGCATATGACATAGCGCCACGGTTCCCGGTCTGGGGACCTCGTTCGGGCGCGGCGGCGCCACCACGTTCCAGCAGGACCTGCAGAACTCCGACTGCATCCTGATCATGGGCTCGAACATGGCCGAGCAGCACCCCGTTGGCTTCCAGTGGGTGATCGAGGCCAAGGAGCGCGGCGCGAAGGTCATCCACGTCGATCCCCGGTTCACGCGCACGAGCGCGATGGCCGATCTCCACGTGCCGATCCGCGCCGGCACCGACATCGCGTTCCTCGGCGGGGTCGTCAACCGGATCTTCGAGCACGACGGGTGGTTCCGGGAATACGTGCGGGCGTTCACGAACGGCCCGGTCGTCCTCAAGCGCGACTTCCAGGACAGCGAGGCTCCGGACGATGCCGGCGCCGACCGATCCGGCGAGGCGGCAGGCCGAGCGGACGGCGAGCTGGCGAGCGGCCTCTTCTCCGGCTGGCACCCGGACGACGGGGCCTACGGGATCGACACCTGGGGCTACAACCGCACGAGCGGCGAGGCGGCGGCCGGCAAGCACGAGCAGACCGCCGACGTCTCGGGCGACCAGGCGCACGGCGCGCACGGGATGAGGCTGGAGGGCGGGGAGCCCCCCGACTACGACGACTCGATGGAGCACGAGCGCTGCGTCCTGCAGGTGCTCAAGCGACACTTCGCCCGCTATACGCCCGAGGCGGTGGCCGAGATCTGCGGATGCCCGCCGGAGGCGGTCGAGCAGGTCGCGCGGGCGCTGTGCGAGAACTCGGGACGGGAGCGGACCTCGGCAGTCGTCTACTCGGTCGGCTGGACGCAGCACACGGTCGGCGTGCAGAACATCCGCGCCGCCTCGATCATCCAGCTGCTCCTCGGCAACATCGGTCGCCCCGGCGGCGGGATCCTCGCCCTGCGCGGCCACGCGAACATTCAGGGCTCGACCGACATCCCGACGCTCTTCGACATCCTGCCGGGGTACATCCCGATGCCCCACCCGCAGTCGCATCCGACCCTCGACGAGTTCGTGCGGCTCAACGGTCCGAGCACCGGCGCGTGGGGCAACCTCGACCACTACATGGTCTCGCTGCTCAAGGCGTGGTGGGGCGAGGCGGCGACCGAGGACAACGAGTTCTGCTTCCACTACCTGCCGCGGATCGACGGCGACCACTCCCACTACGCGATGATGCTGAAGATGCTCGACGGCGGCGTTCAGGGGATGCTCTGCGTCGGGCAGAACCCGACCGTCGGCTCAGCGAACTCGGGGCTGATGCGGGCGGCGCTCGCCAAGCTCGACTGGCTCGTCGTCCGCGACTTCCAGCCGACCGAGACCGCGCTCTTCTGGCAGGACTCCCCCGAGCACGAGAGCGGCCAGGTCCGCGCGCAGGACATCGACACCGAGGTGTTCTTCCTGCCGGCGGCGACGCACACCGAGAAGGACGGCTCGTTCACGAACACCCAGCGCCTGCTCCAGTGGCACCACAAGGCGTGCGAGCCGCCGGGTGACGCGCGCTCTGAGCTGCACTGGATCTACCACCTCGGCAAGGCGATCCGCGAGAAGCTCGCAGACTCGAAGGACCCGCGCGACCGGCCGATCCTCGATCTCACCTGGGACTATCCGCTCCAGGGGCCGCACGACGAGCCCGATGCCGCAAGCGTGCTGCAGGAGATCTCCGGCCGCAAGGCCGACGGCTCGTTCCTCGAAAGCTACGACTCGCTGAAAGCGGACGGCTCGACGCGCTGCGGCTCCTGGATCCACTGCGGCGTCTACAAGGACGGCGTCAACCAGGCGGCGCGCAAGAGGCCCGGCGGCGAGCAGAACTGGATCGCGCACGAGTGGGGCTGGGCGTGGCCGAAGGACACCCGCATCATCTACAACCGCGCCTCGGCGGACCCCGAGGGCAAGCCGTGGTCCGAGCGCAAGCGCTACGTCTGGTGGGACGCGGAGCAGGAGAGCTGGACGTCGCTCGGGGACTCTCCGGACTTCCCGCCGAGCAAGGCGCCGGACTACAGGCCGGGGCGGCGCTCGCAGGGGATGGAGGGGATCCGCGGCGATAAGCCGTTCATCCTGCACCCCGACGGCCGCGGTTGGCTGTACGCGCCGACGGGGCTCGTCGACGGCCCGCTGCCGGTTCACTACGAGCCCCAGGAGTCGCCCTTCCGCAACCCGCTCTACGCCCAGCAGCAGAACCCGACCCGCCAGGTCTTCCCGCGTCCGGAGAACCCGTACAACCCGTCCTGTGGCGAGACGGGCGCGGATGTGTTCCCGTTCGTGCTCGCGACCTACCGGCTCACCGAGCACCACACCGCCGGGGGCATGTCCCGAACGGTCCCCTATCTCGCCGAGCTGCAGCCCGAGTTCTTCTGCGAGGTCTCGCCCGAGCTGGCGGCCGAGCGGGGCCTGACGCACGGTGACTGGGCGACGATCGTCACCGCCCGGGCGGCCGTCGAGGCGCGTGTGATGGTGACCGCGCGGATCAAGCCGCTGACAATCCAGGGCCGCACCATGCACCTCGTCGGCGCGCCCTACCACTGGGGCGGCGTCGGGATCGTCACCGGCGACTCCGCCAACGAGCTGTTGCCACTCGCGCTCGACAACAACGTGCACATCAGCGAATACAAGGTGGCGACGTGCGACATCCGGCCCGGCCGGCGGCCGCGCGGTCCTGAGCGCATCGCGCTCGTCGAGGAGTACCGCCGCCGCGCGGGGGTGAAGGCGTGAAACTCGACATCCGGGCCTGGCCCCAGCCGGGCACGCGGAGCGGAGCTGTCGACCCGGGACCCGCGCCCACGGGGGATCGTGCCCCTCGTCGGCTGGGGTTCTTCACCGACACCTCCATCTGCATCGGCTGCAAGGCGTGCGAGGTCGCCTGCAAGGAGTGGAACCAGATCCCGATGTCACTCCAGGGGTTCACCGGTCACTCCTACGACAACACGATCGACCTCGGTGCCGACACCTGGCGGCACGTCGCGTTCGTCGAACAGCAGGTGCCCGCCGGCGTGAACGACGGCGCGTCGCTCGTCGAGGCCGCCGGGCATGAGGCCCTGTTCGATGCGGGCGTGCAGACCTACCAGGAGGGCGACGGGATCCGCTGGCTGATGGCCTCCGACGTCTGCAAGCACTGCACCCATGCGGCCTGCCTCGAGGTGTGCCCCACGGGCGCGCTGTTCCGCACCGAGTACGGGACGGTCGTCGTCCAGGAGGACGTGTGCAACGGCTGTGGCTACTGCGTGCCCGCCTGCCCGTTCGGGGTGATCGACCAGCGCGAGGGCGATGGCCGCGTCTGGAAGTGCACGCTCTGCTACGACCGCCTCAAGGACGACAAGGAGCCCGCCTGCGCGCAGGCGTGCCCGACGAACTCGATCCAGTTCGGCGAGCTCGAGGAGCTGCGTGCGCGCGCCGGCGAGCGCCTCGAGCGGCTGCGGGACGCCGGCCAGGAGAAGGCCCAGCTCTATCTCGCCGACGACTCCGACGGGATCGGCGGCGGGGGCGCGTTCTTCCTGCTGCTCGACGACCCCGAGGTGTACGGCCTGCCGCCCGACCCGGTCGACACGGTGAGGGACATCGGCGAGATCTGGCGGGCGGCCGGACTGGCCGCCGTCGCGCTGGGGGCGGGCCTCGCGGCGGCCGTGTTCGGGGGCCGGCGGTGAGCGGACGCCGACGACGCGGCGGCCTGGCGGCGCCCAGCGGCACGCCCGGAGGCCGGCGGTGAGCGAGGTCCGCACCTACCACGGCCAACCCGTCCTCAAGGAGCCGGTGTGGACCTGGGAGATCCCGTGCTACTTCTTCGCCGGCGGGCTCGGCGGCGCCTCGGCGGGCCTCGCCTACCTGTGCGAGCTGCGCGGCGAGGGGGCGGCGGGACGGCGCGCCTGGACGGTGGCGCTCGCCGGCATCGCGGCGAGCCCGCTGCTGCTCGTCTCCGACCTCGGCCGCCCCGCGCGCTTCCTCAACATGCTGCGCATGGCGAAGGTCACCTCGCCGATGAGCATCGGCTCGTGGATCCTCAGCGTGAGCGGCACCGCCACCACGCTCGCCGCCGCCCACGCGCACCTCGGTCTCCTCCCCCGGCTCGCGCGGATCGCGCGCCCGCTCGCGGCGCTCGCGGGCCTGCCGCTCTCGAGCTATACCGCGGCGCTCGTCACGAACACCGCGGTCCCGGTGTGGCACGAGGCGCGGACGACGCTGCCGTTCGTATTCGTGTCCGGCGCCGGGCTGAGCGCGGGCGCCGCGCTCGTGCTCGTCACGCCCGTCGGGGACGCGCGGCTGGCGCGGCGCGTCGCGCTCACCGGCGCCGTCGGGGAGCTCGCGCTCACCGAGGTCATGCAGCGCCGCCTCGGAGAGCCGGCACGCGCGTACAAGTCAGGGGCGGCGCGCGCCTTCGACCTCGCGGCGCGGGCCGCGATCACGGTCGGCGGCGGCCTGCTCGCCGCCCGCGGACGGCACTCGCGCCCGGTCGCCGCGGCCGCCGGGACGCTGCTGCTCGCGGGAGCGCTCAGTGCCCGCTGGTCGGTGTTCAAGGCGGGGTTCGCGAGCGCCGCCGACCCGACGATCGTGATCGGCCCGCAGCGCGAGCGCCTCAAGCGCGCCGCGTGAACGGGCGCGGGGCCCGCACGGCTCACGGCGTGCCCTCAGAGCGCGCCGCCTCTCAGAGCGCGCCGCCTCTCAGAGCGCGTCGCGCCGGGACGACCGGCGGCTCTCGAGCGCCCGCCGCGCCGCGACGTGGCGCGCGAAGTCCCGCTCGAACTGCGACCACCAGTCGCCGCGCAGCTCCGGCGGATGGCGCCGCCGCCACCGCGGCGTCATCGCGGCGATCATGACTCCACTCAGCAGAACGCTCACAACGATGATTGCCACGATCATGATCTGTGCTCCTTCGTGAAAGATGTCGGCGCCATACGCGCGCTGTAGTGGGCATACCCGCTGCTCGG
Source organism: Solirubrobacteraceae bacterium (assembly GCA_035294545.1). Taxonomy (GTDB): domain Bacteria; phylum Actinomycetota; class Thermoleophilia; order Solirubrobacterales; family Solirubrobacteraceae; genus Palsa-465. The sequence goes on along the minus strand of DATGKS010000069.1, from coordinate 10,027 downwards.
CCCCTGCCGGACCCGCCGTTCGTGCGATGACAAATCCCTGTCCATCACCGGTTGTTTGTCCGATCGGAGCGCGCTGAAACCCATGGATCTGAAGCTGGCAGGCGACGAGCGGGAGCTCGTGGACGAGGGCCCGGCCCCGACGGGCGCGCAGGCGATGAAGGCGGTTCTCTGCCGCACCCCGTTCAGCGACCCGGAGTGGATCTTCGAGCGCAAGCTCGACGGGATCCGGTGCGTGGCGATCCGCGACGGCGCCGATCTGCGCATGCTCTCGCGCAACGACCTCGACCTCGGCGCCCGCTTCCCCGAGGTCCGGGAGGCGCTCGCCGCACAGCCGGGCTCCCGCTGGGCGATCGACGGCGAGATCGTCGCGTTCGACCGCGGGCGCACGAGCTTCGCGCGGCTCGCCGACCGCGGCCACCGTCCGGTCGCCGTCTTCTACTACGCGTTCGACCTCCTGTGGCTCGACGGGCTTGACGTGCGCGCGCTGCCGTTGCGCACGCGCAAGCGTCTGCTGCGCGATGCGATCGCCGCCGGCGGGCCGATCCGGCTCAGCACCCACCGCAACGGCGAGGGCGAGGCGATGTTCGAGCACGCCTGCGCGCACGGCTGGGAGGGGGTGATCGCGAAGCGCGCCGACAGCCCCTACCGCGCGACCCGCTCCCGCGACTGGCTGAAGTTCAAGTGCGAGGCCGGCCAGGAGCTCGTCATCGGCGGCTTCACCGCGCCCCGCGGCAGCCGCACCGAGTTCGGCGCGCTCCTGCTCGGCTACCACGACGGCGACCGCGAGCTCCGCTACGCGGGCAAGGTCGGGACGGGCTTCGACCGCGAGACGCTCCGGGAGCTCGGCGACCGGCTGCGGGCTTTGCGCCGCGAGCGCTCGCCGTTCAGCGATGCCGACGTGATCCGCGAGCGCACCATCACCTGGGTCGAGCCGACGCTCGTCGCCGAGGTCGCGTTCACCGAGTGGACGGGCGCCGGACGCCTGCGCCATCCCCGCTTCCTCGGGCTGCGCACGGACAAGGACGCCTCGGAGGTCGTCCGCGAGGTGTGAACGGTGATTCGCCGCGGCCCGAGCGGGTAGGTGTCACGCCATGGGTTTGACCGCGCCGGGCCGGCCGGTGATGCCGTCGGCGCGCCCGCGGCTTCCCGGCCTCGCCTCCACCGCCGCCGCGCTTGCGCTCACATTCGACGACGGGCCGGATCCCCGCGGAACGCCGGGGGTGCTCGATGCGCTGGAGCGCGCCGGCGCCCGGGCGACGTTCTTCGTCATCGCCCCGGCGGCGGAGCGCCATCCCGAGCTTGTGCGCCGTGCGCTCGCGTCGGGTCACCGCGTCGAGCTGCACTGCGATCGACATATCCGCCACACCGAGCTCGACGAGCGCGCGATCCGCGAGGACGCCGAGCGCGGGCTGCTCCGCCTCACGCGGCTGGGCGTCGAGCCGACGCTGTGGCGCGTCCCCTGGGGGGTCGAGGCCGAGGCCACCCCGGCGGTCGCCGCGGAGCTCGGCCTCACGCTCGTCGGCTGGGACGTCGACACCCACGACTGGCGGGGGGACGACGCGGCGCAGATGCTCACGGCGACGCGCGCGGCGCTGGCTCCGGGCGCGGTCGTGCTCGCCCACGACGGCGTCGGCCCCGGTGCCCGACGTCCTGACTGCGCACGGACCGCCGACTACGTCGACCTGGTCGCCGGACACGCCGCGCGGGCCGGCCTCGCGCTCGCCTCGCTGTGACGACGATCGTCTCCCACCGCACGCTCGCGGAGGCGCAGGGCTTCTGGCAGGCGCTCGACGAGGCGCTCGCGCGCATCCACGACGCCGCCGGCCCCCGCGACCTGAACCCCGAGCGGCGCTTCCCCGAGGACGCGTTCGCGCTCCTGCGCGAGGCCGGCGCGCTCGCCTGGAGCGCCTTCCCGGGCACGCGCCGCCCGCCCGCGGACCTCGAGCTCTCGCTCGTGCGCCGGGTCGCGGCCGCGGACGGCTCCGTTGGCCGGATCTTCGACGGCCATCTCAACGCCATCGAGCGGCTCGCCGTGCACGGTCCCGCCGAGCTCGTCGCCGCCGAGCTGCAGGCGGTCTGCGACGGTCGCCTGCTGACGGGCGTGTGGGGCGGACAGCCCGGTCCCGGCGACGGCCCGCCCGCGACGCTCGTCCGGCGCGGCGAGCGGGAGGTCATCCGCGGCGTGGGGACGTTCTGCTCGGGCGCCGGCGGACTCGACCGCGCGGCGCTGCTCGTGCGCGATCCGGACGCGGAGCCTCCCCTGCTCGTGTGGCTCGACCTGCGCGACGAGCGCGTCGAGATCGACCGCGACTGGTATCGGGCCTCCGGGCTCGTCGCCTCGGAGTCGCATCGCGTCGTCTTCGACGACGTGCCCGTCATGGCGCGGCTCGGACCGCCGGGCGCGATCGCGAGCCAGCCCTGGTTCGCGCGCGACGCCCTGCGCACGACCGCGAGCTGGGCCGGGATGGCCGACACCGCGGTCGCCGGCGCGCTGCAGACGCTCGCGGCGCGGCCCAGGCGCTCGGACCTCGAGGCGCTTGCCGCGGGACGGATCCTCACCGCCCGGCGCACGATCGACGCGTGGCTCTCGACCGCCGCCGCCGCGATCGACGGCGAGGACCCGGAGTTGCCTCAGATCGCGGTCCACGCGCGGGCCGCGGTCGCCGACGCCGCCCGGACGCTCCTGCACGAGGCCGCGCAGGCGTGCGGCTCGCTGCCGTTCGCGCGCGGCGCCGACCTGGACCGCGCCCGCCGCGACCTCGAGCTGTTCCTGCTGCAACACCGGCTCGACCCGCTGCTCGTCCGCGTCGGCGCCCGGGCCCTGGAGGACGCGTCGTGAGCCACATGACGCTCGATGACTTCGAGGCGCGCTACCGCAGCGACCCCGACCCCTGGTCGTATGAGACGAGCCCCTACGAGCGCGACAAGTACGCGGCGACGCTCGAGGCGTGCGGAGCGGGACCGTTTCGCCACGCGCTTGAGCTCGGGGCCTCGATCGGCGTGCTGAGCGAGCGACTCGCCGAGCGCTGCCGGCGACTGACGACGATCGACGGCGCGCCGACCGCCGTCGCCGCCGCCCGCCGGCGGCTCGCCGGCCGACCCGGCATCGAGGTCATCCTCGGCCCGATCCCCGAGGCGATCCCCGCCGCCCGCTACGACCTCGTGCTCGCCTCCGAGATCCTCTACTACCTGGAGGCGGACGCGCTCGCCGCGACGTTCGGCCGGCTGCGCGCGTGTGCGGCGCGCGGCGCGCGGCTCATCGCGGTGCACTGGCGGGGCGTCGGGCCCGAGCGACCGTTCACGGCCGCCGACGTCCACCGCGCGCTGCACGAGCAGCCGTGGCTCGAGCCCGTGTCCGCGGCGGGCACGAGCGACTACCTTCTCGACGTATTCACCATCCGATGAGCAGTCCCGAGGCGATCGTCGTCATTCCCGCCCGCGACGAGGAGGCGCGGATCGCCGCGTGCCTGCGCGCGCTCGCCGCGCAGACGGTCGGGGTCGAGCGCTTCGAGGTGATCGTCGTGCTCGATCGCTGCAGCGACCGCACCGGCGAGGTGGCGACGACCGCCGCCGAGCATCTGCGGCTCGCGCTCACGGCGCTCGAGGGCCCCGGGCGCGGGACCGGTCCGGCCCGCCGGCTCGGGATGGACGCCGCCTGCCGGCGCCTGCACGGGCTCGCGCGGCCGCAGGGCCTGATCGCCTCGACCGACGCCGACACGACCCCCGCGCCCGACTGGCTCGCCCGGCAGCTCGCCCACCGCGACCGGGGCGCGGCCGTGATCGCGGGGCGGATCGAGCTGGACGGCGACGAGTCGGCGGAGCTGCCCGCGGGACTGAGCGCCCGGCGCGAGCGGGATGCCGCGGCGCGGCTGCGGCTCGTGCGCCGCGAGGATCCGGACGCCGCGCACCACCACTTCGCCGGCGCGTCGCTCGCGATCACCGCCGAGGCGTATCGCGCGGTCGGCGGCCTCGAGCCGCTGCAGGCGCTCGAGGACGAGGCGTTCGGCGCGCGCCTGGCCGCCCACGGGATCCCGATCCTGCGCGCGCCGGACGTGGTCGTCACGACCTCGGCGCGCACGACCGGCCGCGCCCGCCGCGGATTGTCGGTCGATCTCGCGCTCGCGCGCTGGCTCGCCACCCGGCGCTACCGCGCCGCGCAGTTCTCGGTCTCGGAGCTCGCGCGGCGGCGCAGCGCGGCCGACATCCGCGTGACGGTGATCATCCCGACGCGCGAGTGCGCGGCGACGATCGGCGGGGTGCTTGAGCGCGCCGTCGGACCGGTGCGCGACGCCGGCCTCGTCGACGAGCTCGTCGTCGTCGATGCCGACTCGCGCGACGGCACCGCGGACGTCGCGGCCGCGCATGGCGCCCGCGTGCTCCAGCAGGACGAGTTGACGAGCGAGCTCGGACCGGCCGCCGGCAAGGGCGACGCGATGTGGCGAGCGCTGCAGGCGACCGAGGGCGAGCTCGTCTGCTTCATGGACGGCGACACCGCCGACCCCGACCCCGCGCACCTGCTCGGGCTGCTCGGGCCACTGCTCTGCGACGAGCGGGTCGAGTTCGTCAAGGGCGCGTTCGACCGGCCGTTCGCGGTCGACGGCGGTGACGCCGCCGCGCACGAGGGCGGGCGTGTGACCGAGCTCATGGCCCGACCGCTCATCAACATGCACTTCCCACTGCTCGCCGGCTTCCGCCAGCCGCTCGCCGGCGAGTTCGCGGCCCGCCGTTCGCTCCTGGAGGAGCTGCCGTTCCCCGTCGGCTATGGGGTCGAGACCGGCACGCTCATCGACGCCCTGCAGGCACGCGGCCTCGACGCGCTCGCCGAGACCGACCTCGGCACCCGGCAGAACCGCCACCAGCCGCTGCGCGCCCTCGGCGAGATGGCCTACGCCGTGCTCGCCGCCGTCGAGCGCCGGCTGCCGACGGAGCCGCGCATCCCGATCACCGGCCGCTACGTCAAGCCCTGGGAGGACGGCGCGATCTCGACCGTCCCGCTCCTGGAGCGCCCGCCGATCCGCGAGCGGCGCTCAAGCGCCGTCCCGGCCGCCTGATCGTGGACGCGCGCGCTCGTATCGTCCGCGATGTCGCCCGGACGCGCCACGTTGAGGCGCCTGCGCGGCGAGACGCGAACGTCGTCGATCTGACCGCTGCTCAGCACTCGGATCGACCACGTCGCGCCGCCACGCCTCACAGCATCGGCTTGCCGCCGGTCGCGGGCACGACCGCGCCGGAGACGTAGCTCACCTCGTCGGAGGCGAGCATGACGTAGATCGGCGCGAGTTCCACCGGCTGCCCGGGGCGCTCGAGCGGCGCCTGCTGTCCGAAGCTCTCGACGGCCTCCTCGGGCATCGTCGAGGGGATGAGAGGCGTCCAGATCGGTCCCGGAGCGACGCCGTTGACGCGGATCCCGCGCTCGGCGAGCGACTGCGCGAGAGAGGCGACCATGTTCGCCATCCCGGCCTTGGTGACGGCGTAGGGCAACAGCTGCGGGGAGGGCTGCTGGTAGTTGATCGATGTCGTGGCGACGATCGAGGCGCCGGCGCCCATGTGCGGGAGCGCCGCCTTGACGAGGTGGAAGAACGCGCTCAGGTTCGTGGCGATCGTGAAGTCCCATTCCTCGTCGGGAATCTCCTCGATCGTCTCGTGGCTCATCTGGAAGGCCGCGTTCGAGACGAGGATGTCGATCCCGCCGAGCTCCCGCACGGCCGCGGCGATGACCTCCCGGCAGTGCTCCGGGGAGGAGAGGTCGCCGGCCACGAGCGCGGCGGTGCGCCCGGCGCGCCGCACCCATTCGGCCGTGTCGGCCGCGTCCTCGTCCTCGTTCAGGTAGGAGATGAGCACGTCCGCCCCCTCCCGCGCGAACGCGATCGCGACCGCGCGGCCGATGCCGCTGTCGCCGCCGGTGATGACTGCACGCTTACCGGTGAGCCGGCCGGAGCCCTCGTAGCTCTCCTCCCCGTGGTCGGGGGTGGGTGTCATCTCGGCGGTCGTGCCGGGCGGTGTCTGCTGCTGCGGGGGTTGTGACATGTCGCTCCTGTGTGTGTCAGTGGGACGTGCCGCGCGGGGCGCCGGTGGCACTCACGCGGGGATCTCCGAGAGCGGGCGCGCCCAATGCCGATGCGCGGCGAGCGCCTCTGCAAACGCGCCCGCGAACCCGGCGAGGTCGTCCTGCCCGGCCCCGTGAATGACGACGCCCGGATCGACGAGCAGCGTCTGTGCCTGCGCGGCGGACGCCGCGTCGGGGATCGGCGCCCGCTCGAACACCGCGACGCCCTCGCCGAGCGCGCCGATCGGCTTCGCGTGCCGGTAGGCCTCGGCGACGTAATGCACCGCCTCGCCGTGCGAGCTCAGGGTCTCGGCGCTCTCCCGGCCGTCGGCGACGAGCACCGCGTCGTAGAGCACCGAGGACATCGTGTCGATCGCGCGGTCGGTCTTGAGCTCACCGCCGTCGGCGGTGCGCAGCGTCCCGTCGCGGGGGCCGAGCAGCTCGCAGATCGCGCCCTGCTCGCGCAGCGGCGAGAGCACCTGCTCCAGCGAGCCCGCGTCGACGCCGTCGGCGACGAGCACCGCGAGCTTGCGGGTGGCGACGCTGCCGGGCTGGTCGGCCTGGCTGAGCGCGGCCGAGCGGCGGCCGTGGTTGTGGGCACCGTCCGCCGGCGCGGCGACCCCGACGTTCGTGGCGACTCGGCGCGCGAGCTCGGAGTCGATCTGGGCGAGGTGCGCGACGACGCCCTCGCGGATGTGGTCGTGGTCGACCTTGCCGAGCTCGAACGTGAACGCGTCGACGATGTGATCCCTCTCCCAGTCGCTCATCGAGTTCCAGAAGAGCGTCGCCTGGCTGAAGTGATCCTGGAAGCTGTCCGAGCGCCGGCGGATCTTCTCGCCGTCGACGCGCTCGGTGTAGTGGCGGTAGCCGCCCTCGTCGAAGGAGGCGAGCGCCGGGCAGCCGGCTCCGAGCGTGTTCGGGTGGTAGGAGACGGGACTGTCATCAATGCGGTGCTGGGCGTATCCGTCGCGCTGGTGGTGGTGCACCGGCGCGACCGGCCGGTTGACCGGGAGCTGGGCGAAGTTCGGCCCGCCGAGCCGGATCAGCTGCGTGTCGAGGTAGGAGAAGTTGCGTCCCTGCAGCAGCGGGTCGTTCGTGAAGTCGATGCCGCGCACGACGTTCGCGGTGTGGAACGCGACCTGCTCGGTCTCGGCGAAGAAGTTGTCGGGGTTTCGGTGCAGGACCATCCGCCCGATCGGCCGCAGCGGCACCTCCTCCTCGGGGATGATCTTCGTCGCGTCGAGCAGGTCGAAGTCGAAGTCGTGCTCGCGCTCCTCCTCGACGAGCTGGACGCACAGCTCGTACTCCGGGTAGTCGCCGTTCTCGATCGCCTCCCAGAGGTCGCGACGGTTGAAGTCGGGGTCCTTGCCGGCGATCTTCTGCGCCTCGTCCCACGCGAGCGAGTGCGTGCCCAGCTTCGGCCGCCAGTGCCACTTGACGAACGTTCCCTTGCCCTGCGCGTTCACCAACCGGAACGTGTGCACCCCGAAGCCCTGCATCATCCGGAAGCTGCGCGGCAGCGCCCGGTCGGACATCAGCCACATGATCGTGTGCATCGTCTCGGGCTGGAGCGCGACGAAGTCCCACAGCGTGTTGTGCGCCGAGGCGGCCTGCGGGATCTCGTTGTGCGGCTCGGGCTTCACCGCGTGCACGAAGTCCGGGAACTTGATCGCGTCCTGGATGAAGAACACGGGGAAGTTGTTGCCGACGATGTCGAAGTTCCCCTCGCGCGTGTAGAACTTCGTCGCGAAGCCGCGCACGTCGCGGGGCGTGTCCGCGGACCCGCGTGAGCCCGCGACGGTCGAGAAGCGCACGAACGTCGAGGTCTTGCGCCCCGCCTCCGAGAGGAAGTCGGCGCAGGTGATGTCGGCGAGCGACTCATAGCACTCGAACGTCCCGTAGGCGCCGGCGCCCCTGGCGTGCACGACCCGCTCGGGAATCCGCTCGTGGTCGAAGCGGGTGAGCTTCTCGCGGAAGTGGAAGTCCTCCATGAGCGTCGGACCGCGGTCTCCGGCGCTCAGCGAGTCGTCCGTGTGCTCGACCGGGACCCCCTGATCGGTCGTCAACCGTGACTTCTCGTGCGACACCCGGTCGCGCTCAAGCTCGGCCTGCTTGTCAAAATCCTCTGGAAGCTCGCTTGGGGTCATCGGCACCTCGCGGGATCGGAAAACGGCGGTCCGGTTCGCCTACCCGACCGCGCGGCCCAAAAACTGACCTCGGTGAGCCGGACGGCCACGCTCTCACTGCGGGTGGTTCTCCTCGGCGCGGATGGGTAGCTCGCGGCCTCATGCCCTCCTGGCCGGACTTCCGCGGACCGCTCGCCGACAGCTACTGGGCGGCCGTCATGCTCGTCGTGTGCGCGCTCGTGCCCTACCTTGCGCTCACCTCCGCGCTCACCCCGCTTCAGCCCGTGCTCGAGAAGAGCCTGCCGCTCGGACCCCAGGCCCTCCAGGTCACGACCGGGATGGCGAACGCGGCGTACGCGTTCGGCACGGTGCTCGCGGTCCAGTTCGCGGTTCACCTGCGCGGGCGGCGCATGCTGCTGGTGTACGTCTGCCTGTTCATCGTCGGCTCGGTGCTCGCCGCCCTCGCACCGACGCCGGGGCTGTTCATCGCCGGGCACGTCGTCCAAGGGCTGACGACGAGCCTCATGCTGATCGCCGCCGTACCGCCGCTCGTCGTCGGCTGGCCGGCGCGGCGGATGCCGATCACCGGCGGCGTCATGAACCTCTGCATCTTCGGGGCGGTCGCGGTCGGCCCGGCCGTCGGCGGTATCCAGGCAGGCACCGGCCACTGGCGGGCGCTGTTCTGGATCGTGGCCGGGATCGGCGCGCTCGCGCTCGTGTTCGCACTGCTCACCTACGAGGACCAGCCGCCCCAGGACCTGAGCGCGCCCTGGGACTGGGTCGCGATCGTGCTGGCGGGCGGGGGCACGGCCGCGGCATTCTTCGGCGCCTCGGAGCTGCAGACGCACCCGATGCTCGACGTGATCGTCATCGTGCCGCTCATCGCCGGCCTCGTGATGATCATCGCGCTCGTCGCCTACCAGTACCGCATTCGCCGCCCGTTGATGCCGGTCCGCCAGCTCGCCACGACGTTTCCGGTCGCCGGAATCACCGTCGTGATGTGCACGGGCGCGGCCTCGGTCGCGCTCATCACGCTCGCCGAAACGGCGCTTCAGACCCGCTTCTCCCCGACGTACACGGCGATGCTCTTCTGGCCACAGTTCGGGGCCGCGCTCGCGGCCGCGGTCCTGTTCGGCGCACTCTTCCGCACCCGGCTGATCCCGGCGCTCGTGCTGGCCGGGACGCTCGCGCTGGTCGGCGGCGCCGCCGTGCTGAGCGGCGTGGCCCACGGTCCCGCCGTGCTCGTGCTCGTCGGCTCCGGGCTCGCCGGCCTCGGCGTCGGATGGTGCGTGTCGCCGGCGCTGTTCATGACCGGCTTCTCGCTCCCCTCCGCCCAGATCCAACGGGTGTTCGCACTCGTCGAGCTGCTGCGCGGCGTCGCCGCGTTCATCGCCGGACCGCTCCTCGTGCACCTGGCGACGACGGTCGGCTCGGGCCCCGCGGCCGGGACGCGCATCGCGATCTGGGTGTGCCTCGGCATCACCGCCGGCGGCGGAATCCTGGCGGTCGTGCTGTACGCGCTCGGCGGTCAGCCGCCGCGCCCGCCGGACCTCGAGCGCTGGCAGGACGGCGAGTCCCCCGCCTGGCGCTCCCCGCCGCTCGCCGCCGCCGTCTCGTCGGGTCGGCAGCGGGGCCCGAGCGCCGAGCGCTCTCGGAACGCGAGCCGTCCGCCGAGCCGCGAGACGACGTGACCGAGGCCACGGCTCACCATCGGTCCCGCCGGGCCTGCTCCAGCGCCGCCCGCACCCCGCCGAGCTCCCATCCCGCCCGGCGCAACAGCGACCGCTGCTCGGTCGAGAGCGCGAGCAGCACGTCGTCGATCGACACGCGGTCCGCGTGGCGGTCGATCGCGCGA
>DATGKS010000068.1:0-70151 GCA_035294545.1 Solirubrobacteraceae bacterium | reverse complement strand
GGTTCGAGCTTGTCGTCGGCGTCGTCGGCGTCGTCGGCGTGGTCGGCGTGGTCGGCGTCGTCGGCGTCGACGGCGTGCTGCTCGTCGACGAGCTCGTCGTGCTCGAGGTCGAACTCGTGCTGCTCGACGTGCTCGTCGTGTGCGTCGTCCGCGTCTGCGCGCACTGGCTCTCGGCGAGCTGCTTGACGGTCGTCGCGCCGTGGCCGAGGTTCTGCACGAGCCTGCCGTTCGTGCCCGGGGAGAGATTGCTGAGCGCGTTGTCGAGCGCCCGCACGCCCGCGCGCACGCGCGCGCACGAGTGTCCTCGCACGCCCGCCGAGATCCCGTTCAGCGCGCTCACGAGCGTGCGGCTCTCGGCCGGCGACAACAGGCCCTTGCCGCCGCCGCTCGACCCGCAGGCGACCGCGAACGCGGCGGCGGCGCCGAGCACGGCGGCCAGCAGCACGCGGGTGAGGGTTCGGCGCAGGGCGGCGGGCACTGCGGGCTGACTCTAGAAGGCCGAAGATGGGCCGTCGGTGAAGGCAAGAGCGCTCTCATTGGCCGTATTGCAGGCGTTCCGCGAGCGAGTCGGGCAGCCGGGCGGCCCGGATCGCGGCGGCGGCCCCGGCGACGTCGTACTCGACCCGGCGATGGGTCGCGGTCCACTCCTCGAGATCGAGCTCGAGCCAGGCGGCCCGCGGGTCGCCGTCGCGCGGCTGCCCGACGCTGCCCGGGTTGAGCAGCCACTCGCCGTCGCCGATATCGAGGCCCTCGCCGTCGGTGCGGGTGCCGCCGGTCGCCGAGACGCCGGGAAAGCGCGCGAAGTAGAGCGCGACGTGCGAATGGCCGATGAGCGACACCCGCCGCGCCTGCACGTCGAGGCAGAGCTCGGCCTGCAGCGGCGAGAGGACGTACTCCCAGACGGGGTCGCGCGGGCTTGCGTGGTAGAGCGCGACGTCATGGAGGACGGTGGAGGACTCGAGCCGCTCCAGGTACTCGAGCGTGTCCGGACGGATCGTCTCCCGCGTCCAGGTGGCGGCGAGCGCCGCTCCGCGCGAGAACTGCTCGAGCGGGATCGCCCCGCTGACGCCGAGGTCGTGGTTGCCGGCCAGGGACACCGCGGCGTGCTCCCGCGCGAGGTCGACGCACGCGTCGGGCTCGGCGCCATAGCCGACGAGATCGCCGAGCGACCAGATGCGGTCGCAACCGCGCTCGGAGATCGCTCCGAGCACCGCCTCGAACGCGTGCCGATTGCCGTGGACGTCGGACACGATCGCGATGCGCACGTCTACAGTCTCGCGGGTGAGCGGACGGCAGCGCATCCTCGTCCTCCGCGCGCTGCTCGTCACGGCCGCCGCCGCCGAGGCCGGCCGGCGGATCCTCACGCCCCGCGCGCCGGTCACCGCGCCCGTGCCGGTCGACATCCGAGAGCACTTCTCGCAGGCCGAGATCGCGCGCGGGCGGGGGTTCTCGCGCCCGCAGCGCAAGCTCGCGCTCGGGCGCTCGGCGCTCGCGGCGGCGGAGCTCGTCGCGCTCGTGCGCCGGCCGCCGGCGGCGCTCGCGCGCCGGCGCGGAGCCGGCCCGGCCAGGACGGGGCTCACGGCCGCCGTGCTGCCGATCGGGCTCGCCGTTCCGGGGCTGCCGCTGCGGGCGCTCGCCCGGCGGCGGGCGATCGCCGCCGGCCTCGACACCCAGTCGTGGTCCGGATGGGCGAGCGACCTCGCGAAGGCGGCCGCCATCGAGGCCGGGCTCGGGGCCGCGCTTGCGGCCGGCCTGGCCGCGCTCTCGGCTCGCGAGCGCGAGCGCTGGTGGCGCGCGGCGGCCCTCGCGACGGTCGGGCTGTCGACGCTCGTGGGCGGGCTTGCGCCCGTGCTGCTCGACCCGATCTTCAACGACTTCGACCCGCTGCCCGCCGGGGAGACCCGCACCGACGTGCTGTCGCTCGCGGCGGCGGCCGGGATCGATGTCGGGGAGGTCTACGCCGTCGACGCGAGTCGCCGCACGAGCGCGGCCAACGCCTACGTCACCGGCCTCGGCCCCACGAAGCGGGTCGTGCTCTACGACACGCTGCTCGACCGCTACGAGCGCGACGAGATCCGGCTTGTCGTCGCGCACGAGCTCGCGCACCTGCGCCACCGCGACGTGTGGCGCGGCGTCGCCTACACCGCGATCCTCGCCGGGCCGCTGTGCTGGGCCACGCAGCAGGTCGCCGCGGCGCTCGCCGGCCGCGCCCCGCACGAGCCGATCGACCCCGCGGCGCTGCCGGCGCTCGCGCTGGCGGCGGCGATCGTGAGCCTGCCGCTCGGCCCGAGCGCGGCCGCGCTCTCCCGCGCCCAGGAGCGCCGCGCCGACGAGCTCTCGCTGCGCCTCGCGGGTGCGCCCGAGGCGTTCGTCGCCTTCGAGCGGCGGGCGTCGCTGCAGAACCTCGCCGACCTCGAGCCGGGCCGGGTCGCGCGGGCGCTCGCCAGCCATCCGCCGGTCGCCGAGCGGATCGGCGCCGCGCTCGCGTTCGCGGACGACGACCGCCGGTCGGGCGGCCACCCAGGCAAGCCGTAGGCGGCGAAGCCGCCCCCCAAAAGACGGATCTACTCGGCGGCGCGCACGACGACGACGCAGTTCTGGCCGCCGAAGCCGAACGCGTTCGCCGCCGCCGTGCGGACGGTCGCCTCGCGCGCGACGTTCGGCACGTAGTCGAGATCGCATTCGGGGTCGGGCGTGTCGAGGTTGATGGTCGGCGGCAGCACGCCGTCGCGGATCGCGTACAGGCACGCCATCACCGACAGCGCGCCGGCGGCGCCGATCAGGTGGCCGACCATCGACTTCGGCGAGCTCGTCGGAACGCGGTCGGCGGCGTCGCCGAGCGCCAGGCGGATCGCCCTCGTCTCGGCGACGTCGTTGGCCCGGGTCGCGGTCCCGTGCGCGCACATGTAGTCGAGCTCATCGGGGGCGACGCGGGCGCTCTGCAGCGCCTGCGTGATCGCGCGCGCGGCGTAGGCGCCCGTCGGCTCGGGCGCCGCCATGTGGAACGCGTCGGAGGTGAGCGCGCCCCCGGCGATCGCGCCGTACGGCCTCGCGCCGCGCGCGGCGGCGTGCTCAGCGGACTCGACGACGAACACGACCGCCGCCTCGCCGTATACGAACCCGGTGCGATCGAGATCGAACGGCCGGCTCACCGTCGCCGGGTCGCCGTCGGACTCCGACAGCGGGCCCATGAGCGCGAGCGAGGCGAACATCGAGCGGCTGATGCCGGCGTCGGTGCCGCCGCACACGACGACATCCGCCTCGCCGGTGAGGATCAGCCTCCGCGCCTCGAGCAGCGCATAGGTGCCGCTCGCGCACGCGAGCGCGCTCGCATTCACCGGGCCGTGGGCGCCGAGGTCGATCGCCACCTCGCAGGCGGGCATGTTGAGGATCGAGGTCGAGACGAGGAACGGCGAGACCTCGCGCGACCCCTGCTCGCGCATGCGCAGGACGTTCGACTCGATCTCCGGCCAGCCGGAGACCGCCGAGTTGATGACGACGCCGGTGCGCGCGGACTCGCGCTCGTCGGCCCGCACATCGAGGCCCGCGTCGGCGACGGCCTCGCGCGCGGCGACGATCGCCAGCTGCGAGAAGCGGGCGGTGCGCCGGAACTTCTTCGGGCCGAGCGCGGCCTCGGCGTCGAAGCCGTGGATCTGGCCCGCGACGTGGATCGGAACGCCGTCCATGTCGATCCCCTCGATGCGCGTGATGCCCGAGCGGCCGGCGATGAGCCCCGCCCACGTGGCCGGGGCGCCCAGCGCAAGCGGCGTGAGCGCGCCGACGCCTGTGACGACGGGATCTCTCACGGCTGCGTCAGCCGTCCCGCCGCGTCATCCTCCTGCGCCAGCGCACGCACCCGGTAGTGGAGCTTCTTGCCGGTCGCGGTCATCGGCAGCTCGTCCACGAACCGGTAGCGGCGGGGCCGCTTGAAGTCGGCGAGCATCGGGTGGTTCCGGCAGTGGGCCTCGAGCGCGGCCGCGAGAGCGCGGTGACCCGCCTGCGGGGCGCGATCTCCTCCCTGGCCGACGGGCGGCTCGGTGGCGACGGGCGCCTCGGCGACGACGTAGGCGACGACGATCTCACCCCAGCGCTCGTCGGGCAGCCCGACGACGCACGCGTCCCGCACCCCGGGATGCTCGGCGAGCACCGCCTCCACCTGCGTCGGATGGACGTTCTCGCCGCCCGAGATGATCATGTCGTCCTTGCGTCCGACGATCGTCACGTACTCGTCCTCGTCCCAGGTCGCGAGATCGCCGATGTAGAGCCAGCCGTCGCGGAAGCGCTCGGCCTGCTCGGTCGGGTTGTTCACGTACGCGTAGCCGGACTTGACCGAGCGGACCGCGACCTCGCCGACCTCGGTGCCGTCCTGGGCGACGGTGTCGCTCGGATCGGCGAGCCGGTCCTCGTAGATCCGCACGACGGCGACGTCGTCATCGGTGCAGGCGCGGCCCGCCGAGCCCGCGTGGTCGGGCAGGTCGCCGGGGCGCAGGAACGTGTTCCAGAACGCCTCGGTCGTGCCGTAGCCGTTGAAGATCCGTGCGGTGAGCGTGCGCTGGTAGCGCAGGCACGCCTCGCGGTCGAGCGGCGCGCCCATCGTGACGATCCCCTTGAGGCTGGAGAGGTCGCGCGGGGAGCGCTGCTGCTCGGCGGTGAGCATCGCGAGGTTCGTCGGCGCCCCGATCAGGAACGTGAGGCCGTGCTCCTGGACCCAGTCGAGCACCGTCGCCGGTTCGAACTGGCGCAGCGAGACCGCCTCGGCGCCGACGTAGAAGACCGGGTTCGGCCCGCCCGAGTACAGGCCGCCGCGATGGAACCACGGCGTCATGTTGAGCGTGCGGTCGTGCGGCTCGAGCGGGAAATGCATGATCACGTCGTGAGCCGAGAGCGTCTCGGTGAGGCTGCAGAGTGAGACTCCCTTCGGCAGGCCGGTCGTGCCGGACGTGTAGAGCCGCGTCGTCTCCTCGTAGATCGTCGTCTCCGCCGGCGGGTGGACGTCGGCCGCCGGATCGCCGGTGGCGAGCAGTTCCGCGAACGAGGCGGCGGGGGCCGCGGCCTCGCCCACGGCGACGAGCAGCGCGGGCTGATGCTCGGCCCGCGTGAGCGCGTCCGCGGCCGTGCGCTGCAGCGCCGCGTCGAACGCGAACGCGCCCGGCAGCGAATCGTCGAGCACGTGCGCGACCTCCCCGGCCGACAGGCGGAAGTTGATCGGCGTGGCGATCGCTCCCAGGCGCAGGCAGGCGACCCACAGCAGCGCGAACTCCGGCCCGTTGAACAGCGAGAACACGACGCTCTGGCCCGGGGCGACACCGCGGGAGCGCAGCGCGTCGGCGAGCCGCCCCGCGTCGCTCCAGAGCTCGGCGTACGTCCAGCGTCGGCCGGTGGCCGGGTCGTGGAGCGCCGGGCTGCGGGCGAAGCGGTGGCTGTTGCGCTCGATGCCCGCGACGTAGGTGAAGCGACGCTCGAACACCTCGCGGAGCACGGAGGCGTCGTAGCGGTAGGCGGTCCCGGCGCTCACGAAGCGGCGCGCAGCCGGGCGGCCGCCTCGGCGAGTGGCTCGTACTGGTGAAGCGCGTCCGGACCGAGCGGCAGCAGCAGGAACTCGGAGACCCCGACCGCCCGGTATTCGCTGAGCGTCTCCACGGCGCCGTCGATGCTATCCAGCACGGTCCAGCGCTCGACCGGGTCGAGCCCCATCCGATACTGCCCCCGCAGGTGGGCGTCGGCGACCCCGCGCGCGGCGGCGCGGTCGTCGTCGATTCGGATGAGCACGAGCAGGGCGGTGCGGGGGGCGGGGCGGTCATGCTCACGCGCGATCTCCGCCAGCTGGGTGGAGCGCTCGGCCACCCTTGCCGGGGAGAGCCACATCGGCAGCCAGACCTCGCCCACGCGGGCGGCGCGGCGGAGCGCCGGCTCCCCGCGCCCGCCGACGTAGATCGGGGGAAGCGCGCTCACCGCCGGGCCGAGCGCGGGGGAGCGGACGCTGAGGGCGCGGCCGGTGTGCTCGACCGGCTCGCCGCGCAGCAGGCCGGGGAGCACGTCGAGCGCGTCGTCGAGGCGCGCCCCCCGCTGGCGCACGTTCACGCCCGCGGCCTCGAACTCCTCGGGGAACTCGCCGCCGACCCCGACGCCGAGCCGAAGCCGTCCGGGACCGGCGAGATGGTCGATCGTCTGGAGTTGCTTCGCCGACCATGCGGGGGCCCGGAGTCCGAGCAGCATGACGCTGAAACCAAGCCCGATCCGCTCGGTCACCGCCGCGGCGGCGGCGAGCGCCGCCGGGGCGTCGAGCCCGGGCGCGGGGCAGGCGAGATGGTCGCCCGCCCAGAGCGCGTCGAATCCGAGCTCCTCGGCCTGGCGCGCCGCCTCGGCGATCGGCAGGCGCGCGCCGGTGCGCGTCGGGTCGAACGTGGGAAGCAGGACACCGCAGGTCGCGACGGATTGCGCGGCGGCGTCCCCGGCCGTGTCGGTCAGCGCTCAGGCCTCGTCGTCGGTGTACTCGCCCGGCTGGCCCCCGGTGCCGGTGACCCCGCCGCCGGGTCCGTACTCGGGCAGGTTCTTGATGCCCTCACGGGTCTGCCACTTGGAGAAGTTGTCCTCCATCGCGTCGATCAGCTCCCGCATGAACTTCGGCGAGAGGTTGATGCGCGAAACGACCACGCCGGGGATCTCCGCGTCCTCGACCTCATGGTCGACGCGGGCGAACGTGAGCGTGAACTCGTAGTCGGAGTGGCTGACGTTCGCGAAGTTCGAGTAGTGGCCGGCCATGACCTCCGGCGCGAAATGGATGTTGATGTGGCGCTCGGGCTGATTCGGATCGCTCATATGGCTCGTAGTATGCCGCCAGCCGCGGCCTCCGCCCCCGGCGACCCCCCGAGTGTCGGCCCCCAACCGGGGGTCAACCTCCCCGGGTACAGTCCCATCGTGCGGATCACCGTCGTTGCCGTGGGAAAGCTGCGCCCGCCATTCGCCGATGACGTCCAGCACTACCAGCGGCTGCTCGCAGGGCATGCGCGGCTCGAGCTGATCGAGGTGCGCGACGACGCCGCGGTCGCGCGGCGCGTTCCGGAGCGGGCGTTCACCTCGGTGCTCGACGCGACCGGCGAGGGGTTCGACTCCGAGCGGTTCGCGACGTGGGTGCAGGAGCGGCGGCTGAGCGGCCGGGACCTCTGCTTCGTGATCGGCGGCCCGTTCGGCGGCCTGCGCGTGGACGGCGCCGACCACGCGCTGTCGCTGGGGGCGATGACACTGCCCCACCAGCTCGCGCGGGTCGTGCTCCTCGAGCAGCTCTACCGCGCGCACAAGATCATCGCCGGCGAGCCCTACCACTACTGACCATGGTGGAACGGGACTGGCTCGTCGGGCACGAGGAGTCCGTCGAGCGACGACGACAGGCGCTCGCGCAGCGCGACATCGCCCGCCGCGAACTGCGGATGTTCACCCGCCGCCTCGCCGTGCTCCTGCTCGCGCTCGCCGCGCTCGTGATCGCGGGCTCCATCGCGTTCTCGATCACCGACGGCGTGTCGGTCGCCTACGGCTTCGTGTGGACGCTCGACACGGTGACGACGCTCGGCTCGATCCAGGACCCGCATTCGAGCGCCGGGCGGGTCGTCGTCGTCCTGCTTGAGATATTCGGCATAGGTACGCTCTTCTACGGGCTGGCGACGGTCGCCGAGTTCTTCGTGACCGGCCAGCTGAGCGGCCTGCTCGAACAGCGACGCACCCAGCGCATGATCGACTCCTTCACCGACCACATCATCGTGTGCGGCTTCGGCCGCGTCGGACGACAGGTCTCGCACGACCTGCGCGAGGCGGGCGTGCCCCACGTGGCGATCGACGCCGATCCGGCCAATCGCGAGATGGCGGAGTCGATCGGGGTGAGCTTCATCCAGAGCTACGCCGCCGACGACGAGGCGCTGATCGAGGCCGGGATCGCGCGGGCGCGCGCCATCATCGCCTGCGTCGACTCCGATGCGGAGAACATCTTCATCGCGCTCACCGCGCGGGAGCTCGCGCCCGGGGTGTTCATCGTCGCGCGCGCGTCGGCCGAGGACTCCGAGAAGAAGCTCCGGCGCGCCGGCGCGGACCGCGTCATCTCCCCGTACAAGATCTCCGGCTCGGAGATGGTGCGCACGGCGCTGCGCCCGCAGGTCGGCGGCGCCGTGCAGGTCGCCGACTACCGGATGGAGGAGATCGAGGTGCCGGCCGCGTGTCCGGGCATCGGCCGGTCGATCGGGGCGGTGAGCGGCGAGGCGGTCGTCGTCGCGGTGCGCCACACCGACGGACGCCTCGAGCACCAGCCCTCGCCCGAGCGCGTGCTCGAGGCCGGCGACATGCTCGTCGCGATCGGGCATCCGGAGGCGCTTGAGGCGCTCGAGGCCCAGTTCCAGCCCGCGGTCGCGGGAGCGTCCTCGTGAGCGCGCGGGCCGCCGGCGGCGGATCGGGCGACGGCACGGATCCCGTCGGGTCCCTGCGGCGGGCCGTCACCCGCGTGGCGATCGCGGCGCGCAGCGGCGACGTGCAGGCGCCGGCGGGCGCCGAGCCGCCCGCAGGGCTTCAGGTCGGTCGGCCGCGGCGCGCCGGCCAGGGGGACTACTCGACGAACGTCGCGATGCTGCTCGCGCCCGCGCTCGGGTCGGGGCCGCGCGAGATCGCCGAAACCGTCGGGGCCGCGCTCGCGCGCGAGCTCGGTGCGGATCTCGCGTCGTTCGAGATCGCCGGCCCGGGGTTCGTCAACCTCACGATGAGCGACGGCTGGTACCGCGACGCGCTCGCCGCGGTGCTCCGCGCCGGCCAGTCTTTCGGCGGCGGCGGGGCGCTGCGCGCCGGGGGAGCCGAACGGGTGCTGCTGGAGTTCGTCTCCGCCAACCCGACCGGCCCGATGGTCGCCGCCAACGGCCAGTCGGCCGCCTATGGGGACGCGCTCGGCCGGATCCTCGCCCATCACGGCCACGACGTGTGGCGCGAGTACTACTTCAACGACGCCGGCGGGCAGATCACCCGCCTCGGCGAATCGGTTATCGCCCGGGCGCGGGGCGAGGCGCCGCCGGAGGACGGCTACCAGGGCGAGTACGTCGCCGAGCTTGCGGGCCGGATCGAGGACCTGACCGAGATGTCGCCTGCGGAGGCGGGAAGCGCCGCGGCGGCGCTGCTGATCGAGGAGATCAAGGAGTCGCTCGAGCGCTACGGCGTGCACTACGACCGCTTCTTCTCCGAGCGGACCGTTCACGAGGGCTCGCCCTCCTACGTCGAACGCGCGCTGGAGATCGTCGCCGGCGGCGGCCAGTCCTACGAATCCGACGGGGCGCTCTGGCTGCGCTCGACCGCGTTCGGCGACGATGCGGACCGGGTGCTGCGGCGCACCGGCGGCGAGCCCACGTACCTCGCCGGCGACCTCGGCTACCTGCTGGAGAAGCTCGAGCGCGGCTACGACCGCCAGATCATCCCGGTGGGCGCCGATCACCACGGGTACGTGCCGCGGATGAAGGCGGCATTCGCCGCGCTCGGCGGCGACCCGGACCGGCTCGAGATGCCGATCCTGCAGTTCGTCCATCTCGTCGAGGGTAAGGAGCGCGCCGCGTTCTCCAAGCGTCGCGGTGACTTCATCACGCTCGATGAGCTCACCGCCGAGATCGGCGTCGACGCGACGCGCTTCTTCATGCTCCAGCGCTCGCACGACCGCACCGTCGACCTCGATCTCGACCTCGCCCGCAAGCAATCGAGCGAGAACCCCGTCTACTACATCCAGTACGCCCACGCGCGGATCGTGACGATGCTCTCAAAGCTCGACGCGACGCGGGTGACCGCCGCGCTCGAGGGCGAGGGATGGGCCGCCGGGGATGACGCGCCGTCGCTCGAGGAGGCCGAGCGGGCGCTCGTGCGCATGCTCGCCGAGTTTCCCGACGAGGTCGCCGAGGCGGCCGAGCGTCGGGCGCCGCACCGGATCGCCGCCTACGCGCTCGAGCTCGCGCAGCACTTCACCGCGTTCTACCGGGACTGCAAGGTGATCGGCGCCCAGCCGGCGTCGGTCGAGGCCTGCCGGATCGCGCTCTCGCAGGCGTCCCGCCAGGTGATCGCGCAGGCGCTGTTCCTGCTCGGGGTGAGCGCTCCCGACTCGATGTAGGCCTGGGAGCGCCGCGGCGTGCCGGACGGGGGCGGAAACTGACCGCGGTGGCCGCGGCGTGCCGAGTGGGGGCGAAACTGACCGCGGTGAGCCGCAGCGTGCCGGACGGGGGCGGAAACTGACCGCGGTGAGCCGCAGCGTGCCGAGTGGGGCCGGGGCCCCGGCCGTCAGTCGTGGCGCGCGAGGTCGGCGGCGAGCCGGCGGCGGTCGGCCTCGCTCAGCTGAAGCGGCTCGCCGTGGGGCGCGCGCTCCTGCTCGGCGGCGCGCCGGCGCCAGCGCGGGATCGTGTAGGCGAGCACGACGATTCCGAGCGCGATCACGGCGACGGGCACGACGACGATCAGCACCGCGAACCCGCGCTTCGGCGGGTTGGCGAGCACCCCGACCCCGTAGTTGGCGACCATCGTGCGCCTGATCTGGGCCATCGTGTCCCCGCGCGCGATCAGCCTGCGCAGCAGCGCGTTCTCCTGGTCGGCCTGCGCCGAGCGCGCCTCGTTCAGCGGCTCGTGGCAGATCAGGCAGTTGAACTGCTGCTGGGCCTGGGTGAACGAGACCCTCGCGTGGCCCGCCGCGTGCGCGGTCGGCGCGATCCGCGCGGCCCCGAGAGCGAGGACGGCGAGCATGACGGCGACGAGCGAGGCGCGCGTGCGGACGGACCGGCTCATGCTTGTCCGGAGATGAGCGGGAGCACCGTCTGGTTCAGCCACTTCGCCGAGATCTCCTCACGTATCAGAGCCACGATCCGTCCCTGCGGATTGATCACGAACGACTCGGGAACGGCGTAGGTGCCGAGGTTGTGCACGAAGTTGCCGCTCAGGTCGCGGAGCACCGGTTCATGCAGGCCGTAGTGACGGTTGAACGCCTGGGTCGCCGATACGGCGTCCTGGTACGTGAGGCCCACGAGCCGCGCGTGGTGGTCGGCGAGCACCCGCTGCTCCCGGGCCATCAGCGGCGCCTCCGCGTGGCACGGCTCGCACCATGAGGCGTATACGTTGAGCAGCACCCAGTGTCCGCCGAACGAGGCGAGCGACGCCGTCCGGTTGGTCCCGAGCAGCGGCAGCCGCTGGCGATAGCCCGGAACGAGCGGATAGTCGTGGCGCGCCACCCGCGAGTCGATCGAGCCGGTGTCCGCGTGCGTCGAGACCCCCCAGGTGAGCAGCGCGATGAGGGCCACGGCCGCGGCGACCACCCCAACGGGGATCACGAACCTCTTCATGGACGGTTCGATGGTAGAGCGAGCCTGCCCGTGCACGCCGCGGTTTCGCCGTCTCGCGAGGCCCGCTCCGTCTGTGCGCGGACAGCCGATCGGGTCGACGCGCCCCGCCCGGGCCGCCTAAAATCCGACTCCGCGGCGCGAACGTAGCTCAGTTGGTAGAGCGTCGGCTTCCCAAGCCGAAGGTCGCGGGTTCGAGGCCCGTCGTTCGCTCTCTGGCGAAGGCTGAGCGCGGTCGCGAGCTCCAGATTCGTGACTCTCTGCCGCGAGCCGACCCCGCAACCGGGCAGACCCCCTCTGGCTCAGTGAGCGTACGGAGGCTTCCACCGCCTCATGCGGCGCGATCGGCTGGGTCGGGGCGTCCTCCTCAAAGCAGGCGCGCGGTCCGGATTCGGACCCTCCGAATCCAGTTTGCTCAGGGATCTCTGCGGGCTGCCGATCAAAGGGGGCGCAGCGCTGAAACCTCATTGAGTGCCGCAGCCTATTCGAGCCAATTTCGTGATGAGCTCTCTGCCCTTTCGACCGGAAGCTTCGACGAGTCCTGATCAGCTCAGGCTTGAGCGGATTCTCGACTTCGCGCTCGTGCAGCTGGGGGTGGACGCCGTGTATCTGTGGGAGTTCCGCGACGGCTGGCAGCAGTGCCGCGCGTGCACCGGAGCGACCTCGTCGTTTCGCGTTGTCCCCGAGGATGCGCTGGCCATCCAGAACAGCTACAGCCATCAGATGGCCGCGGGTCGCCTGCCTAACCTGATCCGCGATACCGGTACGGAGGAACGCGTCGCCGACCTCGAGATCACCTCGCGCGCGCACATCGCCGCGTATGTCGGGGTTCCGGTCCGACATCCGGATGGGGCGCTGTGGGGTGCCCTTTCGGCGGTGAGCCACACGCCCCGGCCGGATCTCGATCAGTCGGCGGTGAAGACGCTGTCGCTGCTCGCGGGACTCCTCGTCTTCGACGCGGAGGAACACAGCCGCCGCAAGACGATGCTGCGTGATATCGAGCGCTTCATCACCGATGGTGGATTCGACGTGGCCTACCAGCCGATCGTTGACATGGTCACCGGCGAGTGCATCGGCCTGGAGGCGCTCGCGCGCTTCCCGGAGCCCTATCGGAGTCCGCCGCAGGCTTTCGGAGCGGCGGAGCGAATCGGACTCGGGGTCCAGTTGGAGGTCACGGTCGTGCGTCGAGCGCTGGAGATCCTGCCGACGCTGTCCGCCGGCCACCTGCTCACCTTGAACATCAGCCCCGCTGCGCTGCTCGACTGCACGCCCTGGGAGCAGATGTGGCGCGATGGAATGCTGCCGCTGCCACGGCTCGTCGTGGAGGTGACAGAGCATGCTGCGATCTCCGCGTACGCGAGCCTGCGCAAGGAGCTGCAGCCGTGGCGGGAGCGCGGGCTGCGGATCGCGGTGGATGACGCCGGCGCCGGATACGCGTCGTTGCGCCACATCCTGGAGCTGCGACCGGACTTCATCAAGTTGGATCGCTGGCTGATCGACGGGCTGGCTGAGGACGGTGCACGCCGAGTGGCGGTGGGGTCCTTTGTCGCTCTCGCTCGAGAGCTCGGGGCCGGCATCATCGCCGAGGGCATCGAGCGTCCAGAGGACCTGGAAGCTGTCAGCCACCTTGGGATCGACGCCGCCCAGGGATACCTGCTCGGCCGCCCCAGCAGCGATCGCGGCACGATCGCCAGATGGTGCACGGGAAGTGGGCCGGCGCCATGGCGAGAGTGGACTGTCGTCGCCTCGGCTGAGCGACCGCGGACGAATCGCCTCGCCGCGTTGCGAACGGCCGCCGATCCCGCCGATCGTGTCCCGGAGCTGGGGTCTGCCCTCGGCCGCGGGCTCGTCGAGGTTGATGCCACCGTCGGACGAGAGCTTGACCGTCTCGAGGCGGACCGCCGGCTGTCTCAGCGCCTGGCAGCCGTCGGTCAGCTCGCCGCCGGAATCGCGCACGAAATCAATACGCCCCTGCAGTTCGTGGGCGATTCCGTGAGCTTCCTGCGCGAGGCGGTGGCGGACCTGCTCAACCTGACCGACGTGTATCACGAAACGTTGTATTCAGACGGGCCGGCTTCCCTTGAGCAGCGTCGCCGAGCCATCTGCGACGCCGAGCAGGAAGCTGACCTCGAGTACCTGCGGGAGCGCATCCCCGGAGCCTTCGAGCGCACGGTCGACGGAATAGGCCGGGTTCGCTCAATCGTGCAGGCGATGAAGCGCTTCTCACACGCCGGCGCCGGTGAGGTGGCACCAGCGGATATCAACGAAGGTCTGCAAACGACGCTTGTGGTGTGTCGCAACGAATACAAGTACGTGGCCGACGTCACGGTCGATCTGAGCCCCCTGCCGGAGATCGTGTGCAACATCTCCGAGCTCAACCAGGTGTTTCTCAATCTCATCATCAACGCCGCCCAGGCCCTCGAGGAGCAGGTCGCCCAGGGGGCCGAGCGCGGGAAGATCACGGTCCGCACCCAGCAGCGCGACGAGTGCATCGTCATCGATATCGCGGATACCGGCCCGGGCATCCCCGCCGGCCTTCTCGATCGCATTTACGAGCCGTTCTTCACCACGAAACCCATCGGCAAGGGGACCGGGCAGGGGCTCGCGCTGGCGCTGGCGACCATCAATCGCCACGGCGGCTCGCTTGACTGCGTGAGCGCCCCCGGGCAGGGAACGACGTTCACGATCACCCTTCCCCTGCAGGCATCCGCGGCGCCGAGCCCGTTGAGGTCCTGATGGCGCCGCTCGCCACCACGACGAACGGCGCGCTGCGATCTCGGACCAGGGGTGGGAACGAGCGGCCACGCATCCTCTGTGTGGATGACGATCCCGCGGTGCTCGAGGGTCTCGCGGACGTTCTGGGGCGCTCATTCTCCGTTGTCAGCTCCTCCGATCCGCTTGAGGCGCTGGGGATCCTCAAGCGCCAGCCAGACGGCTTCTCGGTGATCCTGTCCGATATGCGGATGCCGGGCCTGCGCGGAACCGAGTTGTTGCGGATGGCACGCCTGACCGCCCCCGACACGGTCCGCATCCTGCTGACCGGGGACGCGGACGTACCCGCTGCGGTCAGGGCCGTCAATGACGCGCACCTCTTCCGCTTCCTGATCAAGCCGTGTGACTCTGAGGAGTTGATGCGCGCGTGTGTGGCGGCGATGGGGCAGCATCGGCTTCAGACCGGCGAGCGGGCGCTGCTGCAGGAGAGCCTGCGCGGCTGCGTGGCTGCATTCGCTGAGATCCTGGCGCTCGTCCATCCGGACCTGTCCGCCGAGATGGCGCGTGCAGGCGAGTTGTCCGGGCAACTCGGCCGTGCTGTGGGATTGCGCGACTGGTGGGAAGTCGAGGCGGCTGCGACGCTTCGCTACCTCGGGACGGTCGCCCTTGCCCCGGAGCTCGCGGAGAAGATGCAGGACCGTCGGCCGCTGACTGACGCCGAAGCGGACGTGGCGGCACGCGTCCCGCGGGTGACCCGCCGCCTGCTCGGCAAGATCCCGCGCCTGGAGGGAGTCGTGCAGCTGCTCGATGCAGTCGACACCCTGCATGAGGCGGAGGATGAATGCGGTACCTCTGCACCGGTCGCTCCCGGCGTGGAACTCCTCGACCTCGTACTCGAGTACCTCGAGCTGGAGTTCCGGGTGGGCTCGGCGGAGGTCGCTCTTGCCATTCTGAGGGGCCGCCGCGTCCACGACGGCCGGTGGCTGGAGCAGCTGGGCCAGCTCGTCGGCGTGACCACTCAGTCGGTGGTCCGCGAGGTCGGGGTGCGGGAGCTGAGGGCGGGGATGGTTCTGGCCGACGATGCCCGCATGACGGGCGGTGGCTGCCTGCTCGCCCGGGGTCAGCAGGTGACCGCGCCTCTCATCGAGCGCCTGGAGAGCCTCGCGAGCGGCGCGGTCCGCGAGCCGTTGCTGGTGATGGACGCGGACTCAGCTTGATGAGCCTCGCCGGTTGCGGGGATCCGTCGCCCGATACGGCGGCCGCGTCCTTCGTGAAGCGGATCCTGTTCGTCGACGACGACGAGTCTCTGCTCGAGGGGCTGCGTGACGCGCTGAGACCCTACCGGCGCCGCTGGCAGATGAGCTTCGTCAACAGCGGCGAGGCCGCACTGGCCGTGCTCGCCTCCGAGCCGCAGGACGTGATCGTCTGTGACTTGCGCATGCCCGGGCTGGACGGCGCAAGCGTCCTGGAGCGCACGCGCGAAATGTCGCCGGCCACCGTCCGCATCGTGCTCTCCGGCCACGCTGATGTGGCGATGGTCTCCCGCGCGGCGGCCGCGGCACATCGCCTCGTCGCCAAGCCCTGCGGGACGGATGAGCTCACGCGCATCCTCGAACGCTCCTGTGCGTTGCAGGACGTCGCCGCTCGCGTTGAGATGGACCCACGTACCATCGGCGCCTCCGCGCTCCCGTCTCTGCCTCGC
This sequence comes from Solirubrobacteraceae bacterium, assembly GCA_035294545.1. Taxonomy (GTDB): domain Bacteria; phylum Actinomycetota; class Thermoleophilia; order Solirubrobacterales; family Solirubrobacteraceae; genus Palsa-465. Next base: position 54,407 of record DATGKS010000068.1, on the reverse strand, counting down.
GCCTACGCGCGGCTCAGCGAGATGCTGCGGGGCGGAGGGGCCAGCGGCGCCGAGATCGCGGAGGTGATCAGTGAGGACATCGCGATGGCCGCGAAGGTTCTGCAGCTCGCCAACTCCGCCTACTTCGGCCGCCGTCGGCCGACAGCCAATCTCACGGACGCCGTCGCCTACCTCGGCACGGACACGCTGCGCGCGCTGCTCCTCCACGCCGAGGCGTTTCGCGCCTTCCCGGTCGAGAGCCCGATACCCCGCTTCTCTCTTGATGAACTCCAGCGCCACTGCATGCGGGTCGCTCGCCTCGCGCAGGCGATCTCGAAGGAGGTCGGGCTGGCCGCGGACGCGTTCACCGCCGGGCTGCTCCACGACATCGGACTGCTCATCCTCGCCGCCCGCGCACCGGACGACCTCGCGACGACCCTGGCCCGGGCGGCGAACGAGCACCGGTCCATCGCCGAGGTCGAACGGGAGAGACACGGCGTGACCCACGCAGACATCGGCGCTCACCTTCTCTCACTGTGGGGTCTGCCGCACACCGTCACCGAGGCCATCGCCGGCCACCACAGCGACACGTGGCTGAAGCTGCCATTCGATGCCACCGCGGCGGTCCACATCGCCGAAGCGCTGATCGAGCAGGCCGAAGCCGGAACCAACTCGGACGCGTCCCCGGCCCCCGATCCCGATCTTGTCTACCTCACCCAGGCGGGCGTCACAGGCCGGATCGAGACGTGGCGCGGGTTGGCAAAGACCCTCGCGTCGTAGCGGGACCGGCCTGGCTATCGGCGATCGCCGACTGCGCCTGTCACCGCAGATCGAGGCTTGGCAAACCGGCGTGTCCGAGATCCCGGCCGAGGCAGGCTTGAACGCGGTCCCGCGGGTGGATCGGCGTCGCCGACCGGTCAGGCGCTGAGCCGAGCCGTTCGCCGTGCCCTCGCGCGAGCGGTGACACTCTTCGAGGGCAACTCGGCATCGCGATCGCGGAGCGTATGGCGGCAGGGTGTCGCTCTCGTGGCCAGGCTCGGTGGCGCGGTCATTTCGGCGCGGCGCGCCGGTCGGGCGGTGCGTCGCCGAGCGCCACGTCCAGCTGCTCCCCGCGTCTGATCAGGAACGCCCCGAACGTGCCGCCGAGGGTGCCGATGACGGTGATCGCGTAGATCTCCATGAAGACGTCGAGAATCCGGGCGGGGGTCGAGATCGGGTTGCTGAGGTTGGAGGAGACCGTTAACAGCTGGGTCGTCGTCCAGAAGAGCGCGCTCCCGAACGTCCTGATCTGCGACTGAGGCTCGCCGGGTTCGGTCAGGTATGCCACGACGGCGCACGCGAGATCGACGCCGATCGTCGTCAGCGCGAGCGCGACGAGGCGGTCGCGCAGCCGACCGTGGATCGTCGTCTCGGCTCCGAGCACCCGGCGCAGCTCTGCGGCGAGGCCGGCCATGACGCGCACCGGATACATCGAGGTCCTCTTCGCGCCGACGCGCGGGCCTCCTCTCCGGGAATCGCCGCGACCCGCGGAGGCGCGTACGAAAAGATCGCCACCAGGCCCCAGAACGTACTCGGCCGCGGGAGGTCAGGTGCGAGGGACGTGACGGCGTGCGGCCCGGCGCTCGCGCCGGTCGACCGGGTGGCGGTCGAAGCCCGCGAGGGTCGGGCGCAGGGTGGCGCTGAGCAGCGGGCCGAGTTCGGAGCTGTAGGCGCTCGCCATGTGGCTGTGGTCAACGAGGGTCATCGTGTCGTTGATGACCATCGGGCAGATGCCGCGGTCGCAGAACCACTGCAGCGTCGGGATCGCCGGATAGCCGGTGACATGGGCGGAGCGCGCGATCGCGCGCATCAGCGGCACGTACGTCGGAGGCAGGTGCGAGGAGCAGGTGCCCATCGTCGCGGAGGGGCTTGCGAGACAGGCCCAGGGGATCTGCGTCTGTCCGGGAGGGTCGACGATCAGGACGCCGTGCCGGACGTGCTCGAGGACGGCGCGCAGCCGGCGTACGGTCCGTCGGGGATGCGCCTGCATGCCGGCGGTGAAGTCGAAGGAGACGATCGTGGCGACCGGGTGCAGCTTTCGATCCTCGGTCAGGGCCCACCCGTACCAGCCCGCGCACGGCCAGGCGAGCGAGAAGTGGCTGAGGGCATAGAGCAGACACCCGGGCTTGTCGAGAGGCACGAGCGCGAACCCCTGCGCGGCGGCCGCGTCGATCAGCGCGGACCCCCACATCCCGGCGTGGGAGTCGCCGACCAGGGCGAGCACCCGTCGGGCGGTCGGATCGCCCAGCCGGCACAGCGAGTGCGGCATCAGGCCGCCTCCGAAGCGCGGCTCGCAGCTTGCGGGGATCCCGCCGGGCTGCGGCGTGGAGACGATCGGGCTGGGCAGCGGCGCGTTCGCCCGCGCCGCGTCGGCGGCGGCGACGACCGCCGGGATCGGCCGTGACGCCCACAGGCTCCTCGGATCCGGCTGGCCGGGAGCCGGCGCGAGCGGCGGGACCGTGGCGGCCGTCTGCGCGGCGGTCGCGGTGGCCGGCAGGACGGTGGCGGATGTCCGCGCCGCGGCCGCGGCACGGGGCGGGGGCGGCGTCGCTGCCGCCCTGACATGCGCGGGGCCGCCCGCGGCGGCCGGTTCACCTGCGGTCGCCGGTCCACCTGCGGTCGCCGGGCTGGCTGCGGTCGCCGGGCTGGCTGCGGCCGCCGTCGACCCGCTCAGGGACACGATCAGCGCCGCCCGGGCGCCCCACACGGTCAGGCGCCGCCCGGCGGCGGCCCACTGCACGCGCCGCACCATGCTCAGGACGGCCCGTGTGGACGCGACTGGCGCCAGGCGATTGCATCCGGCCAGCTGAGAGGGGCATCGCAGCTGACGTCGCGGCTCCTGGAGTGGGCAAGCGCGATCATGCCACCCGGGCCATCGGCGCGGACCGCCGTACCGCGACAGCCGGTCTGTCGCGGGTGCGCGATCGATCGCCCGTCCCGGCTGAAGCCCACGTCGAACGCGTCGTCGCGTGCGCGCACGCGTGTGCCCGGTCCGTCGGAGCGCGCCGCCGCGGGGCCGCCGGTCGTGGACGGCGACGACGCCGCAAGGACGCCGCCGCCCCGGGCGACCACCATGCAGTACAGGTCCGTCGCGATCCACGCAGCGCGATGGCGCATCTCCAGGCCGAAGCGTACGCCGCGCCGGCTGTGACGGAGGCGCCGGCGCACCCTGCGGCACGCGTCGAACCGTGCCGCTCAGACGACGTCGAAGTCGATCCGGAGACGAGCCGGTGATGGTCCCCGGGGCAGCGGATCCCGTGACCGCGCTCCACCACGACGTGGACCGGATCCGGACAGGCGCCGGCGGCGACGCCCAGGACGAGGAGCGTGGCGGGCGGGGGCCGCGGCTCGCGCCGATCGTGAGGTCGCCGATGAGACCCGGCGGGATCGAACGTCCCCGCGCTCCGGACGCGGGCGAGGCGCCTCACGAACGTGGTCTCGCTGAGCCCTGGCGATGCGGTTCGCGGCGGTCAGATCGCGGCGTACCAGGCGACGATCGTCGCGCCCAGCCGCGCCGGCAAGGAGCCCTCGATCGTCCGGATCGCCGCCTCGATCCGGGGCGCCCGCGCCATGTAGCGATGCAGCGTGGCCGCGTGCACGACGTCGACGGGCGCGAACCCGCTGCGGCGCAGCAGGTCGTCGAGGCGGCCGAGACGATTCGCGCGGTAGTGGGCCGGGATGACGTCACGTTCGACGGCGCCGGCCCCCACCCGCTTGATCGCCACCCGCGCCCGCTCGGGGAGCAGCGCGGACGCGGCGACCAGCGGGTTGGCCGAGTTGGAGGTGAGCGCGATCAGCGCGCCACGCGGCTTGAGCACCCGACGCCACTCGGTGAACGCCCGGCCGGGAGCGCCGAGATGCTCGATCACGAAGTTCGCGTACACGGCGTCGAACGTCGCGTCGGGGAACGGCAGCGGTTCGCACAGGTCACCGACGACCGATTCGTCGATGCCGTGGTTCTCGGCGAGCGCGGTCCGGTCGAGGTCGATGCCGACGAGCCGCGAGATCCGGTCTCGATGGGCCGTCAGCCGTGTCGTCCGTCCGCAGCCGGCGTCGAGCACGCACGCGTTCGGGGGCAGCGCCGCGTCCAGCAGTCGGGCCTCCACCTCGATGTGCGACGTGGGGCACGACATCGTCACGTCCGCCAGGCGCGGACCAGGAAGCCGCTGCATCCGGGGGCCGGCACCTCGCGACGGCCGCATCGGGGCTCACCGAAGATCCGCTCGAGCTGCCGGGGCATGTGGGTGAAGATCGCCGGCCTGGCCCGCCGCCACTCCGGATCGCCGACACCCCGGCGCGTGAGCTGGTGCCAGTCTTCAAAATCGACGCTGACAGCAGCGTTCTCTCCGGAAGTCCGGACGCTGATGGGAATCGACCACGGCCACGACTCGGGCGGCACGCTCGCGTCGCGCTTAGTTGGTTCGCCGGCACCAAGAGGCGCCACTTGGGGGTTGCCTGGCAAGGACGCAGGATCCGTCGCCGCCGGGGTCGCCCGGGCCCGATTGCGTTCGCTGCGCTTGCCCACCGTCCGGTGCGGCCGTCGCGACACGTCAGTCGACACGCACGGTGTGCCGGGCGAACGAGAGATAGTCGCCAGGCCGCAGCTGTGCCCGCTCAACGCGGCGCCCGTTGAGCATCGTGCCGTTGCGGGAGCCGAGATCATGGACGACCCACGTGCCGCTGCGCCACAGGAGCTCGGCGTGACGACGGGAGACGGTCTCGTCGCACAACTCGATGTCCGACTCGGGTGCGCGTCCGACGAGCAGGCGCTCGGCCGCCGCTCCGGACCAGTCGAGCGCGAGCGGCGACACCGTTCGGCGCCGGGGCCACATCGTGATCCGCGCGGTCAGGCGGTGAACGGCCGCGCGGGGGCCGCGGCTCGCGCCGATCGTGAGGTCGCCGACGAGACCCGGGGGATCGACCGTTCTCGCACTCAGGACGCGCTCGAGCCGCGCGACGAACGTGGTCTCGCTGAGCAGGCCCTCGCTGTAGGCGACGCGAAGCGTCTCATCGAGCCGGCGGCGTCGTGCTCCAGGCTGCATCGACGTCATTCTCCTCCGGCCGCGGGCACACGCCAACCGGCGCCGGCCGCGAGGACCGTGCCGGCCCCGGGCGGTCAGCTCTTGTGGGCGAGGAGCACGAGGCCGTAGGCGATGAGCGCCGCCGTGAGCGCGAGGCCGACGATCCCGAGTGCCGCGTAGCCCGTCGCCGCGAGCGGGCGGTCCGCGCGGCGCATGTCGCTTGAGCGCGTCATGCCGTAGACGGTGAGGGAGAAGACGACCGACACCGCGACCCCCGCGATCAGCGCCGTGTAGAACACGCGGAGCAGCAGATGCGTGTCGATCGCGGCGAGGCCCGCGGCCACGGAGCGGGTGTCGATCGCGGCCACGGAGGCGGTGTCGATCGCGGCCTGGATCACGGCGCGGCGGGGGCGGCGGCCTGCTGGGCGCGCCGGGCGAAGACGACGACGAGGCCGGCGAGGAGCAGGACCGTGATCACGAGCGGGCCGGCCGCGCCGTGGCCGAACAGCCCGCTCAGCAGGTCGATCGCGGCGCCGAACAGGGCGGCGGCCGGCAGCGTGAGCACCCAGCCGGTGACGATGTTCCCGGCGACCCCCCAGCGAACCGCGGACGCGCGCTTGCCGGCGCCGGCGCCCATGATGCCGCCGGAGATGACATGCGTCGTGGAGAGGGGGTAGCCGACGCTGGAGGCGGCGAGGATCACGGCGGCGCCCGCGCCCTGCGCGGCGAACCCCTGCGCCGGGTCCATCGTGACGATGCGCGTGCCGAGCGTGCGGATGATCCGCCAGCCGCCGCTGAAGGTGCCGACCGCGATCGCCGTCGCGGAGGCGACGATGACCCACGCGGGGACGTGGAACGCTGCGGCCGAGATCGATCCGTGCGCGACGAGCGCGAGCGTGATCACGCCCATCGTCTTCTGCGCGTCGTTCGTGCCGTGGGAGAGCGACAGCAGGCCGCTCGAGGCGAGCTGTCCGAGCCGGAAGCCGCGACTGGTGGGCCCCGGCCGCAGGCGGCCGACGATCCGGTAGACGAGCAGGATCGACACGCCCGCCGTGAGGAACGCGATGATGGGCGCCGCGATCGCGGGGACGATGAGGTTGCCGAGCAGCCCGCCGCCGTCGACCGCGCCGAACCCCGAGGCGGCGGCCGTCGAGCCGACGAGCCCGCCGATCAGCGCGTGCGAGCTGCTCGACGGCAGCCCGAAGTACCACGTGATGATGTTCCACGCGATCGCGCCGACGAGGCCGGCGAACACGACGGTCGTCGTGACCGCGTGGGTATCGACGAAGCCCTTGCCGACGGTGTCCGCGACCTTGAGCGAGATGAATGCGCCCGCGAAGTTGAGCAGCGAGGCGACCGTCACCGCGGCGCGCGCGGGGAGGGCGTGCGTCGAGATCGCGGTGGCGACGACGTTCGCCGTGTCGTGAAAGCCGTTGGTGAGGTCGAACGCGAGCGCGGTGAGGATGACGATGACGAGGATGATGTCGCCGCTCATGCGTTCTTGATGAGGATCCCTTCGAGGATGTAGGCGGCGCGCTCGGTCGAGTCGATCGCCTGCTCGAGGCGCTCGAAGATGTCCTTCCAGCGGATCACACCGACCGGGTCGATCCCCGGCTGGAACAGCGAGGTGATCGCCTCGCGGACGATCGCGTCTCCCTCGTTCTCCAGCCGATGGATCTCGACGACGTGCGGGCGGATGTCCTTGAACCCGTGCAGCAGGAGCAGCGCCCGGGAGAGCTCGCCGGTCGCGCGGCAGAGGATCCCGGCGAGCCGCTCGGCCTGCGCCATCGGTGCCTCGATCCGGTACAGGCCGAGGAAATCCGCGACCTCCTCGATGTAGTCGACGACGTCGTCGAGCGCGGAGGCGAGCAGCAGGACGTCCTCGCGTTCGATCGGGGTGACGAACGTCTTGTTCATGCGCTCGATGAGCTCGTGCGTGATGTGGTCGCCCTCGTGCTCGCAGTCGCGGATCTCGCCCGCCAGGTGGAGGCTGTCCGGGAAGTTGCCGAGCATCTCCACGAGGAGCTCCGCGGAGCGACGGATGTTCGCGCCGGCCCGCTCGAACAGCTCGAACAGGTCGCGGTCGTCGCCACGAAACAGGGATGCGAGTTGGATCTTCACGCCGGAGCGCGGTCCGGGGCGGTCCGGGGCGTCACACCGGCCCAGGACGCGAACCGCCGATGCTAGGAGCGCCGGGCGGCCGAGTTGTGAACGACTTGTGAAACGGGTGGTGGTGGGTCCGTGGGGACGCGCGCCGCCGCCCGGAATCCGGGCAGCTCGAGCTCGAGGCGGGCGCCGCCCCCCGGACGCTCCGTCGCCCGCGCGCGCCCCCCATGAGCCTCGGCGATCGCGCGCACGATCGACAGGCCGAGACCCGCTCCGCCCGAGACGCGGTCGCGTCCCCGGTCGGTGCGGTGAAAGCGCTCGAAGACGCGCTCGCGCTCGTCCTCGGGGATGCCGGGCCCGTCGTCCTCCACCGCGAACCGCAGCCGCCCGGACGGACGCAGCTCTGCCGTCAGGGCGACGAGCCCCTGCGGCTCCTCGGTATGGACGATCGCGTTCTCGATCAGGTTGCGCAGCGCCTGGGCGAGTCGGTCGGGATCGGCGTCGAGCGTTCCGGCGGGCAGCGGCCCGAGTTCGAAGCGCCGCTCGCGCCCCGCCGTGGTCGTCGCCCACAGGTCGGCGATGAACGGCTCGAGCGCGAAGCGGTCCCGTCGCAGGAAGTCGGCGTGACCGGACCGGGTGAGCAGGAGCATGTCGTCGATCAGGCGTGAGATGCGGGCGATCTCCGCACTGATCAACCGCTGGGTGCGGCGGATGTCCTCCGGCGAGGGATGGGCCTCGCCGGCGAGGACCTCGAACTGGCCGGCGATGACGGTGAGCGGCGTGCGCAGCTCATGGGAGGCATCGGCGACGAACGCGCGCTCGTTCGCGAACGCGAACTGGAGCCGGTCGAGCATGCCGTTGAACGATCGCGCGAGCACGCGGATCTCGCGGCTGGCGGTGGGGGAGATGGCCATGCGCGGCTCCAGGGCGCCGTCGCTCACCTGCGCGGCGACGCGGGCCATCCGCCGCAGCGGGCGTGAGATGAGCGCGCCCGCCAGGTACGCCCCGAGCAGCACGAGCGCGAGGCCGACCCCGCCCGCGAGCAGGAACGTGCGGGCGACCGCGCGCTGCCCGCGGGCGACGTTCCGCAGCGACTCGCCCGCGCCGAGGCGCACTCGCACGCCGGCGACGATGACGATCTGCTCGTCGATGCGCGCGCGGCCGAGGTCCGGGACGATCGCCGTGCGCAGGCCGGTCGCGCCCGTGCGCAGCACGCGGCTCTCCGCGAGCTCCTGGGCCTGCTGAACGCGGGTCTCGTGCGGCTCAGGCCGACGGCGGAAGATCAGGAGCTCCGGATGGTTGCTGATCGCCGGGCCCCGTCCGAGGACCGCGAACAGCAGCGGGGAGGTCGACGAGTAGGGCTGGGCGCGGATGTAGCGCGCGAGCTCGGCGGCGAGCCCCCCCGCGGTGCCGGCGTGGAGCGTGCGCGCAGCCTCCACAAGCTGGGTGACGTCTCCGCGCACGTCGCTGTCGGTCTGGGCCCGCAGCTGGCTGCCGGTCTGCTCGTAGACGAGCACGAACACGACCGCGAGCACCACGACCATCGTGGCGACGAAGCCTGCGACCAGACGCCAGCGCAGGCTCGAGCGCCGGATCATCGCGGGTCGTCGAGCCGATACCCGCGGGAGCGGAGCGTCGAGATCGTCACCGACTCCCGACCCTCGCGGTGCAGCTTGCGGCGCAGATAGCCGACGTAGACGTCGACGCCGTTCGTCGCCGGATCGTGGTCGTAGCCCCAGACGGCGCGCAGGATCTGCTCGCGGGAGAGGACCTGACCGGGGTTGCGCATGAAGTACTTCAGCAGGTCGAACTCGGTGTTCGACAGCCGGATCGGCTGCCCGTCGAGCGTCGCGCGATGCTCGAGCAGGTCGAGCACGAGCGGACCGACGCGGAGCCGCGTCGGGGGGATCTGGCGGGCCATCCGCAGGTGGGTCTGCACGCGCGCCTCGAGCTCGGCGAACGCGAACGGCTTGACCACGTAGTCGACGGCGCCCGCCTTCAGCCCCTCGACCCGATCCTCGACCTCCCCGAGCGCGGTGAGCACGATCACCGGCAGCCCCGGCCGCTCCCGCGCGACCTCGTCGAGGATCTCCCGCCCGTCGCGCAGCGGCAGCATGAGATCGAGGATCACGAGGTCGACGTCGTCGCTGAGCGCGAGTTCGAGGCCCGCTTCGCCGTCGAGCGCCGTGCGCACCACGAGTCCCCGGGAGCTGAGCCCGCGGCTGACGAAGTCGGCGATCCCGGGTTCGTCCTCGATCAGCGCGACCGTTGGCACGACTCGATCGTAGTTCCATGCGGCTGCCGCGGGAGCACCTGTCGGCGGGTCGACTCGGGGTTCTTCGGGCGCGGGAAGCCTCGGATCGCTCAGATCAGGCGCGTGAGCACGGCGATGCCGACGCCGACGAGCACGACGCCGCCGATCAGCTCGCCGTAGCGGTCGACGCGCTTCCCGAGGCGGGCGCCGAGCTCGAGCCCGATGAGCGAGAGGGCGACGCTCACCACCCCGATCGTCACGATGCTGAGCAGCAGCGGCGCGTGGTCGGTCCCGAGCGCGAATCCGACGATCAGGTTGTCGATGCTGAGCGCCGCACCGAGGACGAGCAGCCGGGCGAGCGACGGGCCGGCGAGCGCCCCCGCGAGCGCGTTCGCCTCGTCGTCGGAGCGGAGCGTCGAGACGATCGCGTGGGCGCCGGTGGCGATCAGCAGACCGCCGCCGATGATGTGCGCCGAGCCGCCGAGGCTCTGGGCGAGGCCGCGCCCGGCGAGAAGGCCGAGAAGCGGCATGCCGGCCTCGAAGAGGCCGAACACGACGGCGATCCGCACGCGCAGCCGGCGGTCGATGCCGGCGAGGCCGATCGCGATCGATGCGGCGAAGTTGTCGAGTCCGATCGAGACCGCGATCAGCGCGATCGTGAGCACCGGCGCAGCGTAGAGGCCGCCGCCGGCGCCTCCCGGCGCCCCCGCGGTTGCGCGGACCGGGACAATGGGCGGTGCGCCGCGGGCGCAGGCAGAGATCGACATGCGCGTACTGGTGATCGAGGACGACGATTCGCTGCGCACCGCGTTGCGCCGCGCGCTTGTGCTCGGCGGCTTCGAGGTCGAGACCGCCGCCGACGGCCAGGAGGGGCTTGACATGGCGCGTGCGGGCGCCGGCGACGTGATCGTGCTCGATCTCGGCCTTCCGCTGCTCGACGGGACCGAGATCTGCCGGCGGCTGCGCGCCGCGGGGGACCGCACGCCGATCCTGATGCTCACCGCGCGCGACGCCGTCGAGGACCGGGTGGCCGGTCTCGAGGCGGGCGCCGACGACTACCTGGTCAAGCCCTACGACGTGCGTGAGCTCCGCGCGCGGCTGAAGGCGATCGCCCGCCGCCACCTCGACGACTCCGACCCCGGGGTGCTCCGCTTCGAGCACCTCGAGCTCGACCCGGGCTCGCACGGGGTGCGCGTGAACGGCCGTGTCGAGCCGCTCACCCGCACCGAGTACCAGTTGCTCGAGCTGTTCATGCTCAATCCCCGGCGGGTGCTCAGCACCGACCTCATCTACGAACGGGTGTGGGGCTACGACGCGACGCTCGCGACGAACTCGTTGCGCGTCTACATCGGCTACCTGCGGCGCAAGCTCGAGCGCGACGGCTCGCCGCGCGTCATCCAGACGGTCCACGGGGTCGGCTACGTGCTGCGGTCCGCCTCGTGAGCCTGCGCACCCGCATCGCGCTCGCGACGGCGCTGTCGGTGGCGGCGATCACGCTCGTGCTCGGCGCGATCGGATACCTCGGCACGCGTTCGCGGCTGCTCTCGGAGATCCGGCAGGAGCTCGCCACGCAGGCCGCACCCTACCTGGGCCCCCACCCGCGGTCAGGCGATCAGGACAACGACAATCCCCGGCGGCACCCGGTGTGCGCCCATGCCCGCGGCTTCCGCATCCCGCGCTCCCCGCTCGGCGGACCGACCGGCTACTTCCAGTCAGTCTGTCCGAACGGGCGCGTCGTCACCGAGTCGGGCGGCCCGCAGCTGCCGGTGACGCCGCGGGTGCGCGCGATCGCCCGGGCCGCGCGCGGCACCGCCTACTTCAGTGCGACGGTCGACGACACGCCGGTCGAGATCCTCGCGGTCGGCGACCGCCCCGACTGGAAGGCGGTCGAGGTGGCGCTCCCGCTCACGGACACCGAACGGACGCTCGACGGCCTGCTCGACACCTACCTGATCCTCGTCGCGGTCGGGGTCGTGCTCGGCGGCATCCTCGGATGGGCGATCGGCCGGGTCGCGGTCGCGCCGATCCTGCGCTTCGCCGCGCGCACCGAGCGCGCGACGAGCTCGCTCGCCCAGCCGGGACGGCTCGAGCTCGGTCCGACGAGCGAGCTGCGGCGCCTGGCGACGAGCTTCAACCGCACACTCGATGCGCTCGAGGCCTCGGTCGAGGCCCAGCGCCATCTGATCGCCGATGCGTCGCACGAGCTGCGCACGCCGATGGCGGCGCTCCGCAGCAACATCCAGATCTTCCTCGACGCCGACCGGCTGCCGGCCGAGGACCGGCGCGAGCTCCAGGGCGCGATCGTCGCCGAGCTCGACGAGCTCACGCAGATCGTCGCCGACGTCCTCGAGCTCGCGCGCGGCGCGCGCATCGACGAGCGACGCGAGCCGGTCGAGCTCGACGTCGTCGTCTCGGAGGCGGTTGAGCGGGCGCGTCGCCGCGCCCCGGAGATGCGATTCGAGCTGGATCTCGAGCCCACCGTCGTCGACGGCTCGCCCGAGCTGATCGCCCGTGCGGTCTCCAACCTGATCGATAACGCGCGCAAGTGGAGCGACCGCGACGGCCTCGTCGAGGTGACGCTCCGCGGCGGCATGCTCACCGTGCGCGACCACGGGCCGGGGATCCCCGAGGCGGACCTCCCGCACGTGTTCGACCGCTTCTACCGCTCCGAGCGCGCGCGGCGGATGCCGGGCTCCGGGCTCGGCCTGGCGATCGTCAAGCAGGCCGCCGAGGCGCACGACGGGCACGTGTCGGCGGCGAACGGGCCGGGCGGCGGGGCGCTCATGGGCGTCTCGTTCGCCGGCGCGACCCGGCGCGCGTCGGCGGAGCCGCCCGCGGCCCGCGCCTGAGCCCCGGTTGCTACGCGGGCAGGCCGCCCCCGGCGAGCACGACGACGACGCCGATGACCCCGGCGCCGACGAGCGTCTCCACGACGCCGCGGCGGAGCACGAGCAACGCCAGCGCCCCGAGCGCGAGCAACCCGAACTGCCAGCCGCGGAGCACGATCGCGAGCAGGATCCCAGCGCCGAAGATCGCGCCGATCGCCGCCGGCCCGGCCCCGTCGAGGAACGCCTGGGCGACGAGGTTGCGTCGCAGCCGTTCGAAGCGCGGGCCGCCGATCAGGATGAACAAGAACGAGGGCGCGAACGCGACGAGCGCCGCGAGGCCGGCGCCGGGCAGTCCGCGGGCCGCGTATCCGACCGCCGCCACCGTCGCCACGACCGGTCCGGGGGTCACCTGTCCGAGCGCGACCGCGTTCAGGAACTGCGCGTTCGACATCCAGTGGTGCACGTGGACCGCGTCGCCCTGCATGAGCGGGATGATCACGAAGCCGCCGCCGAACGACAGCGCTCCGACCTTGAACGCCGTCCAGGCGAGCGCGCCGAGGCCGCCGGCGGTCGCTGTCACGGGCACGAGCGCGAGCCCCGCCGACGGGCGCACGCCGCCGGCGAGCGCCGCCTCGAGCGCGCCGCAGGCGAGCAGCGCGAGCACGAGGTACGGGCCGAGCAGGACCGCGGCGAGCAGGCCGACGATCACGTACAGCGCCCACCGCACGCGCCGGGCGCGCGCCTCGCCCGCGCGGGCGAGGCTCGGCGCGACGAAGCCGCGCGCGGCATGGACGGCGACCGCCGCCACCGCCGCGCCCGCTCCCGCCCCGGCGCCCCGGATCCAGAGCGGCGGGTGGTGGGCGAGGAACAGCAGCGAGAGCGCGACGATGAGCACGACGGCGGGCGCGATGAACCCGATCCCGCCAACCAGCACGCCGGGCGCGCCGGCGACGCGGTAGGCGCAGAACAGCGCCATCTGCGTCGACGCCGGGCCGGGCAGCAGCCCGCACGCCGCGTTCGCGTCCTGGAACTCGGCGGCCGACATCCACCGGGTGCGCTCGACCATCAGCTCGCGCAGGAGCGCGATGTGGGCGGGAGGGCCGCCGAAGCCGGTGACCCCGATGCGGGTCCATTCCCGCGCGACCGTCGCCAGCGGGACCAGCGGGCCGCTCACGGGGTCAGCCGCCGAGGAAGCGGGTGATCGCGCTCGCGATCGCCGTCGCGGCCCGGTGCTGCCAGCGGGGGGAGGTGAGGAGCGCCGCATCGGCCGCATTGCGCATGTTGCCGCACTCGATCAGCACGTAGGGCTCGCGGCTTCGCGATCCTCGAGCCCGTCGCGGACGACGTGCTCCTCCTCGGCGGCTCCCGCATCGATCCGGACATGCTCCGCTGTAAGCCGGACGTGCGAGCTATCGCAAGAGACACAAGATAGCATTTTGCTCAAGAGAACGTCTCCGCTGTGGTACCGTCAAAGGCGTAGTCATGGACGCCACCGAGACCGCACTTGCCGACGCGCTCCGCGCCCGCGGCGGGCGCGTCACCCCGCAGCGCCTTGCGATCGCGAAGGTCGTGCGGGAGAGGGGCGGCCACGTCACCGCGGAGACGGTGTTCGGCGAGGTGAGTCGGCTGATGCCCGGCGTTTCGCTGCCGACTGTGTACGCGACGCTCGAACTGCTGGTGGAGCTCGGGCAGGTGCGCCGCGTGCCCGGCGGCTCCGGCGCGGTGATCTTCGACGCCCGCACCGACGCCCACGACCACTTCGTCTGCCGCCGGTGCGGCGCGGTCACCGACCTGGACTGCGTCACCGATCACGCGGCGGTGCTGCGGGCCGCGACGAGCCTCGGGTTGCGCGCCGACGACGCGCAGGTCGTCGTCAGCGGTCTCTGCTCGGACTGTGCCGCCCGCAACTGACCCGGCGCCCGCCGTCGCGGCGCAGCCGCCGGCGGACGGCCTCGTCCACGGGCCGGAGGGCGTGGCCCGCTGCGCGTGGGCCGGCTCCGCGCCCGACTACGTCCACTACCACGACACCGAGTGGGGATTTCCGACGGCCGACGACATCCGGCTGTTCGAGAAGCTGTCCCTCGAGGGCTTCCAGGCGGGACTCTCGTGGCTGACGATCCTGCGCAAGCGCGAGGCGTTCCGGGCCGCGTTTGCCGGCTTCGACTTCCGCGTGCTCGCCGGCTTCGGCCCGGCCGACGTCGAACGGCTGCTGCAGGACGCGGGGATCGTCCGCCACCGCGGCAAGATCGAGGCCGTCATCAACAACGCCGCGCGGGCGGTCGAACTCGTCGACGCCGAGGGATCGCTCGCCCGGCACATCTGGAGCTTCGCGCCGCCGCGCCGCGCGCGCGCCCCGGACCACGCGACGCTGCGCGCGCTCACGCTGAGCGAGGAGTCGAAGGCCCTCTCCAAGGACCTCAAGCGCCGCGGCTGGCGGTTCACCGGCCCGACGACCGCGTACGCGTTCATGCAGTCGATGGGGCTCGTCAACGACCACCTGGGCGGCTGCGCGATCCATGCGCGCGTCGAGGCGGCGCGCGATCGCTTCGAGCTACCGCGGGCCTGAAACCCGGGCGCTCCCTCAGGCGAACGCCGAGATCCCGGTGAGCGCGCGCCCGAGCAGCAGCGACTGGATCGAGTCCGTTCCCTCGTAGGTGTCGACGATCTCCATGTCGGTGAGGTGGCGCGCGACATGGTTCTCCAGGAGCAGCCCGTTGCCGCCGAGGACGTCCCGCGCCTCCGAGCAGATGAGCTTCGCCTTGCGGACGTTGTGGAACTTGGCGAGCGATGACATCTCGCCGGTCGCGGCGCCCGCCTGCTGAAGCTCGGCGAGGCGAAAGCAGACGAGCTGCATCGCGGTCAGCTCGGCGGCCATCGTGGCGAGCTTGGCCTGCACGAGCTGGAAGGACGCGATCGGGCGGCCGAACTGCCGGCGCTCGGAGGCATGGCGGACCGCCGCCTCGACGCACGCCATCCCGTGCCCGACGCACTCCCAGGCGGCGCCCGCGCGCGTGTCGGCGAGCACGCGGGCGGTGTCGCGGAACGACCGCGCGCGCTCGAGCCGGGCGTCGGCCGGGAGGCGGACCTCCGAGAGGCTGATCTCGGTCTGCCAGACCGCGCGCTTGCCGATCTTGCCTGCGATCACCGGGGAGGGGTCGAAGCCGGGCGCGCCCTTCTCGACGAGGAAGCCGCCGACGTCGCCGTGCTCGTCGCGCGCCCACACGACGACCACGTCGGCGATCGACGCGTTGCCGATCCAGCGCTTGCGCCCGTCGAGCACCCAATGCTCGCCGTCCCGCCGCGCGCATGTCTCGAGCGCGACGGAGTCCGAGCCGTGCTCGGGCTCGGTGAGCGCGAACGCGCCGATCTTCTCCAGGCGGGCCATCGGCGGTAACCAGCGCTGCTTCTGCGCCTCGGAGCCGAGCAGCGCGATCGCGCCCATCGCGAGGCCCGAGTGGACGCCGAAGAACGTGTTGAACGAGCCGTCGGCGCGCGCCAGCTCCCGGGCGACGATCCCTGCCGCGCGGCGCGACAGCCCAGGGCAGCCGTATCCCTCGATGACCCCGCCGACGACGCCGAGCTCCGCGAGCGGGGCGATCAGCTCGAACGGGAACTCGGCGCGCTCCCAGTAGTCGTTGATGACCGGCAGGACGCGCTCGGCGGCGAACGCGCGCACCCGGTCGCGGAGCGCGCGCTCGGAGCCGCTCAGCGTGTCGTCGAGGAGGAGGACGTCCTCTGGGCGAGCCGTCGGCGCGCGGGGATCCTTCGCGTCCGACGGCGGGCTCATCGGCCGGTACGCTACCCGGGATCGGCGCCGAGCAGCCGGATCGTCGCCTCGTCCTCGGCGCCCGCGTAGAAGCGCGCGAGCACTGCCCGGAAGATCTCATCGTCGTCGGCCGCGCGCGCGAACAGCGTCATGGACGAGCGCAGCTTGAGCGCGTCGACAGGCCCGAGCACCCGCGCGGCGTCCACCGGGTCGGGGAGCGACAGCAGCGCGGAGCAGCACTCCCGCAGCCGCGGGCCGAGCACCGGATCGGCGAGGTAGTCCCGGGCGTGGTGCAGCGACCGGATCGCGTAGTGGCGGGCGGTCGGGCTGCGGCCGAGGCCGTCGAGCTGGGGAAAGACGAACCACATCCAGTGGCCCGTCTTGCGCCCGGCGCGCAACTCGGCGAGCACGCGCTCGTACGTCCCGCCCGCCTGGGCGTCGTGGAACCGCCCCAGATCGTGGTGCTCGCTCAGGGAGGCTCGCTCAGGCTCGCTTCAGAATGGGGCGGCTCGGTGAGGCTGCGCGAGCTCAGACGGCGGTCGCCAGCGGCTGCCTCGGCCCGCAGGCGAGCACGTCACGCTCGAGCCGCTCGGCGGTGGCGGCCTCCCAGCGGCCGCTGTCGACGAGCGCGACGCAGAGCTCGTCGATGTCACGCAGCGCCTCATGCGCCTCCTCGGAGGCGAAGTCGGCACTGAAGATGAGGTTGTCGGCGGCGAAGCGGATGCGGTCCTGCTCGGATCGCTGGAGCTTGCTCGGTCCGAGGTCGTCGAGGGTGCGCATGACGCGACGGTAGGCCTGGGTGCGTTCGGGGCTCATCGGTTCTCCCTCCTTGCGGGGGTCGTACTGCGGGGCATGATGTCCATCGGATCGGCGGAGCGAATTGGCCGGATGTCCACGGTGTCCCTACCGTCAGTTGTACAAACCCTCGCGTTCGTCCCGCACGACTCCGTCCACGATGTGCAGCTCCGTTTCGCAGATCCGGCCCGCTGGGTCGAGGTGGCGAACGAGGGGGGTTTCGGGTTGTGTCGGGTCGACGTCGGCGACGACGCCCGCGCTCCCGTCGGGGAGGGCGACCTCCCAGCCGACGGGGTAGGGCATGGCGACATGGAGGAAGTGCCCGACGACGATCGGGTCGAACTGCGTGCCGGCGCCCTCCCGGATCACGCGGACGCCGACGTGCGGCGGGTTGGCGGCCTTGTAGGGCCGGTCGGCGGTGATCGCGTCGTAGACGTCCGCGACCGAGGCGATGCGCGCGAACGGGTGGATCTCCTCGGCGGCGCGGCCGCTCTCATAGCCGTCGCCGTCCCAGCGCTCGTGGTGATCACGGACGATCGCGATGCTGCGCGGCGAGACTCGGTCGGGGGGAAGCAGGGAGGCGCCCGCGCTGGGATGCATGCGGATCAGCTCCCACTCCTCGGCGGTGAGCGGGCCCGGCTTGTTGAGGATCGTCTCGGGCACCGCGATCTTGCCGATGTCGTGGATGAGCAGGCCCATCGCCATCTCCGCCATCCGCGCCGGCACGTTGTCGTAGCGGCGCCGCCCGCGCCAGTCGACCCAGCCGTCGAGCCGCGTGATCCGGTGCCCGAGCACCATGCCGAGCGTCGTGACGCGGATCGAGTGGCTGTAGGTGTAGGTGTCGGCGCTCGCGAGGTCGTCGAGTGCGAGCGCCGCCTCCGGGCAGTCCTCCATCGCGTCCATGACGCCGCGCGCCGCTGTCTCGAGATGCTGAAGCACGTCGTCGGCGATCGGCGCCGCGCCGCCGGTCTCCCGCGCCCGGTCCAGACAGGTGACGACCGCGCGCTCGGCCGAGCGGCGCACGTCGTCGGACAGCGGCTGCATCGGGACGATGCCCTCGCCGAGGTCGTCCTCGATCCACACCGCGCGCACCCCGCGCCGCTCGAGCGAGGCGGCGACCGCGCCCGACAGCCGCACGCCCTGGCGCAGCAGCGGCGCGGAGCCGAGCGACTCGGCCGGCACGTCGCGCGCGAGCTCCATCCCGTCGGCGATGCGGTCGACGCGGACGAGCCTCATCGATGTCGGCTCCGGGTGGGGAGTGACGGGGCGGACGGTCCCATACGGCCCCGGTTATCGGCAGCCCGAGCCGGTTCCTGACCCTCGAAACCGGCCGACGAGCCGTAATAACCTCGCCGCGGATGACCGCTTCCCGGAAACCGGTCCCCACGTCGCCTGCCGACGGCTCGCTCCGGGGACCGCGGCATCTCGCTCGCGTCGCCGAGGAGGACCTCGAGCGACGGGGCGACCATCCCGCGCTCCTGTTCGAGGGGCGAGTTCACTCGGCGGCCGCGCTCGCCGAGCGTGCGGCGCGGCTCGCGGGCGGGTTCGCGGGGCTCGGCCTCGCCCCGGGCGAGCGGGTCGTCGTCTGCATGGCCAACTGTCCTGAGGTGTCGATCGTCTACCAGGCCGCCTGGCGGGCCGGGCTCGTCGTGACGCCGGTGACGTTCCTGCTCGGCGAGGCGGAGCTCCGCCACGTGCTCGCCGACTCGGGGGCGCGCGCGGTCGTGACGACGCCCGAGTTCCTGCACAAGGTTCGGGCCGCCGGCGCCGGCCTACCCGAGCTCCGCCACGTGCTCTGCACCGAGGCGGCGCCTTTCGGCGCGGCGACGGAGGGCGAGGCGCTCCGGGCGGCGGCGGGCGGCGCGGCGGCGGCCGCCGGGGCGACGCTCTCGGAGCTCGAGCAGGCCGACCCCGCTCCGATCGTCGACCGCGACGACGACGATCTCGCCGCGCTGCTCTACACGGGCGGCACGACCGGACGCGCGAAGGGCGTCATGCTCTCGCACGCGAGCCTGCACTACACGGGCCACGCCGCCTACCGCTCCGCCCACCAGCCGGGGGTCACCCGCGTGCTCGCCACGCTGCCGCTCTCCCACGCCTACGGACTGCTCGTGACGGTCGCCGGCCTCCACGCCGAGGAGCCGATGTTCACCGTGCTGCTCCGTTGGTTCGAGCCGATCGAGTTCCTCGAGACCGTCCAGGACCACGAGCTGCAGCAGAGCTCGGTCGTGCCGACGATGATCCAGCTGCTGCTCGGCTGCCCGCTGGAGGACTACGACCTCTCGTCCCTGCGCTACCTCACCTCGGGCGGAGCGCCGCTCCCGGAGGAGACCGAGCGTGCATTGGTCGCGCGGCTGCCCGGGACGAAGATCCGCCAGGGCTACGGGATGACCGAGACCGCGGCGCTCATCTCCTCGAGCCCCGTTGGGCGCGAGCGGATCGGCTCGGTGGGGGTGCCGGTGCCGGGGACCGAGCTCGAGATCCGCGATGAGCAGGGGCGGCCGCTGCCTCCGGGCGAGATCGGCGAGATCTGCGTGCGCTCCCCGGGCGTCATGCGCGGCTACTGGCGGGCCCCGGAGGCGACCGCGGCCGCGATCCGCGACGGGTGGCTGCACACCGGCGACCTCGGCTACCAGGACGCGCGCGGCTACCTGTTCGTCGTCGACCGCAAGAAGGACCTCATCATCCGCGGAGGCTTCAACGTCTATCCGCGCGACGTCGAGGACGCGCTCACCGAGCACCCCGAGGTCGCGATGGCCGGCGTCGTCGGCGCGCCGAGCCTCCGCCACGGGGAGGAGGTCGTCGCGTTCGTCGCGCTCACGCCGGGATCGACGCTCGCCCCGCGGGAGCTCATCGCCTGGGCCAAGGAGCGGATCGGCGGCTACAAGTACCCGCGGGAGATCCACATCGTCGACGCGGTCCCGCTCACGCCCGTCGGCAAGATCGACCGCAAGGCGCTCCGCGCCCGCCTGCGCCCCCGCGCGCGCCGGTAACCCGGCGAGGCGCGCGGCACGGCGATGCGCGCCGCGGTCGGCGCACCAGACTGATGAGTCTCGTGTGTCGCGTTTGGCCGGTTCGGTTGCCGTCGAGACACCCGTGGCGGCGCCCGGCGGCGTCCTCGGATCCTCGTGTGGCGCTGCCACACCACGGATCCTGTGCTCGGCCAGGCATCCACCAATGGCACCTCTTCGTGCCAACGAACCAGCCAAACGCGACACCGGTTGGAGAGATGGCGTTCAGAGCGCCCACAGGTACTGCATCGCGTAGGAGCGCAGCGGTCGCCAGCGCTCGGCAAGCGCCGCCGCGGAGCGCGGATCGGCAGGCAGGCCGGCGCGCTCAAGCGCGCGGCGCACGCCGAGGTCGCCTGCGAGGAACACGTCGTGGTCGCCGAGCACGCGCATCACGATGTAGTCGGCGCTCCACGGTCCGATGCCGGGGAGCGCAAGCAGCCGAGCCCGCGCCGCGTCCCCGTCGCCGCCGCGTCGCAGCGGGAGCTCCCCCGACGCGAGCGCCGCCGCGAGGCCGACGAGGCAGCGCGCCCGCGCGCGCGGCATCGCGAGCGTCTCCGGGTCGGCCGCCGCGAGCGCCGCGGCGGTGGGGAAGAGATGCGTCACCGCGCCGCGGGCGAGCGGCCCGAGCCCGGCGCCGTAGCGGGCGACGAGACGACCGGCTGCGGTCGCGGCGGCCGCCAGCGAGATCTGCTGGCCGAGCACCGTGCGCACGCAGAGCTCGGTCGCGTCGGCCGCGCCCGGCACCCGGCGCCCGGGGGCGGCGGCGAGCGCGCCCGCGAGCAGCGGATCGCCCCCGAGCAGCTCACGCGCCTGACCGGGATCGTGATCGAGATCGAGCAGCGCGCGCAGGAGCGCCTCCACGGCGGCTCGGTCGCGCGCGTCGGAGAGCGTCAGCTCGGCGTGGAGGGGACCGTCGCCGGCGGCGGCCGCTCCGAGGTCGAGCGCGACGACACCGGGGCCGTGGGGGAGGGCGAGGCTCCGCTCGTAGACGCCGTCGGCCACCCGCTCGATGCCCGGGACCGCGCGGCGGGCGAAGTAATCGAGCAGCGCGGCCGCGTCGAGCGGCGCCGTGTACGGCAGGGAGATGGCGATGCGGGCGGCGGTCATCGCGCACAGCCTGCCAATACAGTGCAGCGCGTGGAGCCGACGACCGACATCGCGGTGCTCAAGCGCCTCCATCCGGTCGCCGGCGTCACCGCCGTCGACGTCGGCTGCGGCAGCGGCTGGCTCGCGCGCGCTCTCGCGGCCGACGGCGCGCGCGTCATCGCGCTCGAGATCACGGGAGACCTGCTCGCCGCCGCCCGCGCGGCCGGCGAGGACCAGCCGGGCATCGAGTACGCGGTCGGGCGGGCCGAGGCGCTGCCGCTTCCCGACGCCAGCCGGGACCTCGTCGTGTTCATGCGCTCGCTGCACCACGTGGCGATCGAGCACATGGACGCCGCGCTCGCCGAGGCCCGCCGGGTGCTGCGCCCGGGCGGGGCGGTGTACGTGTCCGAGCCGCTGCCCGAGGGAGACTGGTTCGAGCTGCAGTCCATCGTCGAGGTCGAGAGCGAGGCCCGCGCTGCGGCGCTCGCCGCCATCGAGCGCGGTACGGAGCGCGGCCTGCGCCGGGAGCGGACCGAGCGCTACATCACCGAGACGTGCCTGGAGAGCGCCGAGGCGTTCCGCGCGCACATGCTCGCCGTCGATCCCGCGCGGCGGCCCGCGCTCGACGAGCGCCGGGACGCGCTCGAGCGCGCGTTCGCCACGCTCGGCACGCCGGCGCCGGAGGGCGACGGACGGGTGTTCACCCACTTCAACCGCGCGGACGTGCTCCGCGCGGCGGGCTAGTGTCGGGGGCACGACGCCCACCCGCGACCCGATCGGAGCCCCATGCAGCACGTGAACCTCGGAGCGACCGGCCTGCGCGTCTCGCGCGTGTGCCTGGGGATGATGAGCTACGGCCGGCACGAGAGCCGTGAGTGGGCGCTCGGCGAGGAGGAGGCCGAGCCGCTCATCCGTGCCGCCGTCGAGGGCGGGATCACGTTCTTCGACACCGCCGACGTCTACAACGGCGGGCAGAGCGAGGTCGTCACCGGGCGCGTGCTGCCGAAGCTGTTCGGGATGCGCGAGGAGTACGTCGTCGCGACGAAGGTGCACGGTCCCACGATGCCCGGCGAGAACGGCCGGGGGCTCTCACGCAAGCACGTCATGGCGTCGATCGACGCCTCGCTGCGGCGCCTGGGGATGGACTACGTCGACCTCTACCAGATCCACCGCTTCGATCCGACGACGCCCGTCGAGGAGACGATGGAGGCGCTGCACGACGTCGTCAAGGCGGGCAAGGCCCGCTACATCGGCGCAAGCTCGATGTACGCCTGGCAGTTCGCCAAGCTCCAGGCCGCCGGGCCGACGCGGTTCGTGTCGATGCAGAACCACTACAACCTCATCTACCGCGAGGAGGAGCGGGAGATGATCCCGCAGTGCATCGACCAGGGCGTCGGCGTGCTCCCCTGGAGCCCGCTCGCTCGCGGGATGCTCGCCGGGACCCGGTCGCGTGGCGGCGAGCGCTCGACCACCCGCGCCCGCACCGACTCGTTCGCCGACACCCTCTACACCGAGCAGGACTTCGATGTCGTCGATCGGCTGCGCGAGGTGGCGGACGCGCGCGGCACGCCGCCCGCGCAGGTGGCGCTCGCGTGGCTGCTCGCCAAGGATGGGGTGACGGCGCCGATCGTCGGTGCGACGAAGCCCGGCCATGTCGAGGACGCGATCGCGGCCGAGCGGCTCGAGCTCTCCGAGGCGGAGATCGCCGCGCTCGAGGAGCCGTACATCCCGCACGCGATCGCGGGCCACTCGTGAGCCCCGGCGACGGTGGGGCGGCGCCGCGGGCCGACGGCGCTCGGCGCCCGTCAGACCGGGTGCTCGTGCTCTTCGGGGCCACCGGCGACCTCGCCAAGCGCAAGCTGTTCCCCGGCTTCTACCACCTCTACAAGGCCGGGCTCATGCCCGAGCGGTTCCGGATCATCGGCTCGGGTCGCCACTCGCCGGGCTCCGACGACGACTTCCGCGGGCTCGTCCACGAGGCGCTCGGGGAGTTCGGGCGGATGGAGCTCGACGACAGCTGGGAGGAGTTCGCGGCACGGCTGAGCTTCGTCGCGTCCTCGGCGGAGGACGGCCGGGAGCTGGCCGCCGCGGTGCAGGCGGCCGAGCGCGAGATCGACGCGAGCGGCGAGCGGCTCGTCTACCTGTCGGTGCCGCCGCGGGCGATGGAGGCGATGGTGCGGATGCTCGGCGACACCGGCATCGCCGAGACCGCCGCGCTCGTCGTCGAGAAGCCGTTCGGCCACGACGTGGAGAGCGCCCGGGCGCTCAATCGGGCGCTGCACGAGGTAGTCGAGGAGGAGTCGATCTACCGGATCGACCACTTCCTCGGCAAGGAGGCGGCCCAGAACATCCTCGCCCTGCGCTTCGCGAACGGGATCTTCGAACCGGTGTGGAACCGCGACCACGTCTCCTACGTGCAGATCGACGTCCCGGAGAAGCTCGACATCCAGGGCCGCGCGAGCTTCTACGAGCAGACCGGCGCGTTCCGCGACATGGTCGTCACCCACCTCATGCAGATCCTCGGGATCGTCGCGCTCGAGCCGCCGTCGCGGATCGATGCCGACGCGCTCCACACCGAGCGCACGAAGGTCTTTCAGGCGATCCGCCCTCTTGACCCGAAGCGCGTCGTGTTCGGCCAGTACGAGGGCTACCGCGACAGCGACGGCGTGGCCGACGACTCCATGGTCGAGACGTTCGCCGCGCTCGAGGTGTGGGTCGACACCTGGCGCTGGTCGGGCGTGCCGTTCTACCTGCGGACCGGCAAGGCGCTCGCCGAGGGGCGGCGGACCGTGACGATCGGCTTCACTGAGGCGCCGCTGCGGATCTTCCCCGATGATGGGAACGCCCGCGCCAGCGCGCGCCCGTCGGAGCTCGTGTTCGAGCTCTCCGACGATCCGCAGGTGCGGGTCGAGGTTCAGGCGAAGATCCCCGGGCCGACGCTGTCGCTCGGCAATGCGGCGCTCAAGCTCGACGTCGAGGAGGCGTTCGACGGCCACGACGGGCTCGAGGCCTACGAGCGGCTGCTGCACGACGTGATGCTCGGCGAGCGGCTGCTGTTCACCCGCTCGGAGCAGATCGAGCGGCTGTGGGAGGTCGTTGAGCCGGTGCTCGACCACGGCCCGCGCGCCGCGCCCTACGCTCAGGGCTCGTGGGGCCCCGAGGACGCGCTTGCGCTCCCGGGCGAGCACGGCTGGCGGCTGCAGTCGGAGTAACCGGCAGCGGCGAGCGGGCTCCGCCGCCGTGCGGCGGGCGGCCGCGGCGAGGGATCAGCGGCCCGCGGGCCGGGCCACCTCGTCCTCGTGGCCCGGGAGCCACGAGCGCTCGAACGCGACCGGCACGTCCGGGTCCGCGGCGGCATAGGCGACCGTCGGATCGTCCGTCTCGCTCGCCACGCCGGCATCGTGGCGGCGGGCGAGCGCGGACACCGGGTAGCGCACCGTGTGGTCCTCGCGATCGCGGTTGCCGGCGCCGAGCAGCACGCACGGCCGCACACCCGCCCCGATGAACGTGTGGCGGGTGTGCGGCGGGCAGTGCACGAAGTCCCAGCGCCGCAGCCGCCGCTCCTGCTCCTCCACGAGCAGCAGGCACTCGCCATCGAGCACGAGGAAGTCCTCCTGGACGTTCTCGGCGTGGTAGTAGCCGTTCGGCTCGCCCGGGCGGAGCACGGCGATGTTGAATCCGAGCTCGGCGAAGCGCCGCTCGGTGTTCTCGAACGGCGTGTAGGCGCCGAACGGCCCGTCGAGCCACTCCGCCTCGCGCGCGTTCAGCACGAACCAGCCCGGGCCGGCCGGTCGACGCCCGTAGGAACCGCGCTCAAGCTGCGCCTCGGGGACCATCGCGCTCTCAGGCTGTCCGGTTCCTGACAGCGGCAAACCTGATCAGCGACGACGAGCATTCGCCACGGTTGGTCGGCCCGCGAGGTCGAGCGGGTCGTCCTCCCCGGAGGGCGATCCCGCTACGCTCGCCGCCCATGACGCTGCTCAGCGAGCTGCTCGGGCGTCGGATGCGTCTCATCCGCCCGCTCACCACCGAGCTCGTGCACGAGCGCGACCTGCCGGTGGAGATGGATGACGGGGTGGTGCTCCTCGCCGACCGCTGGGTGGCCGCCGCCACCGCCGGACGTCCGCAGCCGACCGTGCTCGTGCGCTCCCCCTACGGCCGGCGGCAGTTCGTCGGGGTGCTGTTCGGACGTCTCCTCGCCGAGCGCGGCCTCCAGGTCGTCGTGCAGAGCGTGCGCGGCACGTTCGGCTCCGGCGGGACGTTCGCGCCGTTCGACGAGCGCGCGGATGGCGCGGCGACGCTCCGCTGGCTGCGCGCGCAGCCGTGGCACGCCGGCAAGGTCGGGACGTTCGGCCCGAGCTACCTCGGCCTCGTGCAATGGGCGCTCGCCGCCGACGAGCCCGAGGACCTGGCGGCGATGGCGATCCAGGTGAGCGCCTCGGAGTTCCACAGCCAGACGTACGCGGGCGGCTCGATCTCGCTGGAGACGATCGCCTCGTGGATGGCGATCGTCGCCGCGCAGGAGAAGCGGCTGGCGCCGCTGCAGGTGAACCGCGCGCTCCGCTCGCTCGGGGAGCTGCTGCGCGAGCACCCGCTCATCGGGCTCGACGAAATCGCCACCGGGGCGCCGGTCGCCTGGCTGCGCGAGAGCTTCGAGCAGCCCGGCCGCGACGGCGAGTACTGGATGCGGCGGGACTTCTCCGCCGCCGTCGGGCGCGTCCGGGTCCCGGTGTCGTTCGTCGGGGGCTGGCACGACATCCTGCTGCCGTGGATGCTCGAGGACGTCCGCGCGCTCCAGGACGCCGGCCGGACGCCGCGATTGACGATCGGCCCCTGGACGCACACCTCGCCGGAGCTGGCGGCGGTCGGCCATCGCGACGGAATCGCGTTCCTGCGCGCCCACCTGCTGGGCGACGACCGGCTGCTGCGCGCCGAGCCGGAGACGCTCCCCGTCCGGCTGCGGCTCACCGGCGAGGGCGCCGTGCAGCGCGAGTTTCCGGCGTGGCCCCCGCCCCGCGCGCAGCCGAGACGCCTGTTCCTGCGCGAGGGCGGGACGCTCTCCCCGCAGCCGCCCGAGGACGCGAACGGCGCCGAGCGCTACCGCTACGACCCCGCCGACCCGACCCCGTCGTTCGGCGGGCCGGTGCTCATGTCCCGCGAGGCGGTCGTCGACAACGGGCCGCTCGAGGCCCGGTCCGACGTGCTCACGTTCACGACCGAGCCGCTCGAGGCGACGCTCGAGGCGATCGGCCGTCCGTCGGTCGAGATCTGGGCGCGTTCCGACGCGCCGTCGTTCGACGTGTTCGCCCGCGTGTGCGACGTCGACCCGGCGGGGGTGTCGCGCAACGTCTGCGATGCGCTCGCCTCGGTGCGCCCCGAGCGCGATGTGCCCGACGCGGACGGGAGCGTCCGGGTGAGCTTCGAGCTGTGGCCGCTCGGCCACCGCTTCGCCGCCGGCCATAGAATCCGCCTGCAGGTCTCCTCAGGCGCCTACCCCCGGTACGCGCGCAACCCCGGAACCGGCGAGGATCCTGCCGCGGCGGCGCCGGGGCGCATGCGCGCGGCAGAGATCGAGATCCTCCGCGGGCGCGAGCGCCCGTCGTCGCTCACGCTGCCCGTGATGCCGGGCGGGTCGGACGGCGACGCCGCCGGCGGCGCGGGCGCGGGCTGACCGACCCCTCGTGCTGCGGGCCGGCGTGCTGCGGGCCGGGGCGGGCGCCGTGCTGCACACCGCGGGTGAGCCCGTGCGCGAGCCCGAGCCGGTCCGCGAGCGCGGCGACCTCCCGCCGCTGATCCTCGGCGACGAGCGTCACCGCGACCCCCTGGCGCCCCGCGCGGCCGGTGCGCCCGACACGGTGCACGTACGTCTCGTGGTCGGCCGGCGCGTCGAAGTTGATCACGTGCGAGATGCCGCGCACATCGATCCCGCGGGCGGCGACGTCGGTGGCGACGAGCACGTCGACGGCGCCGGTCTCGAAGCGGCGCAGCGCGACCTCGCGCTGGCGCTGTGACTTGTTGCCGTGCATCGCGACCGCGGCGATCCCCGCGCGGGACAGGCGCTTGACGAGCCGGTCGGCGCCGTGCTTCGTGCGCACGAACACGAGCGTGAGGCCGCGCTCGGCCGAGAGCTGCTCGACGAGCGCGTCGAGCCGATCGGCGCCGTGCAGCGGCCGGAAGCGGTGCTCGACGTCCTCGGCGGCGCGCCGGGCGGTCGGCCCGTGTTCGTGGAGGACCGGGTCGGTCGTGTAGCTGCGGGCGACGCGGCCGGCCTCGCCGTCGAGCGTCGCCGAGAAGAAGAGCGTCTGGCGCTCGGCCGGGCACGCGCGGACGATCCGGTCGACGGCCGGCTTGAAGCCCATGTCGAGCATGCGGTCGGCCTCGTCGAGCACGAGGATGCGGATCGCATCGAGAGTGAACGCGCCACGGGCGAGGAGGTCCTCCAGGCGGCCCGGCGTGGCGACGAGGATGTGCGAGCGGGCCGCGTTCTTCGCCTGCGCGGTCAGTCCGACGCCGCCGTAGACCGCGGTGACGCGCAGCGCCCGGGCGTGGGCGATCGGCCGCAGCTCGTCGGTGATCTGGGTGGCGAGCTCCCGCGTCGGCGCCAGCACGAGCGCCGCGGGCCGCCGCGCGTCGGCGGCGGTGCGGTCGACGAGCGGAACGCCGAAGGCGAGCGTCTTGCCCGAGCCGGTGGGCGAGCGCACGAGCGCGTCGCGGCCGGCGAGCACGTCGCCGATCGCGAGGCGCTGGACGGCGAAGGGGGTGGTGATGCCGGACGCGCGCAGCGCGTCGACGACGGCGCTCGACACGCCGAGCTCGGCAAATGACTGCATGAAGCTGATCAACTCCTTGGGGCGGGACGCCGGCGTTGGCCGGGGCCGCTGTGGTTCGGGAGGCGACGGCTGACCCGAACCGCGCGGTTTGGCGCGGGACCCAAGCAAGCTGCCTCGCGGCCGAGGATCGACCGCGGCGGGCACCATAGCAGGGGGTTTGCGGCGCCCGGGATCGTGATGTGTCGATTGCTCCCGGTCCTGGCCACGGGCGGTCGGCTCGGGTCGACAGCGGCGGCAGTCGTCGCCGCGCGGCCAGGCGACCGACGTCGAGAGCGCGGTTGCGTCTACCAGGCCTGGGCGTCGCCGCAGTGCGGGCAGCCGACCGACGTCGAGACCGCGGCCTCGAACACGAAGCCGCAGCGGCACGCGTACGTCGCCTGGTCCTGGGGCACGTCGAGCCGCCGGGGGCCGTGGGCGCCGGCGAGCGTGCGGGTCCGGGACGGGGACGCGTCGGTGGCCTGGGCGGTGGCGTGAGCCCGGTGGGTCTCGGCGCCCCGTGCCGGCTCCGCGACCCGTGCCGGCTCCGCGACCTCTGCCGGCTCCGCGACCTCTGCCGGCTCCGCAACCCGCCCCGGTCGCCCGTCACGACGGCGCCTGAGCAGCAGGGCGCCGGGTGTGGATTTCGTCATCACAGTCATGGACAACAACGCTCACTTATCGGTTTGGTTTCCGGAGGCCTGCCGCGTTTGTCCGGTTGCTAACAGACCGCTAACATTCCGTGAGGTCAGGAGGGGAACCGGAAACGGGCCACCGCGGCGGGCCTCGGGGCGGGCGTGCGACAATGGCGAGCCGTATGGATCCGAGCCGCAAGCGCGCCATCCGCCTGGGGGTCGCGCTCTCGTGCGCGGTCGTGCTCGCGGCCGCGCTCGTCTACACGAGCTTCTCCGCCGGCCGCGATGAGGTGACGGCCTCGCAGCTCATCAAGCGGGCGAAGCCCGGGACGACGTACATCCTCGCCGGCACGGTCGTCGACGGTTCCGTGCGTCGGACGAACTCGGGGCTCGACTTCCGCATCCGCGACCCGAAGAGCGACGTGACGGCCGCCGTGCACTACACGGGCGAGATCCCCGACCCGTTCGCGCAGGGGCGGGCGGTGCTCGTCGACGTCAAGGAGGGAGCCTCGCCGACCGCGCCCTACACCGGCGTGGCGAACTCGCTGACGACGAAGTGCCCCTCGAAGTACAAGGCCGCCTCGGGCGCCATCCCGAAGGCCGGCTCCTCCGGCGCAGGCTCGGAGTGACGGCGGGCGACCGCCGCTGAGCGCATGGCATCCGTCGGCCGACTCCTGCTGATCCTCGGCTTCGCCACCGCCGTGTACGGGCTCGGCGCGTCGCTGTACGGCGGCCGCGCGCGCGACGAGGCGTGGATCCACTCCGGCCGCCGCGCGATGTACGCGCTCGCGCTCATCTCGCTCGTCGCGTTCGTCATCCTCGACGCGGCGTTCGTCGGCAACGACTTCTCCTACAACATCGTCGCCGACGGCTCCTCGTCGACGACGCCGTTCCTCTACCGGGTCGCGGCGATCTGGTCGACGCAGCAGGGCTCGCTGCTGCTCTGGGTGCTGCTGTTCAGCGCCTGGTCGAGCCTCGCGCTGTTCCTCACGCGCAACAAGATCCGCATGGTCGTCCCCTGGGCGCAGGCGACGCTGTTCCTGCTCGTGGGGTTCTTCCTCACGCTCAACACGTTCATGGCCAACCCGTTCGTGACGAGCTCGCCGGCGCCGGCGGAGGGCGCGGGCCTCGACCCGCTGCTGCGCCACACGACGATGATGGTCCACCCCCCGATGCTCTACTCGGGATACACGCTCATGCTGATCCCGTTCTGCTTCGCGGTCGGCGCGCTCGTCTCGGGCCGGCTGAACAGCGAATGGATCGCGGTGACACGGCGATTCGCGCTCGGGGCCTGGCTGTTCCTCGGGATCGGCATCGTGCTCGGTGCGCGCTGGTCCTACACCGAGCTCGGCTGGGGCGGCTTCTGGGGCTGGGACCCGGTGGAGAACGCCGCGCTCATGCCGTGGCTCGTCGCCACCGCGTTCATCCACTCGATCATGATCCAGGAGAAGCGCGGGATGCTCCGCGTCTGGAACGTCTCGCTCGTGATGCTCGCGGGCGTGATGGCGATGGTCGGCGACTTCCTCGTGCGCTCGGGGGTCCTCTCCTCGATCCACGCGTTCGTGCCCGACCCGACGCTCGACGTCGCGTTCGTGGTGATCGTCGGCGTGATGACGCTCGGCTCGATCGGGCTCGTGCTCTGGCGCTACGACAGCCTGAAGTCCAAAGCGAGCATCGCCTCGATCTTCTCGCGCGAGGCGATGTTCGTCGCCCAGAACATGGTGCTCGTCGCGCTCACGCTCGTCATCTTCTGGGTGACGTTCTTCCCGCTCATCTCCCAGGCGCTGACGGGCAACGAGATCACCGTCGGCCAGGCGGCGTTCCTGCCGTTCATCGACCCGCTCGCGGTCGCCGTCGTCGCGCTCGCCGGGATCGCGCCGATCATCCCGTGGCGGCGGATGTCGCTCGACAAGCTCCGCTCGAACTTCGCGTTCCCGCTCGCCGCCGGCCTCGTGGCGCTCGTCGTGCTCCTGCTCGTCCCCGGCGCGAGCGGACATACCGGGGCGCTCGCGATGTTCTGCGCCGCCGCCTTCGTCGTCGCGACCGTCGTGCAGGAGTTCGTCCGGGGCACGCGCGTGCGCCGCCGCGGCGCCGGTGAGCCCGGGCCGCTCGCGCTCACGCGGCTCGTCTCCCGCAACCGGCGGCGCTACGGTGGCTACATCGTCCATCTCGGGGTCGTGATCGCGCTCGTCGGCGTCGCGGCCTCCACGTCGTTCCAGCACCAGCGCCGCGCGATGCTCGCGCCCGGCCAGAGCGTGCGGAGCGACGGGTACACGTTCACGTACGTGCGACCGGTGGCGGCCGCGACCCCGCAGAAGCTCGCGTTCGGCGCGATCATCCGCGTCTCGCGCGCGGGGCACCGGGTGACGACGCTGCGCACCGTCTACGGCGTCTACCCGTCCGCAACCTCGAGCGCGCCGCTCGGCCGCTTCTTCGAGACGAGCCTCGGCGCCTCCGACGAGTCGACGGTCGGCCTCGACGCCGGGCTCACCCACGACATCTGGGTCGTGATCTCGGCGAACCTCCAGCCGCTCGCCCCGATCATCGCCAGGGGCGATCGCGACTTCGCGCGCGCGATCAACGCGGTCCAGGCGGCGAAGCTGCCGCTGCGGGTGAAGATGCAGAAGCTCGCCGCCGTCTTCCAGCTCCGCGACCGCGCCGTGCAGGAGCTCACCGACCGCTGGGTCACGCATCCGTGGCCGACCCAGTTCCTGATCGAGGTCTCGCCGCTCGTCACCTGGCTGTGGCTCGGCGCGATCATCGCGGCGATCGGCGGGCTGATCGCGCTCATCCCCGTCCGGCCGCGCCGCTCGCCCGACGACCACGGCCCGACCGGCGGGCGCGCCGCCCGCCGCGGCGGCCGCGCGACCGCGCCCGCCACCGGCGCAAGCGGCCCGGGCGTCCAACAGCCCGCCCGCGCCGGCGAGCTCGTCACCCGCCTGCGCGCGTCCGGCCCCGGCACGGGCCCGCGCGTCTCCGGCTACGGCACAAGCCCGCCCGACCCCGCGGCCTGAGCGGCATGGTCTGGCAGTACCTCATCGTCCTCGCCGTGCTCGCGGCCGTGTTCATGCTCATCACCGGCCCGCTGCGTGCCGCTCGCCACCGCCGTTCGGACCTCGGGGTGACGGTCGCGGACCTCGAGGCCGCGCGCGACGCGAAGTACCGCGAGATCCGCGACGCGGAGATGGACCTGCGGACGGGCAAGCTCTCCGAGGAGGACCACCGCGAGATCGACGGCGCGCTGCGCGCGGAGGCGATCGAGATCCTGCACCGACTCGACGAGGCGCAGGCCGACGCGGCGCGAGAGCGCGGGACCTGGGACCCATCCGCGGACGCTCGCTCGAGCGGCGGCTCCGAGCTACCATCGGCGCCGTGACCGTCGTCCTCGACTTCGTCCAGATCGTCCTCTGCGTGGGGCTCATCTTCCTCATCCTCATGCACTCCGGCAAGGACGCGGGCCTCTCCGGAGCGTTCGGCGTCGGCACCGGCCAGGGGCCACTCGGCGGGGGTTCGCTCGTCGAGCGCAACCTCAACCGCTGGACGATCGTGTTCGCGATCCTGTTCGTCGTCAACACGATCGTCCTCATCAGGATCTCCTGACGCGCGTTCGCGCGGCGGGCGCGGGGGCCGATCCCGCCGTTCGGCCAGCGAGCATCATCGTGGCGTGGGTTCGCTCTGCGAACGCGGTGACCGCTCTGCGCCCACGCGGAAACCATTACTGTGTCGGGCAGGATGGCTGCGGAGCGGACACAGGTGGCGATCATCGGGGCCGGACCGGCCGGCCTGCTGCTCGGGCGACTGCTCTCCCGGGCGGGGATCGAGGCGGTCATCCTCGAGGCTCGCAGCCGCGACTACGTCGAGGCGCGGGTCCGCGCCGGCGTGCTTGAGCAGGGCACGGTCGACGTGCTCCACGAGGCGGGCGTCGCCGAGCGCCTCGATGCCGACGGACTGCGCCACGGAGGCATCTACCTGCGCTTCGACGGCACGCGCCATCACATTCCGATGGACGAGCTCACCGGCGGGCGCTCGGTCACCGTGTACGGGCAGACCGAGGTCGTCAAGGACCTGATCGCCGCGCGTCTGAGCGACGGGCTGCCGCTGCGATTCGAGGTACGCGACGTGCACATCGAGGACTTCGAGGGCGAGGGCGGGCTCGTCCGGTACGAGCACGACGGCTCCGCGCACGAACTGCGCGCCGCCGTCATCGCCGGCTGCGACGGGTTCCACGGAGTCTGCCGCCAGGCCGTCGCCGAGGCCATCCGGACGTGGGAGCGGAGCTACCCGTTCGCCTGGCTCGGCGTGCTCGTCGACGCGACGCCCGCGACCGACGAGCTCATCTACGCCCGCAACCCGGAGGGGTTCTCGCTCTACAGCATGCGCTCGCCGACCGTGAGCCGGCTCTACCTGCAGGTGACTCCCGACGACACGCTTCAGAACTGGTCGGAGGATCGCATCTGGACGCAGCTCCACGCGCGGCTCGACGGCGAGGGGTTCGAGCTGAACGAGGGCCCGATCAGCGAGGCCTCGATCACGCCGATGCGGAGCTTCGTCGCCGCCCCGATGCGCCACGGCAACCTGTTCCTCGCCGGCGACGCCGCGCACATCGTGCCCCCGACCGGGGCGAAGGGCCTCAACCTCGCGGTCGCCGACGTCACCGTGCTCGCGCGGGCCCTCGTGGCGCGGTTCCGCGACGGCGACGAGGCGCCGCTCGCCGCCTATTCGGATCGCTGTCTTGCGCGCGTGTGGCGCGCCCAGCACTTCTCGTGGTGGATGACGACGATGCTCCACACCGATCCCGGCGACGACGCCTACGGCGCCGAGCTCGCGCTCTCCCAGCTGCGCTACGTCGCGTCCTCGCGGGCGCAGGCGACGGCGCTCGCCGAGAACTATGTCGGGCTGCCGCTCGAGCGCACGGTCCCGGATCCCGCGCCACTGGCCGCGGAGGTCGCGCGTGGCTGAGGTGAGGAGGCCGCCGGCGGGGCCGGATTCACGACGCCGACCCGGGAGGTCGCCGCTGGCTGAGATCGCGACGCCGACCCGGGAGGTCGCCGGTGGCTGAGATCACGACCCTGTCCGACGCGGTCGCCGCGCTCGTGCACGACGGCGACTCCGTCGCGCTTGAGGGCTTCACGCACCTGATCCCGTTCGCCGCCGGACACGAGGTGCTGCGCCAGGGACGGACCGAGCTGGAGCTCATCCGCATGACCCCCGACATCCTCTACGACCAGATGATCGGGATGGGCGCCGCCCGCCGGCTCGTGTTCTCCTACGGCGGCAACCCGGGGGTCGGGTCGCTGCACCGCTTCCGCGACGCGATCGAGCACGGCTGGCCGCGGGCGATCGAGATCGAGGAGCACAGCCACGCCGGCATGGCGAACCGCTACGCGGCCGGCGCGGCCCGGCTGCCGTTCGCGGTCATGCGTGGCTACGTGGGCACCGACCTGCGGGAGCGCACGAACGTCCGGGAGATCTCCTGCCCGTTCACCGGGGAGACGCTCACCGCCGTGCCGGCTCTCCGCCCCGACGTCTCGATCGTCCACGCCCAGGAGGCCGACCGCGACGGCAACGTGCAATTGTGGGGCATCCCCGGCGTGCAGAAGGAGGCGGTGCTCTGCGCCGAGCGCTCGTTCGTCACGGTCGAGCGGATCGTCGACACGCTCGAGCCGCGACCCGGCGGCGTCGTGATCCCGGGCTGGGTGATCGACGCGGTCGCCGAGGCCCCGGGCGGCTCACAGCCCTCCTATGCGGCGGGGATCACGACGCGCGACAACGACTTCTACCGGTTCTGGGACACCCTCAGCCGCGACCGCGACGAGTTCACCGCCTGGATGAACGACCACGTGCTGTCGGAGGGTGCGACGCGATGACCGAAACGAGCGCGCTGCGCCAGGGACGGGGTGCCGGGTGACCGAGACGACCGACCCCCGGGACGCGACCGTAACCCGATGACCGAGACTGCGACCGACCTCACCCCGGCGACGACGGGCGAGCTGCAGACGATCGTCGCCGCGCGCCTGCTCACCGACGCCCGCTCGGTGTTCATCGGCGTCGGCCGGCCGAGCACCGCGGCGCTGCTCGCGCGCATGGTCCACAACCCCGAGCTCGTGCTCGTCTACGAGTCGGGGACGATCGGCGCCAAGCCGTATCGCATCCCGCTGTCGATCGGCGACGGCGAGCTCGCGGAGACCGCCGATGCGGTCGTCTCGGTCCCGGAGATGTTCAACTACTGGATCGGGACCGGCCGCGTCCAGGTCGCGTTCCTCGGCGCCGCCCAGGTCGACCGCCACGGGAACCTCAACTCGACCGTGATCGGCGACTACGCCCGCCCCCGCACGCGCCTGCCCGGGGCCGGCGGCGCGCCCGAGATCGCC
Source organism: Solirubrobacteraceae bacterium (assembly GCA_035294545.1). Classification (GTDB taxonomy): domain Bacteria; phylum Actinomycetota; class Thermoleophilia; order Solirubrobacterales; family Solirubrobacteraceae; genus Palsa-465. The sequence continues at coordinate 19,710 of DATGKS010000068.1, read as the reverse complement.
GCCTGCTGCCAAGAGGTCGTCGTGATCGCTCCGCACTCGCCGCGCACGTTCGTCGAGCGCCTCGACTTCCGCACGACGGTCGGGTTCGGCGACGCCGCCGGGGACCGCACGCGCCTCGGGTTCACCGGCGCCGGCCCAACCGCGGTCGTCACCGATCTTGGCGTGCTCCGGCCGGTGCAGCTCGATCCCGCCGAGGCGCCCGAGCTCACGCTCACCCAGATCCACCCGGGGGTTGAGGTGGAGGACGTGCGCGCGGCGACCGGCTGGACGCTCCGCGTCGCCGAGGACCTCGCGCGCACACCGCCCGCCACCGAGGAGGAGCTCCGCGCGCTGCGGGAGCTCGTCAACCGCTGAACGAGGAGGCCGGACGATGTCCGTCGAGCAGCACGAGCCCACCCCCACCGATCCCGAGGAGCCGCGCCGGATCTACACGCCGATCGCCGACACCCCGCTCGTCTACCGGCGCGAGCCCGGGGACGCGCATCCACCGCTCGACTACGAGCCCTACAAGTCAACCGCGCTCCGGCATCCGAAGGAGCCGCTCGTCTACCTCCCGCACACGCTCGGCGAGATCACCGGCCCGGCGCTCTCGGAGCGACTCGGGATGACCGAGCTCGACGCCGACCTCACCCGACAGCACGCCGGTGAGCCGATCGGCGAGCGGATCATCGTCATCGGCCACGTCTACGACACCGAGGGCAAGCCGCTGCGCGACACGCTCGTCGAGATCTGGCAGGCGAACGCGTGCGGCCGCTACCGCCACAGGTGGGATCGGTATCCGGCGCCGCTCGATCCGAACTTCTCGGGCGCCGGGCGCTGCCTCACCGACGCCGAGGGGCGCTACCGGTTCACGACGATCAAGCCGGGCCCCTATCCGTGGGGCAACCACTACAACGCCTGGCGGCCGGCCCACATCCACTTCTCGCTCATGGGCCGGGCGTTTGCGCAGCGCCTCGTCACCCAGATGTACTTTCCGGGCGACCCGTTCTTCCCCTATGACCCGATCTTCAACTCCGTGCGCGACCCGAGGGCCCGCGAGGCGATGATCTCGACGTTCTCGATCCACGGCACGCAGCCCGACTGGGCACAGTGCTTCGAGTGGGACATCTACCTGCGCGGACCGGCGGCGACGTTCTTCGAGGAGGAGCTGTGAACTTCAGGCTCACCCCGTCGCAGACCGTCGGCCCGTACTTCGCGATCGGCCTGCCGTGGACGGGCGGACCGCATGCCGTCGACCCCGGCACACCGGGGGCGTTCACGCTTCACGGAACGATCTACGACGGACACGGGGACCCGATTCCCGACCACCTGATCGAGACCTGGCAGGCGGATCCGGACGGGCGCTATGCGGACATGCACGGGCACGGCGGCCCGTCCACGCTGCGCGGCTTCCACGGGTTCGCGCGCTACGGGACCGAGGACGGCGACGGCAGCTACGAGATCCTCACGGTGAAGCCGGGGCGCGTCGAGGACCCCCGCGGCCGGCTGCAGGCCCCGCACCTCGCGGTGACGCTCATGGCCCGCGGGATGCTCAACCGCGTCGTCACCCGCATCTACTTCGCCGACGAGCCCGAGGCCAACGACGGCGACCCGGTGCTCGCCCGCGTGCCCGCCGACCGCCGCCAGACGCTGCTCGCCGAGCCGGACGGGCACGGTGGCTATCGCTTCGACATCCACGTCCAGGGTCCGCACGAGACCGTGTTCTTCGCCGTCTGATCGTGTTCGAGGCGATCTACGCGCGCGGGGCGGTCGCCGAGCAGCTGAGCGACCGGGCGTGGCTGCGCGCGCTGGTCGACGTCGAGGTCGCGCTCGCCCGAGCGCTCGCCGACCTCGGCGAGATCCCGGAGGAGATCGCGATCAAGATCGTCGCCGGCGCCCGGGACATCGACCGGATCGGTGTCGATCGCCTGCGCCGCTCGCTCGCCGAGCATGCGACGCCCGTCATCGGGCTCGTCGCCGCGCTCCGCGACGCGCTCGGCCCGCCGGCGGCCGAATACGTCCACGCCGGCGCGACGAGCCAGGACATCGTCGACACCGCGCTGATGCTGCTCGTGCGCCGCGCCCTCGACCCGCTGCTCGCCGAGCTCGACGGGGCGGCGGAGGCGGCCGCGCGCCTCGCCGCCGAGCACCGCGAGACGCCGATGATCGCCCGGACCCTCCTCCAGCAGGCGCTGCCGACGACGTTCGGCCTGCACGCCGCGGGCTGGCTCGACGGGCTCGACGAGGTACGCGGCCACCTCGTCCACGTCCGCGAGGCGGAGTGCGCGGTGCAGATGGGCGGGCCCGTCGGCGGACGCGATCCGCGCGTCGCGGCGCGCGTGGCGAGCGAGCTCGGGCTCGTCGAGCCGGTGATGGGGTGGGCGACGATCCGCGTGCGCACCGCGCTCACCGCGTCGGTGCTCGGGGTGGGCGCCGGGGTGCTCGGCAAGATCGCCCGTGACGTGACGCTCCTCTCGCAGACCGAGGTCGCCGAGGTCGCCGAGGGCCGCGCCGGCGGCTCGAGCGCGATGCCCGACAAGCGCAACCCGGTCGCCTCGGTCGCGGTGCTCGCCTGCGTCACGCGCGTGCCCGGCCTCGTGGCGACGATGCTCGGCGCGATGGGGCAGGAGCATCAGCGCGCGGCCGGCGCCTGGCAGGCGGAGTGGGGGACACTTCCTGAGCTGACGGTGCTCGTCGGCTCGGCGGCGGCGTGGGCGCGCGATCTCCTCGAGGGGCTCGTCGTCGACCCCGAGCGGATGGCCGCGGGTCGCGCCACGGCGGCGATGGGCGAGCGGCCGCTCCCCGACGGCGCGGGCGCGCTCGTCGACCGCGCGCTCGCCGCCCACGAGGCGAGGCCGCGGTGAGCCCGCTCGTCGACCGCGCGCTCGCCGCCCACGAGGCGAGGCCGCGATGAGCCCGGTCGCGCTCCATCACGTTGCCGACGGGCCGGCCGACGCTCCCGTCCTGCTGCTCGGCGGCTCGCTCGGGACGACGCTTGCCATGTGGGACCCGCAGGTGCGGGCGCTCTCGGCCGCGCGACGACTGATCCGCTTCGATCACCGCGGCCACGGCGGCTCGCCGGCGCCGGAGGGGCCGTACACGATCGCGGAGCTCGGAGGCGATGTGATCGGGGTGCTGGACCGGCTCGGGATCGCGCGGGCGGACTACGCGGGCGTGTCGATCGGGGGGATGGTCGGCCAGTGGCTCGCGATCCACGCCCCGGAGCGGCTCGGCCGCCTCGTCGTCATCTGCAGCGCGCCTGACACGCTCAACCCGGACGCCTTCCGGGAGCGCGCCCGGACCGTCCGCGCCGCCGGCGCGACCGAGCCGATCGCCGACGCCGTCGTCGCGAACTGGTTCACGGCGCCGTATGCGGCCGCGCACCCCGACGTCGTCGCCGCCCACCGGCGGATGATCGCCGAGACCCCGGTCGAGGGCTACGCGGGCTGCTGCGAAGCGGTCGCCACCCACGACGTCGTCGCGGACCTCGGCGCGGTCCGCGCCCCGACGCTCGTGATCGCCGGCGCCCAGGACCGCGCGATCCCGCCGGCGCAGGGCGAGCGGATCGCGGCGGCGATCCCGGGGGCGCGCTTCGAGCTGCTCGATCCGGGCTCGCACCTCGCGAGCGTCGAGCGCGCCGAGGAGGTCAACCGCCTGATCATCGAGCACCTGGAGGGCAGCGATGGATGACGAGCAACGTCGGGCCGCCGGGATGGAGGTGCGCCGGGCGGTCCTCGGCGACGAGCACGTCGACCGGGCGATCGCTCGCACGAGCGAGTTCACGGAGCCGTGGCAGGACTTCATCACCCGCACCGCGTGGGGCGATGCGTGGACCCGCGACGGCCTCGATCGCCGCGCGCGCTCGATGATCACGCTCGCCGCGCTCACCGCGCTCGGGCGCGAGAACGAGATCGAGATGCACGTCCGCGGCGCGCTCCGCAACGGCCTCACCCCGCAGGAGATCTCAGAGGTTCTGCTCCACACCGCGATCTACGCCGGCGTGCCCGCGGCGAACGCGGCGTTCGCGATCGCCCAGCGGGTGATCGACGGCGAGCCGGGCGACTGATCCCGGCCTCGGCGGTGACGGGCGGGGCGGTATCGATCCGCGAGGTTCGGACCGTGGGTGATCCGCTCGGCGGGTCCGTGCGAACTAGGGGCACGGCCGGAATGTGTCCCCTCAGACTAAGGAGCATGCATGACCGAAGTGAATGAAGCGACGCCGAGAGTCAGCCGCGGGCAGTTCATCCGCAACGCCGCCAAGGGCAGCGTCATGCTCGTCGGGGCCGGCGGCGTGCTCGCGACGATGGACGGCGTCGCGTTCGCCAAGACGACGAAGAGCGACATCACGGTCCTGCAGACCGGCTACATCGCCGAGACGCTCGCGGTGACGATCTACGGCGCGATCCTCAAGACGTACTATCGGAAGTTCAAGCTGAGCAACCGCGACTACTTCGTGGCCGCCTACAAGGACGAGGTCGCACACCGGGATGCCTGGAAGAAGATGCTCGGCTCCCACGTCCCGCACGGTTTCAAGCTGACGGTCCCCGGCAAGTACGTCGCCTCGAAGAAGGCGCTCGTCGACACCGGTGTCGCCTTGGAGGAGGCGTTCGTCGCCACCTACATGGGCGCGGTCAAGGAGTTCAGCTCGCCGGACCTGCGGGTCGCCGCCGCGGGTGTCGCGGCCAACGAGGCGACGCACTACTCCTTCCTCGACGCGGCAGCCGGGGGTCACGCCGTGCTTCCGGCGTTCGGGCCGAAGGCGATCACCGCCTCGACCGCTGCCAAGACGCTCACGAAGCTCGGCTTCCTCTCCTAGGCCGAGGCGACGCCGTGTTTTGCGGCACGTGCGGCCGGGCCATCGGCTCGGCCGCACGTTCCGTTCATCTCAGCGCCGCGATCGCGGAGTCCAGCGAGTCCGCGCCGGCGGCTGCGTGCGGCGCGATCCAGCGCGGCTTGACGAGCAGCAGCTGGACGTCGCAGATCCGCCGCTCCGCGAACCCGGCCTCGCAGTAGGCGAGGTAGAGCGTCCACAGCCGCCGGAACGACTCGTCGTAGCCGAGCCCCGCGAGCTCCTCGGAGTGCGCGAGGAAGCGCTCGCGCCAGCACCGCAGCGTCGTCACGTAGCTCGCCGTGAGGTCGTGCAGGTCGGCGGTCTGCAGGTCGGTGCGCCGCGCGAGGTTGCGCTGGATGACCTCGAGCGAGGGCAGGCAGCCGCCCGGGAAGATGTACTCCTTGATGAACGAGCGCGAGGCCTTCTCGACCTCATAGGCGCGATCGTCGATCGTGATCGCCTGCAGCAGCATCGCGCCGTCGGGGTGCAGGAGCCGGGAGCACTGCGCGAGGAACGCGCCGATCCGCTCCCAGCCGACGGCTTCGATCATCTCGATCGACACGAGCTTGTCGTAGCGGCCCCGCAGGTCCCGGTAGTCGCTGCGGAGCACGGTCACGAGCTCCTCCAGGCCCGCCTCACGGACCCGCGCGACCGCGTAGGCGTGCTGCTCGGCGGAGATCGTCGTCGTCGTCACCCGGCAGCCGCGCGTCGCCGCGGCATGGATCGCGAAGCCGCCCCAGCCGGTCCCGATCTCAAGCACGTGATCGCCGGCGCGCAGGTCGAGCTGCTCGCAGACCCGCTCGAGCTTGGCGACCGACGCCTGCTCGAGGCTCATCCCCTCGCGCTCGAACAGCGCGCACGAGTAGGACATCGTCGGGTCGAGCATGCGGCTGAACAGCTCGTTGCCGAGGTCGTAGTGCGCGGCGATGTCGCGCCGGTTGCGCCGGCGGCTGTTGGGGCGCACGAGCGCCCGCAGTCGCTGACGCGGCGTCCACAGCGGCGCCGTCGCGCGCCGGACCCGGTCGATCACGATCGCATTGCGGGCCGCGAGGCGGATGACCGCCACGAGGTCGGGGGAATCCCAGACGCCCGCGGCGTAGGAGTCGGCGAGCCCGCGGCTGCCGTGCAGCAGCGCCCTCCAGAAGCTCGGGTCGTGCACCTCGATCGTCGCCGCCGGCGCACCGCGGCCGAACCTCAGCCGCCGCCCGTCGGACCCGTCGGCGATCACGAGCGAGCCGACGCGGATCTGCCGCAGCAGCGCGGTGGCGGCGGCGCGCCAGGCGAGCGTCTCGCGCGGCCTCACGCGCCCAGGACCCCCGGGTGGGGATGGACCGGGACGCGCTTCAGCCTCAGGGCGAGCGCGTGGCCGTAGATGAGCGCGAGCACGCGCGCGCTTGCCGCCGGATACGCGAGGCTGAGCCGCGCCGCGGACGCCGGGGTGAGCTCACTGCGGCGCAGCGCGAGCGTCGCATCGAACGCGACCGTGCCGTCGCGCTCGCTGTCGATGTGGACCGAGAGCGTCTGCCCGGGCCTCGACGCCCGGATCCGGTAGCGGTGGTCCATGCCGAAGAACGGTGAGACGTGGAGCGCCTTGTCGAACGAGCCGCCGATGACCCGCGAGCCGGCCCGGCACTCGGACAGCAGGTAGGAGTGGCGCTCGCCCCACGGGGTGTTCGTCACCTCGGCGAGGACATGCTCAAGGCGCTCGCCGCCGTCGGCGAAGCAGTAGTAGAAGCTCACCGGGTTGAAGCAGGTTCCCCACGAGCGCAGCTGCGTGAGGAGGCGGATCGGGCCGGCGGGGCGGGCGCCGGCGAGCGACCGGACGCGCTCGCGGACGGCCTCGGCGAGCGGCATCGCCGGATCGCCGAGGTAGTCGGCGCGGCGGAAGCGCAGGAGCCCCGGTCCCGGGCGGGTCAGGCGCCCGCCGAGCAGACCCGGGAGCTCGCCGAGGTCGACGTAGGCAAGCGTGATCCGGTGGCGGAACTCGCGGTGCGGAAGGCGGCGGCGGTGGCGGATCGTCCCCTCGTACAGGCAGCTCGCCTGCCCGCCGGAACGCGTCCGGCGGCCGCCCGGCGCCGCCCGGTCGCCGATCGACGCCACGAGCCTCAAAGCGCGGCCCCGAGCCGCCTCGCCACCCGCTCGGCGGAGACGACACCGTCCTCGTGGAAGCCCCAGCCCCAGTACGCGCCGCAGAAATGCGTGCGGTTGCGGCCGCTGATCTCCGCCACCCGGCCCTGGGCGGCCACTCCCGCCGGCGTGTAGACCGGGTGCGCGTAGGCGATCCGGCGGATGATCCGCGCTGGGTCGATCGCCTCGGTGCGGTTGAGGGTCACGCACAGCTCCCGCTCGGCGCGCAGCGACTGCAGGCGGTTCATGTGATAGGTGACGGTCGCGCGGCCGGTCGGCGAGGGGAGCAGGTGGTAGTTCCAGCTCGCCCAGGCGCGACGGCGGCGCGGAAGGAGTGAGGCATCGGTGTGGAGCACTGCCTCGTTCGTCTGGTAGGGGAGCGTCGAGAGGAGCGCGTGCTCCAGATCGCTCGCATCCTCGAGCAGCGCGAGCGCCTGGTCGGAATGGGTGGCGAGCACGACCTCGTCGAAGCGCTCGGGCTCGCCGCCCCGCGCGGTGACGAGCACGTGATCGGCGGCGCGCGTGACGCTCCGCACCGGCGTGGCGAGCCGCAGCCGGCCGCGCAGCCGTCCGGTGAGCGCCTCGACGTAGCGGGCCGAGCCTCCGCGGATCGTCCGCCAGCGTGGCCGGTTGCGCAACTCGAGCATCCCGTGATTGTCGAAGAACTCGGCGAGGAAGCGGGCGGGAAACGTCCACATCTGGGCCGGGTCGGCCGACCACACCGCCGCGGCCTGCGGCACGATCAGGCGCTCGATGAACGCCCGGGAGAAGCGCCCGCGCTCAAGCCAGGCCCCGAGCGAAATGTCCGCGTCCTCGCCGTCGAACGGCGCGTCGCGCACAAGCGCACGCGCCGCCCGGTTGAAGCGGGCGAGGTCGGCGATCATCCGCTGAAACGACGGGGTCACCAGGTGCGCACGCCTCGCGTACAGGCCGTTGGGGGACGCGCCGCAGTACTCGAAGTCGCCGCCGTCGGAGACGCTGAAGCTCATCGTCGAGGGCTGCGACTGCACTCCCAGGCGCCCCAGCAGGCGCTCGAAGCGCGGATAGTTGCGATCGTTGAACACGATGAAGCCGGTGTCGACCTCGTGCGTCTCGTTCGGCGTGTCGACGCGGACGGTGTGCGTGTGGCCGCCGGGGCGGCCGGCGGCCTCGAACACCGTCACCTCGTGAACCGGATCGAGCAGATGCGCGGCCGTGAGCCCGGAGATCCCGGCTCCGATGATCGCGATCCTCACAGCCCGGCCGCCCGGCGACGGTCCGATCAGGCGACCGGCTCGGGCGAGCGCCGCTCGCCGGCGTCGGAGCGGGTCGCCGCCGGCTCCTCGGCGGCGGTCAGCTCGTGGACCCGGTTCGGATGGTCCTCGCGTGACTCGCCGGACAGCGCCGACCTGAAGCCGCGCATGCCCTCGCCGAGCCCCTTGCCCATCTCGGGCAGGCGCTTCGCGCCGAACACCATGAGCACGACGACGAGGATGATGGCGATGTGGAGGGGGTTCTCAAGGCCCATCGGGACGACTCCGATCGATTGCTGAACGTTGGCACGTGGAGGTATGCGCGTCGCGCCGCGCCCTGGATCACCGCGGAGACACGCGGACGCGACTCACGACAGCGTGGCGGTGATGACGGGCGAGCCCGTCGGTGCTCGGCTCCCGTGCGGGGCCGGCTCCGCCGTCACCATCACGTGGCTGACGCCGTAGATCGAGCCCGAGATGTGGACGGCGGCGTCGCCGTCGCGGTCGACGCGGAAGAGCGTGTTCGCGCGCGCCCTGCCCGTGCCGTGCTGGACCCAGACCTCGTAGATCTTGCCGCGCGGCGGCGGCGCGACATGGCGCACGACCAGCTCGGTGTTGTTCGCGGAGATGTGCAGCGCCGCGGTGCCACCGACGGTCGTCGACGCCCGGACGGTGCGCCCGGCGGGACGGCCCGGGAACGCGATCACGACGACGACGATGGCGGCGACCGCGAACGCGATCGCGGTCCCGAGCGCGAGCGTCGGCCCGCGCAGCCAGGAGCGTCCGCGCACGACCGCGTCGCGCCGGCGCGCCCGACGTGCCCGCCACGAGCCGGCGGGCGCGTCGCGTGGCTCGGCCTCGATCGCGCGCATCACGCGGCGCTTGAGGTCGGGCGGCGCCTCGACCCTCGGCACGCCGGCCCCGAGATCGTCGACCACCTGTCGGAAGGCCTCGAGCTCCGGCGGGCAGATCGCGCAGGTCTCGAGATGCCGGCCGAACGCCTCGGCCTCTGCCGGCTCCAGCGCGCCGAGCGCGTAGGCGGCGACGTCGGCGCCGCAGGGGTGCTCGTCGCGGCCCGGCGTGCGCTCGTCCGGGCTCATCGCCTCACCACCTCCTGGGGCTCGCCGAGCGTGACCCGCAGCTTCGAGAGGGCGAGTCGCATCCGGCCCTTCACGGTCCCCGGTGGCAGCTCGAGCATCGTCGAGATCTCGGCATGGCTGAAGCCGCCGTAGTAGGCGAGCTCGATCACCTGGCGCTGCTCGGCGGGCAGGTCGGCGAGCGCGGCCTGCACCTGGGCGGCGTCGTCGCGGCGCTCGACCTCGCGCTCCGTCGAGTCCCCGGAGGGCAGCCGCGCGACAGCCTGCTCGTCGGAGACGTCCCGGGAGCTGCGGGTCGACTCCCGGCGGAAGAGGTCGATCGCCCGGTTGTGGACGACGCCGAGGACCCACGAGCGCACGCTGCCGCGGGTGCGGTCGTAGCGGGCGCCGGACCGCCACAGCGACAAGAACGCGTCCTGCACGATCTCCTCGGCGACCGCGCGCCGGCCGCACATCCGGTAGGCGAGCGAGAACGCGACGTCCGCGTGGCGATCGAAGATCACCTCGAACGCGCGCGTGTCACCGTCCCGGACGCGCGCCATCAGGTCCTCGTCGGCGAGGCGGCGCGGGTCGTCCCGCTGCTGGCGAAAGGGGAGCATCGGGTGCATTGTGGTGGATGGGCTGCGCCGTGTCCGGCGCGGGGCCTCCTCAACTGCGCATACGTGGTCGCACCATGTTTCGGATCACCGGGCCCGCGCGCCGGATACAGTCCTGGAGGGAAAGCTGCACACCGTGTTCATGTTCAGGAAGCTTCGGTGAGCGATCTGTCGATCGGCGAGCTCGCGGCGCGCACCGGCGTCTCCGAGGGCACGCTCCGGATGTGGGAGCGGCGACACGGCTTCCCCGCGCCGCGGCGGCTGCCGAGCGGGCACCGGCGCTACAGCGAGACCGACGTCGAGCTCGTGCGCCGCCTCGCCGGCGAGCGCGCGGCCGGCATGTCGCTCGCCGGGGCGATCGCGCGGGTCACGAGCGAGAACCACCACGGGGGCGGATCGGTGTGGGCGGACGTGCGGGCGCGGAGGCCCGACCTCGAGCCACGTCCCCTGCGCAAGCCGGTGCTGCTCGCGCTCTCCCGCGCGATCGAGGATGAGAGCCTCGCCCGCGCGGAGCGGGCGCTCCTGTTCGCCTCGTTCCAGACCGAGCGCTTCTACCGCCAGGCGGAGCCGCGCTGGCGCGAGCTCTCGGAGAGCGCGGAGCTGGCGATCGTGTTCGCCGATTTCGAGCGGGTGCGCGCGCCGTCCGACGGGCCGCTCGAGGTCCCGGTGGGGCCGGGCCACCCGCTCGCGCGGGAATGGACGATCGTGTGCTGTGCGCCCGGGCACAGCGTGTGCCTCGCGGCGTGGGAGCGACCGCCGGCGCCGGGTGGCCGGCGTGGCCGAGCCCGGGTGCTCGAGGCGATCTGGAGCGTCGAGCCGGCGGTCGCGCACACCGCGGCCCGCGTCTGCGCGGAGATCGCGGGCGCCGCCGCCCCCGAGCTGCCCCAGCGGGTCGCGGACCGGCTCGGGCGCCCGCCCGCCCCGCTCGTGCCGGAGCAGCTCAGGCTGGCGGCGGCGATCACCAACCGCACGCTCTCCTACCTCGGGCCGGAGGCGCTCGATGGCCCGCGCAGCTCGCGGACGAGGGCCGAGACGCAGTAGGCGCCGCCGAGCGCGCCAAGCAGCCGGCGAAACGCGTTCGCCCCATCGACGAGCTCCTCGTAGGACCACCACAGCAGGCTGAGCCGGGCGGCGGTCGCCGCCCGCCGGGCGGTGGCGCCGCCGGTGCCGCGGGCGAGCGCGGCGGCGGCGACTGCGAGCATGAGCGGGCGGTTCGGCCGCTGGGCGATGACGTATCCGCGGACCATCAGACAGAGCCTCCTTCGTGGTCGAGGCCGCGAGCCAACTCGGCGTGGGCCGGGTCGTCGGCCGGAGAGCGCCGCGCGGTGAGCTCGGCCGCCGCCGCGCGCACCGGCTCACCGCCGCGATCGGGGTCGGCGAGCGCGAGCTCGACGAACGTCCGCATGCGCCGCCGGGTGCTCTGCAGGAAGCGCTCGCGCTCGCGACCGCGGAGCAGCCGGAAGCCGAGCGCGACGATCGGGTTGGCGATCGGCGCCTCGCGGGAGACCGCATGCACGCGGAACTCGACCTCGCCGCTGTCGGCCCACTTCCACACCTGCCAGTCCATCTGTCCCATCTCGACGTGGCCCTCGAGCGTGCGGTAGCTCCAGCCCCAGACTGTCACGGGCCGTGTCCCGATCCGGCTCTCGCGCTCGTACACCTCGGCGACGCGCACCCCCACGAGCAGGTGGAGCACGCCGAGCGCCCGCAGCTCCAGCACCATGTTGCGATTCTCGAGCGGGATCGCGGGGTCGTAGTAGGCGTGGACGATCGAGGGGTCGGCGAACTCGTAGCCGCGCATCAGCCGCCGCGCGATCTCCCAGCTGCCATCCGGAAGCGGGGGACCCGGCGGCTCGCCGGGCAGCGTCTGGCGCAGATCGGTGATTCGCCAGCCCTTCCCGGGATCCGCGTCCCGCAGCGCGGCGGGGTCGAAGTTGAGCGCCCGCCCGGGAAGCCCGGCGAGCATGCGTCTCACGCGCGGCGGCCCCAGCATCTCCGCGGCGGCCATGTCAGCGCTCCGGCACCCGCTCGGTGCTCATCCGCACGCCGCCCTCCATGCGCCCGCCGGACAGCGAGACGACGCCCTCGAGGAACGAGATCCACATGTGCGCCTGAACCTCCTTGGCCATCCGCAGATGGTGGTACAGGACGTTGACGAGCCGACTGCTCGAGCGCGCCCACGACTCGATCTCGAAGCTCACCGCCCCCTCGGGCGTCTCGTCGACCCGAAACTCGATCTGTCCCGCCTCCAGATGCCCGCGCAGGGTCGCGAGACGAAACGAGCGCGGGCCGACGGCGACCACCCGCACCGGGCCATCCCACGGCCCCGGCATGCGGACGACGAACTCGTCGCCGGCCGCCAGTCGCCGCTCGTCCCCGAGCACCTTCTCGAACCGCGCGAACGTCGTCGGCGCGGGGCGGTTGAGGTTGCGGTTCACTGCCGCCATGAGCTCCTCGCAGCGCGTGTCGGCGTCGCGGATGACCGTCCGGTAGCGGCGATGGAAGAGCGCCCCGTGCCCGTCGCGTTCGCCCTGCACCTCCTCGGCGCTGATCCCGGCCGGGAACGGCGGCACCTCGACGGCGTCCTCGGCGATGATTCGCTCGCTGCGATGCAGCGGCGTCGTGCGCCACATGTAGTCCCAGGAGGTGAGCGCGACGCCCACCGGCCAGGTGGCCGCGATCAGCCAGCGGCGTCTCCACGTCGGTCGCCGCGGCATCAGGCGGTTCTCGTCGGAAACCTCAACAGAGCGTTGAGGTTAACCGGTCGATGTGGGTAGGGTTATGCCGCATGATTGTTCGATACCTCCATCGCGCCGGCCTACGCTCCGATCACATGCAGCTTTTCTCGCTCGGGTCGGTCGGACTGTGCATCGCGCTCTGGATCCGCGCCAAGACGGTCGACCAGGACGAGCGCGGCAACGCCGAGCGGCGCGCGCTGTTCGTCGGTCTGTGGCCGCCGACGATCTGGCTGATCGGCGACTCGCTGCGACGCCATGAGTAGGCGAAGGGACGCGATGGCGGCCGTGCTGGCGACGCGGGTCGCCGGGGATCTGGCGGACATCGCGAGCACCGCGGCCGCCCGCCGCGGGCTTCCGGACGGATCCCTGGCGGCCACGGTCGCCGTTGCCGGCGCCTCCGCGCTCCTCACGCTGGCTCTGGCGACCACGACCTCATGCGGATCCAGGTGGCTCACGACGACGAACCGAACGGGGGACGGATGATGCGGGTGACGATCACGGGCGCGACGGGAACGATCGGCGCGGCGCTCGCCCGGGCGCTGCGCGAGCGCGGCGACCAGGTCGTGGCGCTGTCCCGGGACGCCGAGCGAGCGCGGCGCGCGCTCGGCGGCGATGTGGAGGTGTCCGTGTGGAGCGACCCGACCTCAGCCCCCCCGCCGGCGGCGGCGCTGCGCGGCGCCGACGCCGTCGTCCATCTCCTCGGGGAGCCGATCGACCAGCGCTGGACCCCCGAGGCCAAGCGGCGGATCGCCGATTCCCGAGTGCTCGGAACCCGCTCGCTCGTGGCCGGCCTGCGGGCGCTCGAGGCCGAGCAGCGTCCGCGCGTGCTCGTCTCCCAGTCGGCCGTCGGGTACTACGGACCGCGCCGCGACGACACGCGGCTCACCGAGGACGCCGGGCCGGGCACGGGATTCCTCGCCGATGTCGTGGTCGGCTGGGAGCGAGAGGCGGAAGCGGCGGCGGGGATGATGCGGGTCGCCCGGACCCGGACGGGGGTCGTGCTCTCGGGACGCGGGGGAGCGCTCGCCAGGATGCTCCCGTTCTTCAAGCTGGGGCTCGGGGGCCCGGTGGCCGGCGGCCGGCAGTACGTGCCGTGGATCCACCTCGACGACGTCGTCCGCGGCCTCGTGCACTGCGTCGACGACGGGCGGGCGAACGGTCCGCTCAACCTGACCGCGCCCGCTCCGGTGACGAACGCCGAGCTCTCCCGGGCGCTCGGCCGCGCACTCGGTCGTCCGGCGGTGCTGCCGGTCCCCGGGCCCGCGCTGCGGCTCCTCTACGGCGAGATGGCCGAGCTCGTCTGCGCCGGGCAGCGCGCCGTGCCGGCGCGCCTCGAGGAGCTTGACTTCGAGTTCGCCCATCCCGAGTTGGAGGCGGCGCTGCGCGACGTCGTCGGTTGACGATGGCGGTCCATCGTCTGCACGCCGAGCAGCATGTCGATCGGCCGATCGACGAGGTGTTCTCGTTCTTCGCTGCCGCGCGCAACCTCGAGCGGATCACGCCGCCGTGGCTGCGCTTCGAGGTGCGCACGCCCGAGCCCGTCGAGATGGCGGAGGGAACCCTCATCGACTACCGGCTGCGCGTGCACGGCGTGCCGGTGGGATGGACGTCGCAGATCGAGGTCTGGCGCCCGGGGTGCGAGTTCGTCGACCGCCAGCTGCGCGGTCCATACCGCCTGTGGCACCACCGCCATCGCTTCCGGGCCGCGGCCGGCGGGACCGTCGTCTCCGACGAGGTCCACTACGCGCCGCCGCTCGGCCCAGTCGGCGAGCTCGCCCATCCGCTGTTCGTGCGTCGCGACCTGCAGCGGATCTTCGCCTACCGGCGCGACGCGGTGAGGCGGATCCTCGGATGACCGCGCTGCTCTGGCTCCGGCGGGAGCTTCGCCTGCACGACCATCCGGCGCTGCACGCCGCCCGCCGCGATGACGCGCTGATTCCCGTGTTCTGCTTCGACGACCGGTTGCTCGGCGGCCGGCACGCGTCCGGGCCGCGCACCCAGTTCCTGCTCGAGTGCCTGGCCGAGCTCGACGAGGCGCTGCGCGCCCGAGGCAGCGGGCTCGTCGTGCGCCGTGGCCGGCCCGAGCGCGAGCTGCCGGAGCTCGCACGGCGCACCGGCGCGACCGTGGTGCACCTCACCGCCGACGTGAGCCCGTTCGCGCGTCGCCGCCAGGCGGCCGTCACCGCGGCGCTCGCCCGCGACGGCGTGCGGGTCATCGCCCATCCCGGAGTATTCGCGGTCGACGCGCCCCAGGACGTGCTCACCGGCGCAGAGGAGCCCTACACGACGTTCACGCCGTTTCACCGAAGCTGGCTGCGACGACCGCGCCGGGACGTGCTCCCCGCGCCGCGGACCCTGCCGGGCCTGGGCGCGTCGCCGGCCGGTGGGCCGCCGACCGGTGAGCTGCCGACGCTCGCGGCGCTCGGTCTGCGCCAGGAGGTCCCTGAGCCGGCGCCGGGCGGGGAGCGCGCGGCGCGGCGGGCGCTGCGACGGTTCATCGACGGCCCGATCGACGGGTACGCCGAGGGACGCGACCTGCTCGCGGGCGACGGGGTCTCGCGCCTCTCGCCCTACCTGCACTTCGGCTCCCTGTCCGCGCGCGAGCTTGAGCAACGGGCGCAGGAGCGGACCGGTCCTGGCGGCGCCGCGTATCGCCGGCAGCTCTGCTGGCGCGACTTCTTCGCTCACGTGCTCGCCCACTTCCCCGCCGTCGTCGACGAGGAGCTTCAGGAGCGCTACCGCGGAACGCTGCGCTGGAGTCGAGCGCCACGGCGCTTCGAGGCGTGGTGCGAGGGGCGAACCGGGTTCCCGGCGGTCGACGCCGCGATGCGCCAGCTCCGCCGCGAGGGGTGGATGCACAACCGCGCGCGGCTGATCGCCGGCTCGTTCCTCAGCAAGGATCTCGGCATCGACTGGCGCTGGGGCGAGCGCTGGTTCATGCGCCTGCTGCTCGACGGCGACGAGGCCTCGAACAACGGCAACTGGCAGTGGATCGCCTCGGTCGGCGCCGATCCGCAGCCCGCGTTCCGCCGCATGTTCAACCCCGCCGTCCAGCAGCGACGCTTCGATCCCGACGGCGCGTACGTGCGCCACCACGTGCCTGAGCTCTCCGAGGTGCCCGACGAGCACCTCGCCGAGCCGTGGCGGATGCCCGACGCCGTGCAGCGGCAGGCCAACTGCCGCATCGGACGCGACTACCCGAAGCCGATCGTCGACCACGCCGCGGCCCGGCGCGATGCTCTCGAGCGCTACCGCGACGCCTCCCGGCGCGGGCGAGGATGAGGGGCGTCGTGCTCGCGCCGTTCGCGCTCAGCTGAGAGGGGCTTATCGTCTCGCGGTCGTGGTCCTGTTCGTCGATGATGCGCTGCTCGTCGATGCGGCGCGCGCGGGGGACGTGGACGCGTTCTCCGAGCTCGTGCGGCGGCATCAGGGGCGGGTGTACCGGATCGCGCTGCGCATGCTCGAGTCCGATGCCGACGCGCAGGATGCCGCCCAGGACACGTTCGTGCGGGCCTGGCGGTCGCTGCCGCGGTTCCGGGGCGAGAGCTCGGTCGCGACGTGGCTGTACCGGATCGTCACCAACCGCTGCGTGAGCATGCTCGCGGCGCGGCGCGCCTCGGCGCCGCTGCGCGAAGGCGATGTTGCGGTCGAAACCGATGATCCGGCGTGGCTCGTGGCACAGCGCGAGCGGATGGACGCGGTCTCGCGCGCGGTCTCGCGGCTGCCGGATGACCAGCGGCTCGCGCTCGTGCTCCGCGACTACGAGGGCCTCTCCTACGCCGAGGTCGCCGAGGTGCTCGGGATCGGCGAGGGCGCGGTGAAGAGCCGCATCCACCGGGCGCGCGCCGAGGTGCTAAAGAGGACGGTGGGATGGCGCTAGACGACGCCCATGCCGGGTCGCTCCCGTGCGGCGCCTCGCTCGATGACCTGATCGCCCAGGTGACCGAGGGCGCTGCGCCGCTCGATCGTGCGCATCAGGCGGCCTGCCGGTACTGCCAGACCGCGCTGGAGGCGATCCGCGAGGCGTGGGAGGAGTTTCAGGCGGTCGCGCGGGCCGCGGTCGCGATCCCGGAGGATCTCACCGAGCGGATCGTCGCTCGCATCCAAGCGCTCGTCCGATCCGGCGGCGCAGGGATGGTGATCGACGCCGAGCTCGGCGAGACGCGCGTCGCCGATGCGGTGCTCGCGCGGCTGGTGCGGGCGAGCGCGATGTCGGTGCCCGGCGTGGCGCTCGCGACCGTCCGGAGCGCCGGCGAGGACCCCGAGCGGCCCGGCAGCGTGCGGGTCGCGCTCCGTCTCGTCGCCGTGCTCGGGCCCCCGATCGACAGGCTCGCCGAGCGCGTCCGGGAGCGGGTGTTCACGGACCTCGAAACGCAGGCGGGTGCGGCCGTCTCGCGGGTCGACGTCGCCGTCGAAGACATCGTCGCCGAGCCCGGCGAAGGTTCCTGAAGGTTTTCCGCGCCTGCGGTCAGACGTCGAGCACGGCGTGCCCGCGTGGCATGAACGCCCATCGGGTCGCCGGCTCAGGCGGCGGCCGCGTCGCCGCTCACGTCCGGGATGGCGAGCTCCTCGAGCTCGCCGGGACGCTCGCCGCGCAGCAGCCAGCCGCTCTCGACGGGGCGCACGAGGTCCATGCGCGAGAGTTCGGACAGCGCGCTTGTCACCGTCGGACGCCGGGCGGCAACCATGTCCGCAAGCACCGAGTGGGTGATCGACAGCGGCAGGAGGACGCCCTCGCTGCGCACCCGCCCCCAGCGATCGGCCAGGTGCCAGAGGAGCATGTGCACGCGCACGTTGACGCGCGCGTGGTGGACGATCGCCATCAAGATCTGCAGGTTGCGCGTGCGGTTGAGCGCGCGGTCGACGAACGCGCCGGTCAGCTCCGGAAACTCGGAGAAGCGCCGCGCGGCCTCGACGTCGAGCACCGCGAGCCTCGCGGGGGTGAGCACGCGCCACCCGGCGGTCACCGGAAGCGTCGTCGTCGGCGGCACGCCGTAGCGCGGGCGCATCAGGTCGCCCTCGCCGACGATCTCCGCGCCGAACCGGCCATCGACGCCGACCCGCCGCAGGAGCAGCCCCTCGAGCACGAGCAGTCCGATCCCGTCGAACAGGTGCATCGAGCCGGGGATCGTCCAGCGCCCGCGGGGCACGCGCACCGTGCTCGCCGTGCACCGCTCGGCCGCCGCGGCGCGGCGCTCGCCAGGGAGCATTTCTCCGAGTTCGGGATCCTCCTCCAGCAGCCTGCAGTCAGGCGCCGCGGAGACGGTCGACGGCATCAGACGATTCATCTTAGGGCGCGAACGGATGACGCTCTCCGTCGGCGGGGGGCGGGCCGCTCTCCGAGCCGTAGAATCGGGGTTCGACAGCGAGGGAGGTCACACGTGAGTGAGGCGTATGCCAGGGGAGCCGAGACGGTTCCCCTGCTTGAGGAGACGATCGGCGCCAACCTCGATCGCACGGTCGCTCGCTGGCCCGACCGCGACGCGCTCGTCTCCTGCGCCGAGGACGTGCGCCTGAGCTGGCGCGAACTTGGCCAGGCGGTCGACGAGGTCGCGCGCGCGCTGCTCGCCGCCGGCCTGCGGACGGGGGACCGGCTCGGGATCTGGAGCCCGAACCGGCACGAGTGGACGCTCGTGCAGTTCGCCACCGCCCGGATCGGGGTGATCCTCGTCAACATCAACCCCGCCTACCGGACCTCCGAGCTCGAGTACGCGCTGCGCCAATCGGGATGCCGGATGCTGATCGCGGCCGACTCGTTCAAGAGCTCGGACTACCGGGCGATGGTCGACGAGGTGCGGCCGGGTCTCGACGCCCTCGAGCGGGTCGTGTTCCTCGGCGGCGGCGAATGGTCCGAGTTCGTCGCCGGCGGCGAGACGATCGACCCGGCGCAGATCGCCAGGATCGGCGCCGAGCTTCAGCCGAGCGACCCGATCAACATCCAGTACACGAGCGGCACAACCGGCTTCCCCAAGGGCGCGACGCTCACCCACCGCAACATCCTCAACAACGGCTACTTCGTCGGCGAGTACTGCCGGTTCACCGAGCGGGACCGGCTCTGCATCCCGGTCCCGTTCTACCACTGCTTCGGCATGGTGATGGGCAACCTCGGCTGCAGCTCGCACGGCACGACGATGGTCATCCCGGCGCCCGGCTTCGATCCGGCCGCGACACTCGCGGCCTGCTCGCGGGAGCGCTGCACGGCTCTCTATGGCGTGCCGACGATGTTCATCGCGATGCTCGATGACCCGGGGTTCGCCGAGCACGACCTGTCCTCGCTGCGCACCGGGATCATGGCGGGCTCGCCCTGCCCGGCCGAGGTGATGCGGCGGGTGATGGAGCTCATGCACATGGGCGAGGTGACGATCGCCTATGGCATGACGGAAACCTCTCCGGTGTCGACGCAGACCTCGCCCGAGGACCCCGTCGAGAAGCGCGTCGCCACCGTCGGGCGGGTCCATCCGTGGGTCGAGATCAAGGTGATCGACCCGGACTCAGGGGATACGGTGCAGCGCGGCGAGGCTGCCGGCGAGCTCTGCACGCGCGGCTACAGCGTGATGAAGGGCTACTGGGAGGACCCTGAGCGCACCGCCGAAGCGATCGACGCAGAGGGGTGGATGCACACCGGGGACCTGGCGACGATGGACGAGGACGGCTACGTCGCGATCGTCGGGCGCAGCAAGGACCTCGTCATCCGCGGCGGGGAGAACGTCTACCCGCGCGAGGTGGAGGAGTTCCTCTACGGTCATCCAGAGATCGCCGACGTGCAGGTGATCGGCGTTCCCGACGAACGCTACGGCGAGGAGCTGATGGCGTGCGTCATCCGCCGCGAGGGTGCCGAGCTCGACGAGGAGGGGGTGCGCGAGTTCTGTCGCGGCCGGATCGCGCACTTCAAGGTGCCGCGCTACGTGCGCTTCGTCGACTCGTTCCCGATGACGGTCACCGGCAAGGTCCAGAAGTTCAAGCTCCGCGAGGACGCGGTCCGGCTGCTCGGCGAGCGCGCCGCGTCGCGCTGAGCGTCGTCCGGCGCACGCTCGGCGTTGTCCCGCGCGCGTCGTCCGCGTCCGCCGCGCGCCCGCGTCTCCCCGCGTCGTCCGCATCGTCCCGCGTCGT
>DATGKS010000067.1:0-24422 GCA_035294545.1 Solirubrobacteraceae bacterium | reverse complement strand
GCTCCGACGAAGGTGGTGCCGCGGACCAACGAGCGTAGCAGCACGACCCCGTTCCGGAGCCGTCCGGCGCGGCGTCGTCGGCCGGGGCGCGCTACTCCTCGAGCGCGGCCACGTAGGGCAGGTTGCGATAGCGCTCGGCGTGATCGAGGCCGTAGCCGATGGCGAACTCGTCGGGGATCTCGAAGCCGACGTAACGGGTCTTCAGATCGACCTTCCGCCGCTCGGGCTTGATGAGCAGCGCGCACACCTCGAGCGAGGCCGGCTGACGGCCGGCGAGGTTGCGCAGCAGGTACTGGAGGGTGAGGCCGGAGTCGACGATGTCCTCGACGATGAGGACGTCGCGCCCCTCGATCACCGCGTCGAGGTCCTTGAGGATCCGCACCACCCCGGACGAGCGCGTCGCCGAGCCGTAGGAGGCGACCGCCATGAAATCGACCTCGACGGGGATCGTGAGGCGGCGCATCAGGTCCGAGACGAAGAACACCGCGCCCTTGAGCACGCCGATGAGCAGGAGGTCACGACCGGCGTAGTCGCGATTGATCTCCTCGGCCAGCTCCCCGACCCGACGATTGAGGTCCTCGGCGCCGACGAGGACCCTGCCGATCGGGGCCTCGTCGCTCATCGGGTCGGCCTCGTCGCTCATCGAAGCCGGAGTTTATGTGGGCGCGCGCGAGGACGGGGCCTCGCCCACCCCGCCCGTCCCCCGCGGGACCGGCGGCGTCCGGTCGAAGCGCACGACGCCCGCGCGCACGCTCGCGCGGACTCCGTGGGGCAGGTGCAGCGACGCGGTTCCGCGCAGCGGCAGCGCCGCCACCTCCTCGGCGCGGCGGGCGACGCCGGCCGCCGGCCCGCCGGCGGCCTCGTCGGCGAGCCGCTGCACGATCAGCCGGCGCAGCGCCGGCGGCTGGGCGCGGAGCGTGGCGACGCTGACCGTCCCCGGCTCCTGATCGGCGAGCGCGGCGTCGACAAGCTCGTCGAGCACCTCCGCCTCGGCGGCGAGCACCTCGGCGAGCGCGGCGAGGTTGGCGACGGCGGCGGGATGGGCACGCTCGAGCGCCGGCAGAAGCTCGGTGCGGATCCGCCCGCGCGCGTACTTGCCGGACTCGTTCGTCTCGTCCTCGCGGTAGGCGAGACCTCGGACGCGGCAGTGGGCGGTCGTCTGCTCGCGGGTGAGACCGAGCAGCGGGCGCACGACCGCCGGGCGGTCGGCCGTCGCGGGGGTGCGGGCGCGCATCCCGAGCAGCGCCCGGCGACTCGGGGAGGAGGCGAGCCGGTAGAGGATCGTCTCGGCCTGGTCGGTCGCGGTGTGGCCGGTGGCGACCTCGCCGGTGGGGCCGCCGCCCCCCGCGCGGCCGGCGGCGGCCGCGCCGCCCGCCGCAAGCTCCGCGGCCGCCGCATACCGCTCGCGCCGCGCCCAGGCCTGCACGTTTCCGTCCTCGGCCCGGTGGCGCGGTCGCCGGACGATGAGCTCGACGCCGAGCTCGGCACAGACCGCCTCGCAATGGCGGGCGTCGGCGACGGCCATGTCGCGCAGGCCGTACTCGACGTGCAGGGCCCGCACCGCGCTCGCCCCCGCGATCCGGACCGCGACGTCGAGCAGGCAGGTCGAGTCGCGCCCGCCCGAGTAGAGGACGACGACGGGACGGCCGGACGCGATCAGCCCGCCGGTGCGGACGGTCTCGAGGAGGTCGCTCATCGCGATCCCTCACGCGCGCGCGCGACCATGAATGTGAAGGACCACGCAAGTTGACGACGGGGTTTCGTTGAGAGCGAAGCCCCGTCGTCCGCGGGACTGACGGCCCGCTGCGTCGGCTGTTGGCGCTCGTCACGTTGCCGGCGGCGCCTCGCGGCCGTGCACATCGGCTCGGCCACGTTCCAGCCTTGTGCCTTGCGTGTGCCCACAGGTCTACACCCGCCGGGGGCTGCGTGTCAAACGCCACATGCCCCGGCGGCGGCCGTGTTCGGCAGGAACCCCCGCCTCTTGCGCGTTTTTGTCGTCCTGCATCGAGCCTTGGCTCTCCCTCGTGGGTCGCCTCGCCGCTCGGGGCTCCACTCGGGACGGGACACTACGCTGCGGCGGCCGTGACGAGCACGATCTATCTGCATCCGACCGCGCCGCTCGCCGAGCGCGTGCTCCTGCCCGGCGATCCGGGCCGAGCGCTGCGGCTCGCGCAGTCGCTGCTGAGCGAGCCCCGCATGTTCAACCACAACCGGGGGCTCTGGGGCTACACGGGCGAGGCCGTCCACGACGGCCGGCCCCTCACGATCCAGTCGACGGGCATGGGCGGACCGAGCGCGGCGATCGTGATCGCGGAGCTCGCCGAGCTCGGCGCGCGCACGCTCGTGCGCGTCGGGACGTGCGGCGCCCTCGTCCCCGCCCGCACGCTCGGCGAGATCCTAGTCGTCCGGGAGGCGATCGGCGCCGACGGCACGAGCCGGGCGCTCGGCGCGGACGACCGCCTGGCCGGCTCCCCGGAGCTGCTCTCGCGGCTGCGGAAGGCGCTCGGGGGCTCCGCGGCGGATGCCGTCGCGGTGAGCACCGACCTCTTCTATGACGGTCCCGCTGGGGCCGAGCGGGAGTGGGTCGCGGCCGGAGCGGACGTGGTCGAGATGGAGCTCGCGACCCTGTTCGCGCTCGGCGCGCGACGCGGCCTGGCGACCGGCGGGCTGGTGATCGTGTCCGACCTCGTGCTCCCGGAGCGTCGGCGGATCGACCCGGACGCGCTGCAGTCGGCGGAGCTCGAGGTCGGGGAGGTCGCGATCCGCGCGCTCGCCGCCGGGTGAGGGTGGGCGGCCCCCGCCGAGTGAGGTCGGGCTTAAGCCCGCGCCCGGTGAGGTCGGGCTCAGCCGGCCGCCGGACGAGGCCGCTTCGCCCGCGGCTTGGCCTGCGCACGGGGCCCGGGCCCGGACTTCGCGGACCCGCCCGACCCGGCCGCAGTCTGCCGGTCCCCGTCGAGGCGCTCCAGCAGCGCCTCGATCCTCTCCAGGCGCTCCTCGAGCCGCCGCTCGGACTGGATCCCGCCCCCCCGCGCGAGCCGCTCCTCGAGCCGGTCGAGGCTGTCCTCGATCGCCTCCAGACGCTGCGAGACGCTTCGCACCCGCCGCGTGAGCCGCTCGAGATCCGCCGCGGAGGGCAGGTTGAGCGCGCCCATCGCAAGCTCCTGGGCGCGCATCGCCCGCTCGCGCGTCTCGAACGCGCGGCTGAGGGCACCGCTCACGATCGGGTTGTCGAGGAGCTCCTGGGCAATGCGCCCGATCGTCTCCTCGCCCTGCCGGCTCATGCGACCCGTGAGGCTGTCGTCCGTCATCTCGTCGAAACTGTACCCGCGGGACTGCGGGAGAACCGTGATCGAAGCACGGACTCACCCTCGACTCGAGCCTGAGAGTTGCCGAATTGTGCCGATTTCATGAACCGGAACCCCCTCCAAATTGCACGGCTCCAGATCGACGTGTAGCGTGCCGATTAGTCCTGTTGTTGTGAAGAACTCCTCCGGAGCCCCATCGATGCCGGTTCACGCACGTCGCACGCCCCGCCGGGCGCGTGTGTCCGCGCTCGCCTTCGTGGGCGCGGTCGCGGCCGCGATCGGATTCTCGCCGGCCGGCACCGCGCTCGCCGCCTCGGGCTGCGTGACCGTCACCGACGACCAGACGGGCGCCCAGACCGTCTACCCGGGCGTCAGCGTCAGCATCCCCCCGGGAGCGACCGAGCAGCAACAGCAGCAGGACCTCCTTGCCGCGCTGCAGGCCGTGTATCCGACCCAGGCGGCCGCGCTCGACCTCTCGCGGGTGACGCTGTCCGACAGCTGCGGGACCTCCACGACGACGACCTCGACCACCAGCTCGAGCACAACGACGAGCTCCAGCACGACGAGCTCCAGCACGACGAGCGCGGAGCCCACGACCTCGACGACAGGCACGGTCGCCCCCCCCAGCTCGACCACGACCACCGGCTCGACGACGCGCACGACCTCGAGCACGACGACCAGCTCGACGACCGCCTCGCGCCCCACCCGCTCGGGGTCGGAGGGCACCTCCTCGGTGAGCACGTCGACCACGACGACGAGCTCGACGTCCTCCGCGAAACCGCACAAGCGCTCGAAGCGCCACCCGATCCCGAAGCAGCCCGCGACTCGCGGCCACCACCGCGCGAACGGCAACCCCCTGCTGAAGGCGATCCGGACCGGGTCGCTGCGGCTCGACAGCACGTCGACGACCGTTCCGAACTTCTTCATCGACTCGTTCGAGATCCCGCCGTTCCTGCTGCCGATCTACGAGGCGGCCGGGATCGAGTACCAGGTGCCGTGGCCGGTGCTGGCGGCGATCAACCAGATCGAGACCGACTACGGGCGCAACCTGTCGGTGTCGACCGCGGGCGCCGTCGGGTGGATGCAGTTCATGCCCTCGACCTGGAAGCGCTACGGCGTCGATGCGACCGGCGACGGCGTCGCCGACCCCTACAACCCGGTGGACGCGATCTTCTCGGCGGCACGCTACCTGCAGGCGGCGGGCGCCGCCACGAACCTCTCGCGCGCGATCTTCGCCTACAACCACGCCGGCTGGTACGTGCAGTCGGTGCTGCTCCGGGCCAAGCTGATCGCCGGGATCCCCGACCAGCTCGTCAGCTCGCTCTCCGACCTCGTCGAGGGCCGCTTCCCGGTCGCCGCGCGCTCGCACTGGAGCTCGGACGACGTCGTCGCCCGGGCGCAGGCGCACCGCCGCACGGCGCAGGCCTCGACGACGGTCGCGACCGGCAGCGCGACCGGCACCGCGATCCTCGCCCGCCGCGGCTCGCCGGTCATCGCCGTCAACGACGGCAAGATCGTCGCGCTCGGCCGCTCCCGCGCGCTCGGGCGCTACATCCGTCTGCAGGACGCGACCGGCAACACCTATACATACGCCCACCTCGGCTCTGTCGCCGCGCGCTACCCCGTCCCCAAGCCGGTGAAGATCAGCGCGAAGGACATCGCCGCCGAGCTGTCGGTGCCGAAGCTCAAGGCCCCGTCGCAGGCCGCCACCGCCGGCACGCAGTCCGCGGTCCGCGTGTCCGGGACGACGATCACGCCGACCGCCGAGTCGGCGCTTGCCTCGGACCCCGCCCGCGCGTCGCACCGTGGCGCGGGCCGCGCACCCGCGCACGCGCGGCACGCCCCGACGCACCGCGCCCCGGCTGCCGCCGGCACGCTCAAGGAGCGCCTGTTCGCCCATCCGACGCGACGGGCCTCCTACGAGGCAGGCGGGCGGCTGCAGATCCACGGCGCGCGCGCGATCACGAACTTCGACAACTACTTCTCCGGCGCGACGCTCCACCTCGCGCGCGGTCAGTACACGCTGCGTCGCCTGCGCGTCGGCTCGATCGTCGTCGCCGGGACGATCCTCGGCCGGATCGGCGGCCGCAGCCAGGGCATGGCCTCGCACCTGTGGTTCCAGATCCAGCCCGCGGGACGGCGCTCGCCGGACATCGACCCGGCACCGATCCTCGACGGCTGGAAGCTCCTGCAGGCGACGGACATCTACCGCGCCAAGGACACGAACGCGTTCTACTCCTCGACGGCGCGCAACCCGAGCGTCGGGCAGGTGCTGCTGATGTCCAAGGAGCAGCTGATCGAGCGCGTGCTGTCGGACCCGCACGTCCACATCTACGCGTGCGGCCGGCGTGACATCGCCGCCGGGCTCGTCGACCGCCGGGTGCTCGCGGTGCTCGAGTTCCTCGCCGACTCCGGGCTGCGCCCGACCGTGTCCGGCCTCGTCTGCGGCGCCGGCCGCGGCTCGATCGACGCGACCGGCCGCAGCGGCGAGAGCGTCGACATCTCGCAGATCAACGGCGTGCCGGTCGCCGGCCACCAGGGCCCGGGCTCGATCACGGCGGTGACGATTCGCCGGCTGCTCGCCCTCCAGGGCCTGATGGCGCCCGACAACATCGTGAGCGACACCGCGTTCAAGGGCCAGAGCACGGTGCTCGCGCTGCCCGATCACACAAACCGCATCCAGATCAGCTTCACCCCGTACTACGGCGCCGACCGCAAGCAGTCGCAGCAGGCCCAGGCCTACCTGAAGCCGAGCCAGTGGACGAAGCTGATCGCCCACATCGGCACAATCGCCGAGCCGTCGGTGCCGCTCACCACGAGCCGCTACGCGGTCAAGCGCTGATCGCGCTCTTTCGCTTCGTCCAGGTCGAGCTCGCGTGGCCGCTCGGACCGCCGGACGGTCGCCACGTGCTCCGCGCCGCGCCCGCCGGAGCGTTCGGCGGCGACGACGGCCCTCCGGCCGCCGCGGCGCCCGGCGGCGGCCCCGGACCCGCCGGGCCGATCGCCCATGTCGTCGTGCTCGCGTCACTTGAGGCGCGCCGCGGCGGACGGCCGCTGCGCTCCCGGGGACGTCCCCGGCCGGCCGCGTCCGAGCCCGCCCCGGCGGCCGTCGCGAGCGGGCGGGCGACCGTCATCTCGGTGCGCGACCCGTTCGCAGACGAGTCGGCGGCGGACGCGTGGCTGAGCGACGCGGGCGAGGCGGAACTGGAGGCGGCGCTCGACGTCCTCGACCGCCTGCTCCACGCCCACCGGATCGCGACGGCCGACCCCCGGCTCGCGCCGCTTCATCGCTCCCGGCTGATCGCGGCGCGGCTCGGATACGGCGCCGGCGAGGAGGTCGCCGACGGCCGCTGGACGGCGGCACGCGAGCTGCCCGGCGCCGCTGCGACGCCCGGCGCGCGCCGGCGGCGGGCGCTCCCGCATTCCGAGGCGAGGCTCGCGGCGCTGCTCGCCGGCGCCGAGGCGCCGCTCGCCTGCGAGGAGCTCGTCCTGCGCGGGCGGCTCGACCTCGAGTGCGGACGACCGCGCGAGGCGGCGCTCCAGCTGCTCGTCGCACTCGACGCCGCGATCGCGGAGCTCGACGCGTCGCCCGGCCCCGGGCTCGCCGAGCGTGTCGCGACGCTGCGGGCGCGGCGTGCCTCGACGGCGGCCGCGGCGCAGGCGGCGCTCGGCGGACCTCTCCCGGAGGCGGCGTGCGCGGACGTCGCGCACACGCTCGCGCTGCTCGAGTCGGCGCTCCGGGCGCGCCTGCTCGAGCGGGGGTAGCGCGGCGCGCGGGATAGCGCCGGTCCATTAGGCTGCGCCCATCGAACGGCTGCCCGACACAGTCGACCCGTATCCCGGGATCTCTTCCAAGGCCTACGAGCACCCGGCCGACCGCGCGGCCACGGCGGCGCTCCACGCGGTCCCGATGCTCGACACGGTCGTGCGCAAGCTCGTCGAGTTCAGCTACGAGCGCGCGCTGCGCCAGACCTTCCTCGGCAACTCGGTGAAGGTCGGCGAGCGCCAGCTGCCCGGCGTGTGGGCCGCCTACCGGGGCGTCGCGCAGATCCTCGATCTCGAGCCCGTCCACGACGTCTACGTGAGCCCGGCGATCCAGTGGAACGCGATGACGATCGGCTCCCAGCGGCCGATGATCGTGATCGGGTCCGACGTGCTGGGCAAGCTCGGACCCGGCGAGCAGCGGGCGGTGATCGCACATGAGCTCGGACACGTGCTCTCCGACCACGTCCTCTACACGACCGCGCTCGCGATCCTGCTCGCCGCCGGCAGCGGCCTGCCGCTCGGCCTCGGCCTGCCGGTGCGGGCGGTGCGCGCGGTGCTGCTGGAGTGGGTGCGGGCCGCCGAGCTCTCCTGCGACCGGGCGGCGACGCTCGCCGTCCGGGACCCCCAGATCGTGTGCCGGACGCTCATGGTGTTCGCCGGCGGGATGTCCGCTTCCGATCTCGACCTCGATGCGTTCATGGCCCAGGCGATGGAGTACGAGAACTGGGAGGACGGCCACGATCGCGTGCGGCGCTTCTTCAACGAACTGGGCGCCACGCACGCGAACGCCGTGCGGCGTGTCTCGGAGGTGATGCGCTGGGTGCAGAGCGGCGAGTACGACCGCATCCAGCGTGGCGAGTACCGGCGTCGCGACGAGGAGCCGGACGTGCGCGAGGAGGCGGGCGACGCGTTCGACTTCTACGCCGAGCGCTTCCGCGCCCTGTTCCGCGAGCTCGGCGAGAACGTGACCTCGCTCGGCGAGCAGGCGGCGAACGTCAGCTCGCAGGTCGCGGACTGGCTGCGCGGGCGCGGTCAGTAGCGCTGCCGACGCCGCGCCGCCTGGATCTCGCACGCGTCCACCGCGTGCACCGCGGGCGCCGACCGGCCGCGCCCGCGGGCGCGCGGTCGTTGGGCACAAATCCTCCATGGGAGCATCGAGCACGAGGCGGGCTCTGTTCCTCACCCGGACGAGCCCTGCTCCGGCAAGGGTTGACAGCCGCGCAGTTTCGATATATCGTTGACGCATCGCCGATAGCCGACAGTCTTCCGGCGAGACAACCAACGCAACCCAGTTCAAGGAGTTCCGCATGTCAGGCGCATACGCACTGGACTGGTCCGGGCCGGGGGCCTGGGCCGAACACTGGGGCCGCGGCTGCGGCCCGCACGACAGAGGGCACCGGAGCCGCCATGAGCGCGCCCGGTATGGCGAGGACGACAGCCGCGGCGCCCGCCGCGGGGGCCACGGCTCGGGTCGCCACGGCGGCCGCCGCGCACGGCACGGCGGGGGCTCGGGATTTCCGCTCGAGGCGCTCGCCTGGGCGCTCGCGTTCGCCAAGGGCGGCGATCGCGGCCCGCGGGGCCGTGGCCACCACGGCCCGACGCCCGAGCAGCTCGAGATGCTGATGGCGCTGCGCGAGATGCGGGGCGGACCCGGACCCTTCGGCCGCGGCCCGCGGGGTCGGGGCCGGCGGCGCCGCGGCGACGTCCGGCTCGCCGTGCTGCGGCTGCTCGCCGAGGAACCGCGCAACGGCTACCAGCTCATGCAGACGATCGAGGAGCGCTCGGAGGGCCAATGGCGCCCCAGCCCGGGCTCGATGTATCCGACGCTCTCGCAGCTGGAGGACGAGGGGCTGATCGGCACCGACTCCGTCTCCCGTCTCCATCACCTCACCGACTCCGGCCGCGAGGCGCTCGAGGAGCGCGCCGGCGAGCCCGATCCCTGGCTGCCGGAGCCGGATGCCGGCGCGCACGCGATGAGCGAGCTCGGTCCGCGCATCCTCGGCCTCGGCAAGGCGGTGTGGCAGGTCGCCTCGGTCGGCGACGAGCGCCAGCGCGCCCGCGCGGCCGAGCTGCTGGACGAGACACGGCGCCGGCTCTACGGGCTGCTCGCCGAGGAGCCCGAGGATGCGGCCGACGACGCGGACGATCTCGACGATGCGGCCGACGACCGAGACGACCCGGACCCCGGCGCTGGTGAGCACGGGCCGACCGAGGTCTAACCTCGACCGCGCGCATGTCGCTCACGGCCGACAGCCCCGCACAGGAGCCGATCACCGGCCCGGCGATCGCCGTCACGGACCTCGTCAAGACCTACGGCGAGGTCCGGGCGGTGCGCGGCGTGAGCTTCGAGGTCGCGGCCGGCGAGGTGTTCGGGTTCCTCGGCCCCAACGGCGCCGGCAAGTCGACGACGATCAACATGCTGTGCACGCTCGCCAAGCCGACCTCGGGTCGAGCGTCGGTCGCCGGTCACGACGTCGTGCGCGAACGCGACGACGTGCGGCGCAACATCGGACTCGTCTTCCAGGACCCGACGCTCGACGGCTACCTGACCGCCGCGCAGAACCTGCGGCTCCACGCCGAGCTCTACGGGGTGCAGTCCGACCTCGTGCGGCCGCGGATGGAGCAGGTGATGGAGATGGTCGGGCTGTGGGAGCGCCGCGACGGCGTCGTCGGGACGTTCAGCGGCGGCATGCGCCGGCGGCTGGAGATCGCCCGGGGGCTCATGCACTCGCCACGAGTGCTGTTCCTCGACGAGCCGACGATCGGGCTCGATCCACAGACCCGCCGCTCGATCTGGAGCTACATCCGCGAGCTGCAGGAGCGCGAGGAGATCACGATCTTCATGACGACTCACTACATGGACGAGGCCGAGTGGTGCGATCGCATCGCGATCATGGACCACGGCGAGATCGTCGCGCTCGATCCTCCCGAGACGCTCAAGGCGGCCGTCGGCACGGACCGGATCACGATCCACACCGACGACGACGACACGGCGATCGCGGCGCTCGCCGAGCAGTTCGGCATCGAGGCGCACGTGAGCGAGGGCGCGATCGTGTTCGGGATCCCGTCGGGCGAGCAGTTCGTGCCCCGCCTGTTCGCCGAGTTCCGCGTGCCGATCCGCTCGGTCGCGATCTCGCGCCCGACGCTCGACGACGTCTTCATGTCCTACACCGGCACCACGATCCGCGACGCCGAGGAGGACCCGGCCAGGCATCGAAGCCGGGTGATGATGCAGATGATGAATCGTCGATGAGCACCGTCCGCCCCTCCCCCACGTCCACCTCCGACGGCCCGCCGCCCGCCTCGCGCGCTCCGGTGGTTCGCGTCCGCGTGCCGCAGCGCACGCTCGGCTCGGAGCTGCGGGCGATCAAGATCGTGTGGCGACGGGAGATCATCCGCTACTTCGCCGACCGCCTGCGGATCCTCACGACGCTCGTGCAGCCGCTCCTGTTCCTGTTCGTGCTCGGCTCGGGGCTGCAGCAGCTCTCCAGCGCCGGCACCCACGGCGTCGACCTGAAGACGTTCATCTACCCGGGCATCCTCGCGATCTCCGTTCTGTTCACCGCGATGTTCTCGGCGGCATCGATCGTCTGGGACCGCGAGTTCGGCTTCCTGCGCGAGATGATGGTCGCGCCGGTGCGACGCAGCTCGATCGTCATCGGCAAGTGCATCGGCGGCGCGACCGTCGCGGGCGTCCAGGGGGTGATCGTGCTCTGCCTGGCGGGCCTCGTCCACGTCCCCTACGACCCGCTGATGATTCTCGAGATCCTCGGACTCCAGCTGCTGCTCGCGTTCAGCGTCACGGCGTTCGGCGTGATGCTCGCCGTGCGCATCAACCAGATGCAGTCGTTCATGGGGATCATGCAGATGGTCGTCACGCCGATGTTCTTCATCTCCGGCGCGCTGTTCCCGGCGTCCGGGCTGCCCGCCTGGCTGACCGTCCTCAACCGGATCGACCCGCTCACCTACGCGGTCGACCCGATGCGCCGGATCGTGTTCGACCACCTGAACCTGAACCCGCTCGCGCGCGCGGCACTCGATCCGGGGGTCCACTGGTGGTCGTTCCGGGTGCCCACGCTCCTGGAGACTGCCGTCGTGCTCGTGCTCGGGCTCGGCATGCTCGGCGTCGCGATCTGGGAGTTCAGCGCGACCGAGTAGCGGTCGGACCCGCGGCCCCGAGCCGACGGTAAGCGCCCTGACCCGGCCGTCCGTTTTCACCCCGCGTTCACAAGATCGTCACCACTCCGTCCGGCGGGGCATCGATGCTGTGGCCATGCTCGAGTCATTCACGTCTCCGTCGAGCGGCTTCGCCTCGCTTGACGACACCCGATCACGCCGCCTGCAGCGCAAGGTCCTGTTCGTCGCGGGCATGGGCTTCTTCACCGACGCCTACGACCTGTTCGTGATCGGCATCGTCGTGAAGATCCTCGCCGACCAGTGGCACCTGAGCCCGACGCAGATCTCGCTGCTGTCCTCGACGACGCTCGCGGCGTCGGCGTTCGGGGCGCTCGTGTTCGGCCGGATCGCCGACATGCTCGGCCGCAAGCGGATGTACGGGGTCGAGATGGCGATCCTGGCGGTCGGCGCGCTCGCCTCGGCGCTGTCACCGGACGTCACCTGGCTGATCGTCTTCCGAGTCATCATCGGCATCGGCGTCGGCGGCGACTACCCCGTGAGCGCGACGATCATGAGCGAGTACTCGGGCACCGCGAGCCGCGGCCGCATGGTCGGGCTCCTGTTCTCGATGCAGGCGGCCGGGCTGATCGTGGGGCCGCTCGTCGCGGTCATCCTGCTCGCGAGCGGCATCGATCACAGCCTCGTGTGGCGCGTGCTGCTCGGGCTCGGCGCGGCCCCGGCCCTCGCCGTCTGCTACCTGCGCCGCCGAATCCAGGAGACGCCCCGCTTCGCCGCCGCCTCCTCCTCCGCGCGCCGGCGGCCGGCGCCCGCCCGCCAGTCGTTCATCTCCGGGTGGGTGCGGATCGCGCGCAGCCCGCGCCTCCTGCGCTGGGTGATCGGCGCCTCCGCCGCCTGGTTCCTGCTCGACTTCGCCTATTACGGCAACACGATCGCGAGCCCCGAGATCATCTCCCTGCTCTCGCCGACCGCGTCGCTCACCCACGCCACGCTGCTCCAGCTCGGCATCTTCGTCGTGTTCGCGCTGCCCGGCTACCTCGTCGCGATCACCTGCCTCGATCGCATCGGCCGCCGCGCGATCCAGCTGCTCGGCTTCGCGATCATGAGCGCCATGTTCGCGGCGATCGCGATCATCCCGGGCGTGTCGACGACGGTCGCGCCGTTCGTGATCCTGTTCGGAATCAGCTATTTCTTCACCGAGTTCGGGCCGAACACGACGACGTTCGTCTATCCGGCCGAGATCTTTCCCACCGAGGTGCGGACGACCGGCCACGGGATCGCGGCGGCGATGGGCAAGATGGGGGCGTTCGCCGGGACCTACCTGTTCACCGACATGCTGAGTGCGTGGGGCATCCGCGGCGCCGAGGGCGTCGCCGCGGGGGTCGCGCTGCTCGGCCTGATCGTCACCGCCGCGCTCCTGCCCGAGCCGAAGGGCAAGTCGCTCGAGCAGATCGAGCACGAGGCGTTCGAGCCGAGCCCGGCGCTCGTCCCGGCCGCCGCCTGAGTCCCGCCGCCGGCACACGCCGCCGCGGCCCGCTGGCGCGCGGCGTCGCCCCGCCCGGGCCGCTGGTAGCGTCCCGCGCGTGAGCGACGGCGACGGCGGGACCGCTCCGACGGCGCAGACGCCGGGGCCGATCCGGATTCCCTGCCTGCACAACCCGGCGGGCCACGAGGTGCGGTTCCACCTCGACAACGGGCAGTTCGTCTGGGTCGACCTCGAGGAACCGGGCGATGACGACCTTGCGCAGATCGCGTCGCTGCTCAGGCTGCACCCGCTGACGGTGGCCGACGCGCGCACGTTCAAGCAGCGCCCGAAGATCGAGGATTACGACACGTACGTGTTCATCGTCCTGTTCGGCGTCGACCCCGACACGGACCCGGGCGGGCGGATCCTGCGCGAGGTGCACATGATCATCTCGGGCGACATCGTCGTGACGATCCGCCACCACAGCAGCGCCGCGCTCGACGCCCTGCGCGCGCGTTACGACCAGCATCCGGCGCGCTCGGAGCAGTTCCTCACCTACGAGATCATCGACGCCGTCATCTCGACGTTCGTGCCGGTGCTCACCCGGGTCGACGACGACATCGACGACCTCGAGGAGCAGGTCATCGAGCAGCCGCGGGAAGAGGACCTGCAGCGGATCTTCTCGCTCAAGCGCGACCTGGTCGCGATGCGCCGGGTGCTCGCCCCGATGCGTGACATGTTCCTGCGCCGCGCCGACAACATCGCCGAGCTGCCGGGGTTCGGGACCGACGACAAGCTCTACTTCCGCGATCTCTACGACGAGCTGATCCGGATCGCGGAGATGGTCGATGCCTACCGCGACCTCTTGTCCGGCACGACCGACCTCTACCTCTCGACGGTCGCCAACCGCCAGGGGGAGGTCAACCGGCAGCTGACGATCATCGCGACGATCTTTTTGCCGCTCACGTTCTTCACCGGCTTCTTCGGACAGAACTTCGCGTTCCTCACCGGGCACGTCCAGAACACCGAGCTGTCGTTCTGGGTGCTCGGGATCGGCACGCTCGTCGCGTCCGTCGTCGTCCTCTCGTTCTGGTTCCGCCGGCGGGGCTGGATCGGCCAGAACGCCACCGGGGGCGCGACGAGGCCCGACTGAGCGCCGCTCTCCGCAGGACACACCGGCTCCGGACCCGGTCGGCCGCCGGAATTTGACGCGCCGCCGCACCCGGCGCCGCTGCCCGGACGATCGCCCACTCGTGGCCGAACGAGTGTCCGTTCTGGGCGGTGGCAGAGCCCATTCCGTACAACTCGCCAAAGTCGCCGGCGCGGATTGCCGCGCGAGGGGCCACTCACGGCTCGAGCGCGAACACCTGTCCGGTCCAGTCGCCCAAGACCGTGAAGCGGGAGGACGCGTTCCCGGCCGTCTCCGCCGCGGCGGCCGGGGCGCGACCGTCTCACGCTCACGATCAGGCGGCGGCGGGCTGCTTCTCCTCGACCCGGCGCGGCAACAGGGTCTCCCGGGCGATCACGAGGCGCTGGATCTGGGCGGTGCCCTCGTAGAGCTGGAGGATCTTGGCGTCGCGCATCAGCTTCTCGACCTTGTAGTCCTTGATGAAGCCGTAGCCGCCGAAGATCTGGACGGCGTCGGTCGTGACCTCCATCGCCGAATCCGCGGCGAAGCGCTTGGCGTGGGAGGACTCGATCGTGTTGCGCTTGCCCTGATCGAGCAGCACCGCCGAGTTCCAGGTCGCGAGGCGGGCGAGATGGACCTTCGTGGCCATGTCGGCGATCATGAACTGGATCGCCTCGTGCATCGCGATGGGGACGCCGAACTGGACGCGCTGCTTGGCGTACTCGACCGCGAACTCCATCGCCGCGCGGGCGACGCCAACGCCCATCGCCGCGACCCCTGGCCGGGTGCGGTCGAGCGTCATCATCGCGATCTTGAAGCCCTTGTTCTCCTCCCCCACGAGGTGGTCGGCGGGAATCTCGACGTCGTTGAACGAGATGGTCGCGGTGTTCGACGCGCGCTGGCCCATCTTGTCCTCGTGGCCGTCGACGACCACGCCGGCGTCACGGGGGACGATGAAGCAGGAGATGCCGCGGTGGCCGGCCTCCTTGTCCGTCTTCGCGTAGACCGTGTACCAGTTCGCGTACTCGCCGTTGGTGATGAAGCACTTGGAGCCGTTGATCACCCACTTGTCGCCGCGCTTGACCGCCGTGGTCTTCATCCCCGACACGTCGGATCCGGCGTCGGGCTCGGTGAGGCAGAAGGAGGCGAGCAGCGGCGCCTCGGCGAGCCGGCCGAGGTACTCCTTCTTGAGCTTCTCGGAGGCGGCGATCTGCACCGGGGCGCTCGCCAAGCCGTTGCACGACAGCGAGGTGCCGATGCCCGAGCATCCCCAGGCGATCTCCTCCTCGATGATGCAGCCGTCGAGCGTGCCGAGCCCCGGGCCGCCGTACTCGACGGGCAGGTGGTTGTTCATCAGCCCGAGCTCCCACGCCTTCTCCAGGATCTCGCCCGGCCAGGTGCCGTCTCGGTCGTAGTCCCAGGCGACCGGCCGAATCTCCTTCTCGGCGAAGTCGTGCGCCAGCTCGCGCATGCTCTTCTGCTCGTCGGTGAGCGTGAAGTCCACCACGTTCGATCTCCTTGTGACTCTCGATTGACTGGTCAGTCAACCGCTCTGGTACGGGAGGATACCGCTCCGCGAGGCGGGCGCAAGCAGCGGGCGCTGGCATCTCCGGTCGCCGAGCGCGATCGCGGACGCCCAGGCGGCACCTGGGGGTGGGACACTGCGAGGCGATGCAGGGCGCGTTCCTCGCGGTCGTCGTGATCGTCGGCGTCGTCGGCCTGGCCGGCGCGCTGATCGCACTCGCGCTGAGCGGAGGCGCCTGGGAATCGCTCGGGCGCGACCGGATGCTCATGGAGTCCGACCTGCGAGATCCGCGCGCCCGCCCGCGCACGGACCCCGCCGGGCGGGGCCCGACCGTCCCCGGCGGCGGCGACCGCGAGGTGGAGATCCGCCAGATGCTCGAGGCCCGCAACCGCCGCCGGCGGCGCCGCGAGGAGCCCGAGCTCGATGTGGAGGCCGAGCTGGCGCGGCTGCTGCGCGCGCCCGCCGGTGGCGCAGCGATCGCGCCTCGGGGTGAGTCGGCCCGGGCCGACGCCGCTCCCGCCGTCGACGCGCCCGCTGCGCCCGCGGGTCCCGATCCGGAGCTCGTCGCGGAGGTTCGGGCGCTCGTGCTGGCGCGCAACCACCGGCGCCTGCGCCGGGGTCAGCCGCCACTCGATGTCGAGGCGGAGGTCGCGCGTCAGATCGCCCGGCTGACCGGGTAGCCTGCCGCCCATGGCCGATCCACGCCACTTCGAGCTCGACGAGCTCGCCAACCGCCCCGGAACCTACTTCCATCCGCAGACCGAGATCCTGGTCGTCGTCGACGACTCCGCCGCGCTCGACGCCGAGATCTTCGACACGGGAGATCACGGGGACGCCGAATGGGTCCTCATCTCCGATGAGGTGCCGCTCGACGAGCACGCGCGGGACGAACTGCTCGAGGCCTTCCACGTCCGCCTCGAGCGCGGTGCCGCGGGCGAACCGGGCGACGACGAAGTGGTCGAGGAGGAGGACGAGCTCGAGCCCGACGAGGATCTCGACTAGCGCAAGCCCCGGCGAGTCGTCCGCGCTCCGGCGGACCGCCGGGCCCTGGTCGCCGGCGGTTCAGCGCGGCGTCAGCCGCCGGGCCCCAGGTCGCCGGCGGCTCAGCGCGGCGTCAGCCGCCGCTCTTGAGCAGCGACGCGCAGCGCTGCATCTTCGCGACCGAGCCATTCGCCCGCTGGATGCAGCGTGCGTACTTCGACACCTGGCTCGATGAGCCGGCGCCTGCGCCGCCGGTGATGCCGCCCGAGAGGCTCTGGCCGAGCGTCTGGAGCCTCGACTCGAGCGCGGCGAAGCTCTTCGCGTGCGCCGGGGCGGTGACCGTCTGGGGCTGGTTCAGGTGCGAATAGTCGACCGACAGCCGGAACGAGGCCGAGCTCAGCCCGCCGAGCTCCGCGGAGAGCGTCCCGTGGACGGGAAGCGTCGCGGCGATGACGAGCCGGCGGAGCGTCGAGTCGCTCTTGCCCGTGTAGACGTCGACGGTCGGCCGGCGGATCTCGGCCGCGATCTTCGTGGCCTCGGCGGCCGTGATGCGCGTGGGAAGGCGCGAGGCGGCGCCGGCCGCCGAGCTGAGCGTCGAGGATTCCTTCGCCAACAGCTTGTTCAGGCTGAGCACGAACGCGCGCACGTCGACGGCGGCGTGCAGGTGCTCGGTGACGACCCCGTCGACGGTCGCGGTGCCGACGATCCGCGGGCCGGTCACCCAGCGGCTCGGATCGATGCCGAGCGACGAGAGGCCCGGCGTGCCGCTCGACCTGCCGCTCGCGCCGAGCGAGCTCTGGAGCTTCTTGAAGTCTGCACTCGGAAGCTTGTAGCTCGTGCCTTGCAGGGTCACGTAGGCTCCGGTCGCGGTCGTGGTGACGCCGAGCGAGCCGCGCCTGCCGAGACCCGAGAAGGCGACCGTGAGCGCCGACTGCGACGGGTGCCCGCCGCGACCGGCCTCGAACGGCCCGCTCAGCGAGAGCGAGAGCGGGGTGGTGAGCTGGGCGCTGCCCTTGGGCGTGACGACGAGGCTCAGGTCGAGCACGCCGCTCCTCACGGCATGGCTGTCGAACGTCTGGCGCAGGAGCGTCGATGGGTTGCTCGACGCGGACTGGCCGCCGGCGCCGTGCGAGCCGCCCGAACCGCAGGCGGTGGCGCCGAGCGCGAGTACGCCGGTGGCGAGGAGCGATGCGGCGCGCCTCATGCTGCAACCTCCGTCTCAGCTCTCGCCCTCACCAGATCGCGAATGTAGCATCGGCCGGGTGCGCAGGGCCCTGGTCATCCTGCTCGCGGTTGCCGCTGTCCTCACCCTTCCCGCCAGCGCGTTCGCAGCGTCCGTGCTGGTCCTCGGCCGTGACGGCCGGGTGACCGTCCGCAACGACCCATACCTCGGCGGGCCGGCGCTCACGCCCGCCCCCGGCGCCGGCGCACTCGGCCGGCGCGCCTCCCCGCTCGCGCTGCACGCCCCCCCGCTCGCCGCCCGTGGCGCCGCGGCCGCCCGCGGCGCGGCGACCGGAGGCGCCCACACGTCCGCCCGCAGCGCGGCGACCGGAGGCGCCGGCGTCCCGACGGGCACGGGCACCGGGTCGACGAAGCCGACCCGTCCGACCTCCAAGAGGAAGCGGAAGCACAAGCCGCAGGTCACGTTCGGCTCGGTGCTCGCGCGGATGGCGCGACGCGGCCGGATCACCGCCGCCCAGCGGCGGCGGGCGCTCGTCTCGTTCAACGCGGCGCTCGCCACCGAGCGGCGGCTCCACGGCACCCGGCGCGCCGAGCTGGCGGCGGTCACGACGACCGCTCACGACCTCGCCGCCGAGGGCCTCCTCTGGCCCTCGCGGCTACCGATGGTCGAGGCGACGCTTGACGCCAACCGCCGGTGGTGGTCGCACGGGAGGCTGCTCTCCTACGGCCAGCGGGTGATGTTCGCGGGCTCCGAGCTCGAGTGGGAGTACTACCCCGGCCAGGGAATCCAGCTGCAGGTGCTCGGGACGTTCGGCGCGGCGAACGGCATGTGGCAGGGCGGGCAGGACACGCAGCTCGTCCAGCTCCTCTCCGAGATCATCCCGCTCGCCTCCCACCGCGGCGGCGGGCTCACCTGGGAGTACTACTTCCCCTGGGAGGGCGGCTCGCCGCCGTGGACGAGTGCGATGTCGCAGGCGACGGCGCTCCAGGCCCTCAGCCACGCCTACCAGGCGACGAGCAACCCGTACTACCTCACGGTCGCCGCGAGCGCACTGGCCGTGTTCAAGAAGACGGTCCCGCAGGGCGGCGTGATGGTCCCCACCGCCAATGGCGCGCGCTTCGTGCAGTACACGTTCACCCCCGGAACCTCGATCCTCAACGCGTTCCTGCAGAGCCTCATCGGGCTCGACACCTACGCCCAGGTGAGCGGCAACCCGACCGCCGCCCAGCTGTTCGCCGAGGGCGACGCCGAGGCGCTCGCCGAGCTCCCGCGCTTCAACACCGGCGCCTGGTCCCTGTATCAGCCGGGCGAGGAGGACGACCTGAGCTACCACGAGCTCACCACGAGCTTCCTGCAGAAGCTCTGCGCGCTCACCGGCGCCGCCGGCTACTGCACGACCGCCGCGGCGTTCACGACCGACCTGAAGACGCCGCCCGTCCTCACCGACCTCACGCGCCGGGCCCGCGCGAAGCGGCCGTTCTCGCTCCGCTTCCGCCTTTCGAAGATCTCGAAGGTCGGGCTCACGATCCGGCGCGGCGCGACGATCGTCGAGTCGACGAGCGCGACGTTCCCCTATGGCGTTCGCTCGTTCGCCGTGCCCAAGCTGCGGGCGGGCGCCTACACGGTGACGCTCACCGCGACCGACCTGGCGGGCAACTACACGCGCGAGCCTGCGGCGACGCTCACCGTCACCCGGGGCTGACTCGCGCGTGCCGGGCGGCGGATGCCGGCCGGGGGTCGGCCCCTGACCGGCGTCTGGCGCCGGGGCCCGCCGTAGACTCGGCGACGATGGGTGTCGCGCGATCGAGACGTTCGGCGGCCGGCGCGCGCCAGGCCGGCGGCGCGGCGGGCGTCGAGTCGGCCCCGCTCCAAGTGAGCCTGGGGCGCCGGTGGATCGCGGCGCCCGTGGCGCTGCTGCTGCCGGCGACGATGCTCGCGCCGTGGTACGCGCTGCGGGTGAGCGCGCGGGGCCTGTCGGGGCGTCACGACTTCGTGCAGCAGCTCACCGGCTGGGAGGCGCTCTCCGGCGCGGGCGTCGTCTGCCTCCTCGCGACCGCGTGCGTGTGCGCGCTGCTGCTCACGCGCGCCGTCAGCCCCGTCTCCGGGCTGGGCGCCGCGGGCCGGCGAGCCGCGCGCGCCCGCGTCGACGGCGCGCTCATCGCCGTGGCGGGACTCGCCTGCATCGCGGCGCTGCTGTGGACCTCGACGGCACCGCCCGGCGTCGCGACCGGGGCGGTCCCGGTGGAGGTCGCCGGTCACGCCCGCTGGGGCGTGCTGCTCGCGCTCGGCGTCGGAGCGCTCCTCACCGCGGTCGGCGTGCAGGTGACGGCCGCCGCCGGGCGCGCGCTCCGCGACCTCCGGCGCAACCCGGGTCTCGGGGCCGGCCACGCGCCCGGTCAGCCGGCGCCGGGGCGAAGCACGAACGAGAACAGCGCGCTGTCGAGGCCGACGATCAGGATCCCGAGCGCGATCAGCCAGCGCAGACGCGTGATGTGACCGACGCAGCCGATCGCCACGCCGGCGACGAGCACGGCGAAGGTGAGGTGCAGTTCGGACTGCTGGGAGACGGCGAGCACGTCCATCGGCGGACCACAACCCTATGGTGCGCCGATCGCCGGCTGCCGCTCGGCTCCACGTTCCGCGCCTATATTTGGCGCAAGCGATGCCCGACGCCCTTCCCGAGCCGCAGTCCGTCGACGAGGTCGCAGCCGGCCTGCGCGGGGTCGGCTACCTCCCGGGCAGCTCGACCGCGCTCGTGTCCTACCTGGCGGCAAAGCTCGGCAAGCCCGTGCTCGTCGAAGGCCCCGCCGGGGTCGGCAAGACCGAGCTCGCCAAGGCGCTCGCACGGTACCTCGACCGCGACCTCGTGCGCCTGCAGTGCTACGAGGGCCTCGACGAGGCCAAGGCGCTCTACGAATGGAACTACCGCAAGCAGCTGCTGCGCATCCAGGCCGGGACCGCCGGCGGCGGGCAGGCGGGCTGGGGGGAGGTGCAGGACGACATCTTCGGCGAGGAGTTCCTGCTCGCGCGGCCGCTGATGACCGCGATCGCCTCCGAGCGCCCGGTCGTGCTGCTGATCGACGAGATCGACAAGACCGACCAGGAGTTCGAGGCGATGCTGCTGGAGCTGCTCTCCGACTTTCAGATCTCGATCCCCGAGCTCGGTCGGATCGCGGCGCGCAGCCGCCCCGTCGTGCTCCTCACCTCGAACAACACGCGGGAGCTCACCGAGGCGCTCAAGCGCCGCTGCCTGTACCTGTGGCTCGACTATCCCGAGCACGAGCAGGAGCTTGCGATCGTCCGATTGCACACGCCCGACCTCGACGAGCGGATCGCCCGCCGGCTCGTGGAGATCGTCGACCAGGTCCGGGAGCTCGACCTCAAGAAGCCGCCCTCGATCGCGGAGTCGATCGACTGGGCGCGGGCGCTGCTCCTGCTCGGCGCGCGGGAGATCGACGCTGACGT
This sequence comes from Solirubrobacteraceae bacterium, assembly GCA_035294545.1. Classification (GTDB taxonomy): domain Bacteria; phylum Actinomycetota; class Thermoleophilia; order Solirubrobacterales; family Solirubrobacteraceae; genus Palsa-465. Next base: position 3,470 of record DATGKS010000067.1, on the reverse strand, counting down.
CTTCCGCGCGACGATGAGCGTGATCGTCAAGCACCGCTCAGACCTCGACACGGTCGCCGCGCGGGTCGGCGCCAAGCTCGCCGAGCCAGCGGTCGACGCGGCCTGACGGCCTCCCGACCCGGCAGCCGTCGTGGCTCCCGACCCCACCCCCACGCCCCGCAGCTACGCGCCGATCGCGGACGAGGATCCCGGCGGTTTCGCCGGTCAGCTGCTCGCGTTCGGCGAGGAGCTGCGCGAGGAGGGCATGGCGCTCGGCACCTCGGAGCTGCTCGACGCGTTCGCGGCGCTCGAGCACGTCGGCTGGCATCGGCAGGACCGCTTTCGGGAGGCGATGGCCTCGACGCTTGCGAAGTCGCCGGAGGACCGGCGCGTGTTCGAGCTCGTGTTCGAGCGCTTCTTCTTCCGCGCCGCGGAGGCGCAGGCCGCCCGCGAGCGGATCGCCGAGGCCCCGCCGGGGACGATCGGCGGCTCCGAGGAGCTTGCGCTCGACCTTGAGGCGCTCCGCGCCCAGATCGCGCGGGCGCTCAAGGACGGGGACGAGGGGGCGCTCCGCGATCTCGCGCGACTCGCGATCGCGGCGTTCGGGCGCGGCGAGGGCTCGGGCGTGCTCGGCGTCGACGTGCAGCGGATCCGCCGCGCCCTCGGCCTGCGCACCGAGCCCCAGCCCGACCTGCCGCCCGACGACCCCCGGCGCGAGGGCGTGCCGCGTGAGCAGCTGCGCCGCTTCGAGCAGCAGCTGCGGCGCGAGCTGGAGCGCGGGCTGATCCAGCGCACGCGCTCGCTGCCGCCCAAGCGGCCGCTCTCCGAGCTCGACCGCGCGCTTCCCACCGGACCCGCCCAGGACCTCGCGCAGGTGCACCGGGTGGTGGCCCAGCTCAAGCGCCGGCTCGCGTCCCAGGGACACGAGCAGCGGGGGCGCAAGCGCCATGCCCACGTCGACGTGCGGCGGACGATGCGCGCCTCGCTGCAGTCGGGCGGGGTCCCGATCGAGCTCCGGTACCGGCCCCAGCGCCCGCGCCGGCCGGAGATCTTCGTCCTCTGCGACGTCTCGACGAGCGTGACGAGCGCCTCCACGTTCTTCCTCAGCGTGCTCCACGCACTGCACGACTCGTTCCGCAAGCTCCGCTCGTTCGTGTTCATCGAGCGGATCAGCGAGGTCACCGAGGTGTTCGAGAAGGAGCGCGACTTCCGCGCCGCCTCGGAGAAGATCTCCCAGGACGCCGGCGTCGCCGACATCTCGGGCTACACCGACTACGGCCGCGTGTGGACCGAGTTCCTCGCCGAGATCGAGGACGAGCTGCACCCCCGGGCCACCGTGATCGTGCTCGGCGACGCGCGCACGAACGGCCGCCCGCCACGCGAGGAGGTGTTCGCCGCGATCTGCGAGAGGGCCGGGCGCACGTTCTGGCTCAATCCCGAGCCGCGCCTGTACTGGAACTACGGCGACTCGGTGATCTCCGCCTACGCCCGCTTCTGCACCGCCTTCGAGTGCTGGCGCACCGACCAGCTGGAGGACTTCGTCAGGGCGCTCACCAGGCCGACCTGACGGGTGGCAGGTGCGGGGTGGTAGGCTCGGATCGTGAAGAAGACCAGCATCTACATCGAACCCGACGTCGATGTGGCCCTCGCCCGGCGCGCGGCGGCGGAGGGCACCACCAAGGCCGAGGTGATCCGCCAGGCGCTGCGCGATGCGGCGCAGGGCCGCCGGCGGGTGAAGCCCCGGGCGCGCGGGGTGTTCGACGGTCCGGCCGACCTCTCCACCCGCGCCGACGACCACCTGTCGGAGTCTGGCTTCGGCGAGTCGTGATCGTCGTCGACACGTCGGCGATCGTCGCCTACATGAACGCCGCCGACGACCACCACGACACGGTGAGCGAGTGGCTCTCGAACGTCGATGACGACCTCGTCACCACGCCCCTGGTCGTCGCCGAGGTCGACCACCTCGTGCGAACGCGCGGGGGACCGGTCGCGCTTGCCGCGCTGTACGCCGATCTTGACACCGGGGCCTATCTGGTCGAGTGGTGGGACGGCGCGATCGCGGAGACGATCCGCGTCGCCGAGCGGTATGCGGACCTGGGTCTGGGCCTCGCGGACGCCTCGCTGGTCACGCTCGCGCAGCGACACGGAACCGTATCGCTCGCCACCCTTGACGAGCGCCACTTCCGCGCCGTGCGGCCGATCTCGTCGGGCCCGGCGTTCGCGCTGCTGCCGACGGACGCCGCGGAGCCGTGACGAACGCCGCCGCGCACGAGGCTTCGGTGAGGCCCGCGACCGCGGTCCGTCTGGAACACGTGAGCCGCGTCTACGCGGGTCGCCGCCGCACGGTTGCCGCGCTTCAGGACGTCAGCCTCGAGCTCGCCCGCGGCGAGATCCTCGCCGTCGTCGGCCCGAGCGGTTGCGGCAAGTCGACGCTGCTGGAGCTCGTCTGCGGCCTGCAGCCCCCCGACGAGGGCACCGTGCAGGCGGCGCCGGCGGTGCTCATGCCCCAGCGCGACCTGCTGCTGCCGTGGGCCTCGGCGCTCGACAACGCCTGCCTCGCGCTCCGTGCCCAGGGGATCTCGCGCACCGAGGCGCGGCGGCGCGCCGCGCCGTGGCTCGAGCGGCTCGGGCTCGGGGAGTTCGCCGCGGCGCGGCCCGGCGAGCTCTCGGGCGGCATGCGCCAGCGGATCTCGTTCGTGCGTTCGCTGCTCGCCGGCAAGGAGGTGCTCGCACTCGACGAGCCGTTCGCCTCGCTCGACGCGATCACGCGCGCCGAGGGGCAGGCGTGGCTCGCCGAGGCGCTCGCCGCCGAGCCGCGCACGGTCGTGCTCGTCACCCACGACGTCGAGGAGGCGGTCGTGCTCGCCGACCGCGTCGCGGTGCTCTCCCCCCGCCCCGGGCGCGTGCTCGCCGAGATCGCCAACCCCGCGCCGCGACCGCGCCATCGCACCGACTCCGAGCTCGTCGCGCTCCGCGAACGGGTGCTCCTCGCGCTCGGAGCGCCCGCATGAGGCGCCTGGCCGAGCGTCCCCGGTCGCCGTTGCACGCGCTCGTTCTGCTGCTCGCGCTCGCCGGCGCCTGGGAGCTGTACGTCGACGCCGGCGGAGTGAGCCCGGAGCTCCTCCCCGCCCCCCATGCGATCGCGGACGCGCTCTACCGCGACCGGGCGCTCCTGTGGTCGAACCTCCTCGTCACCGGCAAGGAGGTGCTGCTCGGGATCCTGCTCGCCGCCGCGGCGGCGCTCGCGCTCGCGACGGCGATGCACTTCTCGCGGATCGTGCGCGGCGCCGTCTACCCGTTGCTCATCGCCTCCCAGACGATCCCGATCCCGATGCTCGCGCCGATCCTCATCCTGTGGCTCGGGTTCGGCCTGGCGCCGAAGCTCGTCGTCGTCGGGCTCGTGTCGTTCTTCTCGATCGTCGTCACCACGCTCGCCGGCTTCGCCGCCGTCGACCCCGAGCTCGCCAAGATGATGCGCACGTTCGGCACCT
>DATGKS010000066.1:0-21455 GCA_035294545.1 Solirubrobacteraceae bacterium | reverse complement strand
CAACAACCGCCTCAAGCGGCTGCTCGACCTCGGCGCGCCGGAGATCATCGTCAACAACGAGAAGCGGATGCTGCAGGAGTCCGTCGACGCGCTGTTCGACAACGGCCGTCGCGGGCGCCCGGTCACCGGTCCGGGCAACCGGCCGCTCAAGTCCCTGAGCGACATGCTCAAGGGCAAGCAGGGCCGCTTCCGCCAGAACCTGCTCGGCAAGCGCGTCGACTACAGCGGCCGCAGCGTGATCGTCTCCGGCCCGTCGCTGCGCCTGCACCAGTGCGGGCTGCCGAAGCTGATGGCGCTCGAGCTGTTCAAGCCGTTCATCATGGCCCGCCTCGTCGAGCGCAAGTCCGCGCAGAACATCAAGGCGGCCAAGAAGATGGTCGACTCGATGATCCCCGAGGTGTGGGACGTGCTCGAGGAGGTCATCCACGAGCATCCGGTGCTGCTCAACCGCGCGCCGACCCTGCACCGTCTCGGCATCCAGGCGTTCGAGCCGGTGCTCGTCGAGGGCAAGGCGATCCAGGTCCACCCGCTCGTCACCTCGGCGTTCAACGCCGACTTCGACGGCGACCAGATGGCCGTCCACCTGCCGCTGTCCGCGGAGGCCCAGGCCGAGGCGCGGATTCTCATGCTGTCGGCGAACAACATCCTCTCGCCGGCGCACGGCGCGCCGCTGGCCACGCCCTCGCAGGACATGGTGCTCGGCACCTACTACCTGACGTACGGGCCGAGCGCCGAGGAGCTCGAGCAGATGGACCCGGCCTCGATCGAGCCGCGGCCGCACGTGTTCCGCACGGCCCAGGAGGCGGAGTGGTCCTACGAGCACCGCATCGTCAAGCTCCACGACCTCGCCGAGTACCGGCCGATCGGCCTCGAGGGTGGGCATGTGCTCACGACCGTCGGGCGGATCATCTACAACGAGGCGATCGAGCGGGCGCTCGCTGACGCGATGGGCGAGGACTTCGATCCCTCGACCTACGAGTTCGCCAACCGGGCGATGCGCAAGCGCGACACGGTGGCGATGATCGACGACCTCGTGCAGAAGTACGGCGCCTCCTCGATCTCGCAGGTGCTCGACGCCTTCAAGGACGTCGGCTTCAAGTACGCGACCCGCGCCGGCGTGACGTTCTCCAAGAACGACGCGCAGACGCCGCCCGACAAGGCGGAGATCCTCGCCAAGTACGACAAGCAGGTGGCGACGATCGAGGCCCAGTACGACGACGGCGAGATCACCCAGGAGGAGCGCCACGAGCTCGTCACCGGCCTGTGGGACTCGGCGACCAACGAGGTCGGCGAGGCGCTCATCGGGCACCTCGACCCGATGAACCCGATCGCGATGATGGCGACCTCGGGCGCGCGCGGGTCGGCCTCGCAGATCCGTCAGCTGGCGGGCATGCGCGGCCTGATGGCGAACCCGAAGGGCGAGATCATCGAGCGGCCGATCAAGTCCAACTTCATGGAGGGCCTGTCGGTGCTCGAGTTCTTCATCTCGACGCACGGCGCCCGCAAGGGCCTCGCCGACACGGCGCTGCGCACCGCGGACTCGGGCTACCTGACGCGGCGCCTGGTCGACGTCTCCCAGGACGTGATCATCCGTCAGCAGGACTGCGGCACCGAGGAGTACATCGAGATGCCGGTGTTCCAGCTCGAGGTCGATCCCGAGACGCACGGCCTGCGGCCGACCGGGCAGCCGAACACGAACCTGATCGGCCGGATCGCCGCCCGGGACGTGAAGAGCGGGAACAAGGTGATCATCGCGCAGGGCGCGGAGATCGACCGGGCCGAGCTCTCGGCGCTCGCCGAGGCGTTCGGAAGCGGAGACGGCGAGGTCGTCACCGTCCCGGCGCGCTCGGTGCTCAAGTGCGAGGCTCCGACCGGGGTCTGCCAGGCCTGCTACGGCCGCTCGATGGCGAGCGGCAAGCTCGCGCAGATCGGCGACGCGGTCGGGATCATCGCTGCGCAGTCGATCGGCGAGCCGGGCACGCAGCTGACGATGCGGACGTTCCACGCCGGCGGCATCGCCGGCGCCGACATCACGCACGGCCTGCCGCGCGTCGTCGAGCTGTTCGAGGCGCGCAAGCCGAAGGGTCTGGCGAAGATCTCCGAGGTCGGCGGCACGGTCGCGATTGAGGAGTCCGACAAGTCGATCACGGTCGTCGTCACCGACGACGCCGGGGAGGAGCACCGCAACACGTTCCCGCGGCGCACGCTGCTCTACGTCGAGTCGGGTCAGAAGATCGAGCCGGGCACGCAGCTCAACGAGGGCTCGCTCTACCCGCACGAGCTGCTGGCGATCCGCGGCCGGACGGAGACCGAGCTGTACCTCGTGCGCGAGGTCCAGGAGGTCTACAAGTCCCAGGGCGTCGACATCAACGACAAGCACATCGAGCTGATCGTGCGCCAGATGATGAAGAAGGTGCGGGTCGACCAGAAGGGCGACACCGACCTGCTGCCCGGCCAGTTCGTCGACCGCAACGAGTACGCGAAGATCAATCAGGCGGTGATCGACGCCGGCGGCGAGCCCGCGCAGGCGGAGGAGATCATCCTCGGAATCACGAAGGCCTCGCTCAACACGGACTCGTTCCTGTCCGCCGCCTCCTTCCAGGAGACGACGAAGGTGCTCACCGACGCCGCCCTGGAGGGCAAGATCGACCGCCTCAACGGCCTCAAGGAGAACGTGATCATCGGGAAGCTGATCCCGGCGGCCACGGGCCTCAAGCGCTACCGGCGGATCGAGATCGAGCCCGCCGAGCCGCTGCCCCGGGGCATCGACGAGGTCGGCCTGCTCGACCACGACGACCTCGCGGCCGAGCTCGGGCTCACCGACGGCGAGTCGCTCGCCGGCTTCGGGGGCGGCCTCGAGCCCGACCTGTCGGATCTGGAGAACATCTCAGGCGGCGGCTCCGCGCTCGGGTTCGCCGATGAGCTCGCCGAGCTCGACCTGCCCTCCGAGGACCACTCGGACGAGTAGACCTCGCGCCGCGCGCCCGCGGCCCGCTTCGAGCACGAGCTCGGATCGGGGCGCGGGCGCGGCGTGCTCCGGTCGTCGGCGTCGCGCTCGGTCGCCGCGGGATCGATCGACACGACGGCGGCGATTCGGCGAGCCGTGTCAACCGGTCCCCGGCCCTCGGGTCCGGTCGACGCATCGCCGCGGTCGGGGGCGTTCATGTGTCGATCGTTCCCGGCAGCCGGCCGCCTCCTCGACGTGAGGCGGTCCGGCCGCCGACGCGAACGCCACGCCGACGCGGACGCCGCGCGTGCGACGATGAGCGGGTGCGTTCCTCGAACCGCCTCGTCCGCTACGGCGCGCCCGTCGTCATCGCGATCGTCGGTGTGCTGTTCGCCGCGGTCGACACGAACAGCCTCGGCAACACGGTCTCGCTCGTGCTGATCGCCGGGGGGCTCATCTGGCTGATGACGACGCTCGGCCGCGACATGGGGATGACCGCGACGACCGGCCGCCCGCCGCGCGTCCCGAAGCTCCCGCCCGAGGAGGACGGGCGGGATGCGGGATCCGAGCAGTGAGCGCCGCGGCCGTCGGCCGACCTCGGCGCGCTACCCGTCGACCTCGCCGTCGTAGTAGTCGGCGTTCGCCTGCGGCCGGCGGATGAGCAGGTTGTCGGCCCCGCCCGGGACCCAGACCCCGATCTTGTCGCTGTCGGGGTAGACGGCCACCGACGGCTCCCGCCCGTCGGAGAACATCACGAAACGCGCCGGCCGCTTGGAGTCGGTCGGCGTCGTCACCTTGTGCGCGCCCTCGGGCCCGCCCGGGAAGCACGCGAGCGCGCCTGCGGTGAGTCGCTCCCGTCCGCTCGGCGTGCGCAGCTCGAGCTCGCCCTCGAGCAGCAGCAGCCACTCCTCGACGTACTCGTAGTGATACGGGCACAGCGACTCGCCGGGCGGCAGCAGGAACGCGCGGATGTGCAACTCGCGGCCCCCGGCCGCCCGCCAGATCTCCTCGCCGCCGGGCCTCACCTCCGCGCCGCGGTAGCCCGCCGGGTCCTGATCATCGAACTCGGCGTCCCCCAGCACGTTCGGTCGCACCGCCATGAGCGAAGTATCGCGCGGACCGCGGATCGACCCTGTAGCCTGTGAATCCGGATTCACTCCGGTCCGCCGGACGGGACACCACGGAGTTCGATTCCAGTCCTTGGAAGGGACGTCACCCGATTTCGATAACCCCTGAGGAGCCCTCTTGGATCTCAGTGACACTCCGGAGCAGGCCGCCTTCCGCGCGCGGGCGCGCGAGTGGCTCGAGGCCCACCGCGACGAGGCGCCGCCGCGCCACGGCTCGCACGAGGACCGGGCGTACATCGACGCGCGCCGCGCCTGGCAGCGCCGACTCGCCGAGGCGGGGCTCGCCGGCGTCACCTGGCCGGTCGAGTACGGCGGCCAGGGGCTCGGGCCGATCGAGCAGGTGACCGCCAACCAGGAGATCTCCCGCGCCGGCGTGCCCGGGATCCTCGACGTGATCGGCGTCGGCATGCTCGGCCCGTGCCTGATCGCGCACGGCACCGAGGAGCAGAAGGCGCGCCATCTCGGCCCGCTGCTGCACGCCGACGAGGTCTGGTGCCAGCTGTTCTCCGAGCCGGCGGCGGGCTCCGACCTGGCGGGCATCCACACGCGCGCGCGGCAGACCGATCCGGATGATGCGCCGTCCGCTCGATTGAGCGAGGCGGGCCGCCGAGCGGGCGGGAACGGCGTGGGTGGCTGGTCGCTCACCGGGCAGAAGGTGTGGACGACGAACGCCCAGTTCGCCTCGTTCGGGCTGCTGCTCGCCCGCACCGACCCGGACGTGCCCAAGCACAAGGGACTGACGATGTTCATCGTGCCGATGGACGCGCCCGGGGTGAGCGTCCGCCCGCTGCGTCAGATCTCCGGCGAGGCCGAGTTCAACGAGGTGTTCCTCGACGACGTCCCGCTCGCGCCCGAGGCGGTCGTCGGCGGCGTCGGCAACGGCTGGGCGACCGCGCTCACCGTGCTCATGTTCGAGCGGCTCACGATCGGCTTCGGCTCGGAGTCCTACGGCTCGCCGGACGCGCTCGCGAAGCTGATCGCGGCCGATCCGGCCGCGGCGCGGGATCCGGAGGTCCGCCATCGGCTCGGTCAGGTGATGAGTGAGTTCACGGCGGTGCGCTTCAACGGCTACCGCGCGCTCACGCTGCTCGCGCGCGGCCGGATCCCGGGGCCCGAGGCGGGACTCGCGAAGGTGACGATGGTGAACGCGGCGATCACGGCGACCGACCTCGCCGCCGACGTCGCCGGGCCCGACGCCCTCGCGCCGGACAGCCAGTGGGCGTACCTCATCTCGTTCCTGCCCGGGCTGAAGTCGGCCGGCGGCACGGAGGCGATCCTCCGCAACACGATCGGCGAGCGCGTGCTCGGCCTGCCGGCCGAGCCGCGCCTCGACAAGGGCGTGCCGTTCAGCGAGCTGCGAGCGCGTGAGCGGGAGGAGGTCGCATGAACCTGTCGCTCTCCGACGAGCAGATCCTGCTGCGGGAGGCCGCCCAGACCGCGCTCTCCCGCCACCGGACGATCGAGGCGGCCCGCGCAGCGCTTGAGGACCCGAGCGCGCTGCCGGACCTCTGGCCGACGGCGGTCGAGGCCGGCTGGCCGGGCCTGCTCGTCTCCGAGGCGCGCGGCGGCGCCGAGCTCGACGCGTTCGACGCGATGCTCGTCGCCGAGGAGTGCGGGCGCGTGCTCGCGCCCGTGCCGCTGCTCGGCGCGCTGCCGGCGAGCGCACTGCTCGACGCCGCCGGCCATCCCGCCGCCGAGCGGGTCGGGACGGGTCAGGCGCGGGCCGCCTACGTGCCGGCGCGTCCACCGTGCTCGGTCGAGACCCGCTGGACTGTCGAGCCCGAGTTCGGGATGACCCGCGCGCCGCTGCCCGCCCTGCGCCTCTCCGGGCAGGATGCGATCGTCGACGGGGCGGTCCCCTTCGTGCCGGACCTGCCGGGTGCGGAGCTGATCGTGCTCATCGCGGCGGCCGAGGACGGCGCGCCGGCGGTCGTGCTGCTCGAGGCCGGCGCCGACGGCGTCGCGATCGAGCCGCGCGTCCGCTACGACGCGACCCGGCCGCTCGGGAACCTGCGCCTGGAGCGCGCGCGCGGCGAGCTGCTGTCGGTCGGCGAGGACGCGCTCGCCGACGCGTGGTACCTCGCGCACGCGCTGATCGGGGCCGACTCGCTCGGCGCCGTGCAGACGTGCCTCGAGCGCAGCGTCGAGTACGCGAAGGAGCGCTTCACGTTCGGCCGCCCGATCGGCTCCTACCAGGCGATCAAGCACGAGCTCGTCGAGGTGCTGCGCCGGCAGGAGAACGCGCGCGGTCTCGCCTACTACGCCGGCTGGGCTCGCGAGTCCGCTCCCGAGGAGTTCCCGCTCGCCGCCTCCGCGTTCCGCTCGGCGGCCGGCGAGGCGCTCGAGTTCGCGGCCCGCGCGATGATCAACGTCCACGGCGGGACCGGCGCCACCTGGGAGCACGACGCGCCGCTGTTCTTCCGGCGGGCTGAGCTCTCGCGCCGGCTGCTCGGCGGCACCCGCGACGCGACCGACCGCGTGGCCGAGCAGACGCTCGCCGCGGCCGCGGTCTGAGGCGGCGGGAGCGATGGCGGTCACCCGAGCCGACTCTCCCGCCGGAGCCGACTCTCCCGCCGGAGCCGACTCGCCGAACGTCGTCGATCCTGCGCGGGCCGTCCTCAACCAGCCGCCGCCGCTCGAGGGGATCGACACGTTCGCGCTCGACCTCGCGCTCCGCGAGGGTCTGGAGCGTGAGGGCGGCGGCTGGGGCGCCGCCGCCGCGCACGAGGCGGGCGCCGTCGCGGGCAGCGCCGAGGCGCTCACGCACGGCCGGCGCGCGGAGCGCAACGAGCCGCGGCTGCACACCCACGACCGCTTCGGCAACCGCATCGACGAGGTCGAGCTCGACCCCTCGTGGCACTGGCTGCTCGGCGGCGCGATCGCCCGCGGGATCCACGCGCTGCCCTGGCGGTCCGATGCCCGTCCGGGGTCGCACGTCGTGCGCGCGGCGCTCTTCATGCTGTGGTCGGGGATCGACGCCGGCGTGATGTGCCCGGTGTCGATGACATATGCCGCCGTGCCCGCGCTCCGCGACGGGGCGCCGGAGCTCGCTGCCGCCTGGGAGCCGAGGCTCACCGACACGGACTACGTGACGGTCGCGCTGGCGGGCATGGCGATGACCGAGCGCCAGGGCGGCTCCGACGTGCGCGCGAACATCACACGCGCCGAGCCCGCGGGCGACGGCGAGTGGGCGCTCCACGGGCACAAGTGGTTCTGCTCCTACCCGCCATGCCATGTGTTCCTCGTGCTCGCCCAGACCGACGACGGCCTCACCTGCTTCCTGGTGGAGCGGGGCAGAGGGATGGAGTTCCAACGGCTCAAGGACAAGCTCGGGACCCGGTCGCTGCCTTCATCCGAGGTCGAGTTCCGCGGGGCGCGGGCGGCGCTCGTCGGCGAGCCCGGTCGCGGCGTCGCCGCGATCATCCGGATGGTCAACCACACCCGGCTCGACTGCCTGCTCGGCTCGGCGCAGAGCCTGCGCCGCGGGACGGTCGCGGCGATCCACCACGCGGTTCACCGCCGGGCGTTCGGCGCCCCACTCGTCTCGCAGCCCGCGATGGCGAACGTGCTCGCCGATCTCGCGCTCGAGTCCGAGGCGGCGACGGCCGCGGCGCTCCGCGTCGCCCGCAGCTACGACGAGCCCGGAGAGGAGCCGTTCCGGCGCATGGCGACCGCGGTCATGAAGTACTGGGTGACCAAGCGCGCGCCGGCGCACGCGTCCGAGGCGCTCGAGTGCCTGGGAGGCAACGGCTATGTCGAGGACTCCGGGATGCCGTTGCTGTTGCGCGACTCGCCGCTCAACTCGATCTGGGAGGGCTCGGGGAACGTCGCCGCGCTCGACGTGCTGCGCGCGATCGCGCGGGAGCCGGAGGGCATCGCCGCTTTCCTCGCCGAGTGCGCGGTCGCCAAGGGGGCCGACCGGCGGCTCGACGCGCACCTCGCGGCCCTGCGCGCCCGGCTCGGGTCGCTGTCGGCGCTGGCGCCGGACGACGCGCAGTTCGCGGTGCGCGGGCTCGTCGAGGAGCTCGCGCTCGCGCTGCAGGCCTCGCTGCTCGTGCGACACGCTCCGCCGGCGGTCGCCGACGGGTTCTGCGCCGCGCGCCTGGAGGGCCGCGCCGGCCGGGTCTACGGCACGCTTCCGGCCGGCGTCGACGCGGCCGCGATCGTGGCGCGCGCCTACCCCGCGGCGGGATGACTCCCGGCGAAGGGATGCGATCGATGAGCGATCCGGAGCGGAGACGCCCGGCGTGAGCACGGCGGCCCCCGTCTCGACGCGCGAGCGCCTGCTCGCCGCCGCGCGGGCGGTGATCGAGGAGGACGGCTACGCGGGCGCCGCCGTGCTGCAGGTCGCCGAGCGCGCGGGCGTGGCCGCGGGAACGCTCTACCGGCACTTCGACTCCAAGCAGGACCTGTTCGTCGAGGTGTTCCGCGCCGTGTGCTCGCGGGAGGAGCGGGCGATGCTCGCCGCCGGCGAGGCCCTCGGGTCGGACGCGGCGGTCGTCGCCCGCCTCGAGGAGGTGCTCGCCACGTTCGCCCGCCGCGCCCTGCGCAACCCGCGCCTCGCCTGGGCGCTGCTCGCCGAGCCGGTCGATCCGCGCGTCGACGTCGAGCGGCTCGCCCACCGCGCGCGGTACACGCGCTTCGTCGCCGAGTCGCTGCGCGGCGCGATCGCCGCCGGCGAGATCCCCCCGCTCGACGTCGAGTTCACCGCCGCGGCGGTCGTCGGCGGGTGCGGTGCGGCACTCGTCGGCCCGCTCGCGCCATCCGGCAGCGCGCCCGCGCAGGAGGCGGTCGTCTCCGCGCTGCGGGCGTTCGTCCGCCGGGCGGTCGGCGCGGCGCCGGGACCCGGGACGGCGCCGGCGACCGGACCGGCGGCTCCCGGGCCGAGCCCCGCGGGCGGCTCGCGATGAGCGCCGAGGCGGTCCGTGTCGAGCGCGACGGGCCGGTGACGACGGTCATCCTCGCCCGCCCGGAGCGACGCAACGCCGTCGACGGTCCGACCGCGGCCGCGCTGGCCGATGCGTTCCGCGCGTTCGACGCCGACCGGGGGGCGTCGGTTGCGGTGCTCTGGGGCGCGGGCGGCACCTTCTGCGCGGGCGCCGACCTGCACGCCGTCGGCGGCCCGGACGGAAACCGCGTCGCGCGTGACGGCGACGGGCCGATGGGACCGACGCGGATGCGGCTCTCCAAGCCCGTGATCGCGGCGATCGCCGGCCACGCGGTCGCGGGCGGACTGGAGCTTGCGCTGTGGTGCGATCTGCGGGTCGCCGAGCGCGGGGCCGTGCTCGGCGTCTTCTGCCGGCGCTTCGGCGTTCCGCTGATCGACGGGGGCACGGTGAGGCTGCCGCGGCTGATCGGCCGTGGCCGCGCGCTTGACATGATCCTCACCGGTCGCCCGGTCGGCGCCGAGGAGGCGGAGCGGATCGGCCTCGTCGACCGGCTCGTGCCCGCCGGGGAGGCGCTCGGCGCCGCTCGCGTCGTGGCCCGTGAGCTCGCCGCGCTGCCGCAGACGTGCCTGCGCGAGGATCGCCTGTCCGTGCTCGAGCAGGAGGGCCTGTCCGAGGCCGACGCGCTCGCCGTCGAGTTCGAGCACGGGCTGCGCTCGCTCGCCCGCGTCCGGGAGGGGGTCGAGCGCTTTCGACGCGGCGGGGGCCGGCACGGCGCGGCGGGCGGGCCCGGTGACCGCCCCGCCGCTCCGGAACCGGGAAGCGGGCGGCCGAATGGTCAGACCGTGGACACTTAACAGAAGACGAGGCTCCAGCATAGGGTGCCTTTAGGTGGCTTCGCCAATTTGGGCCGCCGGTGCCGACGTCCTGTCACCCATCGACGTGTCGAACGAGCGCTGGACGCCCCGCCCACGTCCTCAAGCCGCCTGACATGGGTGCCGACACGTGAGTACGGCCGCCGCTCGGCCTGCCGCCAGCCTCGATCCCCGACCTTCTCGCCCATGAACATCATCCTCGGCATCCTGCTCGCGCTCGCCTGCGCCCTCGCCACGAACGTCGGATTCCTCTTCAAGCATCGCGGCGCCTGCCAGGTGCCGGCGGTCGAGTACCTGCACCCGCTGCGCTCCGCCAGGTCGCTGTTCACGTGCAAGACGTTCGCGATGGGCTTTGCGATCGCGACGGGCGCCTGGGGCTTCCACGTCGCCGCGATGTCGATGGCGCCGCTGACGATCGTCCAGTCCGTGCTCGCCGGCGGGGTCGTGCTCCTCGCGATCATGGCCGAGAGGACGTTCGGCCTCGAGTTGACGCGGCGGCAGTGGACGGGGATCGTGCTCACCGCGGTCGGCCTGCTGCTGCTCGGCTTCAGCCTGCCGGCGATCCACGGGCCCCACTCCCGCTTCTCGCCGCTCGGCCTCGGGGCGTTCGAGGGCACGTTCATCGTCGTCGCGCTCGCGCTCATGTGCAGCCGGCAGCTCGGCGTCGTGCGCCACCACGGCTTCATGCTCGGCGCCTCCGCGGGTCTCATGTTCGCCGCCTCCGACGTTGCGATCAAGGCGGTCTCCGGCGAGATCGCCGCCCAGGGGCCGCTCGGTCTGTTCTCGCCCCCGATCGCGATCGCGGTCTTCTGCTCGGTCGCCGCCTTCTACGCCTCCGCCAAGGCGCTGCAGTCGAGCGACGCCGTCGCGGTGATCGCGGTCACCGGCACCGGCGCGAACGTCGGCGGGATCATCGGCGGCATCGTCGTCTTCGGCGACCCGCTCTCCGGCCAGCCGCTCATGCTCGCCGCCGAGGTGGCCGCGTTCGTGCTCGTGCTCATCGCCGCCTGGCTCACCCCGGCGCCGATGCGCGCCGTCGAGGCCGACGCGACCGTCGCGGTCGGTCAGCCGGCCGTCGCCGCGGTCGTCTGAGCGCGCAGCCCGCAGCCGCCGGCGAGCCCGGACCGCCGCCGACCCCGGATCGGGTTGCTCAGAGAGCGCCGCGGGGCCTTTCATCCGTCGAGGTCGGCCTCGCCCATCTGAATCTGTCGCAAACCCCGTGCTGAGAGCGGCATCTGCGACGAATCCGGGTCGGGCGCAAACCCGGCGCGGCCGACACGGCGGGCCGCGCGGTCCATGCGGCCGCCTGTCAGACTCCGCGCATGCGCGGATCGCCGCTGATCAGTGTCGAGGAGCTCGCGGACGCGCTCGCCGATCCCGATCGCGCGCGGCGGCCGACCGTGCTCGACGTGCGCTGGGACCTCGGACAGGGCCCGCGGCCCGACCGGTACGCGGCCGCGCACATCCCCGGCGCGGCGTTCGTCGACCTCGATAGGGCGCTCGCCGCCCCCGTCGGGGACGGGCGACGGGGCCGGCATCCGCTGCCCGACCCCGACACGTTCGTGACGGCGATGCGCGCCGCGGGCGTCGACTCCGCGCGGCCGGTCGTCGTCTACGACGACGCGGGCGGCACGATCGCCGCGCGCGCGTGGTGGCTGCTGCGCCACCACGGACACCGCGACGTGGCGCTGCTCGACGGCGGCCTGCCCGCCTGGACGGCCGCCGGGCGGCCCACCGAGTCCGGCGTGCCGGACGCCGCCGCTCGGGCGCCCGGGGACTTCGACGGGACACCCGGCCACATGCCGACGCTCGACGCCGATCAGGCGGCCGCGCTCGCCGCCGACCCCAGCGGCGCGCTTCTCGACGCCCGCCAGGCGGACCGCTATCGAGGCGAGAGCGAGCCGATCGACCCGCGGGCCGGCCACATCCCCGGCGCCCGCCATCGCTCGACGCGCGACAACCTCGACAGCGAGGGCCGCTTCCTCGCACCGCGCGCGCTCGCCGAGGCGTTCGCCGCGGTCGGCGCGAGGATCGGAGCGCGTGTCGGCGCCTACTGCGGCTCGGGTGTCACAGCGGCGCACGAGGTGCTCGCGCTCGAGCTCGCGGGGATCGACGCGGCGCTCTATCCCGGCTCGTGGAGCGAGTGGTCAAGCGACCCGATCCGTCCCGTCCAGACCGGCGACGAGGCCGGTCCCGTCGCGCGGTGAGGCCGCGATGGGCGAGCCGTTCTACGTCGTCGAGGTCGAGGACCGGCGCGACGTGGGCCTCGCCGGGCACGACGGCGCCTCCTACGTCTCGCCCGCCCAGCCGGCCGACCAGGCGCTCGCGCTCGTGCGCATCCTGCTCGGGCGGCGCTCCGCCTGCGAGATCGCGCTCGGCGACGGGCCGTGGCGCCTGGCGATCGCCGGCGGCAGCCGTGTGATCCGGGTGCACGCGGCGCGCCCCGACGGGCAGCTGACGATCTGAGGCCGCGCTGCCACGCGAACGTTCGCCCCCATGTGGGGAACCTGGTTGACCCTGAGTGTTGGGACCTTCCCCGCCCGCCCGCTCCAGGCCGGCCGCGCGGACCGAGGCGCGCGCAGGCTCAGCCGGTCGGCGCCGGGGAGACCGTCAGCGCGCGCAGCGACGCGAGCGTCTCGTCGACGTGCTCGGCGTAGCTGCGCTCGTCCGGGTCCTCGATCCAGCGCGCGTAGGCGAGATGGAAGACGGAGATGCCCGATTCCGCGGCGAGCGCGGCCGTCGCCGGGGCGACCCCGCGACGCTCGAGCACCTCGACGAGCGCGGCCACGAGCGCGTCGCGCTTCATGAGCTCGCGCTCCTGGAGCTCGGGGCTCGAGCGGATGACGGCGTGGCGACGGAGCGAGAACGCGCGCCGCTCGTCGAAGAACGTCCCGATCCGCCGCAGCCCGAACGCGACCGCATCGAGCGGCGATTCGTCGGCGGGCGCCTCCTCGACCGCCGCAGCGAGCGCCTCCTGGAGCTCGGTCGAGCCGTGGAAGAGCACCTCGCGCTTGTCGGCGAAGTGGCGGAAGTACGTCCGCTCGGTGAGGCCCGCCCGCGCCGCGATCTCGGCGACCGTCGTCTCCTCGTAGCCCCGCTCGGCGTAGAGGTCGAGCGCCGCCTGCCGCAGCCGCCCGGCGGCGTCCGGTTCCCAGCGTGCCATCGAACCGAGGATACCCTCATGTCAGCGCCTGACATCATCCGTGCTATGGTCGATGGCAGTAACTGACATCACCCTCAGACAGGAGACGCCATGCGCGTATTCGTCACCGGAGCGTCCGGTTGGATCGGCTCCGCCGTCACCACGGAGCTCATCGACGCGGGTCATCAGGTCACGGGGCTGGCTCGCTCGGAGGAGTCCGCCGCCGCCGTCGAGGCGCTCGGCGCGGACGTGCTCCGCGGCGACATCGAGGACCTCGACCTGCTCCGCCGCGGGGCCCGCGACGCCGACGCCGTCGTCCACCTCGCGTTCCGCCACGATGTCGCGTTCCGCGACGGCGACTTCGAGGCGGCCGTCGCCTCCGACCGCGCGGCGATCGAGGCGATCGGCGGTGAACTGGCCGGCAGCGACCGGCCGCTCGCGATCGCCTCCGGGGTCGCGGGCCTGAGGCCGGGGGCGCTCGCCACCGAGGAGGAGCGTCCCGAGCCGTTCCCAGGCTCCGGGGGCCGGATCGAGAACGAGCGCACGGCGCTCGCGCTCGTCGACCGCGGCGTGCGCTCGATGAGCGTCCGCTTCGCCCCGACCGTCCACGGCGATGGCGACGGCGGGTTCATCAAGCAGATCGTCGAGGCCGATCGCGGCCATGGCCTGGCGGCCTACGTCGGCGACGGCGCCAACCGCTGGGCCGCGGTGCATCGCTCTGACGCCGCGCGGCTCGTGCGGCTCGGAATCGAGCGGGCGCCGGCCGGGTCGGTGCTGCACGCGGTGGCCGAGGAGGGCGTGTCGATGCGCGAGATCGCGGAGGCGATCGGCGAGGGCCTCGGGATCCCCGCGGGCGCGATCGGCGCCGACGCAGCGCCCGCCCACTTCGGCTTCCTCGCCAGGTTCATCGCGATGGACATGCCGGTGTCGAGCGCGATCACGCGCGAGTTGCTCGACTGGACCCCGACCGGTCCGGGACTCGTCGAGGACATCGCGGCCGGCCACTACTTCGCGGAGCGCGCGCTGAAGTACTGACATGGCGCGGGTCGGTCTCCCCCGGCGTGGAGCGTGTCGCCGGGGGAGACCGGACGACACGGAGCCGGCCGGCGCCACTGGACGGTTCGTACAACGGTGCCGCCGCTCTTCGCCACAACGTCCGGTTGAGAACCGGTCGGATCGCGGTTAGCGTTGTACAGAACGGCAGACCGCACCGCAAAGCGAGGGAAGGGAATATGGCAAGCACCCAGGAAGCAACCCGGACGAGCACGCTCCAGGAGCTCGGCAAGCGCCACCTGTGGATGCATTTCACGCGCATGTCGGCCTACGCGGACTCCGACATCCCCATCATCGTCCGCGGCGAGGGCTGCTACGTCTGGGACGAGCAGGGCAAGCGCTACCTGGACGGCCTGTCGGCGCTGTTCTGCGTCAACATCGGGCACGGGCGCGCCGACATCGCCCAGGCCGGCGCCGACCAGGCCAAGGAGCTCGGCTTCTACACGAACTGGTCCTATGCCCATCCGCGTGCGATCGAGCTCGCCGCCAAGATCGCCGAGCTGGCTCCCGGCGACCTCAACCGCGTGTTCTTCACGAACAGCGGGTCGGAGGCGGTCGAGTCGGCGATCAAGCTCAGCCGCCAGTACCACAAGCTCACGGGCCACCCGCTCAAGACGAAGGTGATCGCGCGGGAGATCGCCTACCACGGCACGACGCTCGGGGCGCTCACCGCGACCGGCATCACCGGCCTGCGCGAGCCGTTCGAGCCGCTCACGCCCGGCGGCTGCCACGTGCCGAACACGAACACGTTCCGCCAGCCGAACCTCACCGCGCACGACCTCGCCGAGGCCGTCGCCAAGCGGATCGAGTTCGAGGGGCCGGATACGGTCGCCGCGGTCATCATGGAGCCGGTGCAGAACGCCGGCGGCTGCTTCACGCCGCCCGAGGGCTACTGGCAGCGCGTGCGCGAGATCTGCGACGAGTACAACGTCGTGCTCATCTCCGACGAGGTCATCTGCGCCTGGGGCCGGCTCGGCGAGTGGTTCGGCGCTCAGCGCTACGACTACCAGCCCGACATCATCACGACCGCCAAGGGCATCACCTCGAGCTACGCCCCGATGGGCGCGGTGATCGCCTCCGATCGTCTCGCCGAGCCGTTCATGCAGGGCACGAACAGCTTCCTGCACGGACTCACGTTCGCCGGCCACCCGGTCGCGAGCGCGGTCGCGCTGGCGAACATCGAGGCGTTCGAGAACGAGGGGATCCTCGACAACGTGCGCAGCAACGAGAGCGCGTTCCGAGAGATGCTCGACTCGCTGCGCGACATCCCGATCGTCGGCGACGTGCGCGGCGCGGGCTTCTTCCACGCGATCGAGCTCGTCAAGGACCAGGACTCCGACGAGCAGTGGAGCGACGAGGAGTCCGAGACGCTGCTGCGCGGCTTCCTCTCGGGCGAGCTGTTCGAGCGCGGGCTCATCTGCCGCGCCGACGACCGTGGCGACCCGGTCATCCAGCTCTCGCCGCCGCTGATCGCCGGTCCGGAGCAGTTCGAGGAGATCGAGAGCATCCTGCGGCCGGTGCTCACCGAGGCTCACGCGCGCATGCACGCGCACGCGTAGGACCCCACGGCGCTGCACACCCAGGTCACAGCCTCCGGTGCGATGGTCACCGTGCGCGACCTGCTCGGCGAGCTCGACGGCCTCCGTCCGCTCGCCGGGCAGGACGCGCTCGACGTCCCCGTCCGCTGGGTTCACATCACCGAGCTGAGGGACCCGACGCCATGGCTGTCGGGCGGCGAGCTGCTGCTCACGACCGGCATGCAGCTCGACACGGCCCAGCGCCAGCGCGAGTTCGTGCGCCGACTCGCCTCCCACCGGCTCGCCGGGCTCGGGTTCGGCACGGGCTTCGGCCACCCGGAGGTCCCGCCGGCGCTGCTCGAGGCGGCGCGCGAGGCCGACTTCCCGGTGTTCGAGATCCCGTACGAGACGCCGTTCATCGCGGTCACCGAGGCCGCCTTCACCCGGCTCGTCAACGAACAGTACGCGGTGCTGCGCCGGGCGCTCGCCGCGCACGAGCGCCTTGAGCGGGTCGTTCTCTCCGAGCAGGGCCTCGAGGCGCTCGCCGGCACGCTCGCCACGCTGCTCGGGGCGGCCGTGCTCATCTGCGACGCGCGCGGGCGGGTGCTCGCCTCGCACGCGTTCCGCCGCACGCTCGAGCCCGAGACGGTCCGGGCGCTGCGCGAGGAGCTCGCCCAGCGGCGGGCCGGACACGATTCCCACCCACCCGCCCCCCACCGGTCCCAGTCCCGCGCCCGCGCGCGTGCGTTCCTGCCCGCCCACGCCGAGCTCGCCGACCGGGCGCTCGCGCTCCCGGTGGCCGCGGAGACCGGGCTGTCCGGGTCGGCGTCGGGCGACGGCGGCGCGCCGCGTGAACCGACCGCTCAGGCGTGGCTCGTCGCGATCAAGGACTCCGGCCCGCTGTCGGACTTCGACCGGCTCACGCTCCACCAGGCGGTGACGATCGTCGCGCTCGAGCTGCTGCGCGAGCGGGTCGCGGGCGACACCGAGCGGCGGCTGGCGGGCGACCTGCTGTCGGCGATCCTCAGCGGCGAGCTGTCCGGGCCGGAGCTCGCACGTCGGCTCGCGCCGTTCGGCCTCGGGGAGACGCTCGCGGCGATCGTCGTCGGCCACGACGACGCGCGACCCGCTCGCCGCGCACCCCAGGAGACCGAGGCCGCGATCGCCGAGGCGCTGCGCGAGGACGCGAGCGCCGGCCTCGTCGCGACCGTCACGCTGCCGAGCGACGGAGCGGGCGGGTCGTCCTTCACGTGCGCGCTCGTGCCCGGCGCCGAGGAGCCGGAGCTGCTCGCGCTCGCGCGTTCGATCGCGCGGCGGCTCCCGGTCGGCCTGCGCTCCCGGGTCGGGCTCGGCCGCACGGTGCGGGCCGAGCGGGCGCGGCGCAGCTTCCACGAGGCGCGCTGCGCGGTGGAGGCGGTGGCGATGGCCGACCCGGTCGGGGCGCTCGCGGTCAACGGGAACGGCGCAGGACGCCATCCGGCGCCCGTCGCCGAGCACGAGGGTCCGCGCGTGGCCACCTACAAGGATCTTGGCTCCTTCCAACTGCTGCTCTCGCTGCAGGACGAGGAGGCACTGCGGCTGTTCTGCGACTCGATCCTCGGGCCGATCGAGGCCGGAGACGGACATTACGGGGGCGAGTTGATGCGGTCGCTCGAAGCGTTCATCGAAGAGAACGGCCAGTGGGAGCGAGCCGCGCGACGGCTCTACTGCCACCGGCATACGTTGCGTTATCGGATCCGGCGCGTGGAGGAGCTGACAGGGCGCAGCCTGTCCAGTGCGCGTGACCGGATCGAATTCTGGCTGGCCCTGCGCGGCCGGGAGATCACGACATGAGAATCGGCGTACCGACGGAGATCAAGAAGGACGAGTACCGCGTCGCGCTGACCCCTGCCGGCACGCGGGAGCTCGTTGACGCGGGCCATGAGGTCTACGTGCAGAAGGGGGCGGGGGAGGGGTCGGCGATCATCGACGACGCCTACGTCGCGCAGGGCGCGACGATCCTGCCCGACGCGGATGCGGTGTTCGGCGAGGCGCAGATGATCGTCAAGGTCAAGGAGCCCCAGCCGGAGGAGGTGGCGCGCCTCGAGCCGCGGCACACGCTGTTCACCTACCTGCACCTGGCGGCGGACGCGGAGCTGACGCGGGGGCTGGCGAAGTCCGGCGCGACGTGCATCGCGTATGAGACGGTCGAGGACACGAAGGGCCGGCTGCCGCTGCTCGCGCCCATGTCGGAGGTGGCGGGCAAGATCGCGACGCAGGCGGGCGCGTTCATGCTCGAGAAGCCGCTCGGCGGCCGCGGGATCCTGCTCGGCGGCGTACCGGGGGTCGCGGCCGCGAACGTGATGGTGATCGGCGGCGGCGTCGTCGGGATGAACGCGGCGTTCATCGCGCTCGGAATGGAGGCGAGCGTCTCGGTGTATGACCGCAACATCGACCGGCTGCGCGAGCTCGACATCGCGTTCGGCGGCCGCGCCGACACGCTGTTCGCCTCGACCCTGTCCATCGAGGAGCAGCTGCCCGAGGTCGACCTGGTGATCGGCGCCGTGCTCGTTCACGGCGCGAAGGCGCCGCACGTGATCTCCCGGGATCAGCTCGCGCTGATGAAGCGCCATGCGGTGCTCGTCGACGTCTCGATCGACCAGGGCGGGTGCTTCGAGACGAGCCGGCCGACGACGCACACCGATCCGACGTACGAGGTGGACGGGATCACGCACTACTGCGTGGCGAACATGCCGGGCGCGGTGCCGATCACCTCGACGTACGCGCTCACGAACGCGACGATGCCGTACGTCGTGCACCTGGCGAACGCGGGTGTGCATCGCGCGGTCGAGGAGAACCCGGGGCTGAAGCTCGGGGTCAACGTCGCCGCCGGGGAGATCACCTACGCGCCGGTCGCCGAGGCGGTCGGCATGCAGAGCGTCGACGTCGACACCGCGCTCGCCGCGGTCCCCGCCTGACCCAGCTCGGTCCTCGGAGGCGGGCCCCCGACGCTCTCCGCTTGCGGCGTGGTCGCTCGCAAGCGGTGGGGCCTTCCGGGGGCCCTGCCCCGAGCTGGCCTGCTAGCCTGCGGGCGCGTATGCCGACCACCTCACAGCTGATCCGCAAGGGCCGCACGACGCCCAAGAAGAAGCTCGCCACGCCGGGCCTGAAGTCGGGCAAGGGTCGCAAGAAGAAGATCGCCGCCCCGCAGCGTCGCGGCGTCTGCACCCGGGTGTACACGGTCACGCCGAAGAAGCCGAACTCGGCGCTGCGCAAGGTCGCGCGCGTCCGGCTGACGAACGGCATGGAGGTCGGCGCCTACATTCCGGGCGAGGGCCACAACCTGCAGGAGCACTCCGTCGTGCTCGTGCGCGGCGGTCGCGTCAAGGACCTGCCGGGCTTCCGCTACAAGGTGATCCGCGGCACGCTCGACGCCGCCGGCGTCGGCGACCGCAAGAAGGCGCGTTCGCAGTACGGCGTGAAGGCCAAGTAATGCCGCGTCGCGCCGCCGCCCAGATCCGGCCGATCGAGCCGGACCCCGTCCACCGCAACCGCCTCGTCCAGCAGGTCATCAACAAGGTGATGGAGGACGGCAAGAAGTCCGTCGCCGAGAAGATCGTCTACGACGCGCTCGCGATCCTCGGGGAGCGCTCCGGCAAGAACGCCGTCGAGCAGCTCGAGGCCGGCATCAAGGCGCTCACGCCGGTGTTGGAGGTTCGCTCGCGCCGCGTCGGCGGCGCGACCTATCAGGTGCCGGTCGAGGTGCCCGCGCGGCGCGCCCGCACGCTCGCCGTCCGCTGGCTCGTCCAGTTCGCCCGCGCTCGCCGGGAGCGCACGATGGCCCAGAAGCTCGCCCACGAGCTGCTCGACGCGATCCAGCAGCAGGGCAACGCCTACAAGCGCAAGGACGACATCTACCGCATGGCGCAGGCCAACAAGGCCTTCGCTCATTACCGCTGGTAGCAGGGCCCGGGGCGTCAGGCCCTTCCCCGAAAACGCTGCTCTGTTGATGTGACGCCGCCGCGGACGGTGCGTCCGCGATCGGGGAAGGCCTCATGCTCCGCCCGCCGGCGACCGGCCTTCGCTCAAACGAGCGACGGACGTCTCTCGCGACCGGATTCGGGTCGGCGCCCGCGATCGGCGAAGGGCGTGACCCCGCCCCCCGCGCCCGGCTGTCGCTCGGGTCGCTCGGGATCGGCACGGGATCGGCAGGGCGCGAGATACAGCCCGGTGGGCAACCCTTGGCACCCGGAGCGCCGGCGAGCCGAGGCCCGGTGGGTCGGCGTTGGGTCACGCACGGCTCAATGCCGGCGCCCACGGCGATGAGTCTTCCGCACGCATCGACGCCGGCGCTGCCGTGTGAGCGATCGGCTTCGCTCGTTGCGGTCGATCTCGCACGGGCTCGGGTCCGGAGCGGTGCGTGCGAGATTTTCAGCGGGCTGGACCCGTCCGCGGCCGGCCCGCGGTCGGTGGGTCAGCGGCGGCCGTCATCGTCCCCCGCAGCGTCAGCACCCGAGGCGAGGCGTGAGGCAGGCACGACGACCACCGTGCCGGCCGCCGTCCCGTGCAGGGTCTGACCCGCGCGGTTCGTGCGCGCC
This sequence comes from Solirubrobacteraceae bacterium, assembly GCA_035294545.1. Taxonomy (GTDB): domain Bacteria; phylum Actinomycetota; class Thermoleophilia; order Solirubrobacterales; family Solirubrobacteraceae; genus Palsa-465. The sequence goes on along the minus strand of DATGKS010000066.1, from coordinate 1,331 downwards.
GACCGCGGAATCGGAGCGACGATCGGCCGCCGTCGGCGGGCGGACGGAGCGCGCTTCCGGAGCGGATGTGCAGCAGCGTGAACGCGGCGATCACGACCGCCGCGCCGCTCGCGAGAGCGAGCCCGGCGGAGAGCAACCGCTCGCCGGCCGTCCGGGGAGGCGGGCGGCCGCTTGCGGGCAGGTGGCGCCGGTAGAACGCGACGAACGCCTCGGCATCGCCGTCGAGAAAGCGGACGAGCGGCTGTCGTCGGGATCGCGCACGCGGGCCATCATCCCGTCTCTCGGCCGGTGCCTGCGCCTGTGACGGAGAGCGTCACCACCGGGGGACGACCGGACGTCCGACATCTCCCAGCGCCTGAGCGCAGCGGGTCCCTGCGGCTCCGGCGCTCCGTTTATCGACACTTAGACGGGATCAACACAACCCCTACACAAGCGGGGTTAGATTGTCGGAACGCGAGGGTTGTCCTACCGCAGCCCCCGGTCCCGTGCGGTAGGCGGCCCTCGCGTTTCTGCTGCTTGGGGCCGCGTGGCGGCGCGGGGCGGGTGCTATATTCGGTGTCCGCCTCGGGCTGGGTCCGGTCCTCCGTGCTCACGTCCGGGCGCGGAGCATCCATCCGATGGAGACCCCGACCACATAGTCCCCCGCCCGTCGCAGACGTCCGTGTCGTGATGGGGCCCGGCAGGGCCCTTTTTCATGCACAGATGGGGAGGTAAGCCCCCCATCAACCCCGACAGTTGGGGTCAGGCCCCCAACGACCCCCCACAGTCACCAGAGATCGACATGCCACGCAAGTTCACGCTCGAGAAGACCCGCAACATCGGAATCATGGCGCACATCGACGCCGGCAAGACGACGACGACCGAGCGCATCCTCTACTACACGGGCCGCACCTACAAGATCGGTGAGGTCCACGAGGGCGCGGCCGTGATGGACTGGATGGAGCAGGAGCAGGAGCGCGGCATCACGATCACGTCGGCGGCGACGACCGCGACGTGGAAGGACCACCGCATCAACATCATCGACACGCCCGGCCACGTCGACTTCACCGTCGAGGTCGAGCGCTCGCTGCGCGTGCTCGACGGCGCGATCGCCGTGTTCGACTCGGTCGCCGGCGTGGAGCCGCAGTCCGAGACGGTCTGGCGCCAGGCGGACAAGTACAACGTCCCGCGCATCGCCTACATCAACAAGATGGATCGCGTCGGCGCGAACTTCGCCCAGGGCGTCAAGACGATGGTCGACCGGCTCGGCGCCAACCCGATCCCGATCCAGCTGCCGATCGGCGCGGAGTCGGAGTTCGTCGGGATCATCGACCTCGTCGAGAACCACGCGA
>DATGKS010000065.1:0-83517 GCA_035294545.1 Solirubrobacteraceae bacterium | reverse complement strand
ACGACGCTCGCCGGGTTCGCGGCCGTCGACCCGGAGCTCGCCAAGGTGATGGCGACGTTCGGCGCCCCGCGACGCCGCCTGTTCTGGCTCGTCGAGCTCCCCTCGGCGCTCCCCGGCGTGTTCACCGGCGCCCGGATCGCGGTCATCTTTGCGGTGCTGGGGGCCGTGTTCGCCGAGCAGGCCGGCGCCGACTCCGGGCTCGGCTACGTGTTCCTGCAGTCGGTCGGCCAGCTCCTCACCGCGCGCGCGTTCGCGGTGGTCGCGATCCTGTCGGTGTTCGCGATCGTGCTGTTCCTCGCGATCGTCCTCGCCGAGCGGATCGCCCTACCCTGGTCACGGCAACCGATCGGAAGTGAGCTTCAGCACCGATGAGACGGACCCTGACCGTGGCCGCGTGTCTGCTCGCCGCGGCCCTGGCGCTCAGCGCCTGCGGCGAGATGAAGACGCGCATCAACCCCGTCGCCTCACGGGCGCAGTCGCTGACGCTCGCGCTCGACGAGCGCGCCGGCGCGGCACAGGCGGGGATCTTCGCCGCGCGCGCCGACGGGGCCCTCGCCCGCGCCGGAATCGATCTGCGCCTCATCAGCGCCACGAGCAGCGAGCAGGCGCTGAGCGACGCCGAGACCGGCCGCGCCGATGTCGCGGTCGCCTCCGAGCCCGAGCTCATGCTCGCCCGCAATCGGCGACAGAAGGTGACGGGCTTCGGCGCGATCACGCACGGGCCGCAGGCGACGATCGTCTCGATCAACCGGCGCAGGCACCGCGCGATCGACTCGGTGCGGGCGCTCCGCGGCGCGAGGCTCGGCGTCAGCGGCCTCGCCTCCGAGGCGACGCTGCTGGGCGTCATGCTGCGCCGCGCCGCCGTCCCGTCGAGCCGGGTTCGCCGCGTGAACGTGAGCTCGAACCCGGTGGCGGCGCTCCTCTCCGGGCGGGTCGACGCCTACTATGGCGAGGACGCCCCGACCGTCGCCGCCGCGCTCCGCGCCCGCCACAAGCGCGTCGAGGTGGTGCCCGCGGGGAGGCTCGGGCTGCCCCGCTACGACGGGCTCGTGCTCGCCACGCGCGTCTTCTACTACGCCCCGCACACGAACCTGCTGCGCCGCTTCGTGCAGGCGCTCGGACGCGGCTACGAGGCGGTGCGCCGCGACCCGGCGGCGGGGCTGAGCGCGCTGCGGGCCGCGCGTCCGGGGCTCGACCCGGCGGTGTCGCGCGCGGTGCTCACCGCGACGCTCCCGCAGATGTTCCCAGGGCCCGGCCGCCCCTGGGGCTGGCAGGACCCGGGCCAGTGGCGGGCGTTCGGCCGCTTCCTCACCGCCCAGCAGGTGATCAGCACGCCGAGCGCCTGGGCCGGCGCCGGGCCGAACGACCTGCTCGCCGGCCAGGGGCCGTGATGCTCATCGGCCGCGACGCCGCCGGCGAGGGCACCTGATGGTCCTGCGCCGTGACGCCGCCGGCGTGCTCGCGGTCGGGCAGCCGGCGCATGCCCGGCTGTGCGGGCAGTTCGCCCGCGCCTGGGGCAACGAGCGGTTCGGCGCGGTCGAGCCGCTCGAGGAGGTGGCGCTCGGCGCCGAGCAGCACGACCTCGCCTGGGGCGAATGGGATCTCACGCCGGCGCTCAACCCCGACACCGGCCTGCCGGTCTCGTTCCTCGAGCTCGATCCCGGCGTGGCCGCCGAGCTCTGGCGACACGGGCCGCCGCGGCTGATCGCGCAGAGCCGCTGGGCGGCGCTCCTGGCGACGATGCACGGCCGGCGGCTCTCCGAGCTGCGCGACGTCGATGAGCTGCCCGAGCCGGCGGCCACGTCGGTGCGCACGCTGCGGTCGGAGTCCCAGGCACGAGAGGCGGAGCTCTGCGTTTGGCTGGCGGCCGCTCCTGAGCTCATCGCGCGCAACAGCGACCTCGTCTGGGCGTGGGACGGGCTCTCGCTTGCGCTCCTGCTCGACTGGGCGCCGTACACGCTGCGATCGGTCCCGGCCGCGGGCGGCTCGCGCATCGACCTTGAGCTGCGGGCCGTCGCCGAGCGCGAGGGCGAGACGACGCTCTCGCTCTGGCCGTGGCCGTTCGCCGACCCGGCGGGCGTGCTCGTTCAGACCGAGGGCCGGCGGCTGACCGCCACGTACCAGACCGAGACCGACCTCCACGCGGCGCTCGGGCGGGCGCCCTGGGAAACCGTGCGCTTCCGGCTCGTGCCGTGCCGCCGAGCTACGAGATGAGCGCTGGGAGCGACCAGATCGGCAACACCAGCCCGTGGCCGCGCGCCGGGGCGGTGGGGTCGCGTCCGTTTTGCTGCCCACCAGCGACCTTTTCGTACGCGACACGTCAGGCGCCCGGTCGTCCGAAGGCGCCGCCTGGGCCACGTCAGGCGGCCATCCGTCCGGCCGCACCGCTGCCCGTCGAACGCAGGGCGTGCGCTCCGGCGAGGCCCGCCCATGGCGCGTAGGGCGCGAAGAACTCCTGCACCTGCGACTCGTCGGCGCGGCCCCAGGGGTGACCGTGGATGATCCTGCCGACGAGCTTGATGTACGCGAGGTCGCCGGCGGGCAGCTGGTCGAGGCGCTGCTGTCCGTGCAGGGCCAGGCACTGGACGGTCCAGGAGCCGATGCCGGGGATCGCCCGCAGCCGTCGCCACCCGGCCTCGTGCGGCTCACCGTGCAGGTCGACGCGCCCGCGCGCCACCTCACGCGCCGCGCGCACGAGCGCGAGCGCGCGCCCCTCGGAGAGGTCGAGCGACGCGAGGAGCGCCGGCGCCTGGGCTGCGAGCCTCGCCGCCGTCGGGGAGTCGGCCAGCCCCGACTCCGCGCAGCGCCGTCCCAGGCGGGCGATGAGCCGGCGTTGGATCGCCGCCGCGCGCTCGTACTCGATGAGCTGCTCGCACACCGCCCAGGCGAGCGCCTCGAACGGCTCAGGGCGCCCGCTGACCCGCAACCCGGGGGTGCGGCGGACCGAGGCGCCGATCAGCGGGTCGTCGCGGAAGCGCTCGTAGAACGCGGCGAGGTCCTGGTCGATGCCGGTCGCCAGGCGCATCCGCTCGATCCCCCACGCGGCGAGCTCGCGGTCGGCGGCGCGGGCGCCGAACAGCACCCGGTCTGAGCCGAGCTGCGCGATCCGCACCCACACGGGCGCCGCGCCCCGATGCAGCAGGCGGTGCACGACGCCGCCGCGCACGCGCTGCAGGCCGTCCATGCCGTTCGCACGGCCGAGCCGGAACGGCCAGCGCGGGCGGACCTCGACGCGCACCTCGACGGCGTAGGCGCCGGTCGCTGTCGGCGCGAGCCGGGGCCTCACTCGGCCCGGAGCATGTGGATGTCGATCAGGAAGCTGCGCGTGCCGACGATCGGCAGCGCCTCAGCGCGGCGGCGGACGACGGCGCGGGAGACGCGACGGCCAGCGACCCCGCGGACGATCGCGAGTGTCGCGGCACCCGCGACGAAGCCCGTGGCCGCAGCGGCGGCCGCCTGGACGACGGCCGGGCTGGCGACGGGCGCGAGCGCGGCGCCGAGCGAGGGGACGACGCTGCGCTCGGGCTCGCCGGAGCGGTCCGGCTCGTCGAACACGGGCTCGCCGTCGACGGCCTCCTCCAGGACGTCGTCGGCGACGACCGCCTGCACGGCGGGCGTCTCGTCGAGCTGACCGGGGTTGGGATGTGGACTCACGACTGCAATGGTGACAGCGCCGGCGGTCGGCTGGCGCAGCTCCGGAGTGGCCGCCGCCGCAAAGGCCGCACGATGCGATCCTCGCAAGGCTCTACAGTGCCCGTGTGCCCACGACGACCGACGTCTTCGCCAAGGTCCACGAGGACGAGCGCCGGGAGCTGCTCGACGCCGCCCGCCAGGCGAACATCTTCCCGTACTTCCACGTGCTCGAGGGGGCGACCGGACCGGTCGTTGAGATGGAGGGCGCTGAGCGGATCATGCTCGGCTCCAACAACTACCTCGGGCTGACCGGCGACGAGCGCGTCCGGGAGGCCGCGATCGACGCGGTCCGCCGGTACGGGACCGGACTCACGGGGTCGCGCTTCCTCAACGGCACACTCGATCTGCACGTCGAACTCGAGCGGGAGCTCGCCGACTGGATGGGCACCGAGGACGCGATCGTGTTCACGACCGGCCACCAGGCGAACCTCGGCGCGCTCGGCACGATCCTCGGGCCCGGCGACACGGTGATCGCCGACGCGACCGATCACGCGTCGATCCTCGACGGCTGTCTGCTCTCGCGGGCGAAGATCCGCCCCTTCCGCCACAACCGCCTCGATCTGCTCGCCAAGCGCCTGCAGGCGGCAGAGGGAGACGGCGGCGGTGTGCTCGTGGTCGTCGACGGCGTCTTCTCGATGGAGGGCGACATCGCTCCGCTGCCGGAGATCGCGGATCTCTGCGCTCAGCATGGCGCGCGGCTGATGGTCGACGAGGCGCACGCGCTGGGGGTGCTCGGGGCGCGCGGCGCCGGCACGTGCGAGCTGCTCGGGGTCGAGGATCGCGTCGATCTGCGGATGGCGACGTTCTCGAAGTCGCTGGCGTCCGCCGGCGGTGTGATCGCCGGCTCTGCGGACGTGATCGAGTACCTGCGGCTCGGTGCGCGGTCGTTCATCTTCACCGCCGCGGCGGTTCCGGCCGCGGTGGCGGCGGCACTCGCCGCGGTGCGCATCTGCCGCTCCGAGGAGGGGCGGGAGCTCATGGCCCGCACGCGCGCGAACGCGCGCTACCTGCACACGGGCCTCGCCGAGCTCGGGTTCGACGTCGTGAGCCCGACGCGCTTGGCGGACGGCTCGGAGGTGGTGACCACGGTCGTCCCGGTCGTCGTCGGCGAGGACTGGAAGGCGGCGCTGCTCTGGCGCGCGCTCTACGACGCCGGCGTGTTCGTCAACGTCGCGGTCCACCCGGCCGTGCCCCCGGCCGGCGCGCTGCTGCGCACGAGCGTGATGGCGACCCACGACGAGCCGACGCTCGATCTCGCGCTCGAGCGGTTCGCAACGGTGAAGCGGGCGTTCGAGGCCGAGCACGGGCCGCTGCCCGGCGCCGGGCGGTAGCTCCGGCCTCCCTCTGGCGGCGGCCGGGCTGTGGCTCCGGCCTCCCTCTGCCGGCGGCCGGGCGGTGGCTCGCACGTCCGCCGAGCCACGCACAGAAAAAACGCGCTCTGAGCGCATGTGTTCATGCTGTGACATTGCTGTGACCGGATCGGTGTTCTAGGTTTCGGGACGTCGCAGGTGCGGGTCGGCCGGGTGGGTCGAGATCCCCGCAGAGATGGGCTCCGGGGACCCGGGTCCACGAGAGGGGCGTGTGCCGGCCCCGCTACACACACAGGGTCGATTCGCGCCGGCCGTCCAGACGGCCGCGTGGGTCGATGAACGTCAACGTCCGCACATCGGACACACCAATCCAGGGAAGTGAGAGCGCCACATGAGGCAGACCGCCACGAAGACCCCCGGGCCGCAGCGACAGCGCGCGCTCGCGCGAGCCAACAGGATCCGGTTCGCGCGCGCGGAGATGAAGCGACGGGTCGCGCTCGGCGAGGTCTCTGCCGCGGAGATCATCCTCGAGTGCCCCGAGGCCGCAGACACCTGGCCGGTGGGTGAGCTTCTGATGAGCCAGCGCCGGTGGGGCGAGATGAGGTGCCACAAGTTCCTGGCGCGCCACCAGATCGGTGAGACCAAGCAGATCGGGTCGCTCACCGAGCGCCAGCGCCGGATGCTCGCCGAGTCGCTGAACGACGCCTCCTCGGCGAGGCGCGTCATGGAGCTCGTGGCCTGACGGAGCGAGGGTCGTCGAGCGCCGGGACGCATGTCGCCCCGCGGGGCTGACGGCGTGCGTCCCGGCCGTTCGCGGCATGCCCGGCCGTCGCGGCCGTTCGCGGCATGCCCGGCCGTCGCGGCCGTTCGCGACGCGACCGGCTTCGTCTCCGCGCGCCCGATCCTCAGATCTGGATCCCGATCGGGGCGGGCGCCGCGCCCGCGAAGAAGAAGAACCAGATCGCGAAAGCGGCCATCGTGATCGCGGCGCTCACGACGAGCACCGCCTCCAGCACGACGTGACCGGGATCGTCCCGACCGCGCGCGAGGCAGTTGGAGCGGTAGACGTCCGACAGCCGGGACAGGATCGAGGCGAGCACGACGATCGAGACGACGACGCCGGCGAACGCGACGGCGAGCGCGTCACCGAGCGACTGCGTGTTTCCCTGTACCTGCGAGCCGACCCACAGCCAGAGCAGCGGCGTGCCCACCCAGAGCACGATCGACCCGAGGATCATGATCGACAGGAGGACGACGGCTCCGGTCCCGGTGCGCAGCAGCGCCCGCATCACCGATCGGGGTGAAGGGCCCTAACGGACAGCCGGAGGAGAGCGTGAGCTCCCACCAGCCCGCGAGCATGCCGATCAGGCCGAGCCGCGGGCGCACCTGCCACACCCCGCAGCCGGGCTCCCCCAGCTCGCGCAACGGGATGCGGGTGAAGCGGTGGCGGCCCGGGTCGAGCCGCATCTCCTCCAGGAGAGCGCGCGCGGCGGCCTGACGCTCGGCGAGCTCCGTGGCGGCGGTCTCGGCGTCGCGCAGGCGCACCGCGAGCTCGTCGCGCACGCGCTCAAGCTCGCCGAGGTCGAGCAGCCGCGGACCGCGCTGCGCCCGGTCGCTGCGCGGTCGGGCCGCCTCGGCGCGGCCACGTCGCTCGAACGAGCGGACGACCGACGCGGACAGCTCGGCCTCGAGGCGCGCGATCTGTCGCCGGAGCGTCATCCGCGCGGCGCGCTCGGCCGCCCGTGCGACGCGCTCGTCGACCGAGACGACGCGGTGTCTGCCCGCGACAGAGTCCGAGACCACGGCCTGTCCCATGCGTGCCGACAGTATCAAGCGTCCGCGGTCGCCAGCGCACCCTGCGCCTGCCAGAGCGCCTCGTGCAGATGGACCTCGGGCACGCCCGGAACGCCGAGCGCGAAGAGCACGACGCTCCGCGTCCGCGGGCCGGGCGCAGAGCCAGGGAGCGGGTCGCCGAGCACCGGCGCGTGCACGCGCGCGGCGTCCGCGACGACGAGCGCGCCTCCGCACAGGCGGAGCTGCGGCCCGCTCGGCGCGACGGCGGCGGCGTCGAGCGCCCACACACCGACGCCGGTCTCGAGCACGGCGAGCAGACACGCGGCCTCGGTCCGGTCCCGGGCCGTGGAGGCGCCGTGCATGAGCCGCGCGAGCGCGGCACGCTCGGCCGGGACGCGCTCGCGGTCGGGGTCGAGGCCGACCTCGCGCGCGAACGCCCGGTAGGCACGCACGACCGGGCGCGTGCGAAGCGCGACGGCGTCCGCGCCGCGCAGGCGGTCGGACAGGAGGCGGAGCCGGCGGGCGAGCGCCTCCCCCACCGGCCCGGGCCGCGCCGCGGCGGCGACCCACCACAGGCTCACGCCCGGGAGCTCGGCGGCGAGCTCAGGCGCGACCAGCCCGGGGCGTGGGTCCTCCGTCGCGCTCATCGCGCTCACGTCTCCCCGAGCGGACCGTCCCCCGCGCTCACCCGGCGGACGTCCCACCGCGCGTCAACGCCGCGACACGCGGAGCGAGCGCCGCGACGCTCGTCCACCGGTCGCCGATCAGGCGGTCGCGGACGATGCCCCCGCGCGCAGCGAGCTCGACCATCGGGCAGGCGACGACGCCGTACTGCTCCCCGACGGCGCCGTCGGGATCCTCGGCGACGGGGATCGTCCAGTGGTGGCTGCGGACGAGGCGGAGCGTCGCCGCCCGGGTGGCGTGGACCGCGACGGCCAGGAACTCGATCCCGCGGTCGCGGCCGGAGAGCGCCTGGAGCGCGTCGACCTGGGCGACGCACGAGGGCGAGCTCGTGAGGAAGAACGAAACGACGACCGGAGCGCGGTGGGCGTCGATGCAGAGGTTGAGCGCCCGCGGGTCGTGCGCGGCCATCCGGCACGTCGGGTGCAGGTTCGCGTCGCCGCGCAGACCGGTGTCCGCCCGGGCGGCCGCGAACCAGCGCAGCCGGTGGCCCGGCGCGACTCCCGTCGTCGCGCGACCGTGGGTGAGGAACTGGACGACCCCGATGACCACGACGAGCGTCAGGCCGATGATCCCGATCGCCCAGCGGTACGGGCGGACGTCGATGACGGGCGGCGGCGCCGCATTGGGGACGGGCCGCGCCGCGCGCGCGACGGCGTCGGGATCGAGCCGGGTGAGCTCCGGCTCCCGTGGCGCGTCGGGCTCGTCGCTCACGCTATTCGCCTCCGCTCGGCATCCGGCCTCGCCTGAAGGTCGGCGGCGTGAGTCGTCCGGCTGCGACCCTCGCCCTGCCCCGACGCCGGCGGAGCACGGGCCTGCGGCGTGCCCCCCGGCCCTCGCGCGCCGGCGAGGCGAGCGCGAGCGCCGCGGGCAGCACGAGCAGCACCCCGCCGAGCGACACCGTGAGGTCGACGAGCGTGACGAGGCCGAAGTCGCGGAGCATCGCGATGTCCGACACGACGAGCACGCCGAAGCCGGCGACCGCGGTCACTCCCGAGACGAGCACCGCGCTCCCGGTCGAGCGGTAGGCGCCGGCGAGCGCCGCGGCCGCAGGCGCCCCCGCCGCGCGCTCCTGGCGCACCCGCTCGGAGAGGAGCACGCTGAACTCGGTCGAGATCGCGATCACGAGCGCCCCGAGCGTCGCCGACATCGGGTTCAGCGGGATGCCGAGCGCGTAGAGCACGAGCGCCGACCAGCCGGTCGCGAGCACGATCGGGATCATCGGCGCGAGCGCGCGGCCCGGATGGCGGAAGACGACGAGCAGCACGAGCGCGACCGCGACGAGGCCGGCGAGCACGGTGAGCAGGCGCCGCCCGGGCGAGGCGAGGGCCGCGTCGGCCTCGGCCGCGAGCACCGGCACGCCGGTGAGCGCGGCCCGCACGCCCGGCGGCGGGTGCAGCCGGGCGCGCATCGCCGCGACCACCCGCTGCTGGCGGGAGAGCGGCATCAGCCGGATGCCGAACGCAAGCGTCGCCTCCCGACGGTCGCGGGTGATGACCGCCGAGGAGAAGTAGGCCGGGACGGCGTCCAGCAACGCGTCGATCTGCGGCCGGGTCGGGGTCGACCCGACCGCCCCGGAGCCACCGGTCGTGCTGAACAGGTCGGGCAGCGACAGCGCCGGGCAGAGGGTCGCGTGGGCGCAGTCGGAGCCGCCGAAGCGGCGCAGGAGCTCGGACTCGTAGCGGCTCATCCAGGCGACGACCGCCGGGGTGGCGACGTCGCGGGCGCGCACCGCGACGTCGATCTCGCCCGAGACGCCGGTCGCCGCCTCGAGCGTGTGCAGGTCGTGGATCGCGGGCGTCGACTGCGGCACGAGCTTCGTGATGTCCGACTGCACGGGCGTGTGCGAGTCGGCGACCCAGCCGCCGACGGCGAGCACGACCCCCACGGCCAGGACCCGCACCGGATGACGCGCGAGCGCCCCGATGGTCCCGCGCGTTCGGTCCCGCCGCGACGGGACGCGGAGGATCTCGCCCGCGCCACGCAGCGACGCAAGCGCGGCCGAGCGCGCCCGGCCGGCAAGCGCGCCGAGCGGCGCGAGGAGCTCGCCGGCGCCGCGCAGCGAGGCCCCGACGAGCCCGCCGCCGGAGCGGCGCAGCGACAGCGCGGCGGGCACGACGGCGAGCGTGCAGCCGAGCGCGACCGCGATCCCGGCAACGAGCACGATGCCGAAGCCGCGGACCATCGGCACGGGCGAGAGCTCGAGCACCGCGACCCCCGCCGCGGTCGCGAGCGCCGCGGTCGCGATCGCGGGCAGCGCGGGGCGCACGCCGTCCTGGTCGGCGCGCGACTGCAGCTGGACGCCGTAGTCGACCGCCAGCCCGAGCAGGACCGGCAGCACGGCGACCGACGCGAGCGTGAGCGCGACCCCGAGGAGCGCGAGCGCCCCGAACGTGATCCCGGTGGCGGCGAGCGCGACCGCGAGCGGCAGCAGCCGCGGCGGGCGCCCGAACAGCAGCGTGAGCACGAGCGCCATGACGCCGACCGCGACGATCAACAGGACGCCGATCGCGCCCGTGATCTGGCCGGCGAGGTCGGCGACGACGACCGGCACCCCGCTCACGACATAGCTGCCGCCGGCGGGCAGCCGGAAGCGCGGCATCCGGACCGCCTCGCGGATCCAGCGGATCGCGCGCGTCTGCTCCGCGGCGCTGAGCGACGCGCGCAGGCGAACCTGGATGAGCGCGGCGTCGGCGCCGGGGAACAGGTAGCGCACCCGGGAGCGCGGCGTCGCTCCACGGGGGCCGAACACGACCCGGCGGATGAACGCCTCGTTCGTGATCGAGGGAAGCGCGTCGAGACCCGTGCCGCCCGCCGCGCGCTCCAGCGCCTGTAGCTGGGCGATCTCCTCCGCCTCGCGGGCGGCGGCGCCGTCGGCGAGCACGGCCTGGCGACCGAGTCCGCGGGCGCGGGCGAGCCGCTCGGCGGTGGCGGCGGCGCGATCGCCGGCCGCTCGCACCCCGGCGAGCGCGCCCCGCAGCGATCCGTTGATCGCCGCCACCGCGCGGTTGAGGAACGTTCCCGGCCCGTAGACGACGAGCGCCGGGTGGTGGCGCATGAGCGCCCCGCACGGACTGGAGGGTCCGCCGTACGGCGCGTGGCTGCCGGCCGGCGCCGGCACGTCGGCCTGGAGCGTCGCGCTCCGCGATACGGACTGCCCCGCGAGGCACGCCTCGAGTTCGGTGAGCGAGTGCAGCGCGGCCGGCCGCAGGAGCTTGGCGAGCGGGGCCCGGACGAGCACCGCCACGGCGTCCGAGCCGAAATGGCGCTGCTCCTGCACGGTGGCCCGATAGGCGGGCGAGGAGGCGGAGACGAACGCGTCGGTGGCCGCCGAGGGCCGCAGCCCGAGCGCGAGGATCCCGCCGGCGACGGCGAGCGCCGCGACCAGCGCGAGCATCGCCAGTGGCCGCCGCGCGGGGAGCTCCGACAGCCGCTTCGCGATCGTCCTCATCGTCCGGCGAGACCGCCCGCGGAGGCGGTGCTCAGTCCATCGTGAGCGGGCCCTCGGACTCGCCGGAGAGGAACTGGCGGATGAACGGGTTGTCGGAGTTCAGCATGTCCTCGGCCGGGCCCGCCTCGACGATCCGTCCCTTCCACAGGACGTTGATGTAGTCGGCGACGCGGCGCGCGCTCATGATGTCGTGCGTGACGACACAGAACGTCGGCAGGTGCGGCTTCTGCTTCTCCTGCGCCTCCTCCATCATGTCGCGGTGAATCTCGAGGATGAGCTCGCCGAGCAGCGCGGTGCGCACCGGATCCAAGCCCGAGTCCGGCTCGTCGAAGAGCACGATGTCGGGCTCCAGCACGAGCGCACGCGCGAAGCCCGCTCGCTTGCGCATCCCGCCCGACAGCTCGTTCGGCATCTTCGACGCGGAGGAGCCGAGGCCGACCTCGTGCAGGCGGCGCATGACGATGTGCTCGATCTCGTCCTCGCCCTTCTCGGTGTGCTGGCGCAGCGGGAAGGCGACGTTGTCGTAGAGGTTCATCGAGCCGAACAGGGCGCCGTCCTGGAACAGCAGGCCGAACTTCTTGCGCATCTCGAACAGGTCGTCGTCGGGCAGGTTCGGGACCGACTGGCCGTGGACGAGCACGTCGCCGGAGTCCGGGTACAGCAGGCCGACCATGTGCTTGATGCAGACCGACTTGCCGGTGCCCGACGGCCCGAGGATCATCGAGACCATGCCCTCCGGCAGGCCCATGTTGAGGCCCTGGAGGATGTGGGAGTGTCCGAACGACTTGTGGGTGTCGACGAACTGGACCGCGTCGGGCCGGCCCGACGGATAGACCTTGTAGGTGTGGAACCGGTACTCGTCCTGAGCGGCGCTCATCGACTCTCCTCCTGAAACGAGTGTAATTCAGAACACCGTGTCCGGCCGCGGGCCCACAGGGTCATCCGCCGATCGGCGCACGCGGGTTGGCGCCCCAGAACAGCTGGGTGCCGAGCATCCCGATCAGGTGGACGGACACGAGGTTGACGACCATCGACTTCGCCGTCGCGGTGCCGACGCCGACCGGACCGCCCCTCGCCGTATAGCCGTAGTAGCAGCCGACGATCACGATGACGAGCGCCATCGCCATCGCCTTGATGAGGCTGAATAAGACGTCGGTCGGGTTCTGGAACTGCCAGAAGACGAGGAAGTAGCCGCCCGCGGAGACGTAGCCGAGCTCCTGCACGACCGCGAGGTAGCTCGCGAAGAACCCGGCGGCGATCGAGCACAGGTAGACGAACGGCAGGACGATCGCGGCGGCGAGCAGCCGGGTCGCGCACAGGAAGCGCATGCCGCTGATCCCCATCACCTCGAGCGCGTCGATCTCGTCGGAGATCCGCATCGAGCCGAGCTCGGCGACGATCCCCGTCCCGACCTTCGCGGCCATCATGTAGCCGAACACGAGCGGCACGAGCTCCCGCAGATCGCACCACGCCGCGAACACGCCGGAGTAGGCGGGCGTCGCCTCCTGGTAGGTGAAGTAGCCGCCCTCGATCCCGCACTCGAGGCCGATGATGAACACGAGGCCCCAGATGACGAGCGTCGAGGAGATGATGAGGATGCCGGCCTGGCGCAGCGCCTCGCCGAAGAAGCGAAACACCCGCAGCGTCGCGATCTCGGCGACCATGCGCACGGCGAAGGTGACCATCTCCCCGAAGGACTCCAGCCAGCCGCGCGGGGTCTGGATGAGCTCGTTCACGCCGGGCTCCCCGAGGACTCGCCCAACGCAGTGCCCCCCGCCATGTCGTTGACGCCGCGCGCGCTCACTTGATGATCGTCGTGATCTCGGGGTGGGTGGCGAGCAGCGTCTGCGTGAACGCGTAGTTGAACGCGAACACGCCGAGGAACGCGATCACGACCGCCTGGTTGACGGCGCGGCCGACCCCCTCGGCGCCCCCGGAGGCGGTCATGCCCTTGTAGCAGCAGACGATCGCGATGATCGCCCCGAACAGCGTCGTCTTGACGACCGAGCCCCACAGGTCGGTCGTTTCGGCGTTGTTGAAGAAGGTCGCGAAGAACGGGCCAAGCGGCGCGTGGTTGACGAGCGTCGCCATGATGCCGCCGATGACGCCGAAGATGAGCGCGTACACGTCGAACAGGCCGGTGAGGAGCATGAGCGCGAGGAAGCGCGGCACGACGAGATTCTTGATCGGGTCGACGCCGAGCACCTCGAGCGCCTCCAGCTCCTCGCGGATCTTGCGGGCGCCGAGGTCGGCGGTGATCGCGGTGCCGGCGACCCCCGCGAGCACGATCGCGTCGACGAACGGCGCGAACTCGCGCACCGAGGAGAGCACGAAGAAGCCGCCGAGCCGGTCGAGCGCGCCGAACAGCACGAGGAAGTTCGCCCCCTGCAGCCCCGGGGCCTCATACCCGAACGCGATCGTCGAGATGAGCAGCGGAAACCAGCACAGCCGCATCGCGAACAGGAACTGGCCGACGAACTCCGAGCCGTAGGGGTAGGGCGGCACGACCGCCGAGTAGATCGTGCGCGCGGTGAGGGTCACCATCTGCCCGACCTCGTCGAGGAACGACCGGGTCGGCGCGAAGGTGCGGTCGGCGACGGCTTGCAGCACGGGCGCGCCACAGCGTACGCCACCGGCCCGCGGCGTGGTCCACGCGTGTACCCTTGCGGCCTCTGGTGAACGCGCGTCGGCATCCCCGCGGCCTCAGGGACGCTCGTCGGCATCCGCTCGTCGGTCTCGCCGGGGCCGCGGTCGCGCTGGCCCTCGGCGGCTGCGGGGGCTCCTCGGGCGACGCGGCCGGCCCGGGCGCCGTCCACGGCCGCTTCCCGGTCGCGGTGCGCGTCCGCTTCGCGAAGGTCCAGCGGCTCGCCGAGCACACCTCGCTCGTCATCACCGTGCGCAACACCGGCCGCCGCGCGCTGCCCGACGTGGCGGTGACGATCTGCGAGCGCAGCTGCGCGCCGAGCGCGCGGCCGAACCGGGGCACCGCCGCCCAGGCGTTCGGCTACGACATCCCGGCGGCGGCGAACACCGCCGACCCCTCACGGCCGCTGTGGATCGTCGACCGCGGTCCGGGCGCCTGCGACTTCCAGTGCAACGCCCCCGGGGGTGGGGCCGGCGGCGGCGTGACGGCGGACACGAACACGTGGGCGCTCGGGCGGCTCGCGCCCGGTCGCACCGTCCGCTTCCGCTGGGCGCTCACGCCCGTCATGGCCGGCCGCCACATCATCGCCTGGCAGGTCGACGGCAATCTCACCGGCACCGCCCGCGCGGTGGCGCCGGGCGGCGGGCTGCCGCAGGGCACCCTGACCGCCTCGGTGGAGAGCGCGGTGCCGCACCTGCGGGTGACGGCCTCGGGCAAGGTCGTCACGGTGCGCTCGAAGGCCCCGAATCGCTGAGCTCGCGGCCCGCCGCGGTCCGGTCGGCGCTCAGCGCTCGCTCGACTGCGCCCAGATGTTGACGCCGCCCTCGACCGCGTGCCGGTCGATCTCGGCGAGCTCTGACTCGTCGAAATCGAGGTTGTCGGCGGCGCCGAGCGAGTCCTCGAGCTGGGCGACGCTCGAGGCGCCGATGAGCGCCGAGGTGACGCGCGGGTCCCGGAGCGTCCAGGCGATCGCCATCTGCGCCAGCGTCTGACCGCGCCGGGCGGCGATCTCGTTCAGGCCGCGCGCCCGCGCGACGTTCTCCTGCACCATGTCCTCGGACAGGTACTGGCCGCGGCGCACGCGCGAGTCCTCGGGTATCCCGTCGAGATACTTGCTCGTCAACAGGCCCTGGGCGAGCGGCGAGAACGCGATGCAGCCGACGCCCTCGCGCTCGAGCACGTCGAGCAGCTCGGGCTCGATCCAGCGGTTGAGCAGCGAGTAGGACGGCTGGTGGATGAGCAGCGGCGTGCCCATCTGCGAGAGGATCTCGACCGCCTCCTCGGTCCGCCGCGGCGAGTAGGAGGAGATCCCGATGTAGCGGGCCTTGCCGGAGCGCACGGCGGTGTCGAGCGCGCCCATCGTCTCCTCGAGCGGCGTATCGGGGTCGAAGCGGTGCGAGTAGAAGATGTCGACATGGTCGAGGCGCATGCGGCGCAGCGACTGGTCGAGCGAGTCGAGCAGGTACTTGCGTGAGCCCCACTCGCCGTAGGGCCCGGGCCACATGTCGTAGCCGGCCTTGGTGGAGATGACGAGCTCGTCGCGGTGAGCGGCGAAGTCCTCGGCGAGGATCCGGCCGAAGTTGATCTCCGCCGCGCCGTAGGGCGGGCCGTAGTTGTTGGCGAGGTCGAGGTGCGTGACGCCGAGGTCGAAGGCGCGGCGCAGGATCGCGCGCTGGCGGGCGAGCGGGACGTCGTCGCCGAAGTTCTGCCACAGGCCGAGCGAGACCGGCGGCAGGCGCAGGCCGCTGCGGCCGCAGCGGCGGTAGCTCACCTGCTCGTAGCGGTCCGGCGCCGGCACATACCTCGTCGCCGGCCCGGTCTCGACATCCTCGCGCACCGGGGGACTACTACCACACCCGGCCCTGCTCCCTGCGGCCGGGCCCCGCACGACGAGTTTGGCCATGCGGATAGTGACCCGTCGGCGCCCGTCACCTAGATTGCGTGCCATCCCTCGGGGGAGCGGTCACCGCCCGTGGCCGCATTCAGCCGCCAGCCGCCGTCGCACAGGAAGGAAGTACAGAGAACGATGCCGATCCGCACGAGGAACGTGAGCGCCGCCCAGTGGACCGTCGACGGGAACGCGATGGGCGCCGTCGACCTCACGAGCACCGACAACCAGATCTTCGGCGCGAACGTCTTCAGCCCGATCGTCCAGCGCCAGCGGCTGCCCAGGGACGTCTACGAGCGGCTCTCCAAGACGCTCGCCCGCGGCGAGGCGCTCGACACCTCGCTCGCCGACGCCGTCGCCCTGGCGATGAAGGAGTGGGCCCTGGAGAAGGGGGCCACCCACTACGCCCACTGGTTCCAGCCGCTCACGAACCTCACCGCCGAGAAGCACGACTCGTTCTACGGGCCGACCGGCGAGGGCACGGCGCTCGCGGAGTTCTCGGGCAAGGAGCTGATCCAGGCCGAGCCGGACGCCTCCTCGTTCCCCACCGGCGGCCTGCGGGCCACGTTCGAGGCGCGCGGCTATACCGCGTGGGACCCGACGAGCCCGGCGTTCATCCTCGAGAACCCCAACGGGGCGCTGCTCTGCATTCCGACCGCGTTCGTCTCCTGGACCGGCGAGGCTCTCGACGCGAAGATCCCGCTGCTGCGCTCGATGGACGCCCTCAGCCGCTCGGCGATGCGTGCGCTCAAGCTGTTCGGCAACACGACCGCCCGGCGCGTGTTCACGACCGTCGGGCCGGAGCAGGAGTACTTCCTGATCGACGAGCAGTACTACTTCGAGCGGCCGGACCTGATCACGACCGGCCGCACGCTGTTCGGGGCCAAGCCACCGAAGGGCCACGAGCTCGACGACCACTACTTCGGCTCGATCCCCGAGCGCGTGCTCGCCTACATGCTCGACTGCGAGAAGGAGCTCGCGAAGCTCGGGGTGCCGATCAAGACCCGGCACAACGAGGTCGCGCCGGCGCAGTACGAGATCGCGCCGATCTTCGAGAACTCGAACGTCGGCTCCGACCACCAGCAGCTGACCATGCAGGTGCTGCAGAACGTCGCCCGCCGCTACGGCCTCGTCTGCCTGCTGCACGAGAAGCCGTTCGCCGGTGTCAACGGCTCGGGCAAGCACAACAACTGGTCGATGTCGACCGACGACGGCGAGAACCTGCTCGAGCCCGGCGACACGCCCCACGAGAACCTGCAGTTCCTGTTCTTCTGCGCGGCGGTCATCGCCGCGGTCAACAAGCATCAGGGACTGCTGCGTGCGTCGGTGGCCGGTGCCGGCCAGGACCACCGGCTCGGCGCCAACGAGGCGCCCCCCGCGATCATCTCGATCTTCCTCGGCGCCGAGCTCGAGCGGGTGTTCGGGGCGATCGAGCGCGGCGAGGCCGGCGAGTCGACGCCCGGCTCGTTCCTCGGGCTCGGCACCCCGGTGCTGCCGCCGCTGCCGATGCACGGCGGCGACCGCAACCGCACGAGCCCGTTCGCGTTCACCGGCAACAAGTTCGAGTTCCGCGCGCTCGGCTCGAGCATGTCGCTCGCCCTCCCCAACACGGTCCTCAACACGATCGTCGCCGAGTCGATCGACCACCTCTCCGCGCAGCTGGAGGACGCGCTCGAGGCGGGCACGGGGCTCGAGGAGGCGCTGCCGCCGATCCTCCAGCGCTCGTACGCCGAGAACAAGCGGGTCGTGTTCGGCGGGGACGGCTACTCGGAGGAGTGGCACGAGGAGGCCGCCCGTCGGGGTCTGCTCAACCTGCCGAGCACCGCCGACGCGCTCCCCTACCTGATCGCCGACGACACCGAGACCGCGTTCTCGGGCTACGGGGTGCTGTCCGCGCGCGAGCTCGCCTCGCGATACGAGGTGATGCTCGGTCAGTACGCCACGACGATCAACATCGAGGCCGAGACGGTCGCGGATATCGCCAAGACGATGATCCTGCCCGCGGCCGCGCGGCACCTCGCGACGCTGCTCTCCGCCCAGCTCGGCGAGCTCGCGTCCGAGACCGAGAGCCTCATCTCGACGCTCGTCGAGCGGATTCGCGTGCTGGAGTCGGCGAACCTCGCCGAGAACCAGCCCGACGAGGATCCCCAGACGTACGCCGACTACCAGCGCGACGTGACGATCCCGGCGATGACCGCGGTGCGCGAGGCGGCGGACGCGCTTGAGAAGGTCGTCACCGACGACCTGTGGCCGCTGCCGAAGTACTCGGAGATCCTGTTCGTGAAGTGACCGGATCGCCCCGGCGCGGAGCACGTCGCGGGCGGCGCAGCGCAACTTGCGCGCTCTCGCCGGGGTTTCGTTACGGTGCGCCGTCTGATGGATCGCGTCCGGTGCGCGGGTGCGCGCACGCTAATCGCGCTGCTGTTGCTGTGCCTCGCGGGGACGGTGGGGGCGCGTGCGGCCTCCGGAGCGGGCGGGGCGGGCGTCGCCTCCGGCCCGCGTCAGACGGGGGCGGGCTCCGAAGCGGGCGGGGCGGGCGTCGCCTCCGGCCCGCAGAAGGCGGGGGCGGCGTCCGGCCCGCATCAGGCGGGGGCGGCCTCCGGTCGGCGCACGGCGCGCCCGGCCTTCGATCCGCGGGCGACGAACCCGCTGCACGGCCGGGCGATGTGGATCTGGGAGCTCGGGCTCACCGACGCCGGCGACCTCTCGCGGATCGTGGCGGCAGCGCGCGCCCACCGGATCACGACGGTGCTCATCAAGTCGAGCGACGGGACGACGGCCTGGTCGCAGTTCACGCCCGCGCTCGTCTCAACCCTCCACGCCGCGCACCTCAAGGTGTGCGCCTGGCAGTACGTGTACGGCAACCGCCCCGGGGTCGAGGCGAACCTCGGCGCGGCCGCAGTCAAGGATGGCGCCGACTGCCTCGTGATCGACGCCGAGACCGAGTATGAGGGCAAGTACGTCGCCGCGCAGGCCTACGTGCACGACCTGCGCAAGCAGATCGGCGGCCGCTACCCGGTCGCGCTCGCCGGCTTCCCGTATGTCGACTACCACCCGGCGTTCCCGTACTCGGTGTTCCTCGGGCCCGGCGGCGCGCAGTTCAACGTGCCGCAGATGTACTGGCGCGCGATCGGCGTCTCGCCGGCCGCGGTGTTCGCGCACACGTACGCGTTCAACCTCCCCTACGAGCGCGCGATCTATCCCCTCGGCCAGGTGTACGGCAACCCCCCGCCGCGCCAGATCCGGCAGTTCCGCCGGCTCGCGCTCCAGTACGGCGCGGGCGGGGTGAGCTGGTGGGATTGGCAGGAGGCCCGGCCCGCGGGCTGGACCGCGCTCGCGGCGCCGACCGGTCCGGTGCCCCGCTTCGCCGCGTCCGCCCGCACGCAGATGGCCACCGTCGGCCTGCACGCACGCGGCGACCTCGTCGTCTGGATCCAGGAGCACCTCGTGAGCGCGGGCGAGCCGGATGCGGTCGACGGGAGCTTCGGGCCGAGCACCGAGGCGGCGGTCGCGGCGTTTCAGGCCGCCCACGGGCTCCTCGTCGACGGACTCGTCGGCCCCGAGACGTGGGCGGCGCTCCTGCGCTACCCGCCGGCGCCGATCAGGTGGGTCCACCACGGGCGCCGGACCGTCGCCGCAAGCGCGCTCGCGGTCGGCCGGCCCGGGCGAGAGCGCCGAGTCGACCGCACCCGCGGGACCCGCTCGCTCGTGGAGCCGGTTCCCGTCTCGGCGGGGATCCGTGCCCGTCGGGATGAGATTCCCGGGCACTTCGGCGCCGGCCGCCCGTGAGCGCCGCTCCGGCGCCGGCCGCCCCTGAGCGCCGCTCCGGCGCCGGCCGCCCCTGAGTGCGCTCCGGTGGCGCGCTGGGCATCTCACCCACACCAGAGGTGGTCAAGATGCCCAGCGCGGCGCATGGCGGTCGCCCACGCCCAGCGCGGCGCATGGTGGTCGCCCGGTCAGACGACGCCGTGCTCACGCGCGTAGGCGACGAGCTCGGCGCGGCTGAAGCGGCGCGTCTTCTGCTGGATGTGGGCGCGATGCGACTCGACCGTGCGCACGCTCAGGTACAGCCGGGCCGCGATCTCGCCGTTCGTGTGACCGAGCGCGATCAGCTCAAGCACCTCCAGCTCCCGCGCGGATAGGTCGTCGGGCCGGGCCGGGCCGTCCGGGCGCTCGGCGGCGAGCTGCGCGCCGAGCTCGGGGTCGAGGTACGTGCGCCCCGCGGCCACCGCGCGGATCGCGTCGATCAGCTCGGTCTCGGCGGCCTCCTTGAGCACGAAGCCGGTCGCGCCGGCGCGCAGCGCGTCGCGTGCGAGCGAGGGCGCCGTGTGCATCGTGAGGATCACGATCCGCGTCCCCGGGATCTGCTGCCGGAGCCGCGGGATCGCCGGAATCGAGGACCCCTCGGGCATGTCGATGTCGAGCACGAGCACGCGGGGGCGCAGCTCCGCGGTCGATCGCTCGGTCTCGGCGATCGTGCCCGCCTCGCCGATCACCTCGATTCCGTCCTGGTGATCGAGCAGCAGCCGCAGTCCTGCCCGGACCACCCGGTGGTCCTCCGCGAGCAGGACCGTGACCGGGCCTCCGGCGGACCCTCCGCTCACTCCGCGGGCTCCTCCAGCACGCTTCCGGCGGCGATCGTCCGCGGCTCGTCGCTCTCGATGCTCACCGCGCCGCGCACGACGACATCGCGCTCGAACGTCACGTCGCCCTTGACGACGAGCCGCTCAGCCTCGCGCAGCGACGGCGCCCCTCCGGGGAAGCGGGCCTCGAAGTCGTCGATGATCTTGTAGAAGCGGGAGTCGAGCTCGACGTAGGGCATGTCGCCCGCCCGCTCGGGGATCGGCTCCACCGCCATCTCCTCCGACAGCGTGTAGGCGTCGGAGCGCAGCACGAGCAGGTCGTCGGTGGTCTTCACCGGCGCAAAGCGGGTGCGGGGGACGAGCAGGAGCTCGGCGCCGTCGAACGCGCCGATCGCGGCGCCCATCGCGCTCTCGAGCTGGATGACGGGGGTCGAGTCCGGATCCCGCGGGTCGACGGTCTTGCGGTTGACGATGAGCGGCAGCTCGAGCACGCCGTCGGAGCGCTCGAGCGACCGTGCGAGCGCGTCCAGGTCGACCCACAGGTTGTTCGTGTTGTAGTAGCGCCAGCGGCGGTAGT
Source organism: Solirubrobacteraceae bacterium (assembly GCA_035294545.1). Lineage (GTDB taxonomy): Bacteria > Actinomycetota > Thermoleophilia > Solirubrobacterales > Solirubrobacteraceae > Palsa-465. The sequence goes on along the minus strand of DATGKS010000065.1, from coordinate 62,896 downwards.
CGCGGAACGAGTCGGCGTCCTCGGGCGGGGTCTGCGCGCTCTCGCGCAGGATCAGGCGCCCGTCGGAGCGCCGCCGGGCGAGATGACCGCCCTTGCGGTCGGCCTCCGTCCCCTGGACGACCTCCATCAGGAACGGGATCTCGCGCTCGGCCATGTGGGCGGGCACGCGCGGGTCGAGCTGGGCCCCGAGGTTGTCCGAGTTGGAGATCATCGCGTAGCGAATGCCCCGCTCGCGCAGCGCGGCGAGCATGCCCGAGCGGCGGAGCGCCCCGTACACGTCGCCGTGGCCGGGCGGGCACCACTCAAGCGCCGGCCGCGCCGACCAGCGCACCGGTCCGAGCGACTCCGCGTCGAGCTTCGGGATCATCGACTGCATGAAGTCCGGCTCGACGCCGTCGACCGCGAGCCCCTCGTAGGCCTCGAGCGCCTGCAGCGTCGCCGCGCGCGTCGACTCGGAATCCATCAGCACGAGCGGGAGCGCAACCCCGTGACGGCGGCGGAGGGCGAGCGTCTGTCCGACGATGATGTCGAGGAACGAGCGTCCGTCACGCGCCTCCATCAGCGATTTCGGCCGCTGCAGCCCCATCGAGGTGGCCAGGCCGCCGTTCAGCTTGATGAGTGCGAGCGTCCTGAGCAGCTCCGCGGTGCGCGCCTCGCCGATCGCCGGCAGGTCCTCGAGCGCGGGCACCTCGCCCGCCGGCTCGAGGCTGTCGCTCGGGATCAGCGCCTCGTCGCCCGAGACGAGCCGGTCGTACGCGTTCAGGAACGCCGTCACCGCCTCCTCGTGCTGGCCGGCGGCGCGCATCTTCTCGGCCGCGGCGTCGCGGGGCGGCGCGGGATCGGTCTCGCTCATCGGCCCTATTGTGACGCCGACCCGCGGGCGGCGGCGGCTCGTCGGCGCCGCCGCCGCGGTGTCGGTCGTCGCGCCCTCAGCTCACTCAGTTGCCGACGAACGCCGCCGGCAGGTTGCGGCCGGGCACCTGGTCGGGCAGGTCGATCCGCTTGTCGCCTGGGTAGGCGACCGTCCAGTTGTGCGCCGAGTACCAGTCGAGCCGGTCGAGCTGCGCGGGGTTCGACGCGTCCGGACGCGCGCCGCTCCCGTTGAACCGCCGCGCGTGCGCGCGGCTCCAGCGCACCCATGCCTCGTACACGCGGTGCATCGCGGCCGGCACGGCGCCCGTGCCCTTGAGCGGCCCGCTCGTGATCACGCTCGGGTAGCCGGGCGCGCCGAGCGTCAGCGGGATCCGGTTGGCGAGCGTGTCGTAGGGCGCGAAGTTCGGCGTCGCCGTGAACGCCGAGTACATCGGCTCGGCGGCGCCGTCCTCCTGATTCATCGGCTTGATCCCGAGGATCTGCTCGATCGTGCGCACCATGTTGAGCTGCGTGTAGTACGCGTCGTGGACGCCGGGGGCGGAGTACGGGCTGATCACGAACGCCGGCCCGCGGTGCCCGTCGACGTGGTCGACGCCGTTCTGGGTGTCGTCCTCGACGACGAAGATCGCCGTCGACTTCCAGAACCGGCTGTGGGAGATCTCGTCGACGACCCGTCCGACCGCGAGGTCGTTGTCGGCGGCCTCGGCGACCGGATAGGGATCGCCGCTGCCGACGCCGGCGGTGTGGTCGGTCATCAGCCACAGGAACGAGAGGTTCGGCATCTTCCCCTTCTTCTCGTCCTGCTGGAACACCCGGTTCCACATATCGACCCGGAACTGATCGGGGATGTTGAGCTGGAAGTTCGGGAAGCAGGGGTCGAGGATCTTCTCGAGCGACGGGATGTCACTACTCGTCTGGTACTTGCAGACCGGGACCGGCAGCGTTCCCTTCTGCTTGCCCTCGAGGATCTGCGAGTCCTTGTACCACTTGTCCCAGCTCGGCGGCGGCTGACCGTACGGGTTGTACGCGTACTCGCCGAAGTCCTGGACGGACCTGCCGGCGCGCTGCGCGGCGTTCCACAGGAAGCCGTCGCGCTGGTAGGCGAGCGCGTCCCCGCCCTGAGAGGGATAGGAGCGGTAGAAGGCTCCGAACTCACGCTCGACGTAGTCGGTCGCCTCGGCCTGGGTGATCCAGTTGTGGCCGTCCGCGGACACCGTGCCCTCGTCGTAGAAGTTGTCGAGGTCGCCGAACCGGGTGGCGAGCGCGTGCAGGTTCGGAGTGACGTTCTGCCCGAACTGCGCGAGCGCCGGATCGCCGTTGCCCTCGCCGAGGTCGCCGAGCACCTGGTCGTAGCTGCGGTTCTCCTTGACGATCACGACCACGTGCTTGATCGGGGAGTATCCCCCGAGCCGCTTGGGAATGACCGACGGCACGGTGTCGTAGGCCCCCTGATCGATCGGTGTGATCTGGTCCCACGCGTTGTCGGTGAACACCTGCCTGGTGTCGTCGGCGAGCTGCGAGCCTGCCGTCGGCAGCGTGAACAGGGTGACGCTCCCGGTGTCGTCATAGGTGTTGTGCCCGGTGGCGGGCTTCGTGTACGGGCCCTTGTCGATCGTCGACTCGGGTCCGCGCGCGCCGATCCCCTTGTCGTTGGTGACGACGATCGTGCCGGCCCCGAGCGTCGGGTCGGCCTGCGCGTTCACCGGATACCAGTCGGTCGGGATCAGGCCGTCGTAGGTCATCCTCGTCCGCGGTCCGTTCCACGTGTACTCCGCGATCGCGTTGTCACGACCGATCGCCACGAGCACGTGAGTCGCGTCGGGCATCGAGATCGAGTCCGCGTAGCTGCCGACCTTCGCGCCGGGCACCGGGTTCGTGGCGACCGTCTGGGTGACCCGGTTCGTGCTCGTATTGATGACCGACAGGCTGTCGTCGTTGGAGTCGGCGACGATCAGCGCATTTCCGTTCAGATACAGGGCCGTCGGCTGGAGGCCGACCTTGATCTCCTGTGTCTCGGAGCTGTTTGCGAGGTTGACGACCGACACGGTGCCGGTGCTCGCCGCGCCGGTCTTCGCGTTCGAGACGATCGGCGTTCCGTCGGAGATGTTCGTGAACTGGCCCGGCCGTGCGGGAGCGCCGCCCTCGTTGGAGACGTACGCCGTCTGCCCGCCGTTCGTGAGCACGATCTGGCGCGGCGCGTTGCCGACCGGGATCGTCTTCGTGAGCGTATTCGTGCTCGTGTCGATCACCCCGAGCGCGTTCGCGCCGTTGAGCGCGACATAGAGCGTCGCGCCGTCGGGCGAGAGCGCCATCCCGGACGGCAGGTAGGCGCCGTCGGGGTTCGTCGGGCCGTACGTGCAGGCCGAGGAGGTGAGCGGCTTGCCGCACAGCGGGATCGTTGCCTTCTCGGTCGCCTGCCCGCTTGCGCCGTCGAAGGAGAAGCGGTCGAGGTAGGCGGACTGCGGGACCCAGATCGTCGTCCCGTCCGGAGACCACAGCGGCCCGTCGGCCGCCACCGAGGTGTCCTGGTTGCCGCTCGGCCCTGTGTCGAGCGGCGCCTGCTGCACGATCTTGTGGGTCTCGAGGTTGACGATCGTCAGGTACCCCTGGAAGTCGTTCCAGCCGAGCGCGGCGAGGTACCTGCCGTCGGGACTGAGCGAGCTCGAGACGAGCCGCGCGTTCGAGTCGAGGATCCGGGTGCCGAGCGGTGTGATCCACTGGTTCGTCGGCAGCAGCGTGCCCTGGGTCGTCGTCTCCCCCACCTGGTTGTTCCCGAACGGGCCGGAGTCCGTCACGGCCGCCACGCCGGCGCCGACCGCCGCCAGCAGCGCGATCGAGAGCGTCGTGAGCGCGAGGACCGCCCGGCCCCTGAGCCCGGGCCGCCGACCGCCCTCCGGGCGGTCGCTCCGCCCCGGCCGCCGGCCATCCTCCGCTCCGTTCCTGAGCCCATCCCGTCGGCCGCCCTCCGTGCCGGCGAAAAATCCTCGCCGCCGACCGCCGTCACCGCGCATCTGTGCCTCCCGTGAACACCCGTCTCGCTAGGAACCGCGGGGCATCCTACGCCCCCGGCACACGCCGGTGTGATTCTTCGGTGAACCGGCGCGGGCACGGCGCAAGCTGGCCGTATGCTCCGCGCCGTGGACGCGCTGAGGGCGATCGGACTGCGCAAGCGCTTCGCGGCGACGAGCGCCCTGGAGGCGGTGACGCTCACCGTGCCCGCCGGCGAGGTCCACGGCCTGCTTGGCGCCAACGGCGCCGGCAAGACGACGCTCCTGCGGATCCTGTTCGGGCTGATCGCGCCCGACGCCGGCTCGGTGCGGTTGCTCGGACGGCCGCTCGGCGGCCCGGGCTCGGCGGCTCTCGATCAGGTTGCCGGGTTCGTCGAGGAGCCGTCCTTCTACCCATATCTGTCGGGCGCCGCCAACCTGTCGCTGCTCGCCCGCCTCGACGGCGGCGACCCGACGCGCGCGCGCGTCGAGCGGGCGCTCGAGCGCGTCGACCTGCGCGAGCGGGCCGATGACCGGGTGAGCGGCTACTCGACCGGGATGCGCCAGCGCCTCGGGATCGCGGCCGCGCTGCTCCGCTCCCCCCGGCTCCTGCTGCTCGACGAGCCGACGAGCGGCCTCGACCCGGCAGGGGCGCGCGCGGTCGCTGCGCTCATCCGGGAGCTCGCCGCCGACGGGGTGGCGGTCCTCTTCTGCAGCCACCAGATCGGAGAGCTCGAGCGCGTCTGCGACGCCTACACGTTCCTGCGGGCGGGCCGGATCGTGTGGCAGGGCAGCGCGGTCGCCCTCGCTGCGGAGTCGCCGGCCTCCGAATACGTGCTCGCGACGAGCGACGACGAGCGCGCGCTCGCCGTCGCCTCCGCCCGGAAGGTCGACGCCGTCCGCGGGGCCCGCGGGACGCTCATCGTGCGGCTCGCCGCGGAGGCGCTCGACGGGCTCGTGCTCTCCCTGGCGGCCGAGGAGGTCGCGGTGCGGCGCCTCGAGCTGCGCGCGAGCCCGCTCGAGTCGATGTTCTTCTCGCTCACCGAGGAGCGACCGGTCGACGCGGCCCGCGGGGGGCGCGCGGCGGTCGCGGAGGCCGCCGGCCGGTGAGCGCCGCGGAGGCCGCAGACGTGGGGGACGCGGCCGCGGGCGGTGGAGCGACGGGCGCCGCGGCCACGGGCGGGGCGGCGCTCGACCAGCGGCTCGCGCGTGCGTGGCGAGCCGAGCTCACGAAGCTCGCGGCACAGCCCGTGACCCGGCTGGTCGCCGCGCTCGCCGTGCCCGGGCCGTTCGCGTTCGCGCTGCTGCTCCGGATCCAGAGCGGCACGCCGTCGGACGCGCTGTTCGGGGTCGACGTCCACGACTCCGGCTTCGCGGTCTCGCTCGTCGTCCTGAGCTTCGCCGGCAACTGGGGGGTGCCGATCATCGCGGGGCTCGTCGCGGGCGACATGTTCTCCGGGGAGGACCGCCACAACACGTGGAAGACGATCCTCACCCGCTCCTGCTCGCTCGGCGACCTGTTCGGAGCGAAGCTCCTGGCGGCGGCGACGATCGTCTGCGGGCTCGTGCTGCTGGCTGGCGCGGCGAGCATCCTGGCGGGCGAGGCGTTCTCAGGCGCCCATCCGCTCGTCGGGCTGAGCGGCCAGCAGATCCCTGCGGGCCGCGCGTTCGCGCTCACCGCGGTCGCCTGGCTGCTCTGTCTCGTCCCGGCCCTCAGCTACACCGGTCTGGCGATCCTGTTCTCGGTCGCGAGCCGCAACGGCGTGGTCGGCGTCGTCGGGCCGCTCGTGGCGGCGCTTGCGACGATGCTGCTCGACCTCGTCGGGCAGGGGGTGTGGGCGCATCTGCTGCTCGTCGGCGCGACGTTCGCGAACGAGTACGGCCTCTTCACCGCCCACCCGTTTCTCGGGCCGCTCGCGGTGACGCTCGGCATGGGACTCGTGTGGGCGACCGGGGCGGCCGGCGCCGCCTGGGCGATCCTGCGCCGCCGGGACTTCCTGTCGGGAGCGGCAGGCGCACGCCGCGGCGGCTGGCGCGGCCCCGCGCGCGTGGCCGTCGCGGTCGCGGTGGGCGTCGGCGCGCTCGCGCTCGCCTGCAACCTCGGGCCGGTCGGGGTCACCCGTGCGCGCCTGCAGACGGCGATCGCACGGACGTTCTCAAACGCCTCGCTGCTCCAGCAGGAGCTGCTCGGCCGTCACGCGCCCGCCGGCGCCCGGCTCGACGTCGAGCCCTATTGCGGCCGCGGCGCCGGCCTGCGCTCCCGCGGGCCGGGCAGCTGGCTCTGCAACGTGTTCGTCTACCTGCCGCAGCCGAAGTCGGTCCCGTTCCAGCGCACGAACGTCGAATACGACGTGTCGGTGAGCTCGAACGGCTGCTTCAAGGCCGAGTCGCCCCCGACGTTCATCGGCACCCCGACGATGACCGACGCCGCCGGCGACCGGGTGACGAACCCGCTCTACGTCGTCTACGGCTGCTTCGACCCGCTCTGAGCGGGCGAACCTGCCCGGGAGCACGCCTCAAGCGAGGGGAGAGCGACGGCGACGTGTACCACACGACTGGGACACTCCGCTCACGATGTCCGCCACGTTTCGAGTGCAGGTGACCGTCGACGCTGAGCTCGCGGCGGTACTCGCCGAGTTCGGCGGCCGCTCGCGTTCCCAGGCGGTCCGTGATCTTGCCGTCCGCGGAGCGGAGGCACTCCGCGCCGCCGCCCGGAACGAAAGGCGTTGCGCGATCTCGATCGCGCCCTCAGCGCTGCCTCAGGCGCCCGTCACCCGCGCCGCCGGCGCACGAGCGATCGCGGCCTCTCGCGAACTGGGTGGCGAGCGCCGGCTGCCCGCCGTCGACTATCTCATCGCCGCGGCAGCCGCCGAGCGCGGCTTCGCCGTGCTTCATTCCGACCGGCACTTCGAACCGCTCTGCCGCGTCCTGGGAATCGACAGCATCCCGATCGCCCCGCGCGGTGCATTGACCTGAGGGAGCCCGGAATGACCTCACGGGATGAGGACCGTGTCGTCGGGGAGCACCGTCGCCGGCGAGCGGTCGACCGTCGCGAGCCGGCCGGTGCGGCTCGCCGCCAGCGATGCGAGGTAGGCGTCCGCAGACCGCAAAACGGCGCCGCTCAGACCACGACCACCCCGTTTACGCCGCCTCGGCCTGCGCCTCCTGCCGAGCCCGGCGGTACTCCTCGACCACGATGTCGGTGAGCTCCTCGACCGACGTCTCGGCCGTCGGCTTGTCGAGCGAGATCACACCCTCCTGGATGAGGTTGACCCGATCGCATGCCTGCAGCACGTGGACGTAGTTGTGCAGGATCATGATGATCGAGACGTTGCCCTCCTCCTTGAGGCGCGCGATGAGGTCGAGGATCATCGCGCCCTCCTTGGCGCCCATTGCCGCCAGCGGCTCGTCGAGCAGGATGATGTCCGAGTGCGAGGAGATCGTCCGGGCGACCGCGATCGCCTGGCGCTGACCGCCGGACAGGCGCGCGACCGGCACGTCGATCGTCGGGATGTTGATCCCGATCTCGTCGAGCGCGGCCCGCGTCCGCTTGCGCATCTCGCGGTTGCGCACGAACCCGAACGGCTTGGTCGTGAGCTCTCGCTTGAGGAACATGTTCTGGTAGACGGTGAGCTCGTTGACGAGCGCGAGGTCCTGGAAGACGCAGTCGACGCCGAGCGAGCGGGCCTCGTCGACCGTCCTCGGCTTGTACTCCTCGCCCTTGAGCCACAGCGAACCCTTGTCCGGCGGCTGGAACCCCGCGAGGATCTTGATGAGCGTCGACTTCCCGGCGCCGTTGTCGCCGAGCAGTCCGAGCACCTCGCCCTTGCGCAGGTGGATGTTGATGTTGCGCAGCGCCACCGTCGGGCCGAACCGCTTGGAAACGCCCTCGACGCGCAGGACATCGTCGTCGGCGGGTGTGAGCGTCTCGACGATGTGGGTCTTTCCCCTTGCCACCTCGTCAGCCACGGCCGGCCCCCACTCTCACTCGGGCGATGTAGATGTTGATGGTCATCGCGAGCAGGATCGCGAGGCCCTGATACAGGTAGAGATAGTTCGCGTTGACGCCCTTGAGGACGAGCCCGTCCTGGATGATCCCGAGGAACAGGGCACCGATCATCGCGCCCACGACGGTGCCGAAGCCGCCGACGAGGAGCGTTCCGCCGATCACCGCGGCGGCCACGACCTGGAACATCAGCTCGCTCGACTGGGCGGGATCCGGCGTCGCCGATCCGCTGCGCACCGCCTCGAGGATCCCGACGAAGGCCGCGAGCAGGGCGCAGAGCATGAAGTTGCGCATCATGTTGCGCTTCTCGTTGATGCCGGCCTCCTTGGCGCCGAGCCGGTTGCCGCCGACCGCGACCGTGTAGATCCCCCACTTCGTGAACGACAGCGCGAGTTGGAGGACGATCACGATCCCGATCGCCCAGAAGAGCTCCGAGTAGGTCCCGTTGCCGAACACCGACTCGAACGTGCCGCCGCCGAACAGCGACGTGCCCGGCGTCTGGATCTGCGTGTCGTGCGACATGACGAGCGTGATCCCGAACAGCGAGAACAGCGTGCCGAGCGTCGTCACGAACGAGTTGATCCCGATGTACGCGACGAAGAAGCCGTTGATCGCCCCGACGAGCGTGCAGACGAGGATCGCGAGGATCATCGCCGGGATGAGCGGGATGTGCGCCGACGTGAACTCGTTGAAGATGAACGGACAGATGAGGTAGGTGCCGCCGATCGACAGGTCGATCTCACCGTTGATCATCACGAACACCTCGCCGGCGGCGATGATCGCGAACGGGGCGAAGAACGGCAGCAGGTTCTGCAGCCCCTGCGAGCTGAAGAAGTGCGGGGTGGTGATCGCGAAGTAGATCAGCGTCGCCACCGTCACGACGACGATCGAGCCCTCCTTCATGAGGAGAAGCCGCTTGAACGGGTTGATGCTCGCCTTCGGAGCCGCCGCCTTGGCCGGCCCAGGGGCCGGCGGGGTGGTCCCCGCCGGCCCTGTATCGGTGGACGCGACCGACACCGTCAGGCCTTCGTCACCGGCCCGGTGCTCGTGCCCTCGTACTTGCTCTTCGTCGACACGTACGGACCGACGGTCGACTTCGTGAGGAACTTCAGGCCGGTATCGGTGGTCGCGGGTCCCGTGAGCTTCTGCGTCACCTTGTACATGTAGAGCTGGAGGATCGGAAGGAAGCCCTGCAGGTAGGGCTGCTGGTCGATCGTGAACTCCATGATCCCATGCGCGATCAGCTTCTGAGTGATCGGCGTGAGGTCATAACCCCCGCCCTTCCAACCCTTCTTGTAGAGGCCCTGCTTGAGCAGCACCTGCCCGAGGGACTGGGTCGAGCCCGCGTCAACCGCGAACATCCCCTTGGCGCTCGAGTGCGAGCTCGCCCAGGAGTTGATCGTCGAGAGCTCCTGCGGCGTCTGGGCGCCCGTCGCCACGACGTGGTACTTGATCGAGGGGTGGCTCTTCAGCACCGAGATGGCGCCGTCGATCCGCGGCTGGATGTTGAGCGAGCCGGGCGTCGCGATGAAGAGCGCGATCTCGCCGGAGGGCACGAGCCCGATGACCTTCTTGCCCATCTCGACGCCGGACTGAAACAGGTCCTGCCCGATGTAGGAGAGGCGGTCGACGGTCGGCACGTCGGAGTTGTAGGAGACGACCGGAATGCCGGCGTTCATCGCCTTTGCCACCGGCTGGTTGAACGAGGTCTTCGAGATGAGCGCGACGGCGATCCCGTCGGCCTTGGCGGCGACCGCGTTGTTGATCGAGGTCACCATCTGGCCGACGTTCGACGTCGCCGAGCCGGTCCACTGATACGAGCATCCCAGCAGCTTGCAGGCATCAGCGGCGCCGGACTGGGTCGGAGTGAAGAACGGGTTGGTCGTCACGTGGTTGACCATCACGAAGTGGTACTTCGGGCTCGGGCCGAAGATCGCCGCCGCGGCGCTTCCGCCGCCGCCGCCCGACGACGCAGTCGCGGTCCCGGTGCCGGTGTTCGCGGTCTTATGGCTCGAGCCGCCGCACGCCTGGAGGGCCATCGCGGCGATACCGGCCGCCCCGCCGGTCAGCGCGGTCCGACGCGTGACCTGCTTCATGCGCTTGAGCGGGGTGTCCTCCTCCTTGCGCTCATCCCACTCGAGCCGTTCGACGATGTCCCCCATGAAATCTTCGTCCGACATGCACTGCTCCTCTCTCTGTGCCGGCCGGCACCCCGCGGGCGACGGCGTGGACCTGCCTCATAGCTTTGCACCTGGGTCAGATACCCCCAGGTCCGTCAGAGTAACTCTCCTCACGGCGTCATGCGCCGCGGCATGTTAGCGGTCACATCGAGCGGCTGTCAACCGGTGCCCCGGAATGCGCGGCAGGCCGCACGCGATGCGCGATCGTGCTCGCGCGGATGATGAGCTCGGGTGCGACGATCGAGCCCTCCTCCGGGCGCCGACCCGAATCGCGCGCCTCGATCGCGCGCACGAGCACGGCCAGGCTGCGGCTGCCGACCTCGCCGAAGTCCTGGCGGATCGTCGTGAGCGGCGGCGTGAAGAACGGCGCCTCCGGCACGTCGTCGAAGCCGACCACCGAGACGTCGTCGGGGATCTGGCGCTCGGCCTCGTGCATCGCGCGCAACAGCCCGAGCGCCATCTGGTCGTTGGCGACGAACACGGCGCTCACGGCGCGGTCGCGCGCCAGGCGCCGCCCCGCGTGGTACCCCGACTGCGCACCCCAGTCGCCGATCAGCGGCGCCGGCACCTCCGCGCCGGCCTGCTCGAGCGTCGACCGCCAGCCCTCGATGCGCAGCCGCGACTCGATCGAGTTCGGCGGTCCGGTGACGTGGTGCACGGTCGGATGGCCGAGGTCGAGCAGATGGCGGGTGGCGAGCGCCGCGCCGGCGCGCTGGTCGACCGAAACGACGGGAAATCCCTGCTCGGGACCCGCCTCCACGGCGACGAGCGGGATCTCGGGCGGGGCCTCGAGCAGCGCCTCCGCCCCCTCCACGTCAGAGACGATGACGAGGATCCCCTCGACGCCCTGCAGCCGCAGCCGGTCGATCGCCTCCGAGATCGTCCCCCGGTCGAGCGCCTTCATCGAGGCGATCACGATGAAGTATCCGGCGAGGTGGGCGGCCCGCTCGATGCCGAACAGCGTCGACGCCGGGCCGTAGAGCGTCGTGTCCGAGCTGACGACGCCGAGTGTCTTCGTATGACCGGTCGCGAGCGCTCGCGCGATCGAGTTCGGCCGGTAGCCGAGCTGCTCCATGGCCGCGAGCACGCGACTGCGGGTCGCCGGGCTCACGTGCCGCGAGCCGTTGATGACGCGCGAGACCGTCTGGTGCGAGACCCCCGCAAGTCGCCCCACATCGGCCATCACCGGCGATCGCGGCCGCCCGGGCGACCGTCCGTCGTCCTCCACGTCGCTCCTCTCCGCCCGCTGCGGTGGCGCATCGGGCGCTGGCATGTTAGCGCTCACAGCGAATCCGCGCGGTCACCGCAGGTGAGCACCCGGGCCGGGCGCGACGGTCAGCGCTTCGCGCGGGGGCTCGGCGCCGGGGGGGAACAGCCCGAGGACGTGGCCGCCGAAGCCGCCGCCGACCATCCGCGCCCCGGCCGCGCCCGCGTCGTGGAGCCGCGCGACCGCCGCCTCGACCGCGTCCGTGGAGATCTCGAACTTGTCCCGAAGGCTCGCATGCGACTCGTCGAGCAGCTCCCCGACCGCCTCCAGGTCACGGGCGTCGAGCGCGGCGACGGTCCGCTCGACCCGCGCGTCGTCGCTGACCACGTGCTCGGCGCGGCCGCGCAGCGGCCACGGGAGCTCTGCCGCCATCTCGAGCGTCGCGTCGCGGAGCGCGTCGACGCCGAGCGCCCGACACGCCTCGGCACATTCGGCGCGCCGGCGGTTGTAGCCGTTCTCGCCGTCGCCCGCATGCGCGTGGCTCTCCCCGGAGTCGAGCGTCACCAGCGACCAGTCGCCCAGCTCGAGCGGGACCGGCGTCACCTCGAGCGAGCGAAAGTCGACGCGCAGCGCCCGCTCGGGCTCGCCGCAGAGCGAGGCCACCTGGTCGAGCAGGCCGGTCTGGGCGCCGACCCAGTCGTTCTCCACACGGCTGCACAGGCGCGCGAGCGTGACGTCGTCGGGCGGCTCTTCGTCCGCGAGTCCGAGCATCGCCAGGCAGAGCGCGACCTCGAGCGCGGCGGAGGAGGAGAGTCCCGAGCCGCGCGGCACGGTCCCCGTGATCCGCAGTCGAGCGCCGACGAGCCGCGCTCCCGCCGCCGTGAGCTCCGCAGCGGCCCCGCGCGCAAACGCCCGCCAGCCGGGCGCGCGCTCGATGCCGTCGAGGTCGAAGTCGTCGTGCGCGCAGAGGTCGAGCGCCTGGACCCGGACGTGTCGATCGCCGGTCGGCTCGGCTCGCACGGTCACGCCCTCCGTGATCGCGAACGGCAGCGCAAGGCCTTCGTTGTAGTCGGTGTGCTCGCCGATCAGGTTGACGCGACCGGGCGCGAACGCGGTGACCGAGTTCCGCACGCAATATTCTCCTCTCGTGATCGTGAGCGACATTGTGCAGGTCTACCGGCCGCTCCACCTCGCCGACTGATGTCGCTCCGCTGGGGGCTGCTGTCGACGGCCCGGATCAACGATGCCTTCCTGCGCGGGCTCGCCGGCTCGCCGTCGGGCGAGGTCGTCGCGGTCGCCAGCCGCGACCTCGAGCGCGGGCGCGCGTACGCCGAGGCGCACGGGATTCCCACCGCGCACGAGGGCTACGACGCGCTCCTCGCGAACCCGGAGGTCGACGCGGTCTACATCTCGCTGCCGAACGGCCTGCACCTCGAGTGGACCGAGCGGGCGCTGCGCGCCGGCAAGCACGTCCTCTGCGAGAAGCCGCTCGGTCGTGACCCCGAGGCGGTCGCGGCCGCCTTTGACCTCGCCGAGCGCGAGGGGCTGCAGCTGCGCGAGGCGTTCATGTACCGCCATCACCCTCAGACGGCGCGGGTCGCCGAGCTGGTCGCCGAGGGCGCGATCGGGCGGCTGCGCACGATCCGCTCGGCGTTCACGTTCCTGCTCACCGACCCGGATGACGTGCGGCTCTCCGAAGCGCTCGAGGGCGGAGCGCTGCTCGACCTCGGCTGCTACTGCGTGAGCGCCTCCCGGCTGCTTGCGGGTGAGCCCGGGTCGGTGGCCGGAGCACGGGTGCTCGGCGGCCGCGGCGTCGACGTGAGCTTCGCGGGGGTCATGCGCTTCCCCGACGACGTACTTGCCGCGTTCGACGCGAGCTTTGCCGCCACCGGCCGCAGCTGGCTCGAGGTCGCCGGCGAGACCGGCGTGCTCCAAGTCGCCGACCCGTGGCACGTCCGCATGCCGGGGATCGTGCTTCGCGACGCGACCGGCGAGCGGCGGATCGACGTTCCCGCCGCCAACTCCTACCGCCTCGAGGCCGACGACCTCGCCGTGCTCGTCGAGAGCGGCGGCCGGGGCGGCGGAGGGCTCGGCCGCGAGGACGCGATCGGCCAGGCGCGGGCGCTCGGGATGCTCCATCGCGCAGCGCTCTGAGCGTCGGTCACGCGCCGCGACGAGCAGCGCCGTCCCGCCCTCAGCGGTTCACGCGGACGCGGCCACCGGTCGCCGCTTCCCGCGCAGCGGTGCCGGCATGAGCTCGAAGCGCATCCGCAGCTCGGTGCCGCCACCTGCGGGCGCGACGATCGACAGCTCGCCGGCGATCCGCCCGAGGAGCGCAAGCCCGAGACCCATCCCGCTCCGCCCGGCCACGAACCCTCGCGGGTGCATCCCGGCGCCGAAGTCCCGGACCGACACCCAGAGCGCGCCGTCGTCGAGCCGCGCGGTGACATGAACGGTTCCCCCCGCTCCCCGGTAGGCGTGGAGCACCGCGTTGGTCACGGCCTCCGAGACGGCGAGCCGAAGGTCGTCGACCCTGCACGCGTGCATACCGTGACCCGCGGCAAAAGCGGCGAGGTCGGCGCGCACGCGCGCGACCGCGTCGGGCGTGGCCTCGTAGCTGCTCTCGAAGCTGTCCATGATGCCCTGCATGTCGGGGGCATACCCGACGAGCGATGAGACTACGCCGCCCGCCGGCGAAACCGCGCTCGCGACCGAACGCGCCTAGCATCCGGGCGATGACCACCGACAACCCGCTGGCCGGCCGGGCGGCGCTCGTCACCGGGGCGGCGAGCGGGATCGGGCGGGCGATCGCCGAGCGCCTGGATCGCGACGGCGTCCGCGTGCTCGGCGTCGACCGCCGCGCGGACGGTCCCGTTGCGATGTTCGAGGCTGACCTCTGCGACGAGCAGGCGAACGCCGCGGCCGTCCGCGAGACGCTCGAGCGCTTCGGGCGGCTCGACATCCTCGTCGCCGGTGCGGGCGTACAGCACGTCGCGCCGATCGCCGAGTTCCCGGTCGAGCGCTGGCGCACGATCATCGACCTGATGCTCACGAGCCCGTTCCTGCTCGCGCGCGCGGCCTGGCCTGCGCTCGCCGAGTCCGACGGTGGCCGGTTCATCGCGATCGCCTCCGCCCACGCGCTCGCCGCCTCGCCGTTCAAGGCCGCCTACGTCTCGGCCAAGCACGGCCTGCTCGGGCTCGTCAAGACGCTCGCGCTGGAGGGCGCCGAGCACGAGATCACCGCGACCGCCGTCTGTCCCGCCTACGTGCGCACGCCGCTCGTCGAGGCGCAGATCGCCGACCAGGCACGCGCCCACGGGGTCCCGGAGGCGGAGGTGCTGGAGACGGTGCTGCTCGCACCGCAGGCGATCAAGCGGCTGATCGAACCCGAGGAGGTCGCCGACGTCGTCGCGTTCCTCGCCGGCCCGTCCGGCCGCAGCTTCACCGGGGTGCCGGTGACGATGGACGAGGGCTGGACCGCGCGGTAGCGCCGTCGGCCGCGCGGTAGCGCCGTCGGCCGCGCGGGAGCGGCGTCGGCCGCGCGGGAGCGCCGTCGGCCGCGCGGTGCTCCGACAGACGGGTTGCCGCCGGGTCCGAACTCGCCCTACCTTGACATGATCGTGTCAAGGTTTGCTACGGTGATGTCCGATGCGTGACTACCTGGCCGCGATCCGCGAGCGCACGGTCGTCTTCGACGGCGGCATGGGCGCGACGCTCGAGCAGTTCGACCTGAGCCTCGAGGACGACTATCGCCTGCCGGGGCGCTGCCACGAGGCGCTCGTGCTCAACCGCCCCGACGTGATCGAGGGCGTACACGCGTCGATGCTCGAGGCGGGCGCCGAGGTGCTGGAGACCGACACGTTCCAGGCCTCGCGACTGAAGCTCGACGAGTGGGGCCTCGGCGAGCACACGTACGAGATCAATCTCAAGGCGGCCGAGATCGCCCGCCGCGCCGCCGGCGAGACGCGCTTCGTCGCGGGCTCGATCGGCCCCACCGGGTTCCTGCCCGCCTCCGACGATCCGACTCTCGGCCGGATCGGGTTCGGGCGGCTGCGCGAGGTGTTCGCCGAGCAGGCGAGCGGCCTCTTGGCCGGAGGCGCCGACCTGCTCATCATCGAGACGACGCAGGACATCCTCGAGCTCAAGGCGGCGGTCTTCGGGATCCGCGACGCGTTCGCCCAGGCGAGCCGGTCGGTGCCGATCCAGTGCAGCGTCTCGCTCCTGCCGAACGGCGGCAAGATGCTGCTCGGGACCGACATCTCCTCCGCCCTGGCGACGCTCGAGGCGCTCCGCGTCGACGCCGTCGGCCTCAACTGCTCGACCGGGCCCGAGGACATGCGCGACGCGATCCGCTTCCTCGCGGAGTGGAGTTCGCTGCCGGTGCACTGCATCCCGAACGCCGGCCTGCCCCTCCAGGGGCCGAACGGCGAGACGATCTTCCCCGAGGAGCCGGGCCCGCTCGCCGACGTGCTCGGCGACTTCGTCGACCGGTACGGGATCTCGATCGTCGGCGGCTGTTGCGGCACGACGCCGGCGCACATCGCCGCGATCGCCGAGCGCGTCCACGGCCGCGTCCCTCCCCCCCGTCCCGCACCGCGCCCCGCGTACGTGAGCTCGATGATCGCGGCGACGCCGCTCGTCCAGGACCCGCGGCCGACGCTCGTCGGCGAGCGCGTGAACGCGCAGGGCTCGCGCAAGGCGAAGGAGCTGCTGCTCGCCGACGACTACGACGGGCTGCTCGCGGTCGCCGAGGACCAGGTCGCCGGCGGGGCCCACGTGCTCGACGTCTGCGTGGCGTTGACGGAACGCCAGGACGAGGCCGACCAGATGCGCGAGGTCGTCAAGCGGATCTCGCTCACGCAGCCGGCGCCGATCCAGATCGACTCGACCGAGCCCGATGTGATCGAGGCGGCGCTTGAGCAGATCCCCGGCCGGGCGATCGTCAACTCGGTCAACCTCGAGGCCGGACGGGAGAAGCTCGATCGCGTCGTGCCGCTCGTGAAGGCGCACGGGGCCTGCCTGATCGCGCTCACGATCGACGAGGTCGGGATGGCGAAGACCGCCGAGCGCAAGCTCGAGATCGCCGAGCGGCTCGTGCAGCTGTGCTGCGACGAGCACGGCCTGGACCGCAACGCGCTCATCTTCGACTGCCTCACGTTCACGCTGACGACCGGCGACCCTGAGTGGCGGCCGAGCGCGGTGGCGACGATCGAGGGGATCCGGCTCATCAAGGAGCGGCTGCCCGGCGTGCAGACCTCGCTCGGCGTCTCGAACGTCTCGTTCGGCGTCGGCCTGGCGGCGCGGCAGGTGCTGAACAGCGTGTTCCTGCATCACTGCGTCGAGGCGGGGCTCGACCTCGCGATGGTCAACCCGAACCACATCACGCCCTACGCGGAGATCGGCGCCGAGGAGCGGGAGCTCGCCGACGACCTCGTGTTCGATCGTCGCGACGACGCGCTCGAGCGGTTCATCGCCCACTTCGAGGCGAAGGGCGCGACGGCCGAGGACTCCGCCTCGGCGGCCGACCCGACCGAGGGGATGCAGCCCGAGGAGGCGCTCCACTTCCACATCCTGCGCCGCCGCAAGGAGGGGGTCGAGGACTGGATCGACCGCAGCGTCGAGAAGATCGGCGCGGTCCCGACGCTCAACGACGTGCTGCTGCCGGCGATGAAGGAGGTCGGTGACAAGTTCGGCGCGGGCGAGCTGATCCTGCCGTTCGTCCTGCAGTCGGCCGAGGTGATGAAGCGCGCGGTCGCGCGCCTGGAGCGCTACCTCGACAAGATCGAGGGCTACTCGAAGGGCACGGTCGTGATCGCCACCGTGTTCGGCGACGTCCACGACATCGGCAAGTCGCTCGTCAACACGATCCTCACGAACAACGGCTACACGGTCGTCGACCTCGGCAAGCAGGTGCCGATCTCGGCGATCCTCGACGCCGCCGTTGAGCACGACGCGACCGCGATCGGGCTCTCGGCGCTGCTCGTCTCGACCTCCAAGCAGATGCCGGCGTGCGTCCAGGAGCTCCACGAGCGGGGGCTGCAGTACCCGGTGCTGATCGGCGGCGCCGCGATCAACCGCAACTTCGGGCTGCGGATCCTCTACCCGGGCGGCACCGAGTCCGACGACGTCTACGCGCCTGGCGTCTTCTACTGCAAGGACGCCTTCGAGGGGCTCTCGAAGATGGACCAGCTCGTCGACGCCGAGGCCCGGGAGGCGCTCGTCGCGAAGACCCGCGAGGCGGCGCGGGTGCTGCGCGAGGCGCCGGCCGATCCCGACGACGACGCGCCGCCGCTGGACGACGCCTCGGTGCGGAGCGGCGCCTCGACGGCCGTGCCGGTGCCGGAGCCGCCGTTCTGGGGCGCGCGCGAGATCCCCGTCGACCTCGACGAGGTCTACCACCACCTCGACACCCACGTGCTGTTCAAGTTGCACTGGGGGGGCCGCGGCGTGAAGGGCGAGGCGTGGCGGGAGCTCGTCGAGAGCGACTTCCGGCCGCGGCTGGAGCGGATGTGGCGGGAGGCGATCGCGGATCGGGACGGTGCGCGGTCGGTTGCCGCTACGGACGGGATGCAGGCCCGGGGATATCTCCACCCGCGCGCGCTGCTCGGCTACTTCCCCTGCAACTCCGAGGGGAACTCGTTGATCGTGTGGGACCCCGACGCGCCCGGCGAGCGGGAGCTCGAGCGCTTCGTGTTCCCGCGCCAGCCGCGCCACGATCGGATCTGCCTCGCCGACTTCTACCGGCCGGTGGGGTCCGGGGAGACCGACGTCGTCGCTCTGCAGGCGGTGACCGCGGGCGACGAGGTGACGGAGCTGATCAAGTCATTGGAGGCCGACGGGGAGTTTGCCGAGCAGCTGTTCGTCCACGGGCTCGGCGTGCAGAGCGCCGAGGGGATGGCCGAATGGCTGCACGCGCGCGTGCGCCGCGATCTCGGCCTGGCGCCCGGCCAGGGACGCCGCTACTCGTGGGGCTACCCGGCGTGCCCCGAGCAGTCCGAGCTCACGAAGCTCTTCCGGCTGCTCGACGCGCCGTCGATCGGGCTGCGGCTGAGCGGCGGCTTCGCCCTGGAGCCCGAGCAGTCGACGGTCGCGATCGTCGCCCACCACCCCCAGGCGATCTACTTCGGTATGAAGTCGGGCCGCCTGAAGCCGGTCGGCGAGACCGAGGGCGATGAGCTCATCGCGGGCACCGAGCGCGACCCGGCGGCCGTCGGCGCGCTCCCCGACGGCGACCCGTCGCTCGCCTCCTCGTAGCGCAAGCCGGCTCCGGGGCGCGCGGACGCACGGCGCGCTGGGGCTCACGGCGCGCTGGGGCGCTGGGGCGCCAGGGCGCTGGGGCGCTGGGCATCTTTCCCACACTGGAGGTGGTTTCGATGCCCAGCGCTCCCGGGTCCCGGGGCGCTGGACGTCTCTCCCACACTGGAGGTGGTTTCGATGCCCAGCGCTCAGTGAGGCCGCGAGGTGTCAGCCCGTGAGCACCGACGCCTGTGAGGCCGCGAGGTGTCAGGCCCCGAGCACCCGGCGCAGGATCGCGGCGAGCTCGTGAGGCCGCTGCGTGAGCTGCCACCACGTCGTGCGGATCACGCGCCACCTGGCGGCCACGAGCCGCTGGTCACGGACCCGGTCGTCGTGGAACGCCCGGTGCGTGCGGTGGACGCGCTCGCCGTCGACCTCGAGCGCGACCCGCTGCCGGCGCCAGGAGGCGTCGGGGCGCAGCAGCACGCCGCCGTCGCAGGGATCGATCGCGGCGTGCAGCTCGGGCATCGGGAAGCCATGGGCGCGGAAGAAGCCGACGAGCGCCTCCTCGAGCTCGGACTCGGTGACCGCGGAGCCGATCTCGTAGCGGGCGAGGATCGCGCGCAGCCGCCCGGCGCCCGGATGTGCCGGGTTGCGCTCCAGCTGGTCGAGCAGCGCATGCAGGTCGAACACGCGGAGGATCTCGGCCTGGTCGAGCGCGCGTTCGACGCCCCGGGCGGGCACGACCGCGGCGAGGTCGAGCATCGTGCGAGAGACGGTCGTCACCGGGAGGCCGTCGACGATCTCGATGTCGTGCGGCGCGAGGTTGACCGAGCGGTGGAGCTGGATCCCCGCGTGCCGGTGGGTCGAGCGCCCCGGGACGATGACCTCGACGGTGCGGCGGTCGCACTGCCGCAGGCCCCGGAGGTCGCCGCCCGAGCGGTGGGAGAGCGCTGCGGCGTGCCGGCTGCCCGTGCAGGCGAGCACCGCGGCCCGGTAGCGTCCGCGCGCGGGCAGAACGTCGGGGGGAACGATCGCGTAGACGCGGCGGTGGACGCGATGCAGGCGTCCGAGGGCGACCCGGTGCTCGACGGCGCGCCGGGTGAGGCCGAGATCGGTGATCTCCTCGAGCGCGAGCACGAGGTGCCGCGCGGCGGCGGCCTGGACGAGCTGGGCATCTGACCCACGCTTGAGGTGCTTAAGATGCCCAGCGCCTGTGGAGGACGAGGCCCTGATGACCATCCGTCCACGGTTGCAGAGATCAGGTCACACGTGGGTCACGGAGCGTGCCGATTGCGTGCCGGTTTCGTGCCGGGTTCGTCACGGGCCGGGCGGGGAAGACAGCTTGCGAGGGCGCGGGCGAGAGCGTACGCTCGGCCGGGCGCCCCACCCCCGATGCGAGTGAGGAGACAGGTGCCGGAACGTGACTCAGGCGGCCAGCCGACGGCGGAGGAACAGCTCCGCGCGCTGTACGAGAATGCAGAGTCGACCGCGGCGCGCGCGTTCGAGCAGGCGGTCGGCACGCCGAGCTTCGGGGCGCTGCTGGCCCGCAGCGCCGAGAACGCCGCGGCGCTCACCCGGATCGGATCGGATCTCGCCGACCTCGTGCTGCGCAACCTGCGGCTGGCCGGCCGTGCAGACATCACGCGGCTCGCCCGGCAGCTGCACCGCACCGAGGACAAGCTCGAGCGGGTGCTGCAGGAGATCGAACAGCTCCGGGACGAGCTCGCCGCGCGGGAGGCTCCGGACGCCGCGCGGGAGGCTCCGGACACCGCGCGGGAGGCTCCGACCACCGCGCGAGGAGGCCCGACCACCGCGCGCGGCAGGCGCTCCGTCACCGGTCGCGCAACAAGCGGAAACGGGCGCGCGGCCGGCGGCACCGGCACGGGCCGTTCAGCCGGCGGCACCGGCACGGGCCGTTCAGCCGGCGGAACCGGCACGGGCCGGACGGCCGGCGGCACCCGCACGGGCCGGGCGGCCGGCGGCACCGGGACGGGCCGCGCGGCCGGCGGCACGCGAGGCGGCGCCGACAGCGGCGGCAGCGCGGGCGGGACCCGCGCCGGCGGTGGCTCCACCGGGTCGCGGACGGCGTGAGCGCCCTCGGCGACACCCTCGGCCGCATCGCACGGGCCCCGGCCACCGCGCTCGAGTTCGCGAACACGATCCTCACCACCGACGACGCCCCGCTCGGTGCGGCGGAGCGCGACGTGATCTGGACGCACCGCGGCGTCACCCTGTGGCGCTACCGGTCGAGCGAGCGCACGCACGAGCT
This sequence comes from Solirubrobacteraceae bacterium, assembly GCA_035294545.1. Lineage (GTDB taxonomy): Bacteria > Actinomycetota > Thermoleophilia > Solirubrobacterales > Solirubrobacteraceae > Palsa-465. The sequence continues at coordinate 42,135 of DATGKS010000065.1, read as the reverse complement.
GCCGCTGCTGCTCGTATTCGCGCTCATCAACCGGCCCGCGATCTTCGACCTGCGGCCCGGCAGCTCGCTCGTCGAGTACCTGCTCGGCGAGGGCTTCGACGTGTTCCTGCTCGACTGGGGCTATCCCGACGAGGAGGACGCCGACATGGGCCTCGACGACTACGTGTGCGACGAGCTGCACTGGGCGATCCGGGAGACGCTGCGGGCGAGCGGCGCCGACGAGCTGAGCCTCATGGGCTGGTGCATCGGCGCGACCCTGTGCGCGATGTACTGCGGCCTGCCGCGGGATCCCGAGTCGCCGCACCCGGTGCGGAACCTCGCGCTGCTGACCATGCCGGTCGACGCGCGGAGCTCGACCTACGCCCGATGGGTCGGCGACCCCGCGTTCGACGTCGACACTGTCGCCGAGCAGTGGCGCGTGATCCCCGGCCGAGGAGTCGACGTCGCGAACAAGATGCTCAAGCCGGTGACGAACTTCTGGACGACGTACCGGCGCCTGTGGGAGCAGATCGACGCCGGCACCGCGCGCCGCGACGCCTACCAGCCGATGGCCCGGTGGGTGGCCGACAACCCGAACTTCCCCGGGCGCGCCTGGGCGCAGTGGATCAAGATGATGTACCGCGACGGCGACCTCGTCGCCGGGCGGGCCGAGCTGCGAGGCAGGCGAGTCGACCTCGGGCGGATCGACCAGAACCTGCTGGTCGTCACCGCCGGGGCCGACCACATCGCGCCGCGCCCCGGAACGATGCCGATCTTCGAGCTCGTGGGCAGCGAGGACATCACCCACATCGACCGGCCGGGCGGGCACATCGGACTGATCGCGGGCTCCGCGGCACGCAGGGAGATCTGGCCGGAGATCGCCGAGTGGTTCGCGGAGCGCTCCGGGCGCTGACTGGGGGCGTGCGCGATCGGCGGACGCCGAAACTGACCGAGAGACGAGAGGAGCATCGCAATGGCAACCGAGGCAACAGAGAGCACCACCCAGAGCGGCCTGTTCGAGGGCCGCCGGCAGCGCCCGCGGATGAAGGGCAGGGTCGTGTTCGTCACCGGCGGCACGCGCGGGATCGGAGCGGCGATCTCCCGCAGCTTCGGGGAGCAGGGCGCCGTCGTCGCCGCCGGCTACGGCAGCGCGACCGAACACGCTCGGGACTTCCAGGCATCGCTCGCCTCCGAGGGCGTCGAGGCCTCGATCCACCAGGGCAACGTGGGCTCCGCCGACGACTGCCGGCGCACCGTGAACGACGTGCTCGAGCAGCACGGGCGACTCGACGTGCTCGTCAACAACGCCGGCATCACGATCGACAAGACGATCCTCAAGATGACCGACGAGGACTGGTACAAGGTGCTCGCGGTCAACCTGTCCGGGGCGTTCTTCATGTCCCAGGCGGTGCTGCCGCACATGCTCGAGCGCGGGTCGGGCCGGATCATCAACATCTCCTCAATCATCGGCGAGACCGGCAACATCGGGCAGGCGAACTACGCGGCGTCGAAGTCCGGGCTGTTCGGGCTCACCAAGACGATGGCCCGTGAGGCGGCCTACATGCTCGCGAAGGCCGGGAAGCTCGATGACGACGGGATCGGGCTGACGATCAACACGGTCGCGCCCGGGTTCATCGCCACCGAGATGCTGGAGAGCATCCCGGAGAAGGTGCTCGACAAGATCAAGGCGCAGATCCCGCTCGGGCGACTCGGTCGTCCGGACGAGGTCGCCCGGGTCGTGCATTTCCTCGCTGCGGACCAGTCGTCGTACATCACCGGCCAGGTGTGGGGCGTGAACGGCGGGCAGGACATGTAGGCCCCTCGAGGGGGCTGCCGCGCTCGGCGGGCGGCCTCGCGCCTGGCGGCGCCGACGGGCGCGCCCCGGTCTGCGACCCGGACGCTTCCGGAGGCTGCTCCCCTCCGGGCCGGCGCCCGACCCGCGGGCCGGTATCGTCGTCGCCGACCATGGCCGACCGCCGCGCCGCCTCGCTGGGCGAGATCATCCGTCAGCAGCGTGAGCTCGCCGAGCTGTCGATGCGGCAGTTCGCCGAGCTCGCGGGCATCTCCAACCCCTACCTGTCGCAGATCGAGCGGGGCCTGCGCGCGCCCTCGCAGGCGGTGCTCGACCAGATCGCGCGCACGCTCAAGGTGTCCGCCGACGCCCTGTACGAGCAGGCGGGCTTCGCGCCGCCGGGCGCCGAGGCCGAGGAGAGCGGCGTCTTGGAGGCGATCGCACAGGACCCGCGGCTCACCGCCCGCCAGCGGACCGCGCTGCGTGAGGTCTACGAGGCGTTCGTGGCGAGCTCGCCGCGGGTTCGCTCCCGGCCGGGCGCTCGCGGTGGGAGGACGGCCGCCGGCAACGGCAAGGCCGCCCACGGCGAGCCCGCCACCTGACCGGGGCGCCCGGTTACGCGGCCGCGCGACGCCTGGGCAGCGAGCGCTCGAGCACGGCGGCCAGCAGCGGCGGCCACTGCTCACGGAGCGCCTCATGGCCCATGAACAGGCCGAGATGGCCGCCGGAGCTCAGGCGTCGCACGATGTCCTCCGGCGGGGTGGCAGCGTGGTCGGCGAGCGCAAACACCTGGGCGGGCGGGGTGATGTGGTCGGTCGCCCCCGCGAGCAGGTTGAGCGGCATCGACAGCCGCCCGAGGTCGACACGCTCGCCGCGCACCTCGAGCTCGCCCGCGATGAGCTGGTTGCCCATGAACAGATGCCGGACGATCCACAGGTAGAACGCTCCCGGAATGTCCTGGGTGTGCTTGAACCAGTCCTCGAACTCGCTGTAGCGCTCGACGTGGGCGGGGTCGTCGACGTGGACGAGCAACTCGAGCTGGCGGGAGATCTCCGCGCCGGGACCGATCATGATGAACCCGCCGAGCATGTGGCGGCCGCGGAGCACGCCACCGCCGGAGGCCACGAGCCACTCGTAGAAGGCCATCTCGCCGCCGGGCGCGAGCACGTTCAGGACGCTGCCGATCACCGGCCGGCCCGCGCCGAAGTCGATCGGGGCGCCGGCGACGGTCAGCGTGTTCACGCGCTCGGGCGCGAGCGCGGCGTAAATCGTCGCGAGCCAGCCGCCCTGGCAGTCGCCGATGAGGTTGACCCGGCCGCCGCAATGCTCGACTGCCCGGTCGATCACGTCAAGGTAGTCCTCGATCGTCGCGTCCGCCGTCTCGGCGGTCGCGCCGCGCCAGTCGAGCGTGAACGCGCGCCGCAGGCCGGACTTCCGGATCGCGCCCATCTGCGATTGCTCGGCCGAGAAGTCGACGATGCACGAGTCGTGGCCGGCCTGGGGCGGCAGCACGAGCGTCGGGACGAGGCCGCGCCGCCCACCGGGGATCGAGTAGTCGCGCAGCCGGGCGAGCGGCGCCTCGAACACGAGCTCATGCGGGGTCGCCCAGCGCGGCGGCCGGCGCTCGGCCATCACGTCGAGCCAGCGACCGACGTCGAATGGGCGCGGCCAGCGCCCGAGCGTGGCGTCGAGCAGGTCGGCGGCGCCCTGGACGGCGGCGCCATAGGCCTCCAGCCACGGGCCGTACAGACCGCCCTCCCCAGGCAGAACGGGCGGACAAGAGAAACTGGTCATCGGTGACCTCCTCGGCAGAACGACGACGGCACCGGAGGAGGATTCCACCGGTGCCGTCATTGTGCCCGATCTACCGGGCGGAAAACTGCGCGGGAACTACTTGAGCAGCGTGCGCGCGGTGCTGGTGTACGTCTGCGAGATCTCCCGCGCGAAGTCGGTCTGCGCGGCGACGATCGACTTCAGCCACTCCTGGCGGGTCGTGTCGACGAGCCGGAGCTCAAGCTCGATCGCGCGGTCGACGGCCTTCTCGTAGCTGTCGAGGTACGCGTTGCCGGCCTTGCGGGCGGCGGCGACGAGCTGCTCCTGGGCGTCGCTCGTCCGCTCGAACAGGCCGTCGAGCGAGGGCGTGGTCTTGCTCTGGGTGCTGGTGGCCATGAGATGGTCTCCTCAGGTTCGGAAGCTCAGTGTGCTTGCAGATTAGCACATCGGCCGCAAACTGCAAGCACTTGAGCGCAGGGTGCGTTGGCCGGGGGAGCCGCCCCCGGTACGCGGCGCGTTGGCCACGGAAATCGCTCCGCGCGCGCCGCGTTGGCCACTCGACGCGGCTCAGGTCTGGCGGAGGCCCTCGGAGCGCCCGCCCGCGCGGGCGGGAAGCTTGACAGGCGTCGCGTGAAGGGCGCGGAGCCGCACCTCGCGCCAGGACATCCCCTCCTTGAGGAGCGCCGGCGCGCCCATCAGGATCGCGGTCGTCACCTCGACCGCCTGCAGGATGACACCGTAGGCGACGCCGGTCCCCCAGGAGACGTGCCAGCCGGCGCTCAAGACCGCCGCGCAGGCGAACTGAAAGACCCCGAGGTTGGCGGGCGTCGCCGGCAGCACAGCGCTGATGTTGACCGCGAACAGGACGGCGGCGGCCGCGCCGATGCCGACCTGCCGGTCGAGTCCGAGTGCCACCATCAGCGTGTAGCAGGACAGCCACTGCAGCGCCCAGGCGGCGAGCTGACCGAGGACCGCGGTCGTGCCGAGCTTCGGGTCGCGAAACACCGACAGGCCCACGCGCACGCGGGTCATCGCCCGCCTCGCCTGGGCGAGCAACTGCGCCAGGCGGGCCGAGGGCAGCCGCGCGGCCGCGCCGGATCGGAGCACGAGCGGCGCGACCAGCACGAGCGCGAGCAGCGCGAGCGGAGCGACCGCGGCGATCAGCAGGCCCCGCTGGTGGCCCGAGAAGATGTCGACCGACGAGAACATGACGGCGCCGAGGATCACGAGCGCGAGGATGTTCAGCAGCGTCTGGGAGACGAGCGACCCGAGCACGATCGGCAGGCTCTCCCGCGGCCGGCCCGTACGCCGAGCGACGACGAGCGCGCGGGCGGGCTCCCCGAGCCGGGCGGGGAGCGTCGAGGACATGAGCACGCCGATGAACGTGCCCTGCAGCGAGTCGGACAGCCGGATCGGCGCCTCCTTCGGCAGGGCGGCGCGCAAGATCGCCAGCCACGAGACGGCGCGCATCGCCATCGCGCTGCACATGACGGCAAGGCCGACGACCACCCAGGTCGGGCTCGAGTCGAGCAGCGCCGAGGTGATGTTGCCGATCCCGATCGCGCGCAGCGCGAGCACCGCCAGCACGAGCGCGCCGACCGAGATCGCCGCGAACGCGATCCGCCGCGCGAGCGAGAGCGCGCGGCGGCGGGCGCTCACCGGCGGTGCGGGCTCGAGGCTCGGCAGTCGGGCGGCGCGGACCACGGGCCGCAGATCCGCGGGGCGCGCGCCCGCCCGGACCGCGAGGCGCTCGACCTTGCGCGCGGGCTCCGGAACCGCGATCGCATCCTCATATGCCTCCATCACCTCACCGGCGACGCGCGGCCAGGCGAACCGAGCGACGTCCGCGGCGGCGGCACGCGCCATCGCGACGCGACGGGCGGGTTCGTCCCACAGATCGCGCAGCGCGAGCGCGAGCGCCCGCGCGTCGCCGCGCGGCACGAGCACGCCGTCGACGCCGTCGCGCACGACGTCCCGGTAGCCGGCGATGTCGGAGGCGATGACCGGCGTGCCGGCGGCGAACGCCTCGGTGAGGACCATGCCGAACGACTCCCCCCCGAGCGAGGGGGCGCAGAGCACGTCGGCGTCCTGCAGCTCGGCGTGCTTGCGGGCGTCGTCGACCTTGCCGAGCACGCGAACGCCGTGGTCGTCCATCATCAGCGGCGCGAGTTCCGCGTACGTCGGTCCGATCACGGTGAGCTCGCACGGGATGTGGTCGCGGAGCGCCTCGAAGGCTCGCAGCAGCAGCGGCAGGCCCTTGCGCTCGACCGCCTGGCCGACGAACGCGATCCGCAGCCGGTCGCTCCGCGGGCGATCTGCGGCGACCGCGCGCGCGAGCGCCTCGACGTCGACGTGGACGCCGTTCGGGATGACCCGGTAGCGCCCGCCGAAGAACCGGCGCCCGGTCCAGGCCGCCGCCTCGGAGACGGCGATCCGCACGCGCAGGTGGTTGAGCGTGCGCCGGGCGCCCATCAGATTGCCGAGGCCGTTGCTCACACGGTTCTCCGAGTACGAGTGGAACGTGCCGACGAGCGGCAGCGACGCGAAGTTCGCGGCGACCCAGCCGGTGAGCGGCGCGACCGGCTCGTGGATGTGGGCGACGTCGTAGCCGCCCTCGCGGAGCTCGCGGTGGAGTGCGACCATGCCGGCGGGCGAAAGCGAGATGTTCGAGACCGCGCCGTTCGCGCGGACCCCGACCGTGCGGCCGAGCGGGACCAGGAAGTCGGGGAGCGCGAGCCGCTGCGGCGTCGCGCCGCGATGCATGAGCGTCGCCGCGAGATCGACGGGGTCGGTCGGCGCGAGCACCCGCACGTGGTGGCCCTCGTCGAGGTAATGGCGTGCCAGCGCCTCGATGTGCCTCGTGACACCCCCGGGATACGTCCACGAATACGGCGACACGAGCGCGATCCGCATAACCGGATCCTACCCGGTGGGGCGGCCCATTCCTGCCCGCGAGACCGAATACGGACACCTCGGTCCGGTTTTTGCCGCGGCTTCTCGTGCGCATGAGTGCCCGAGCTCGTGCCCTACCATCGGGAGGCGATGCGCACGCGCAACTTCGTGAAGTACACCTTCCTCAGGGTCGATCCGGCGTGGCGTCGACTCGACGACGACCGGCGGATCGCCGACAAGCGCGAGTTCGTCGCCGCCTGCGAGGACTTCGCCGACGGTCACCTGCTGCGCGCCTTCTCGCTCGTGGGCACGCGCGGAGACGCCGACCTGATGCTGCTCAGCCAGGCCCAGAACCTCGACCGGATTCACGAGTTCCACGTCGTGCTCGCGCAGTCGGGCCTGATGAAGTGGTGCCAGATCCCGTACTCGTTCCTCGCGCTCACGAAGGAGTCGGAGTACTCGGACGAGTCGCGCCTGGAGGTCCGCCCGGCACACGGCCGCTACCTGTTCGTCTACCCGTTCGTCAAGACGCGCGCCTGGTACGCGCTCCCCGCCGAGGAGCGGTGGCGAATCATGCAGGAGCACATCCGCGTCGGCAGGGAGTACCCGTCCGTCGACCTCAACACGAGCTACTCGTTCGGCCTCGACGACCAGGAGTTCGTCGTCGCGTTCGAAACCGACAACCCGGCCGACTTCATGGACCTCGTGCAGCGGCTGCGCACGACCGAGTCGAGCGCCTACACGCTCCGCGACACGCCGACGTTCACGTGCATCTCGTGCTCCGTCGAGCGGGCGCTCGGAGCGCTCGATGGCACCGCGCTCGCACTGAGCGCATCCGGCTGAGCGGCCGGACGCGGCGGCTACGCGCTGTCTGACTCTCGACCTGAGGGTGAGAGTCGTCCAGGTTGGCAGTTCGTACGGCGCCCTGCAGGATCAAGTCGATCCCGGGATGACCGATCACCTGGACGATGCGCGCATCCTCCGTCAAGCACGCGCGTGCTCGCCTCGCGACCGCGACCGCGCGGGTCGACCCCGTCGTCCTCGTCGCGCTCCTCGCCGCGGCGGTCGCGCTGTGGCTCGCGGTCAAGGGCCGGCCGCTCGCTGATTGGAACCTCGAGGCCCGCCCGAGCGTCGACGCCCTGCTCGCCGGCCACCTCGACGCGTTCTTCCGCCTCGCTCCTGCGTACGGGGGCTCGCTCCTGCTGCGCGCGCCGTGGATGGCGCTCGGCCGCCTCGCCGGCGGGGGCCGGGCCTCGGACTACGTCGCCGGCGTCCTCCCCTGCGTGCTCGCCGCGGTCGTGCTCGCGCTCTGGCTGAGCGTGCAGCTGAGGCGCCGAGGCCAGCGCATCGGCTTCCGAGCCGCCGCGGTGGCCGTCTGCGTGTCCGGGCCGATCGGGATCATCGCGATCCAGCAGGGCCATCCCGAGGAGCTGCTCGGCGCAGTGCTGTGCGCCGCGGCCGTGCTCTGCGCGGAGCGCGAGCGCGCCGTGTGGAGCGGGGTCCTCGTCGGCCTGGCGATCGCGAACAAGGAGTGGGGCCTGCTCGCCGCCGGACCCGTACTCGTCGCCCTGCCGCGGGAGCGTGGGCGAGCCTTCGCCGCGATGATCGCCACGGCGGGCGCCGTGCTCGCCCCGTTCCTGCTCGTGCGCGCCGGAGGATTCGTCGGCCAGACGGAGGCCGTCGCGCTCCACTCGGCGAGCATCTTCGGCCCGCTCCAGCTGTGGTGGTTCCTCGGCGCCCCCGCCCACGGAGGAGCGCGGATCGCGCCCGCGTGGCTCGGCGGACTCGGGCACACGCTGCCGATCGCGCTCATGGTGCCGCTCACGCTCCTCTACGGCCGGCGGACGCGCCGGAACCCCGCGCGCCGCGGCCGCGACGCGACGCTCCTGCTGGCGCTGCTGCTGCTCCTGCGGTGCGCGCTCGACCCGTGGGACGTCGTCTACTACCCGGCGCCGTTCCTCATGGCGCTGCTCGCCTGGGAGACGACGACGCAGGAGCACCCGCCGCTGCTGTCGATCGCCGCCCCGCTCGTCACCTGGTACGTGTTCCAGGGGCTGACATATCCGTTCACTGTCGGACAGGACGCGACGGGCGGCATCTTCGCCGTCGTGACGATCGGCGCGATCGGCGCGATCGGCCGTCGCCTGTTCGGGCGACCGCGCGCCCGCCCGGCCCGCGGAGTCCCGCAGAGCCGACGGACCGCCGTCCCGGAGGCTGCCGCGCGCTGAGCGCGGGGTCAGACCGCCGAGACTTCCTCCTCCTCCGCGACGCGGAAGGAGGAGCCACAGCCGCAGGCCGCGACGACGTTCGGGTTGTCGACCTTGAAGCCGGCGCCCTGGAGTCCGTCGACGAAGTCGATCGTCGAACCCTGCACGTATGGCAGGCTCGGCGTGTCGACAAGGAGCCGGATCCCCTTGTCTTCGAAGACGGAGTCGCCGGCGCGCTCCTCGTCGAAGGCGAGCGCGTACTGGAAGCCGGAGCAGCCTCCGCCGCGCACGCCGACGCGCAGGCCGGCGGTCTCGGCGACGGCGTTCTGCGCGGAGAGGAACTCGCGGACCTTCTCCGCGCCCTTGTCGGTGAGCGTTATTCCCATCACTTTCCGAAATATAGCGCCGGCTCGCTACCCTGGAAAAGGTGCCCGCGACGACCGACGAGATCAAGCAGCGCATCGAGGCGGGGATCCCCGGGGCCGTCGCCGAGGTGACCGGGGACGGGCACCATTTCAACGCCGTCGTGAGCTCCCCGGCGTTCGCCGGGCTGACGCGGATCGCGCAGCACCGGCTCGTCAACGACGTGTTCGCCGGCGAGCTCGGCGACCGCATCCACGCGCTGTCGATTCAGACCCGAGTTCCCTAGTGTCGCGTTTGGTTGGTTCGTTGGCACCGAGAGGTGTCACTGGTGGGTGCCTGGCAAGGACGCAGGATCCCTGGTGTGGCAGCGCCGCACGAGGATCCGAGGACGCCGCCGGGCGCCGCCGGGGGTGCCTCGACTGGAAACGAACCGGCCAAACGGGACACAAGGAGGGCGACCCGCCCGAGCCCGCTCGACGCCGACCCCGCGACCCGCACCAGCCGACCCGCGACCCGCACAAGACACAGGAGACTTCACGATGACCGATCAGACGAGCAACCCGATGCGCGAGGCGATCCAGGAGGCGATCTCCGAGAACCCCGTGATCCTGTTCATGAAGGGCAACCCGGACGCGCCGGCGTGCGGCTTCTCGGCCCGCACGGTCGCGATCCTGCAGTCGCTCGGCGCGAAGTTCGCCGCCGTCGACGTCCTGCCGGACCCGCGGATCCGTCAGGAGCTCTCGGCGCTGTCGAACTGGCCGACGATCCCGCAGCTGTTCGTCGACGGGGAGCTGATCGGCGGCTGCGACATCGTCACCGAGATGTACGAGTCCGGCGAGCTCGCCCAGACGCTCGGTCTGGAGAGCGCCGACGCCCCGGCGCAGGCGCCCGCGGCGGACGCCGGGCAGGCGCCGCTCACGATCGAGAACCGCCTCTGACGGCTCCGGTCGCGAGTCGCCGCCCGACTAGGGCGACGGATTGGTCCGCCTGACGCGGCCGGCGAAAGCCGCGCGTGGAGGCGTCCGGAAATCGTGCGAGGTATTGGCGAGTGGCTGGGCGTGGCTGAGGCCGCCCGTGGGATGAGTCGATGCGGCAGCATCGATGATTCCCGCGGGTGGGCTCAGACGCGTCCAGACGCCGTCAAGACCCGCAGAATTTGCGGACGCCGGAACTAGCGCCCCCCCGGCGGCCGCTAGCGCCGCCGGCGGCGGCCGCCGAACACGATCCCGCCGATCCCGGCGATTCCCCCGCCGAGCACGAAGCCCGCGACGGCGGCGCCGATCAAGAGCTTCGGTTCGTTGCGCCGCAGCTGAGCGCGCCAGTCGGCGACGCGCGCCACCTCGGTGCGAAGCTTCTCCACCGAGGTGCCGAGCTGCTCACGGTTGCGCTCGATCGACTCGCGGATCTCCTCGGGGGTGCGCGTCGCCATCAGCTCTCCTCGGGGGCGTCGGGAGCCATCAGCTTTTCTCGGGGGGCGTCGGGAGCCATCAGCTCTTCTCCGACTCGGGCGCGGACACGGTGGCCCGGATCTTCTTGGCTTCGTCGATCGCCATCTTCGGCTTCGGTGCCCCGACCTTCAGCTTGCGCCAGGCGAACAGGAGCGCGAATGCGGTGAGCAGGAGCAGGGCGACGAACACGATCGCAAAGCCGATCCAGAGCGAGTCCGTGAGCGAGTTGAGGCCCCAGCCGAGCGTGATCAGGCCGAACACGAGCGCGAACACGCCGAACACCGCGCCGACCGCGGCGACCGCGGCCCCGCGCGCAATCGAGGAGACCTTGGTGAGCACCTCGGCCTTGGCGAGCTCGATTTCCTCGCGCACGAGCAGCGACATCCGCTCGGAGACCTCCGAGACGGCGGCGCCGAGGGTGTCGGCCGCGGGCTTGGTGGGCGGTTCAGCGGCCAAGGCGCTTGAGGATCATGGCGAACACGAGCCCGCCGGCGAACGCAGCGCCGACGGCGATCTCCGGGCGCTCGACGGCGATCTCGGGAAGGCCGTGTGGGTTGGGCAGGCCAGACGAGGTCCGCGGCCCGTCAGGCTCGCCGGAAATCACCGCGGGCTGAGGCTCGGCGTCGTTCACTCAGGGGGCTCTTCGCCGAACACGCGCATCCAGATCATCGCCGCCACGCGGGTCGCGACGAGGCTGGCGAGCGCGGTGGTGCCGGCCATCACTCCGGACCACAGCAGGCGCTTGACCAGTGGGCTCTCCGTCATGCGCGCTGATTCAAGCAGACGCGGCGGCGGGTGGCCGAGCGGGGGGTTGGATCTCAGCGGCGGGCGGGGCGGCGGGCGGTCCCCGCACCGCCGCGCTGGGCGGCCGGCGGTTCCCGCACCGCCGCGCGGGGCGGCCGGCGGTTCCCGCACCGCTGCAGCCCGGCCGCAGCTCGGCGCCGCCGCAGCCCGGTCGCAGCTCGGCGCCGCCGCAGCCCGGTCGCAGCTCAGCGCCGCCGCAGCCCGTCGCAGATCAACTCGACGATCATCGCCTTCGCGCGGGCGAACTCCCGTTCGTCGACGGGCGCGGCGTCGAAGATCCAGCCGGTGAGGACCTGCTCGACCGAGCCGTAGAACGCCTGAGCGGCGAATTCGGGCGTGATCGCCTCGCCGAACTCGCCGCGGCGCTGGCCGTCGGCGACGATCCGGGCGATCGAGTCGTACGCGTCCCGGATCTTCGCGAGGTGCGTGCGCCCGAACGTGTTGGCGGCGCGCGTCACCTCGACGATGATCACCTTCATCACGTCGGGGTCCCGGCGATAGGAGTCGATGATGAACGAGGCGATCGCCGCGAGCTTGTCCCGCGATCCGCGCTCCGACGCGTCAGCCTCGGCGATCGCCGCGAGCATCACGTCCCAGCGCTCGAGGAACAGCGTGTCGAGCATCTGCTCCTTGGAGGAGAAGTAGTGATAGACGAGGCCGTAGGCGACGCCCGCCTCGTCGGCGATGTCCGACACCCGGCAGGTATGGAAGCCCTGGCGGGCGAACACGCGCACGGCCGCGTCGAGGATCAGCCGCCGCTTCTCGGCCGCCGCCGTGCTCACGCCGGCCCTCTCCGCCCGCCGCGCCCCTCCTCGCGCTCCGCCCCCCAGTCGTAGGCGTCGGGACGACGGCGGGCGAGCGTCGGCAGCCGCGTGCGGATCGCCCGGCCGCGGGAGAGGTCGAGCTCGGCAACGATCGCGCACTCCGTGTCGGGCGCACACGCGAGCACCGTGCCCCACGGGTCGACGATCAGCGAGCGCCCGCCGGAGCGGTTGCCGCCCGGGTGCTCGCCGATCTGGTTGGGCGCGACCACGAAGCACTGGTTCTCGATCGCGCGCGCCCGCAGCAGCGGCTCCCAGTGGTCGCGGGTGGTCGGCAGGGTGAACGCGCTCGGCACCGTGACGACCTCGGCGCCGCGCAGGGCGAGGATCCGGTAGAGCTCCGGGAAGCGCAGGTCGAAGCAGATGCTCATGCCGAGCGTCGTGCGCTCCGGGTCTCCGAGGGTCGAGGTCACGACCTCCGAGCCGCCGTCGAACGTCGCCGACTCGGCGTGAACCTGGCCCTCGATCTCGACGTCGAACAGGTGAATCTTGCGGTAGACGGCGAGCACGTCGCCGTCGCGCCCGACGTGGACGCTCGTGTTCGCGCAGCGCGGCGGGCCCGCGGGGTTCGTGTCCGCGGCGCGCGTGCGCTCGACGATCGAGCCGGCGACGAGGTCGACGCCGAGCTTCGCGGCGGTCGCGCGCGCCCAGGAGATCGCCTCCCCCTCGAGTGTCTGGGCGCCGCCCCGCATCACGTCCCGCGGGCCGATCGTCGACCACACCTCCGGAAGCACGACCAGCTCCGCGCCGCGCGAGGCCGCCTCGCGCACGAGCCGGTCCGCGGTCGACAGGTTGTGCGAGAAATCGTCGCGCGCGTTCAGTTGGATGGCGCCGGCACGCACCGCTGCCTCCCCTCGATTGACGAGTCAGTCAACCGCGAACGATAGCCCACCAGTCACAGGCGGGGAACTTTTGCCCGCCTCAGGAGGACAAACCTTCCCCGCACCCGGAAGGCCGGCGGTTGCGGGGAGCTTTTGTCCGCCTCAGGAGGACAAACCTTCCCCGCATCCGCATCCGCCGGCGGGTGCCGGAGCTTTATCGACCCTCAAGGTCAACAACCTGCCGCGCACCCGCCGCCCGCTCGCACCGACCTCAGAGTGACGGCGCCGGCAGGCCAAGCAGCGCGCGTGCCTCCTCGACGGTCGCCGGCCGGCGTCCCGCGCCCTCCACGAGCGCGCGGGCCGCGGCCACGAGCTCGCCGTTCGAGCGGGCCATCGCGCCGTCCGGCAGGTAGAAGTTGTCCTCGAGGCCGACGCGGACCGAGCCGCCGAGGGCGAGCGCGGCGGCGACCATCGGCCACTGGGCGCGGCCGATGCCGATCACGCCCCAGTGGTGGCGCGGGGCCGGGTCCCCGCCGCCAACGGCCGCGCGGCCTCCCGCCGGGTCTGCGCCGCCCGCCACCGCGCCGCCCGCCACCGGCCCGCCCGCCGCCGGCTCCGCGCCCGCCACCGCGCCGCCCGCCGCCGCCACCGCGCCGCCCGCCTCCCGATCCGTGGCGCATCCCGCGGCCCACGCGTCCTTTAGGTTGTCGGCCATCGCGGCGAGGTTCCGAGCGGTCGCGGGCACTCCGCCGTGCACGCCCATCACGAAGTCGACGTGCAGCGGCGCCTGCAGCAGGCCCATGTCGACGAGCGGCTCGAGTGCCCCGACGTGACCGAGGTCGAAGCACTCGTGCTCGGGCTTGATCCCGAGCTCGCGCATCGCTTCGAGCAGCGCGACGATCTCCGAGAACGGGTTCGCGAACACGAAGTCGAACACGAACCCCCGCCGCGCGCGCGAGTACTTCGCATACGTGAGCGAGCCCATGTTCAGGGCGGCGACCTCCGGCCCGCACGCCTCCAGGTAGGCGACGCGCTTCTCCACCGGGACCCCGACCGCGCCGGTCGAGAAGTTGACGACCGCGCGATCGCCGACCTCGGCGACGATCGCGTCGCGGATCGCGCGGTAGTCCTCGATCTCGTGGCTCGGGCTGCCATCCGGCCGCCGAGCGTGGATGTGGATGTGGACGCCGCCCTCCTCGACGATCCGCCGTGCCTCGGCGGCGTATTCGGCCGGGGTGTAGGGGATCGCCGGGCACTGCTCGCGGCTCGCGACGACGCCCGAGATCCCGCACGTGATGACGACCGGGTCCGCGAGCGCCACCGCGATGCTCCCTCAGACCGGCACGACGCCGGGGCCGCGCCGGCGCGGCCGCAGCACGCGCTTGCCCGCCGCCATCTCGAGGCCCCGGCAGATCGTCGCCCGCGTTTCGCGCGGGTCGATCACGTCGTCGATCATGCCGTTGCCGGCCGCGCCGTAGACGTCGATCGTTTCCTGGAAGCCCGCGATCATCCGCGCGCGCGCCGCCGCCGGGTCCTCGGCCTGCGTGAGCTGGCGGCGCATGAGGATCTCGACCGCCCCCTCGGCGCCCATCACCGAGATCTCCGCGGTCGGCCAGGCGACGATCAGGTCCGGCTCGTAGGCGCGGCCGCACATGACGTAATAGCCCGCGCCGTAGGCCTTTCGGACGACGACCGTGAGCTTCGGCACTGACGCGTTCGCGGTCGCGTAGAGCATCTTCGCCCCGTGGCGGATGATCCCCGCAGCCTCGACCTTCGTGCCGACCATGAACCCGGGCACGTCGACCAGGTAGACGAGCGGGATTCCGAACGCGTCGCAGAGGTTGATGAAGCGCGCCGCCTTGTCGGCGGAGTCGTTGTCGAGGATCCCGCCGAGATGGCGGGGCTGGTTGGCGACGATGCCGGCAGGCCGGCCGCCGAAGCGCGCAAGGCAGGTGATGATCGAGCGCGCCCAGCGGGGCTTGAGGTCGAAGAAGTCGCCGTCGTCGGCGATCCGCCGGATGACCTCGTACATGTCGTACGGGGAGCGGGTCGACGCGGGCAGGACGTCGAGCAGCTCCTCGTCGGCGCGGTCGACCGGATCGGCGCACACGCGCACCGGCGGGGGCTCATCGCAGTGCGAGGGGAAGAACCCGAGATAGGTGCGGACCTGATCGACGCACTCCGCGTCATCGGCGGCCTCGAGGTCGCCGACCCCCGAGCGCCGGCAGTGCACGCGCGCGCCGCCGAGCTCCTCGGCGCTCACATCCTCGCCGACCGCGGCCCGCACGAGGTGCGGGCCGGCGAGCGCCATCGAGCCGCGGCCCGAGACCATGGGCACGAAATCGGCGAGTCCCGGGATGTACGCGGTGCCGGCGGCGCACGGGCCCATCACCGCCGCCACCTGCGGGATCACGCCCGAGGCGAGCACTTCCTCGCGGAACAGGTGGCCGGTGCCGGCGAACTGAGAGCCGATCGCCTCCTGCACGCGCGCGCCCGCCGAGTCGAGCAGCCACACGAGCGGCATCCGCTTGGAGAGCGCGAGCTCGCGCAGCCTGCTCACCTTCAGCTCGCCGGTCATGCCCATCGAGCCGGCCATCACCGTGAAGTCGTAGGCGGCGACCGCGCACAGCCGCCCGTCGACCCTCCCCCAGCCGGTGATCACGCCGTCGGCGGGCGCCTCGCGCCCGTCCATCGCGCGCTGGGAGAAGTGCGGCCGGCCGTGGATCCCGAGCTCGGTGAATGTGCCCTCGTCGACGAGCAGCGCGATCCGCTCCCGGGCGGTCAGCTTGCCGGCGGCGTGCTGGGCCGCGATCCGCTCAGGGCCGCCTCCGAGTCGCAGGCGCTCCCGGCGCTCGCGCAGATCCTCGGCGAGCGGGCGCAGCGGGCTCGGTTGCTCGGTGTCGGCGGCCATCGCGTGGGCAGGAACGATCTCACGGCGCCTCGCCCGGCGTCGAGCCGGCGGTGAGCAAAACTTTTCGCGGCTGGACGTGTCGGAGGTACCGAGACTAAGTTCGATGCGCGTGATGAGCCTGGTAGGGACGCAGAACCCCGGTCCGGCGGCCCGCCGGCGGCCGCCCGTGCGCGCGCTCCGGCTGCTGCTCGCGCTCGCGGCGGCGCTCGGCGCCGGCACCGCGGCGGCCTCGGCCCACACCGCCCGCCGCATCGGCACCGCGGGGGCCTTGGCCAGGACGGCCCGCCACATCGGCACCGCGGCGGCCTTGGCCAGGACGGCCCGCCACATCGGCACCATCCGCCCCTCGCCCGCCGCCCCCCAGCCGCTGTCGACGAGCGGAATCTACGTCCAAGGCCCCCACCTCATGCAGAACGGAGCGCCGTTCATCCCGCGCGGCGTCCAGATCGTCGGGCTCGTCGCCCCCACACCGGACCTCACCGGCAAATACATCCCCGCCCACCAGCACTTCGGCGCCGCGGAGCTCGCGCAGGCGGCCGCCGACCACGCGAACCTCGTCCGCTTCCAGGTGAGCGAGTTCGGCCTGAACCCGTCCGACCAGCTGTACGACCCGCATTATCTCGACGAGGTGATCTCCGCGGTCGAGCTCGCCCGGGCGCAGGGTCTCAACGTGATCGTCTCGCTCCAGGCGCAGACGCCGGCCGGCAACGAGCTGCGCTGCCCGCTCGACGACGCGGGCGCCGCCACCGACTGGCGGGAGCTCGCGCAGGCGTTCGCGGGCGACGACGACGTGATGTTCGAGCTCTACAACGAGCCTGGCGTGTCGAACTCCGCCGCGAACTGGGCGGCGTGGGCGAACGGCGGCGTGATCTCGAACGGCGCGGGCGGCCAGTGCACCGCCGTCGGCGTGCAGTCGCTCGTCGACGAGATCCGCGCGCTCGGCGCCGACAACGTGATCATCCTCCCCGGCCTGAACGGCGAGCAGACGCTCGCCGGCGTTCCGAAGATCACAGACCCGGCCGATCCGAGCGACCCGCAGCTCGCCTACGGGATCCACTACCCAAACCTCACCCAGACGAGCGACAGCTGGGACGCGGCGTTCGGCAACCTCGCCGAGCGCGTGCCGGTGATCGTCACCGAGTGGCAGGCGAACGGCACGACCAACTGCGTCCCCGACGCCCCCCGGGTGGCGCCCCTGCTCCTCACCTACCTCGCGCTCAAGCAGATCGGCGTCGTCGGCTTCGCCTTCGACCTGCCCGGGACGATCGTCGCCGACTACAACTACAACCCGACCACGTACGCGGGCTTCAGCTGCGGGATGTTCACCGGCGGCGTCGGCCAGGTGCTGTTCGACGACTTCGCCGGCGAGGCACAGGCGGTCGGCGGCACCGGCGCCTCGCCGCCCTCCTGGCTCCTGACCGCGCCGACGCTCGCCCGGATGCAGGCGCTGGACGCCGGGCTCGTCGACCAGGCGCTCGACACGCCGCGCACGTTCGTGCTTGGGGCGAGCGCCGCGACGCTCGCCGCGAGCGGTCTGCCGGCGGCGACCCCGGCCGAGGAGTTCACGAGCGTCGGCACGCTCCGCCGCGCGCTCGCCACCGGCGCGGTGTTCCCCGGCACCGAGGCGGTCGTGCTCGCGCTCGGCCCGAGATCACCGCGCGGCCAACAGCGCCACGCCGCGGAGACGTTCGACCTCGCCGCGACCGCCGCTCACCACAACGGCTACCTGTTCATCGCGGCGCCGCAGATCGGCCTCGTGCGCACGCTCGAGCCCCACGCGCGGCGCAGCTGGCTCAACTTCGACTTCATCCGACGCGACCTCGCGGGCGTCGCCGCCCGCTACGCCGACGCCGTCGTGCTGCCGTTCGGCTCGACCCAGAAGCGCACCCTCGGCTACACCGATCTCACCCGCGCCGCGGTCATGCAGGCGAATCAGGCCCGGCCGGGCGTGCAGATCATCGGCGGCCTCAGCGTCGGCAGCCACAGCACCGCGACCGCGGCGACGCTCGCCTCCGCCGTCCAGGCGACCGGCGGCTACGTCACCGGGTACTCGCTGAGCGGCCAGTCGGCGGCCGGTGCGTCGTCCTCACTCGGGCTGCTGCAGCAGCTCTACGCGGCCGGCTGAGCGACGCGGCCGCCCCGCCGCCCGGGGCGCCGGTCAGCGCCCGCGCCACACGGGCTCGCGCTTCTCGAAGAACGCGCGCACGCCCTCCTGGATGTCCTCGGTGGAGAGCGCGACGGTCAACTGGGCGCGCAGGTAGTCGAGCGCGTCCGCGAACGCCATGTCCTGCTGGCGGTCCATCGCGTCCTTGCCGAGCTTCATCAAGAGCGGCGACGTGGCGGCGAGCCGTCCCGCCCAGTCGGCGACCGCCTGATCGAACTGCTCAGCGGGAACGACGCGGTTGACGATCCCGATCCGCTCGGCCTCGGCGGCCGAGATCTGCTCGCCGAGCAGCATCAGCTCCGCGGTCTTCTTGCGCCCGACGTTGCGGTAGATGAGCGCCATGATCATGAACGGGAACAGCCCGACGTTGATCTCAGGCGTGCCGAAGCGGGCGCCCTCCCGGGCGATGATCAGGTCGCAGGCGAGCGCGAGGCCGAGCGCCCCCGCGAGCACGTGCCCGTTCGCCGCGCACAGCGACGGCTTACCGAGCGCGCCGACCATCCGGAATGTCTCCGGGAAGCGCTCGTTGGCGATGTGCTTGTGAGCGAGCGACACGTCCGCGGCGAACCCGCCGAGGTTCCCACCGCTCGAGAACACGGTCTCGTGGGTCGAGGTGAGAACGAGGCAGCGCACGCGGTCGTCCTCGCGGACGTGGGCGAGCGCGTCGAGCAGCTCCTCGAGCAGCTCGTCGGAGAGCGCGTTGCGAGTGGCGGGGTCGTTCAGCGCGATCGTCGCCACGCCGCCCTCGGAGACCCGGTAGGCGATCTTCTCGTAGGGCTCCATGCCGCGGGACGGTACCGTGCTCAGGCCGGGAGGAGCGCCACGCACCGAGGAGAGAGACAGATGGACACCGCCGACGTCCTGAAGCCAGACCACGCCTCCGCCCGGCGCCATTTCATCTTCACCGACGAGCACGAGCAACTGCGCGAGTCGATCCACCGCTTCGTCGTCTCCGAGCTCCAGCCCCACGCCGAGGCGTGGGAGCGCGACACGTTCCCGGACTGGGTGTTCCGGCGGATGGGCGAGCTCGGCTTCCTCGGGCTCGACAAGCCGGAGCGGTACGGCGGCCAGGGCGGCGACTACTTCTGCAGCCTCGTGCTCGCCGAGGAGCTCGCGCATGCGCACTCGGGCGGGGTGGCGATGGGGATCGCGGTCCAGACCGATATGACGCTCCCGGCGATCCTCGCATTCGGAACCGAGGAGCAGAAGCGCGCGTGGGCCACGCCCGCGATCGCGGGCACGACCATCCTCTGCCTCGGCATCACCGAGCCCGACGCCGGCTCGGATGTCGCCGGGATCCGCACGCGCGCCGTGCGCGACGCGACGACCGGCGAGTGGGTGATCAACGGCTCGAAGACGTACATCACGAACGGCCACCGGGCGGACGCGATCGTGCTCGTGGCGCGCACCGCGGGCGACGCCGGGGCCGGCGAGAACGAGGACGGCTTCACGCTGTTCCTCGTGCCGATGGACCTGCCGGGCGTCGCGCGGGAGAGGCGCCTGGAGAAGCTCGGGATGCACTCCTCCGACACGGCGCTGCTCGCGTTCGACGACGTGCGGGTCGGGCCCGACGCCGTGCTCGGCGAGGTCGGAAAGGGCTTCTACCACATCATGTGGGAGCTCCAGGGCGAGAGGCTGATCGCCGCCGCGGGCGCGGTCGCGGGCGGCCAGCACGTGTTCGACCGGACGCTCGAGTACGCGCTCCAGCGCCGCGCGTTCGGCCGCCCCATCGGCCACTTCCAGGTGATCCGCCACAAGTTCGCGGAGATGGCGACCGCGCTTGAGTCCGCGCGCCAGCTCACGTACACGACCGCCTGGCGGTTCGCGCGCGGCGAGTACCCGGTGCGCGAGATCACGATGGCCAAGCTCCACGCCGCGCGGGTGGCCGTCCAGGTTGCCGACGAGTGCATCCAGATCCACGGCGGCGCGGGGTACATGCGCGAGGTGGGGATCGAGCGCTGCTGGCGCGACCTGCGACTCAACCGGATCGGGGCCGGGACCGACGAGATCATGCTCGACGTGATCGGCCGCTCCTACGGGCTGTAGCCGGGCGCACGCCCGCGCTGTAGCTGGGGCGCATGCCCGGGTAGCCTCGCGCTGTGGCCTCCGCGCGCGGACAGCTGCTGATCGCCGGCCCGGCGCTGCTCGATCCGAACTTCGAGCGCACGGTCGTGCTCGTCATCGAGCACTCGCCCGAGGGCGCGCTCGGACTCGTGCTCAACCGGCCCTCCGAGACGACCATCGGCGAGGCGGTCTCCGAGCTGGAGGAGCTCGTCGACGGCGCCGAGCCGCTGTTCATCGGCGGGCCCGTCCAGCCGACCGCACTGATCGTGCTCGCGCAGTTCGAGGACGCCGCCCGCGCGGCGGTCGTCGCCTTCGACGACGTCGGCGTGCTCGGCGGCGAGGACCACGAGGACCCGCCGCCGACCCGGCGGGCGCGGGCGTTCGCCGGCCACTCCGGATGGGGGCCGGGCCAGCTCGACGCCGAGCTTCAGCGCGGCGACTGGATCCTCGAGCCCGCGCGACGCGAGGACGCGTTCTGCGAGGAGCCGGAGGCGCTGTGGCCGCGCGTGCTCACCCGCAAGGGTGGGAGCTATGCGCTCGTCGCGCGGATGCCGGCCGACCCATCGATGAACTGATGAGCCCGCACGCCGATCATGCTCACGGCGGCCACGCGCCCGGGCACGTGCACGGCGGTCATTCGCAGGGGCCGGCGCGGGAGACCGAGCGCGGGGCGATCCGGGCCGCGCTCGCGCTGATCGTCGGCTACATGATCGGCGAGGTCGTCGCCGGCGTCCTTGCGGGCTCCCTCGCGCTGCTCTCCGACGCCGCGCACATGCTCACCGACGCGGTCGCGCTCGGGATTGCGCTCGTCGCCTCGCGCCTGGCCGAGCGGCCGGCGCGCGGTGCGATGACGTACGGCCTCGGCCGCGCCGAGATCCTGTCGGCGCAGGCGAACGGCGTGACGCTGCTCGTGCTCGGGGCGCTGATCGTGGTCGACGCGATCCGCCGGCTGGTGGCACCGCCGTCGGTGGACGGGCTGCCGGTGCTCGTCGTCGCGCTCACGGGGATCGTCGTCAACCTGCTCGCGGCGGGGATCCTCGCGCGCGGCTCCAGCGCCGGGCGCAGCCTCAACCTCGAGGGCTCCTACCGGCACATCGTCACCGACCTGTACGGCTTCATCGCGACCGCGATCGCCGCCGGGGTGATCCTCGCCACCCGCTTCGACCGCGCGGACGCGATCGCCTCGCTGCTCATCGCCGCGCTCCTGCTGCACGCGTGCTACGGCCTGCTCAAGGAGTCCGGGCGCGTGTTCATGGAGGCGGCGCCGGCCGGCATCGACCCGGACGAGATCGGCCGCGCGCTCGCCGGCCACGCGGGCGTCGTCGAGGTCCACGACCTCCACGTGTGGGAGGTCACCTCGGGGTTCCCCGCGCTGTCCGCCCACGTCGTCGTGCACGCCGGGGACGACTGCCACGAGCGCCGCCGCGCGCTCCAGGCGCTGCTGCGGGAGCGGTTCGGAATCGAGCACACGACGCTGCAGGTCGACCATGAGGCCGGTGAGCAGCCGCCGCTGCAGATCGAGCTGCCCGACAGCAGTAGGATGCCGGCGGGATGAGAGTCGTCAAGCCAGGACCCGACCGCGAGACGCCCCGCGGGATCGTCGGCGGCGCCGAGATCTCGCAGGCGACGGTCGGCGCCTCGAACATCCACATGGGCCGCTACCGCGTGCCCCCCGGCGCGCGCTCGCGCCCGCACTACCACGACGCGTGCGAGAGCGCGCTCTACATGCTGAGCGGCGGGATCCGCGTCGTGTGGGGCGACCGCCTCGAGCAGTCGCTGGAGCTGGAGCCCGGCGACATGCTCTACGTGCCGCCGCGCATCACCCACATCGTCGAGAACCTCTCGGACTCGGAGCCCGCCGACTACGTCGTCGCCCGTGACTCGCCCCAGGAGGACGCGGTCGTCGTCCCCTGGGCCGAGGAACCGGTGTGAGCCCCGTCCGCGCGGCGGCATCGCTGCACGGCGCGGGCGGCGTTCAGATCTTCACGCAGTCGTGGCTGCCCGGGGCCGGCGAGCCCCGCGCCGCGGTCGTGCTCGTCCACGGGTTCGGTGAGCACTCCGACCGCTACGACTGGGTCGCGGGACGGCTGGTCGAGGCGGGCTACGCCGTCCATGCCTGCGACCACCGCGGCCACGGCCGCTCGCAGGGCCCGCGGGCGCTCGTCGAGCTCGACGCGGTCGTCGGGGACCTCGACCGGCTCCGCGACGCAGTCGAGGAGGCGCATCCCGGGCTGGCGGTGGCGATGCTCGGCCACTCGCTCGGCGGCCTGGTCGCGATCCGCTACGCGCTCGCCCATCAGCGCCGCCTGCGGGCGCTCGTCCTCTCCGGCCCGCTCGCCGCGCTCGACGCCCCGGCACCCGCCCTCGCGGCCGCGCGCGGGATCGCCCGCGTCGCTCCGCGGCTCGGGCTGACCGCGCTCGACGCTCGGCTCGTGAGCCGCGATCCGGCGGTCGTCGCCGCCTACCGCACCGACCCGCTCGTCCACCATGGGCGCATCCCGGCGCTCACGGTCGCGGAGATGGCCCGCGCGGTGGCGGCGCTGCCACGCACAGTGGGCGCGATCACGGTGCCGACGCTGCTCGTCTACGGCACCGCCGACGGTCTCTGCCCCCCGTCCGGGGCGGTCATGCTCGCCGAGCGGATCGGCTCACCGGACCTGACCGTGCGCGGATACGAGGGGCTCCACCACGAGGTCTTGAACGAGCCCGAGCGCGAGACCGTGATGGCCGACGTGCTCGCCTGGCTCGACGAGCGGCTGTAGCCGGCTCAGCCGCGGAGCTCCCCCCGGCGCGCGGCGCGAAGGGTGCCGCGCGGGCCGAGGGCGACCATCTCCGAGTGCATGCTGCGGATTCGCTCGAGGATCGTGTCGGCGCACAACTGCTGACGCTCGCGCGTCGGCGCGGGGTCGACCGGGAAGCGCAGCGGCGTCCCGTAACGGACGATCACCTTCGGCAGACGCCCCCGGCGCCAGTTGCGCGCCTGGTGGGAGCCGAGGATCGCCACCGGGACGACCGGCGCGCCCGACTCGAGGGCGAGCCGTCCGATCCCGGGCCGCGCCCGTTCCGCGAGCTCGCCGGTGCGAGAGCGACCGCCCTCGCAGTACATCCCGAGCGCGCCGCCGCGGGCGAGTACCGCGAACGCGGTCGTGAACGCCTCTTCGTCGGCGACGCCGCGGCGCACCGGGAATACCCCGCCGTGGCTGAACACGTATTGCGGCAGCCCCGGCGCGAACAGCTGCGATTTGGCCATGAACTGGATTCGCCGGCGGATGAAGCCTGCGGTGAAGAAGTGGTCCATGAACGAGGCGTGGTTCGGGGCGAGGATGACCGGGCCGGCGGGCACGTTCTCGGAGCCGATCGATCGCGCCCGGAACGCGATCAGAGCGTTGAGGACGGTGAACACGCGCACCACCTCGTAGACCCGCGCCTCGGGCTCGTGCGCGCGGGTGCGCTGGTGGTAGCGGACGAAGTGCTCGGCGGGGCGCTCGTCCTTGTAGCGCTGCTCCCGGATCTGGACGTCGGGCATCGGTCGGCTGCGGTCGGGGGTCGGCACCGGTGGGGGTGTGCTCCGGTCGGGGGATTCCGCTCCGTCGATGGGTTGCTCCGGGCGAGCGATCCGTTCGGGTGCCTCGGCCTCGTTCGACCGGTCCGGCTCCGTCGGGGTCAGCCGCGCAGCGGCAGCACGAGCGCCGGACGGTCGATCACATGCTCGTCGCTCACCGCGACGACCGCGGTGCCGATCGCGAAGAACTCGATGACGTGCGAGCCCCAGCCGTGGCTGCGCTCGATGATGCGCGCGCCGACGATCCCGTCGGAGCGCAGCTCGTCGGCCTCGTTCTGCATCCGCTCCATCGCGAGCTCCCGCGCCTCGTAGAGCGCCTGCGTGAAGTTCGGCTGCTCGATGTTGCGCCCCGCCTGCCGGATCGTCTGCATCATTCCCTGGCGCGCGACGTGGTAGACGCAGTTGCCCATCGTCAGCCCCACCGGCCGGTAGCCGGCGCGCAGCAGCGTCGCGAAGTCCTGACCGGAGAGGTCGGAGGTGAACGGCCGGCCGTTCGGCGCGCGGTGCAGCTCGCCGCCACGGTGCTTGACCGCGGTTCCGACCGCGATGAACTCCGCGAGGTCCGGGCCCCAGTCGTAGCGGCCGATGTCGAGGCGGACGCCGACGACGCCGTCGGCGCCGAGCTGGTCGGCCTCCTCCTCCATGCGGGTCATGGCGAGCTCGCGCGCGTGGTACATCGCCTGAGTGAGGACGCCCATCTCCTGGTTGCGGTTCCACGCGGCCTGCTGGAAGCCGATGTGGTAGATCGAGCTGCCGAGCACGAGCCCGATCGGGTCGAACTCGGCCTCCTTGACGAGCAGGAACTCGTTGACCGACAGGTCGGAGGTGAAGAAGCCGCGCTTCACGTCCTGCTTCATACGCGCGATGCGCTCCCGGCCGGACTCGGGGATCCCCTCGAGCGATCCGGCCTCGTACGCTCCCGCGTGCGGCGCCACCTCGGCGCTCAGCTCGTCGCCCGGGGCGGCGGCCCGGCTCGCGGCCTGCTCCTCGTCGTCGTCATGTCGGCCGAACAGCGGCATGGCTCTCCTCGTGGTTGGGTGGCATGGTGGCTACTCGATGTCGAGCAGGCGCTCGAGCGCCCGCCGCGTCGTCAGGCTGCGGTCGGCCGCCCCCGCGAGCGCGGCGCTCAGCCGCCGGAGCCACTCCTCGGTCCCGACCGGCTCGGTCTTCAACACGATTCCGCCCGACACGCGCGCGCAGAGCGTCTCCACCGAGCCTCCGCGCACGCGCAACTCGAAGCGTTCGCTGCCGGTGTCGACCGCGATCGACTCGACCCGCTTCGGCCCGAACAGCCCGGCCCGTGTCCGCTGGACCCGCACCGCGCCGGGAAGCGCCTCGCCGAGCTTGGCGGCGAGCGCCTCGGCGTAGGTGCCGAGATCGGAGGCGTCGGCACGGAGCGAGGCCGCGAGCAGGTCGACGTCGAGCGTCGTCTCCGGTGTCCTCTCGGATCGCGTCGCGGGCGTCGTCTCGGACTCGTCTGCCGACATCCCCGGGAGCCTACGGCGTTCGGCCGGGATATGGTTGCGATCGTCCCGCCCAAGGCGACCCGAGGAGGACGCGTCAGTGATCGATGTCGAGGCCCACATCACGGGCACGGTGTGGAAGATCGAGGTCGAGGTCGGCGACGCCGTCGAGGAGGGCGACGCGGTCGTCATCCTCGAGTCGATGAAGATGGAGATGCCCGTCGAGGTCGAGGACCCGGGCATCGTTCGCGAGATCCGCTGCGTCGAGGGGCAGTCGGTGAGCGAGGGCGACACGCTCGTCGTGCTCGAGTAGTCGCATCCCGGTCGATCGGCGGGCGGCTTCGCTCGGCCGCAACGTTCGCGGGGGCCCGGGTGTTCCGGCAGGCATGATCCCCGGCCGCCGCATCCTGCACGCCGCCGGCGTCGTGGCGGCGCTCGCGACGTCCGCCGGCCCGGCGGTGGCCGCGACGGAGGGAACCTCGGGAGGCGCCTCAACCGCCGGCGCGATCGTCTCGGGCGTCCTCACGCAGGCCGACGGCGTCCGGTTGCCCGGCATGCGGGTCCAGGCCGAGGCGCTCGGCGCGGCCCCCGCGACGTGCCTTCCGGCGGCCGGCTGCTTTGCGACGTACACCGATCCGGCCGGCCGCTACTCGCTCACCGGACTCGCCCCCGCGACGTATGAGCTGTCGGTGCTCGACGGGGCGCGGACGGTCGACGTGCGCGCGGTGACGGTGACGGCGGGCACGGGCACGGTGGCAGCGCCGCTGCAGCTCGGGCCGCCGGCGGTCCCGGCGGGGACGGTCGCGCTTCACGCGCGGCGCGACCTCGCGTGGCTGCGCGCCGAGCGTGAGCGGGACGGCGTGCCCGCGCGCGTCGTGCTCAACCCGCGCTGGTCGCAGGAGTGCGCGGCGCACGACCGCTACGAGGCGGCCGCGGGCGTGCTCACGCCTTCCGAGAACCCGGCGTCTCCCGACGCGTCGGTCGGGGGCGCCTGGGCGGGACTCAACAGCGACCTCGCCGAGGGCCGCTGGACGCGCGGCGGGACGCCGTGGGAGGAGGCGCCGATCCACCTGCTCGCGCTGCTCGCGCCGAGCCTCGCCGTGACCGGCATCGACGACTCGGGCAGGCTGCAGTGCGCGGTCACATTCCCGGGGATGGTGCGCCGCTGGAGCGGCCCGGACGCGGTGAGCACCGTCCCCACACGGGGCCAGACCGGCGTGACGCCGTCCGAGCTTCCGCGCGAGTCCCCGTTCACGCCCGTGCGGTTCGTGGGCCTTCCGGCCTCCCGGCCGACCGGACGTGAGCTCTTCGTCTACCTCAACCGCGCCGGCACGATCGGACAGGCGCCGGTGCGGATCACACGCGCCTCGCTGCGCGCCCGCCACCATCGGGTGGCGGTCCGCTGGGTCGACTCGGCGACCCCCACCATCGGCCCCTACCTCGCCGGCGGGATCATCGTGCCGCTGCGGCCGCTGGCGCGGCGCACGTGGTATCGCGCGAGCGTCGCCGTGAGAGACGGCGCGCGCACGATCACGCACAGGTGGCGCTTCCGGACGCTCTGAGCTCCGCGGCCGTACGGTTCACGTCGCCCGGGAGCGGCGCCGCGTCTCGACCCGCCGGGTGCGCTCCGCCGAGCCCGACGACCTGCTCGTTCCCATCAGGGCCCCGAGGCCGCCGGCGTCGGCGGGAGCTCACTCCTCGTAGGGCGCGAAGTCCTGCTTGCGGGCGCCGCACACCGGACAGAACCACGTGTCGGGGATGTCCTCGAACGCGGTGCCCGGCGGAATCCCGCCGTCCGGGTCCCCCTCGTCCGGGTCGTAGATGAAGCCACACGATTCGCACATGTATTTCATCGCGCGCTGAGGGTAGCGCCGCGATCCCGCGCGGCGAGCGGCGCCGGCATCCCGCGCGCGGCAGGCGCCGGCATCCCGCGCGGCGAGCGGCGCCGGCATCCCGCGCGCGGCAGGCGCCGGGCTGTAGGGTCGGCGGGTGGCCGCCGCACGTCCCGCTCCCGGCGAGGAGCTCCACGAGGGAACGGCGACCGTCCCGCGGCCGGCGGCGACGGTGATGCTGCTGCGCGGCGGGACCGCCGGCCTCGAGGTGCTGCTCGTGCGCCGCACCGACCGGGCGAGGTTCATGGCGGGCGCGTGGGTGTTCCCCGGCGGCGCGGTCGACCCGGGCGACGGCTCGGGACAGGCCGGGCTGCGCGCGGCGGCGCGCCGGGAGGTGTGGGAGGAGGCCGGCATCGAACTGAAGGACGACCTCGAGCTCGTTCCGTTCTCCAACTGGGTCACGCCCGCGCGCGTGAGGATCCGCTTCGACACGTGGTTCTACCTCGCGGCGATGCCCACCGGGCAAAAGGCGCGCGTCGACGGACGGGAGATCGTCGAGGCGCGGTGGCTCGCCCCGGCCGAGGCGGTCGCGGCCGCCGACCGCGACGAGATGACGATCGTGTTCCCGACGCGCAAGCACCTGGAGCGGATCGCCGTGTACCGCTCGGCCGCGGAGCTCCTCGGCCATGCGCGGCGGCTGACGGTCGCGCCCGTCGAGCCGCGGGTGATCGGCTCAGGCGAGCAGGCGCGGATCGTGCTGCCGGGCGAGCCCGGCTACGACTGACCCGGCGGAGGGCGCAGAGCCCGGCTACGACTGACGCGGCGGAGGGCGCACGCTGACGGGCGCGCCGCGAGCGAGCGAGGTCCCGGCGCGAGGTCCCACGACCGGTCGGCTACGTGTCGCTCGTGAAGTTCGGCAGCCCGATCGACTGCAGCCAGTTGCTCACGGTGACGTTGAGGTTCGTGAACGTGCCGGTCCAGATGAGCACTCCCATCGACACGAGCACGAGGCCGCCGAGGCCGATCACGACCGGGTAGTGGCGCTTGACCACCCCGAACGCCGAGGTCGCGGTCCCGAACGCCAGCCCGGTGACGAGAAACGGCACGCCGAGCCCGGCGCAGTAGACGGCGAGCAGGATTGCGCCCTGCGTCGCCGAGCTCGCGGTCGAGGTCGCCGTGAGGAGCGCACCAAGGATCGGTCCCTGGCACGGCGTCCACGCGAGCGCGAACGCGATCCCGGTGAGCACCGGCCCGCCGCGGCCGGCCCGCGCCATCAGCCGGCCCACGTGCCAGTCTCGATTGAGCCACGGGATGAACGGGGCGGCGAGGAACAGCAGCCCCATTGCGACGATCACCGCCCCGGCGATCTTCATCGCGGTCGGCCCGACGAGCACGGCGTGGATGGCCCGGCTCCCGATCAGCCCGAGCGCGATGAACACGAACGAGAAGCTGCCGATGAACAGGAGGCTCGGCGCGATCACGCGACGTGTGCGCACCTCCCCGGGCGGCCCGCCGGCGACGGCCGAGATGTAGCCGGGGACGAGGGGAAGCACGCACGGCGACAGGAACGAGATCACTCCGGCGCCGAAGGCGGCCGGAATCGCGATGCCGGACGCCGCATCCATCCTGGCCGGACAATCTACCGCTCCACAACTTTCACCCGAGGAGGTCGTTATTGTGCGCAGAGGTCCCGTGGAAGCCTCCGCACTCCCAGCATCGGTCGGATTGGCGCGCGCCCGGGTCGGCCTCGGGGTCTCGCTGTTGCGATTGCGCTCCGACGAGCAGCTCGTTTCGCTGTTCCGAGCCGGCAATGAGGACGCGTTCCGCGTCATCCACGACCGCTATCGCGGCCGCATGCACGCCTACGCGCGGCAGATGTTGTCATCGGCCGCCTGCGATCCCGAGGACGTCGTCCAGGAGATCTTCGTGCGCGCGTACGCCGGCCTGCGCGCCAACCGCCGTGACCTCGCGCTCCGGGCCTGGCTGTACCGGATCGCCCACAACCGCTGCATCGACGAGATCCGCCGCCCGCAGGCGATCGCGGTCGAGACCGTCGATGAGCTCGGCGAGAGCTGTCACGCCGACCCGCACCTGCGCGCCGAGCAGCGCGAGGCGCTGCGCCGGCTGATCGCCGACGTCCAGCGGCTGCCCGAACAGCAGCGCTCGGCCCTGCTCATGCGCGAGCTTGGCGGGATGCCCTATGCCGACCTGTCCGGCGCCCTCGGCGTCTCGGTGCCGGCCGTCAAGTCGCTGCTCGTCCGCGCGCGCGTCGGCCTTGTCCAGGCGAGCGAGGCGCGCGACACCGACTGCGCCGCGATCCGCGAGGACCTGATCGTCGCCCACGACCGCGGCGTGCGCGCGAGCGGGCGCGCCCGCCGGCACATGCGCGACTGCTCGCAGTGCCGCCAGTTCCGCCGGGAGGTCCACGGTTCGAGCCGGCGCTTCGCGCTGCTTCTGCCGACGCTCGGCCCGGTCGCCGCCGTCGCAAAGCTCCTCGGGATCGGCACGCTGGGGGGCGGCGGAGCGGCCGCCGGCTCCTCGACCGGCGCGGCGGCGGGCTCGACCGCTGCCGCCGCGGGCTCGAGCGGCGCGGCCGCCGGCGGCGGCGCGGCGGTCGCGGGCGGCGGCGCGGCGGTCTCGGGCGGCGGCGCGGTCGTCGCGAGCGGCACCGTGGTGGCCGGCGGCGGCGCGATCGCCGGCGGCGCGGTGGCGGCAGGCGGCGGAGCGGTCGCAGGCGGCGCGCTCGCCGCGGCGGGCGCCGGTCATGTCGCGACGATCCTCGCCGCGACGGTCGTCGCCGCGGGCAGCGCGATCGGGATCCAGCAGGCGGCCTCCGCTCCCCACCACCACGGCGCGCCGCGGTCCGCGTCCGCCGGTGCCGCTCATCGCACCGGCGCGGCGGCGAGCGGGGCCGCGGCGAGGAGCAAGACGCTGGCCGCGGTGCCGCACGGCGCGGGCGGCCTCTCCGCACGCACGTCGGGCGCCGCGCGGCGGGTCACGACCGCGGGTTCCGGCGGCGGCGCGCGCGACGGCTCCCGCCATGACGGCGGCACCGTGAGCCTGCGGTCGAGCGGAACGGGCTACGCGGCCGGCGCGGGATCGACGTCCACCATCGCGGGCGCCGGCTCGGGAACCACGACGTCGACGACGTCGACCGGCACCGCGACGACGACCACGACGACGGGCACGGCGACCACCGACTCGCCGGCGACGACGACCACCCCGGGGTCGGGCGTTCCGACCTCCACCGCGACGACCACCGACCCGACCGGCAGCGCGGCGCCGACCACGACGACGCCCATCACGGGCGCGCCGACAAGCACTTCCGCCGCGACGACCGCGGCCCATTCCGGTCGTTCGGGCGGCGGCTCGACGGTGCTGCCGCGGATCAAGCCGATCCGCTCAGGCGGCGGCTCACTGCGCAACGACCATCGCCTGGTCCGCGCGGTCCTGTTCACCCGCTGAACGGGCGTTCGGCCCTCGAGCGGGCGCCGGTGGCCGGCAGCCGGCGGGCTCACCCGCCGAACGGGCCCGGGCGCTCCACCCCATCCGGCAGCCGGCCCTCCGCCGCAAGCTTGTCGAGGTGCGCGGCGAGCGTGACCGCGGCCGCGGGCCGCAGCCCCGGCTCGACCTCGCTCCACGCGGCATCGAGCATCTCGTCCACCGTCCGCGCGCCGTCGGCGAGCGCCTCCACAAGCCGGTGCTCGCGCTCCAGCCGGTGGGCGATGTACTCCTCGAGCTTGCCCCGCGGATCCTCGATCACCGGCCCGTGACCCGGGCACAGCAGCACGAGCCGACGTTCGCGCAGACGCCGCAGCCCCTCGAGATAGCCGGCGAGATCGTCCGCGACGAACACGCTGCCCTCCCCGAGCACGGCGTCGCCGCTGAAGACGATCCTCCGGGCGAGATAAACGAGGTGGTCCGGCGCATGACCGGGCAGCGCAAGCGCCTCGAGCGGGCCAAAGCGCTCGCCGTCGCGGAGCCGCACCTCCACCTCGCCGCGGGCGGCCGCGACGGGCGCCTCCGGATACCGCTCGCGGAGCGGCGCGACCGCCTCGCGATGGTCGGCGTGGTCGTGGGTGAGCGCGATCCCGCCGAGCCCGCCGCGGCGTTCGAGCTCCTCGGACAGCGCGCGGACGTGCGCAGGGAGCGCAGGCCCGGGGTCAACCAGCCACGCCGGCCCCGTCCCGACGATCCACGAGTTCGTTCCGCTCAGCGTGAGCGGACCGGGGTTGTCGGCGCGGAGCCCGACGGCGTCAT
Organism: Solirubrobacteraceae bacterium; assembly: GCA_035294545.1. Lineage (GTDB taxonomy): Bacteria > Actinomycetota > Thermoleophilia > Solirubrobacterales > Solirubrobacteraceae > Palsa-465. The sequence continues at coordinate 10,979 of DATGKS010000065.1, read as the reverse complement.
GCTCAGGCAGCTCAATCCGCTCCACCCGCGCCAGCCTACGGGCCGCGCGGAACGGGCGCGACTTCGGGGCTCAAGCTCCGGCCGAGAGCTGCCGATACGGTGAGTAGCTGACCACGACGGTCGGCACCTCTCCTCCTCTCCTCGTGCGAGGCCCCCGCTTGCGGGGGCTTCGTGCGTTCCGGCCCCGGTCCGGACCGTCCGGCGACACTTCCAAGATCGCTCACCGAACGGCGCCGAGCGGCAGCGGCGAGGCGGGCTTCAGTTCCTCCAGGCGCAGCAGCGTCGTCACCCGCGCGGCGCCGCCGCGCGTGGAGAGGCGCACGAGCACGCGCTGGAGCTCCGCGACCTCGCGGGCGACGACGACGAGGATCGCGTCGGTCTCGCCGGTCACCCAGTCGGCGGACAGCACCTCCGGCATGTCCCGGATCGCACTCCGGAAGCGGCGGTGGCTCGTGTCGTCATGGGTGTCGAGCACGACGCTCACGTACACCTGGAGCGAGAAGCCCGCGGCCACCGGATCGAGCCGGGCGACCACCCGGTCGATGATGCCCGACTCCTTCAGGCGCCGCACGCGGTGCAGCGTGGCCGCGGGCGAGAGCTCGACAAGCCTGGCGAGCTCCACGTTCGTGCGGTCGGCGTCCCGTTGCAGCTCATCGAGCAGACGGAGATCAACAGAATCAAGCGAAACTGCCATATCGCCAAATATTTCATCGCATCTGGCGGCAGGGGTCAAATCTCAGGCCGCTGGGTGCCGATACGTGTCTTAGATCATCGTCATGAACTCCGCCCATCGCACACCCCTCGTGTCGCTCGCCGCCGCCGGCGTCCTCTCGGGGCTGTCGGTGCCGCTCTCCAAGCTCGCGCTCCCCTGGGCGGGGCCTGCCTGGCTGACCGTCGCGCGCTTCGCGCTCGCCACCCCGGTGCTCGCCTTCGCCGGTCGGCACGGGCTGCGTGCGGCCCTCACCCCCGGGGTCATGGCGGCCGGGGCGGTCGGCTTCGGCCTCGTCGTGCTCCTGCAGAGCGCGGGCATCGCGCGCACGTCCGTCAGCCACGCCTCGGTGGTCATCGGCGTCGTCCCGGTATTCGTGGCCCTGATCGACGCGAGCCTGCGCCAGAGCCACACGGACGCGCTCTCGTGGGGCGGCCGCCTCTCGCCGGCCGCCGTCCGGCTCCCAGCGGAGCCGGCGCTCGCGCTCGGCGGGATCGCAACCAGCGTCGAGCCCGAGCCGGCCGCGATGCGCGTGCGCGAGTTGGCAGTGGCGCGCGTGCGCGAGCGGGTGCGGACGGGCCTGGCGAGGGTGAGGGTCGCGCCGGAGGGGCGCCCATGAGCCTCCTGGCGGCGGTGGTGCCGCTCAACCTCCTGCGTACGTTCGACCCGACCGCGATCCTCACGCTCGACCTCGCCGGGACGTTCGTGTTCGGACTCTCCGGAGCGCTCGCCGGCGTCCGCGCCCGGCTCGACGCGTTCGGCGTGCTCGTGCTGGCGGTCGTCGTCGGGCTCGCCGGCGGCGTGATCCGCGACGTGCTCATCGGGCGCCCGCCGGCGACGTTCCGCGACCCGGCGTTCCTCGCGGTGATCGCCGGGGCAACGCTCGTCGCACTCGCCGGCTTCCCGTGGCTCGAGCGGATGCGGGGCGCGATCGAGGTGCTCGACGCGGCCGGACTCGGGCTGTTCTGCGTGACCGGCGCGGCAATCGCCCGCCGCTACCGGCTCGAGATCCCCGAGGCGATCATCCTCGGCGCGATCAGCGGCATCGGCGGCGGTATGGTCCGCGACCTCATCCTGCGCGAGGTGCCGCACGTGCTGCGCTCTGGGCTGTACGCGGTTCCGGCCCTGATCGGCTCGTCGATCGCCGTGGCCGCGCCGGCGAGCGGTGATCATGGCTGGCTGTATGCCCTGCTCGGGGCGAGCGCCTGCTTCGCGGTGCGTGTCGCCGCCATGCGCTGGCAGCTCTCGCTGCCGCAACTGCCCCACCAGTCGCGCGCCGGATAGAACTGTGGGAATCTGGCAGGACAGGCGCGGAAGACGGCGCTCCAGGCGCACGGAGGCCCCCGCGTGGCGGGAGCTTCCTGGCAATCGGGGCGCCCGGATTTGCACCGGCGACCTCACCGACCGAATAGCCCGCGGACCCACGCTCAACCGCGCATAAATATCTGCAAATCGCCTGGATTACGCCAGGCCGTTGCTGAGAACCCATGTGGCCGCTTGACAGGTATCGATGCACGGGTTGGTTGCCCGCTGCTGGCGTTGGCGCGCGAGCATTGCGTGGACCACACCACGATCTAGCGCTGGCGCGAGCGGGTGAGGACCGACGCGCGGGACGCGCGCGCACCGACCCCAGCGCGGAGGCCCAGCACCGGATCCGGGAGCGCGTTGGCGCGCAAGACCATGGAGCTGAGGATCCTGTGTGAAACCTCACGGCGGTTGGGCTGAGAGAGCGCGCCCGGACCAGGCGCGTCCCGACCGCCATCACCGATCCTGTGGAGTTCCCCGGTTCTTCGGACAATCGCGCGCTTGCGAGATCAGCGTAGTAGTTGTTGGTCGTAGTCGTTGATGTTGATCGTCTTAGTTTGAGTAGTGGGCCGCGGAGCGTCGAGGGCCTTCTTCGAGCTCCCGGGCGAGAAGCTCCTTCTTCAGCGGGGCGGAGAACGTCTTGGCCACCGCGTTGTCCCAGCACACGCCGGTGGACCCCATCGACCGCGCGATCCCCGCGCGGGCGCACTCCTGCCCGAACCCCAGCGAGATGTATCGCCCGCCCCGATCGGAGTGATGGATCAGCCCGGGCGCCGAGCGGCGGCGCGCGACGGCCATGCTGAGCGCGTCGACGACAAGCTCGGCGCGCATCTGATCGGCGAACGACCAGCCAACGATCCGACGACGGCCGTAGGCGTCCTACACCGCGGCCAGGTACAGCCAGCCGGTGACCGGCGGATCTTCTCCAAGGGCCACGCGCCGCTGAGCGACCCTAGGCGGCGCTATGCAGGATCGCGTCGAGCTCGGACAGCTGTCGGCGGACGCTACCGCAGACCTGGTCGCACAGGTCGAACACGCCGGGGTCGCTGATGGCATAGCGCACTGTCGTACCGTGCTTGGTCCGGCTGACCACGCCCGCGGCGTGGAGGATCCCGAGGTGCTTTGAAACGTTCTGCTGAGAGGCCCCGAGTGCCTCTTGCAGCTCGGTGACGCTCGCGTCGGACTCACGGAGGCGGTCAAGCAACCGGATCCTCATCGGCTCGCCGAGCACCCGAAAACGCTGCGCGATCACATCGACCAAGGGCCCGGGCAGCGGATGCGGAGTCGCTGGCGACTGTGACACATGTCCAGCATAGCACAACCACACGCTGGTGCAGTTGACAAGCGCCAGCACCTGCTGCTACGTTCTCAAATCACTACTGAACCGTTGTGGAGTAGTAGTCTGAGGCGCTGCGACTCCCCGAATACGACAGCAAGGAACGAGGCATGGAACCGAACATCGCGCTTCTCACCGGGCGCCCGGTCGGGCACCCGAGGGCCCGCTCGATCCCGCCCGTGGGGCACCTGGACGCCAACAGCCCGAACTGGCCGGTTGAACGAGTGCTGTTCGCGCTCGGTGGCACGGTCACGATCATCTCCGCGCTGCTGAGTCTCCTGGTCACGCGGTGGTTTGCCCTGATGGCATGCCTGGTCGGAGTCAATCAGTGGCTCTACGTCGCGACCGGCTCGTGCCCGGCGTCGCTGATGCTGCGTTGCCGCTGCCGCCTGCGGTCGACGATTGAGAGCAACAGCCGCGCCCAGGGGCGCGCGAAGGGGGCGACGGTCTGATGGCGATCGTTGAACGCACGCCCGCGCCGGACGTGGCATTCGATCCGCGCACCGGCCGCGTCAACGTCGGTCCCGTGGGACGCGTTGGCCGGTACACGGCCACCCACTTCCGAGTCGTGCTGGTCGGCTGGCTGGTCGTGGCGATCGGCCTCGGGATCTTTGCCCCGCGCGTCGAGACCGCGCTGTCGGGCGCCGGCTGGGAGACCACCGGCTCACAGTCGGTCCAAGCACGCAACCTCATCAATCAGGACTTCCGCGGGCTTTCCAGCTACGGTCTGATGACCGTCGTCCACTCCCCCGCCCACACTGTCAAAGACCCCGCGTTTCAGGCGGTGCTGTCGCGCGTCGAAGCGACCCTGCGCCGGAACGCCGCGGTGAGGAGCGTCGTGCCCCCCTCCCCGGGGATTTCAATCTCCCGGGACGGGCACACGGCCGTCGTGCAGGCCGGGGCAGCCCGCAGCTCCAACGCAATGGTCAAGGCCGCCGATGCCCTCAAGGGCAGGCTGGCCGGCCTGTCCGCAGGCGGGGTACAGGTGCATCTGACCGGCGCCTCCGGGATGTGGTCTGACTTCAACGCCGCCAATCGCTCCGCGATGCTCAAGTCAGAGATGATCTCCTGGCCGGTCACCCTGGGGATCCTGCTGCTCGCGTTCGGCTCACTTGTCGCGGCAGGATTGCCATTGATGCTCACGATGCTCGGCCTGGCCGCGGCCGCCGGCATGCTGTACCTCGGCACCTTGCTCACGCCGATCTCGATCTGGGCGATGAACTTCGCGCTCATGTTCGCGCTCGCACTCGGAATTGACTACGCGCTGTTCGTCGTGCACCGCTTCCGCGGCGCGTTCTTCGGCGAGCGGATGTCCGCCGAGGAGGCGACTGCGGTGACGATGGACACCGCCGGTAAGGCCGTGCTGTTCTCCGGCATCACGGTCCTCATCTCACTGAGCGCGGTCATGCTCGTCCCTTCACCGGCATTTCGCTCGATGAGCCTCGGCATCATGCTCGCGGTCATCTTCGTCCTCGCCGCCACCCTCACCCTTCTGCCCGCGGTGCTGGCCAAGCTCGGGCCGAAGGTCGACAACGTCTCGCTGCCCTGGGCGCACTCCGGCGAGCATCACTCCCCGCGCTTTGAGCGCTGGGGCGAGCGGCTATGGGCCAAGCCGATCCGCTATGGGATCGTCGCGCTGGCCATCCTTGTGGGCCTCGCGATCCCGGTCACTCAGCTCAAGACGGCGATGCCCTCGATCAAGGTCGTCCCGACCACTGACGCGTCCTACATCGGCTATAAGCAGGTGCAGAGAGCATTCGGTCCTGGGGCCACCGGCCCGCTGCAGATCGTGGCCCCCGAGGCGCAGACACAGACCGTGGCACGGGTGCTGCGCAGTGACCCAGGCCTAGCCGGCCTGATGCCGTCCCAATCCGATGCCGGGTACACGCTGTTCACGGCGGTCCCGAGGCAGGACCCCTCCAACCCCGCGGTGGGACAGACGATCGACCGACTGCGCTCGCAGCTGCCGCCCGGCGCGGTGCTCGGCGGCGCAGTCGCCGAGAACCACGACCTCCAAGGCGCCCTGACGGCCAAGACCCCTCTGGTGATCGGGGTGGTGCTCGCGCTCGGATTCCTGCTGCTGCTGATCGCGCTGCAGGCGCCTCTGATCGCCGCGCTCGGGGTCTTGACCAACCTGCTGGCCACCGGCGCCGCGTTCGGCGTCGCCAAATGGGTGTTCCAGGACGGCGATCTGCATTCACTGCTCGGCTTCCAGCCCCAGGGGTTCCTCGACGCCTGGGGGCCGGTCTTCTTCTTCGCGATGATCTTCGCGATCTCGATGGATTACACCGTGTTCCTGCTCTCAAGCGCCAAAGAGCACTGGGACCGAACCCACGACCCTCGCGAGGCGATGATCGGCGGGCTCGCGCACTCCGGCAGGGTGATCTTCGCCGCCGGCGCGGTGATGGTCGCGGTGTTCTTCACCTTCGCCCTCTCCGGCCCGCTGCCCCCCAAGGAGATGGGCATCATCCTCGGCGTCGCCGTACTCCTCGACGCGGCACTCATCCGACTCCTGCTCCTCCCCGTTCTGCTCCGGATCACGGGCAGCGCGGCCTGGTACCTGCCCCGCTGGGCGCGCCGCATCCTTCCCAACGTCACGTTCGGACACGCATGAGCCCGCGCCTCGCCGCCGTCGGCCACACATCCAACACACAGTCGAGTGACGCATCATGAGCATGTCGCCCCGCGGTGCCCACAAGTTCGATCCAGCTAAGGCAGACCTGCTGGACTCGGCGGACCGCAGCACGTTTCTGCCCGACGACGTGCTCGTCGACCTCCTGGACCTGACGGGGACCGAAACGGTCCTCGACTACGGCGCGGGGACCGGCCGCGTGACGCTGGAGGTGGCCGCCCACCTGACAAGCGGCCGGATCATCGCCGTCGACGAGAGCCCCGAGATGGTGAGACGGCTCCGGGCGCGCACCGAGGGCAACGAAAAGATCGAGGTCGTCCCGATCGCGCACAACCGCACCGCGCTCCCTGACGCAAGCGTGGATCGACTCCTCGCCGTCAACCTGTTGCACGAGATTCGCGGCGAGACGGCGCTGGCCGAGATGCGCCGCGTCCTCAAGCCAACCGGGTTGCTGCTCGCGGTCGATTGGGCTCAGGATCGTCCCAGTGATTCGGGACCGCCGTCCGACCACCGCTACCGCGTCGGCGAGGCCCAGCAGGAACTCGAGGCGGCCGCACTCCACGCCGAGGTTGTGGACGTCGGCTTGCCCTACCACTTCGTGCTCCGCTGCCGCCCGACAGCCAACTAGACAACCACAGGAGAAGACGATGCTGTTCAAGCGATCCACGTCGGCGAAGTCCCTCTCGCCCGCCGAGGCCAACGCTCAAGCCGATCTGCAGATCATCGACGTCCGCAGCCGCGAGGAATGGAGCACCGGCCACATCGACCGCGCCATCAACATTCCGCTCGATCAACTTCCCAACCATCTCGCCGGGCTGGACACCGGGCAGCCGGTCGCCTTCGTCTGCCAGTCTGGCACGCGCAGCCGAACCGCGACGAAAATCGCGGCGCAGGCTGGGCTTGACGCGATCAACATCACCGGTGGGATGACGGCCTGGGGGCGCGCCGGGCTGCCAACCAGCACCCGCTGAGGGCAAGAACCAGTGAGCCGGAGGTTGCGGAATTCTTCCCGCCCGCGCGACCACGCTACTCAGCGCGCGTAGCTTCGGTCGGGCGGACGCAGCGTCGGTTCAAGCGGGCTACCGGGTGGCTTTGGCGCGACTTTGATCACTGGTTGATCGCTGGGCCGCTCGGCTGTGCAGGCGCCATTCCGGCCAGCCGGCGCTTAGGCGGCGGGATCGGCGTCCGGTCGCGTGCAGGCGACGCACGGCTTCGTGGGCGTAGGCGCAGAACGGCCCGCGGCAGTACGCGACGATCTCCGCGTCCCCTGGCAGTTCGGCGAGGCGTCGCTCGAGCTCGTCCAGCGGGATGGAGCGCGCGCCCTCGATGTGCCCGGCGGTGTACTCCTCGACTGGGCGGACGTCGATCAGGACGACCTCGCCGCGGTCCAGCCGGGCGATGAGCTCCTCGCAGTCGATGGTCTCAACCGGGGGACCGAGGTAGTCGCGGGCGGCGCGCTCCACCTCCGCGAGCTGGGCGATGGAGGCGTCCCGCAGCGCCAGCCACACGCGTAGCGCCTGCTCGCCGGCGATCGCGTAACGGATGCGGATTCCGTCACGTTCGCGGGTGACCATGCCGGCGGCGTGCAGCGCCTGCAGGTGCTGGGAGGTGTTCGCGGTCGATTGCCGGCTGGCCTGTGCGAGCTGCTCGACGGTGCGCGGCGACTGCGCGAGCAGGTCGAGGAGCTCAAGCCGGACGGGACTGGCGAATGCCTTGCCCATCATCGCGATCGCCTCGAATAGCGCGCTCTTCTGTGCGTGGCCGCTCATCCTTGTTATTCAATAGATCGCTTGATAGCTTGTCAAGTGTGAGACCGAAATGAAGAGAACGTGTATTTCCGACAGCTGATCAACGACAACACCGCTTGTGCCTCCTATCTGCTGGGGTCCAGGACCCACACTCAGCTGGCGGTGGTCGATCCGCACGCCGGCTCGGTGGATGAGTGCCTCGCGCCGGCCGCGGGGCAGGATGCGCCGATCGTGGCGCTGCTGGAGACCCACGTACAGGCCGATCATGTCTCCGGGCTGCCGGAGCTGATCCGGCGCGCGGGCGCCACCGCGTATCTACCCGCCGACGCGGGCGTCGGGTTCGAGCATCATGGCTTGGCGGACGGCGAGCGGGTGCATCTCGGCAAACACGGTGATCGAAGCCGTGGCCACGCCTGGGCATGCTGCCGCACACCACAGCTATCTGATCACCGACCTCACTCGGACGGATGAGCCGTGGCTGGTGCTCACCGGACGCGCTGCTGGTCGACGACGCCGGTCGGTCGGATCTCCACGCGCATGGCGAGCACACCGTCGAGCAGATGGCCGGCGCGCTCTATCGATCGCTGACCGGCAGGCTGCTGGGCCTTCCCGATCACCTTGTCCTGTTCCCCGGGCACTATTCCGGGTCGCTGTGCGGACGCGGCCTGTCGGCCACGCCGGTCTCGACGATCGGGTTTGAGCGCCGCCACAACCCCGCTCTGCAGTTCAACTCGGAGGAGTTCGTGGCCGCGCTGATCCGCGACGTTCCGCCGGCACCCGACCGGCAGGCGGCGATCATCGCCGCCAACCGCTCGGGCCGGCCGCTCGCCCCGCTGGCATGACTCCGAGTCCGGTGCGGCTCGGGCTGCGCGAGAACCGCGGCCAGTTCTCGCTGCTGGTCGCGATCAACGCGTTCGTCGGCGCGATGGTCGGCCTGGAGCGCTCCGCGCTGCCGCTCGCCGGCCACGACGAGTTCCGGCTGTCCTCGAGCCTGGCGGTGCTGTCCTTCATCATCGCCTTCGGCGTCAGCAAAGCCCTCGTCGACCTGGTCGCCGGGACGCTCGCGGAGCGCAAAGGCGGCCGCCGACGCCTGCTCATCCTCGGCTGGGCACTGGCGCTGCCGGTGCCGCTCCTGATCTGGGCCGCCACCGGCTGGTGGCTGGTGGTGATCGCCAACCTGTTCCTCGGCGCCAACCAGGGCCTGGCCTGGTCGATGACCGTCAACATGAAGATCGACCTCGTCGGGCCACGCAGGCGCGGTCTCGCGCTCGGTCTCAACGAAGCCGCCGGCTACGGCGGCGTCGCGATCGCCACCGCGCTCGCCGGCGCACTGATCGCCACCATCTCCCCTCGCGCCGTCGTGGAAACCGGCGGCGCCGCCATCGCCCTGATCGGATTTGCCGCCTCAACGCTGTTCGTGCGCGACACCTCCCAGCACGTCACGCTCGAGCAGGCCACCCACGCCGCCACCGAACCCGCGCAAGCCGAGACCGCAACCGCGCCGAGCCTGTCGGAAGCGTTCGCCCAGACCAGCTTCCGAGCACCCGGGCTCCGCGCCTGCTCCCAAGCGGGCCTGGTCAACAACCTCAACGACGGGCTCGCGTGGGGCCTGACCCCCCTGTTCCTCGCCGCCCACGGCGCCTCAGGCGGCCAAGTCGCCGTCGTCACCGCGATCTACCCGGCGGTCTGGGCGATCGGCCAGATCCCCGCCGGCGCCGCCTCAGATCGGATCGGCCGCCGCGCCCTGATCGTCTCAGGGATGCTGCTCCAGGCAGCCGCACTCGGCATCCTCGCCGCGTCCCAGGCCGCATTCGGACTCGTGCTCCTCTCAGCGGTGCTCCTCGGCCTGGGGACCGCCAGCGTCTACCCCACCCTGATCGCCGCGATCTCTGACCAGACCACACCCCGCGCCCGCGCGACCATCGTCGGCGTCTACCGCTTCTGGCGCGACCTCGGCTACGCGCTCGGTGGCGCCATCGCCGGCGCCACCGCCGACGCGCTCGGCTACCCAGCCGCGATCGCCATCGTCGCCGCGCTCACCGCCCTATCCGGCCTCTGGGCCGCCGCCGAGCTCCCCCGCAGGACAACGGGCCAGCCCCCGGCGGGCACCGAGCCGCCGCCACGCGTGCGCGAACGACACATCCACCCGGCGCACTGAGCAGCCGAGTCTGGTTTCACCCTCTCGAGACCGCGGGCGCGGGCACCTCGCGACCCTGCTCGGGTCTCAGTCCTGTCACCGCCGTCGAGCGCGAAGCGCAATGCCACATGTCGCTCGTCCATCCGCGCGTGCTGCAGCCAGCGGCCCCAGTGTCGATACCGGCATCCGGTAGCCGTCGTGCCGGCACCGCGTCTTGCATCGCGCGACGAGCAGGACAAGCCCCCGAAGATCGGCTGCCAGCACGGCCTTTTCGGATGCGCTCCGCAGGCGGAACTCACTGTCCGACCTCTCCGTCGGATGTGCCGCGGCGCGCCCGCCCGAGGATAAACGGAACCCCAAACGGGCCAGGACCGAACGAGGATCTCTGGATTGCCTCGATGCGGAAGCCAGCCTGCTCGATCGCCGCTTGTGTATCCCGCGCGAGATGACAGCCGGCGCCGAGGCGGGGCCATGCTCCGGTGTGGTCAAGCAGCCGTTGGAGTCTGGCGGTGACTGCGTGATCGGCCAGTACGTGCTCGTAGAAGCGCAGCTCCCCGGAGGGGACCAGCACTTCGCGCAGCGCCGCCAGCGCTCGCGCCTGATCGGGAACCGTACAGAGCACGAGCGAGGCCACGGCGGCGTCGCAGCTGCCTACGGCCACCGGCAGCTCGTCTGCGCTGCCGTCGAGGACGGTGACCGGTACCTCCGCTGCTTGGGCCGCGCGAACCGCATGCTGGCGCAGGTAGGGCTCGGGCTCGACAGCGATGACCTCCTGCACGGTGGCGGGGTAGAGAGCGAAGTTGCGGCCCTCTCCGGCGCCGAGTTCGAGCACCCGGCCATGGAGGTCGGCGAGCAGCTCCCGTCGCTGCTGCTCGGGACCGACGAGCATCGCTGCCCGCGCCCAAACGCGAGCAAACAGCGGGTGCTCAGGCTTATGCGCTTTGCTGCGGCTGCTCGGCAGGCAAGGCATTCTCGCACCACAATGATGCTCGCGGGCCGGGCCATCGGAAGTCAAGTCGGCGGAGGTGGTGTAACGCTCGTCGGCGAGGTAGCGGGCGGCTCAGGCCGTGGGGAGCGTGATCACCACCTTCCGGGTGAGGTCGCCGCGCGGG
>DATGKS010000064.1:0-22471 GCA_035294545.1 Solirubrobacteraceae bacterium | reverse complement strand
GGGGTACCAAACGGAGCCCGGTGGTGTCTGACCGGGCTGCGAACAGCTCGGGACGGCTGTCGACCAGCCGGGTCCATACCACCCACAGCCGACCATAGGACGAGCGGGCCGCAGACCCGCCGGTACGTTCGATCGCTGATCCCCGCCGCCCGGCAAAGCTGCTCGGTCGACACGCCCGTGACGGCGCCGTCCGAGTCGGCGAGGGCCGCCAGGGCGCCCAACAGCAACCGCGCAGAGCCACGCAGCGAGCTGTACCCAAGCACCGCCTCGGACAGGGGCGCGTTGATGTTGCCCTCGACCCACGGCCCGTTGAGTGCGAACGACAGCGACAGCGTCGACGCTAGTCCGCGCCCCGGACCCTCGGCCGCCACCGCTACCAGCCCGCGCGCAACCAGTCGACCTCGCGCCTCCAGATACGCACTCCGCGCCAATCCGGCTCGCGCAACGGCCACCTCCGTCCCCGGCCGCGCCAGCCCGTCACGACCGGCGAAGGAAGCCAACGAGAACGCTGCGAGCCGCTCACCGCCGGACACGCCGTCGAGCGCCAGAGCGGCAGCGATCGCCGTGTAGCTCACCGGCGATCACCCGCCAGGAGGTGGGGGATGTGGCTGAATGCCATCGCCAGCACCCGCACGAAGGCGCGCAGGAACTCGCGGAGGCTTCAGCTCACCACCAGCAGCAGGCGCAACAGATCCCGGTCCGCTTGGAGTCCGTCCTCGGCACGGGTAAACTGCTCCACAGATAGCTTGGACGGCGCTGGAAGGCGCCTATCGCTGGAAAGAAGACCTGGGTAGCCGCCCGGGTCTTTCTCGTTCTCGGGCGCCAAACGGGGAGGGCCACGGGCTCGTCCAGGGCGCCGCATCGCGCCTGATCCGATCCCGCCAGAAGGGAACGAAAAGGGAACGGAACGCCTGAAACGGTGGCCTACGCTGGCCCGCGTTGGCCCGGGAGGCCCACCCTCCGGGCCGGTCTCAGGACTGCCCCAAAACCGCAAGTACGCAGGGAGAACCCCGGAACTAAACGGAGAGGGGGGGATTCGAACCCCCGATGGACTGATAGCCCATACCGGTTTTCGAGACCGGCGCATTCAACCGCTCTGCCACCTCTCCGGGGTGGGTCGGCACAAAGTTAGCTGACGCCGGGCGGGCGCCGGCGGCCGGACGCATGCGTCGGTGGTCGGCTCAGGCCCCGGTGGCCGGCTCAGGCCCCGGCGGCCGGACGCATGCGTCGGTGGCCGGCTCAGGCCCCGGTGGCCGGCTCAGGCGCCGGTGGCCGGCTCAGGCGCCGGCGGTGGGACGCCGCGCGCGGAAGAACGCGCGCAGCAGCTCGCCGCACTCCTCGGCGAGCACGCCGCCGCGCACCTCGGGCCGGTGGTTGAGCGGGCTGCGGTCACGGACGCCGAGCACGTCGAGCGCGCTGCCCGCGGCGCCCGCCTTCGGGTCGGGGGCGCCGTAGACGACGCGCGGGACCCGAGCGAGCACGATCGCGCCCGCGCACATCGCGCACGGCTCCAGCGTCACGTAGAGCGTCGAATCGAGCACGCGCCAGCTGCCGAGGGCGGCGGCCGCCTCTCGGAGCGCGAGCGTCTCGGCGTGCGCGGTCGGATCCTCGCGCAGCTCGCGCTCGTTGTGACCGCGTCCGATCACCGCCCCCCGATGGACGACGAGCGCCCCCACGGGCGTGTCGTCGTGAACCCCGGCGAGGGCCGCCTCGGCGAGCGCCTCGCGCATGAAGCGCACATCGTCGCGGGCAGCCTGCTCGACCATGGACACCATCATGGACCGGCGAGCGGTTCAATAGCGTGCGACATGCGCAGGTTCGGGTATCTGCCGGGCGCTTTGACGAGGGCTGCACGCGGCGCCACGCGGTCGACGATGGCGGGACCGCGGTCCCGGCCCCGTCCGGCGGGCCCGGGCGCGGTGGCGACCGTGGTCGTCGTGGTGGGCGTGGCGCTCGGCACGACCTGCCTCACGGCCACCCGGGCGCGCGCGGCCGCCTCCGCGGGGCATCGCCAGACGGCGGCCCACGGCGCGCCGATGGCCCGTCGCGCGTCGGCGTCGCAACGGGCGTGGGTCCCCCACCGGGTGGTCGTCGGCTACCGAGTGCCGACCTGGTCGCCCGCGCCGATGCAGGCCCGCCTCGCCGGATTCGAGGCCGCGAGCCGGCCGCTCGGTGGGCCGACCCCGCGCGGCCGACGAGCGGCGCTCCACACGCGCGTCGTGCGAGTGCCGGCCGGCGAGTCGGTGCGGAGCGCCATCGCGCGGCTGCGCCGGCGCCGGGGCGTCGCCTATGCCGAGCCCGACTACGTCGCGCATGCGGCCGGGATGTTCTATCCCGACGACCGCGGGGCGGCAGGGGTTCCCCATGGCTGGGTGCGCCAGCAGTGGGACCTGCTGCCGCGGGCGGGAGTCGACGCCCCGGAGGCGTGGGCGAACCTGCTCGCCGACGGGCGGCCCGGCGGTCGGGGGGTGACGGTCGCGGTGCTCGACACCGGCGTGGCGTATCGCAACTGGGGCCGTTTCAGGGTCTCGCCCGACCTTCGGCAGACGCGCTTCGTCGCCCCCCACGACTTCGTCGCCGACAACCGCTTCCCGCTCGACCGCGATGGGCACGGCACGCTCGTCGCGAGCGTGATCGCCGAGGCGACGAACAACCGCATCGGTCTCACCGGCCTCGCCTACGGCGCGAGCATCATGCCTCTGCGCGTGCTCAACGCCGCGGGGGAGGGCAACGCCTCGACGATCGCCGAGGCGATCCGCTACGCCGTCGCACATGGCGCCGACATCATCAACATGAGCTTCGAGTTCCTGCCGAGCCAGGTTCGCTCCGGCCGGCAGATCCCCGAGGTCGTCTCGGCGATCCGCGACGCCCGCAGGCACGATGTGATGGTCGTCGCCGCGGCCGGCAACGACGATCTGCGCGAGCTCGCCTACCCGGCCCGGGTGCGCGGCGTCGTCGCGGTCGGAGCGACGACGCGGGACGGGTGCCTGGCGAACTACTCCAACTCCGGGCCGAGCCTCGATCTCGTCGCCCCCGGCGGAGGGCCGGACGCGCTGCAGCCGCACGATCCTGCATGCCACCCGTCGCGCACGCTGCCGCCGATCTACCAGATGACGCTCTCGGACCCGCCGCACTGGTCGCGGTTCGGCTACCCGAGCTCCTACATCGGCACCTCGATGTCGGCGCCGCTTGTCGCCGCCGCGGCGGCGCTCGTCATCTCGAGCCGCGTGATCGGCCCGAACCCGACCCCGAACCAGGTGCTCCACCGCTTGGAGCAGACGGCGACCCCGTTGCCCCGCGGCAGCCGTGGCCGCAATTCGACGTACGGCTACGGCCTGCTCGACGCGGGCGCGGCGACCCAGCCCATGGCGACCGCCAACGCGCCCTGAAAGCCTCGCTCGCGCTCCGGAGCTCAGGTGAGCCGGGTGATCGCGATCACGATGCCCGCGAGCACGAACACGAAGATGAGCACCTGGGTCCAGAACCACAGCCGGGGCACACCGCGAGCCTACCGCCCCTCGGGGCGCCGGAAGCCGCGGAGCTCGTCCGCGCCGAGGTCGTCGAGCAGCCCGAGCACGCGCGGCTCTGCGTCGTCCTCGACGAGCACCGCACCGCCGGGCCAGTAGGGGTGGGGCGGGGTCGACCCGTCGAGCAGCACCGGCTCGTACACCCAGCTGCCGGTGTTGAAGACGTGCGGCCCGTCCTGAGCCGGAGCCCAGTCCGGACGCCGGCGCAGGCGGGCCGGCGGCTCGTCTCGCGGTCCGGCGCGGTGGACGTGGCCGAAGATGACCGCGCGTGCGTCGACCCCGAGGCGCGCGGCCGTCTCGACCATCGCCGGCACCGCCGCCCGGCGGACCTGGAGGTCGAGCGCGCGCGTCGTGATCGTCGTCAGGTCGATCGTCCGCAGCAGTCGCGTGCCGTAGCGGGTGAGCTCTGCGAGATGCTCGAGCACGACCGCGACCGGGCGGTCGAGGATCTCGCCGAGCAGCCCCTGCGAGCCGCCGCGTCGAGCGATCTCGTAGTCGATCGCATGGGCGCGCCGCTTCGGTGGTCCGCCGCGGGCCAGGCGGCCGCGCGGCAGGCCGAACGTCGACTCGGGGATGAGATGGCGATCGATGTAGTGGCCGTGCGTGGCCCAGACGTCCTCGCGCACCCAGAAGCCCGGGTAGCTCACCCGGATGGTGGCGGGAGCGAGCCGTTCGGTGACCGCGGCGAGCATCGGCGTCGCGTCCCGCGGCACCTCGTCGCAGACGCCGAGCTCCGGACCGCGCTGCACCGCCCACCGGTGCACCATCACCGCGTCGTGGTTGCCGGGGACGACGACGATCTCCCGCGAGGCGCCCATCCCTGCGCCGAGCGCCCGCAGCACGGGCGTGGCGATCCTCAGCGGGTCGCGGCTGTGGCGCCGCAGCGCGAACTCGACGACGTCGCCGAGCAGGACGAGCCGGTCGACCCCGTCGAGCGCGGCGAGCAGCCGCTCGAGCACCGCCGGCCGGCGCAGCACGTCGTGGCCCGGACGCTGCCCGAGGTGCAGGTCGGAGACGAGCAGCGTCCGCACGCCGGCCACGATAGAGCGGCGCCCGCGCGGTCACCCACGACGGCTGACCTCGCGGGCGAGCTCCGCCGGCCGAGCGCCGACGACGATCGGCCGCAGCGCCTTCTCGAGCGGCCGCGCGAGCAGGCCGACCTTGCCCGGGTCGACGGCGAGCGAGTAGACGGCCCGCGTGCGCTCCGGGCCGAGCGCCTGAAGCTCCCAGGAGCCGCGCAGCGCCGGGACCTCGCCCGAGATCCGCTCGAACGTCATTCGCTTCGGAGGGTCGAAGCTGCAGCGCACGCGGCAGCGGACGTCGCGGAACTTCGCGTCGATCACCGTCTCGCAGACGAGCGGGCGGCCCGCCGCGTCTCGCTCAAGGACCGTCACCGAGCGCAGCCCCTGCTGCCACTCGGGCGCGCGGGAGAGATCCTCGACGACCGACCAGCAGCGCTCGATCGGCGCCTCGATCTCGCCCGTGCTCTCGCCGCTGATGAGGCTCATCGACCGCTTCCCAGTGGTGCCCGGAGTACGCTCGTGCCGGTCGAGCCGGCGCGCACCCCGACGGCCACGCGGACGTCGCTGCCGCGGCCCAGGTCGCGGACACGGAGCGAAACCCGCACCGACGGGCAGGGGGCGCTCAGCGTGATCGTCACCGCCGAACCCGCTACCCGCAGGCTCGCCCGATGGCGCGCATGGACGATCGCGTGCGGGTGCCGGCGAGCGGCGAAACCGGCGGGCAGCCGGACGCGGATTCGCCGCAGCCAGGGCGCATGGCGTCCGCTGGCGATCGTCAGCGCGAGGCGTCGGTTCCCGCCGGCGCCGGTCACCCGCGCGAGCGTGACCCGCGGCAACGCGCCGACCGTCCACGCGAACGTCCGTCCGGCGCGCGCCCCGCGTCCGTCCCGGACGGCGACGTGGACGCGGTAACGACCGGGTCTGCGCGGGCGGCCGGTGAGTCGCCCGTTGCGATGGCCGATTCGCACCCCGGGCGGCAGCCCGCGCGCGGTGTAGCGCAGGCGGGCGCCGCGCACGTCCCGACCGTGCAGCGCGACGGCGACCGCGGCCCCGAGCGCCGAGCTCTGGCCGCGGACCCGCGACAGCGCCAGCGAGTCGTCGCACAGGTCGCGCGCAAGCGGCGCGGCGTCGGGGGTCCCGAGTCCCGAGGCGAGGTCGTATCCGGGGCCGGCCGGCCAGCGGCCCCCGTTCCCGCCGGTCAGGTCGTTCCCGCCGCTCGTGACGTCGTGGAAGTCGCCGCGGTAGTCACCTGCGGCGGCGCGGTAGAGGGCGGGCCCGGCGAACCCGAGCGGCCTCGACGCGCACGCGGGGGAGGCGTCGGCGAGCGCGAACAGCGCCGCCCACACCGGCGCGGCGGCGCTCGTGCCGCCGAGCGCCTGCCAGCCGGAGGGCTCGGGAACCGTATCGGCGCCGTTCCAGTACACCTCATAGCCCGTCGCCGGATCGGCGTTGGCGCTCACGTCCGGCACCTCGCGGCAGTAGTGGCCGCGGGGCACATTGCACGCCGGTGCGCGAGCGGCCGCCCGGCGGACGTGCAGGAAGCCGGGCGTGTCGAGCTGGTCCGGCCCCATCGGCCAGTCCGAGACGCCGCCGCCGCCCGCCCCCGGACCGCCGGGGCCGCTGTTCCACACGGTCTCGCTGGGGGGCGGGCCGGCGGCGAGCAGAGTCGTGCCGCCGACCCCGACGACCTCGGGCTGGCTCGCGGGGTCGTCGACCGCGAGGCCCGTGCTGGAGTTCGGGCCGCCGGTGTCGCAGTCCTCGGACCCGTTGTCGCCCGCGGCGGCGACGATCGTCTGGCCCTGGACGGCCGCCTGCTCGAACAGGACGCTCTCGGCCTGCTGGGCGGCGGAGCCGAGCTGCGCCTCGCATTGGCCCCAGGAGACCGACACGACCCGGGCGCGGTCCTGGTTGACGATCGCACTGAACACGTCGTAGGGGCCGGAGCCCGGCAGGCCGCTGCGCGCGTTCGGGCCCTGGTAGACGAGCACGTGGACGCGCGGCGCGAGGCCGATCAGATTCTCGATGTCAAGCGCCGCCTCGTCGCTGCCCGCGCCGCTCCCGGCGCCGCCGTCGACGCGGACGTAGGAGACGGCCGCGTGCGTGCGGTAGCAGGCCTGGAAGGCGGCGACGTCGGCCGGGTCGTTGGGCTCAAGCTCGTAGACGGCGACGGTCACGCCCTGTCCCTCGTCGCCCGCCGCGTACAGCGCGTCGAACCCGTACGCGCTCGCGATCGTCGGCTCGGTGGTGGCGTGGACCGCGGCCGCCGCGGCGCTGGCGGCGGCGCAGGGCTGCGGACCCGGCGCTCCGGAGGCGCCGGTCGCCGTGCTCGCCGAGACGCCGTGAACGGCCGCCGCCGATCGTGCGCCGAGTCCGGCGTTCAGGGGGCTCGTCAGCGCGCCGCGGTGGGTCGGGTCGCGCAGCGCGAGCGGCCGCGCGGCGGAGCGTCGCCCGAACGCGATCACCGCCTCGACCGAGGCCCGGGTGCTTCGCGGAAGCGCGCCGAGCACGAGCGCGCGCGTCGTGTCGCCGACCGCCGCGCCGGCATGCGCAAGCGCAGCGGCCGGAACCGTGAGCGGGATCGAGAGCCCGCCCGCGCTGGCGGGGCCGGGAGCGAGCCCGTGGGCGCGCAGCGCGCGGGTCACCGACGCGATCGTCGCCGGCCGCGCACCGTAGCGGGCCCCGAACGCGCGCGGCGCGAGGTAATGCCGGTAGGACGGCGAGCCGGGGGTCGAGACCGCTCGCACCTCCCGCGCGAGCGCGGCCGGGTCACGCGGGCGCAGCGTGACCGTGATGTGGGCGCGCTGCGCCACCGGCGCCGACGGAGCGGACGCGACCGCGGTGGATGCGAGGACGAGCCCGCTCGCCGACACGGAGCAGGCCACGATCGCAGCGTGAACCGCGCGCCGTGCGCCGCGGCCGATCGAGCTCTGCGCTGCCATCGCGTGAGGCAGGCTACAGCGCCCGTCTGCCCGACTGAGCGGCGGCGCGCGTTATAGCCTCGCGCGCCATGCCCACCCTCCTCACGATCATCGCCTCGACCCGGCCGGGTCGCGTCGGCCTGCCCGTCGGCGAGTGGTTTCACGAGCGCGCCGTCGCGCACGGCGGCTTCGACTGCACGCTCGTCGACCTCGCGGTGCTCGGCCTGCCGCTGCTCGACGAGCCCAAGCATCCGCGTCTGCGCGAGTACACGAAGGAGCACACCCGCGCGTGGAGCGGCACGGTGCAGGCCGCCGACGCGGTCGTGCTCGTCACGAGCGAATACAACTACGGCTATCCGGCGGCGCTGAAGAACGCGATCGACTACCTGCACCACGAGTGGCGTCACAAGGCCGTCGGCTTCGTCTCCTACGGAGGGGTCGCGGCGGGCACGCGCGCCGTGCAGCAGCTCAAGCAGGTCGTCGGCGCCGTCGGCATGTATCCCGGACAGATCGCGGTCAACATCCCGTTCGTGCAGCAGTTTCTCGGGGAGGACGGCGCCGTGCACGCGAACGATGTGATGAAGCAGGCGGCCGACGACATGCTCGACGAGCTGCTGCGGCTCGACGGCGCGCTTCGCGCCCTGCGCGGCTGATCGACAGGTCCTCTCGGCGGCGGCCCGCTCGGCCCGGCGGCGCGCCGGGGGGACGGATACGCCCGCGGGCCCCGCCGGCCACCGGGCCGCCGCGCCCTCAGGGCGGGCGGCCGCTCGGCTCCCAGTAGATTCGCGGTCCGGATGAGCGTTCCAGAGGCAGCGGCGATCTTCGCTGCGGGGATCGTCGCCGGGACGATCAACACCGTCGTCGGCAGCGGCACGCTGTTCACGTTCCCGGTCCTGCTGTCGTTCGGCTACGCGCCGGTCACCGCGAACGTGTCGAACACGATCGGGCTCGTGCCCGGCTCGGCGTCGGGGGCGATCGGCTACCGCCGGGAGCTCGTCGGGCAGGAGCGGCGGCTGGCGCTGCTCGCGTGCTTCTCGCTGGCCGGCGGAATCCTCGGCGCCGTCCTGCTCCTCACGCTGCCGGCGTCGGCGTTCAAGGAGATCGTCCCCGCGTTCATCGTGATCGCGCTCGTGCTGATCGTCTTCCAGCCGCGCATCAACCGCTTCCTCGAGGCGCGCGGCACGGCGCGCGGCGAGCACGCGGGGCCGCTCGCGCTCGCCGGCGTGTTCGCCGGCGGCGTCTACGGCGGCTACTTCGGCGCCGCCCAGGGCATCATGGTGCTCGCGATCCTCGCGCTCTCCGTCGACGACCGGCTGCAGCGGCTCAATGCGCTCAAGGTCGTGATGACCGGCCTCGTCAACCTCGTCTCCGGCATCGTGTTCGTGTTCGCCGCCCACGTCGCCTGGGTCCCGGCGGGCCTGATCGCCGGCGGCTCGGTGCTCGGCGGCGTGCTCGGCGCCCGCGTCGGCCGCCGCCTGTCACCGGTGGCGCTGCGCGCCGTGGTCGTCGCCGTCGGCATCTTCGCGATCATCCGCCTGCTCGGCTGAACCGGTCGGCGTCGGCAACTCGGAGCGCATCGCTGTCCATATGCGGCACCGATCCGCTCCAAGTCAGCGATCCGAAGCCACCCCGACCACCACGAGCTGGGGCGCCGGGGTCGGACGCCCCGACCCGCTTCAGCGCGCGGCACGCCGGCGCGCGGGCGCCCGCCCGGACGGCTGCGACGGGTTGCCGCGCGGCTTCACCGGGGGGATCGGCCGGGAGACCGCGGCCTCGGCCCGCAGCTCGAAGCGCTCGCCGTGATGGGCGAGCGTGAGCGGCTCGTCGCCCTCGGCGAGCGAGTAGGAGGCGCGGTCGCGGTCGAACTCGACCCGGAGGCTGCGTCCCCGGAACTGGAGGTTGAAGCGCAGGCGATCGAGCCCGCTCGGCAGGTGGGGGGCGAACGCGAGCTGCCCGCCGTGGTCGCGCATGCCGCCGAAGCCGCACACGGCCGCGATCCAGGCGCCGGCGACCGAGGCGATGTGGATCCCGTCGCGGGTGTTGTGCTCAAGGTCCTCCAGGTCGAGCAGCGCCGCCTCGGCGAAGTAGTCGTAGGCGAGGTCGAGATGGCCGACCTCGGCCGCGATCACGGACTGGATGCAGGCCGACAGCGATGAGTCGCGCACGCACAGGCGCTCGTAGTACTCGAAGTTGCGGGCCTTCTGCGAGGTGGTGAAGGCATCGCCGCGGGTGAGCATCGCGAACACGAGGTCGGCCTGCTTGACGACCTGCTTGCGGTAGAGGTCGAAGTACGGGAAGTGCAAGAGCAGCGGATAGTGCTCCGGGCCGCACGCGGCGAAATCCCACGGCGCGTGCGAGGTGAAGCCCTCGGACTGCGGATGGACCTCGAGCGCGTCGTCGTAGGGGATGAGCATCTGGTCGGCCGCGTCGCGCCAGCTCGCCGCCTCCTCCTCGTCGACGGACAGCCTGCGGGCGCAGTCAGGGTGGCGCTCGACCGCGTCGGCGGCGGCCCGCAGGTTGAGCTCCGCCATCAGGTTCGTGTAGATGTTGTTGTCGGCGACCGCGCTGTACTCGTCGGGGCCGGTGACGCCGTCGATCCGGAAGTGGCCGCCGGCGTCGTGATGGCCGAGCGAGCGCCACAGCCGCGCCGTCTCCACGAGCAGCTCGACGCCGGCCTCGCGCTCGAACGCAGGGTCGTCGTGGGCGTTCTGGTAACGGACGACCGCCGCCGCGACGTCGGCGTTGATGTGGAACGCGGCGGTGCCCGCCGGCCAGTAGGACGAGCACTCCTGTCCGGCGATCGTGCGCCACGGGAACGCGGCGCCCGCCAGCCCGAGCGTCCGCGCCCGCTCGCGCGCGAGGTCGAGCGTCGCATGGCGCCAGCGGAGCGCGTCGACCGCGCCCTGCGGTGCGGTGTAGGTGAGCACCGGCAGCACGTACATCTCGGTGTCCCAGAATGTGTGCCCGTCGTAGCCGGGGCCGGTGAGCCCCTTCGCCGGGATCGCGCGGCGCTCGCCGCGAGCGCCCGCCTGCAGCGTGTGCCAGAGCCCGAAGCGGAGCGCCTGCTGCAGCTCCGGGTCGCCCTCCAGCTCGATGTCGGAGCGCGCCCAGAACTGGTCCATGTACTCGCGCTGCTCGGCCACGAGCCCGTCGAACCCGGTGTGGCGGGCGCCGGCGGCGGCCGCGGCGACCTGGTCGCGAAGCGCCGCCACCGAGCGCTCCGCGGACCAGCCGTAGGCGACGAGCTTGACGAGGCGCAGCGGCGCGCCGGGCGCGAGGTCGGCGGTGATCGTCAGCCGCGCATGATCCGGGAAGGCCTCGTTCTCGGTGCTCGTCCCCTCCGGCCCCTCGACGAGGTGGCCCATCGCCGCCGCCATCCGCAGCCCGCTCGCCTTCGTGCGGTGGACGAGCACCGCCTGCAGCCCGTCGGTCTGGTGCAGCTCGGGTGCGAGCGGCGCGGCGAGCGCCGCGGCCGCCCGCGGGTCGTCGCTCGCCTGCGGGATGTCCTCGTTGGCGACGAGCTCGGACTGCACGACGACCGGGAACTCGCCGTCGACCGGCTCGACGCGGTACTCGATGGCGACGACCGCCCGCTGCGTGAACGACACCATCCGGCACGAGCTCACCTTCACCTGCCGGCCGGTCGGGGAGGTCCACAGCACCTCGCGGCGGAGCAGCCCCGCCCGCAGGTCGAGTACGCGCTCGTGCGAGTCGAGCGTGCCGTAGCGCAGGTCGAACGGCTCGTCCTCGACGAGCAGCCGGATGATCTTCCCGTTCGTGACGTTGACGACCGTCTGTCCGTCCTCGGGATAGCCGAACCCGGCCTCCGCGTAGGGCAGCGGCCGGGTCTCGTAGAAGCCGTTCAGGTAGCTGCCGGGCAGCCCGTTGGGCTCGCCCTCATCGAGGTTGCCCCGCAGCCCGATGTGGCCGTTGGAGAGCGCGAAGACCGACTCGGACTGGGCGAGGTTGTCGAGCTCCAGCGCGGTCTCGCGGATCGTCCACGGCTCGACCGGATAGGCCGGATGCGTGATCACAGCAGGTCGGCGAGGTCCTTGACGACGACGTCCGCCCCGTGGGCGCGCAGCGCGTCCGCGTGGTCGACGCGATCGACGCCGACGACGTAGCCGAAGTGCCCGTCGTGCCCGGCCTGCACGCCGGCGGTCGCGTCCTCGAACACCGCCCCGACCGACGGGTCGACGCCGAGCGCCTTCGCGCCGGCCAGGAACGTGTCGGGGTGGGGCTTGCCGCGCAGGTGCTGCTCGTCGGCGACCGTGCCGTCGATGATCGCGTCGAACAGGTCCTCGATCCCCGCGGAGCGGAGCACCGGGCGGCAGTTGGCGCTCGCCGAGACGACCGCGCGCGCGAGGCCGGCGTCGCGCGCCGCCTTGACGAAGCGCACCGACCCCTCGTAGGGCTCCACCCCGTCGGTCTCGATCAGGTGAAGCACGAGCTCGTTCTTGCGGTTGCCGAGGCCGTGGATCGTCGGCTCGTCGCCGGAGCCCGGGTCGTCCTCGGCGCCCTCGGGCAGCTCGATGCCCCGGGACCGCAGGAACGAGCGGACGCCGTCGAAGCGCGACATGCCGTCGACGTACTCGTTGTAGTCGTCCTGGGTGAACTCCTCGAACGAGCCGCCGTCGCGGTCGCGCAGGAACTCGTCGAACGTCTGCTTCCAGGCCTTGAAGTGGATCTTCGCGGTCGGGGTGAGGACCCCGTCGAGATCGAACAGCAGCGCCGTGATGTCGTCGGGGAGTCCGAGCACGCGGCCAGACTACCCGGGAACGGCGAAGAGGATGTGAGCCGTCGGTGAGGCCCTCAGTCCTCGGCGCCCGCGTCCTGGCGCTGCTCGAGTCGTTCGAGCATCGCCATCATCCGCTCGAGCGGCTCGATCACGTCCTCGCGGTCGGCCTTGTGCTCGACGGCGAGGCGCACCGCCGCGATCTCCCGCGCGAGGTACTCGGCCTCGGCGAGCGCCCGCGCGTTCACCTCGCGATCGCGCTCGACCTCGGCCTTGTCGCGGTCCGCCTGGCGGTTCTGCGCGAGCAGGATGAGCGGCGCGGCGTAGGCGGCCTGGGTGGAGAACATGAGGTTGAGCAGGATGAACGGGTACTTGTCGAAGCGCAGCGCCACCCAGGCCACGTTGATCGCGATCCAGGCGACCACCACGACCGTCTGGATGACGAGATAGCGCGGCGTGCCGAAGAAGCGCGCGAGCTTCTCGGCGGTGTTGCCAAACGACTCCGCGTCGTAGAGGTGGGCGCTGAGGCCGGTGCCGCGCGGGGAGGAGAGGTCGTCGCGCCGGGCCATGTCAGTCGTGGGTGATGGCCACGCGCCAGTCGGAGGGAAGCATGCGGTCGAGCACGTCGTCGATCGTCACCGCGCCCACGAGCCGGCCGGAGTCGTCGACGACCGCGAGCGACACGACGTCGTACGCCGCGAGCTGGGCGGCGACATCGCTGCCCGAGGCGGACTCCTGGACCGGTTCGACGTCCTCGTCGATGCAGCGCCCGAGCGGCTTCGAGGGCGATTCGCGCAGCAGCCGCTGGAAGCCGACATACCCGAGGTAGCGTCCCGTCGGGGTCTCGAGCGGTGGCCGGCAGACGAACACGGCGGAGGCGAGCGGCACCGGGATGTCGTGCTCACGGACGCGCGCGAGCGCCTCGGCCACGGTCGCGTCCGGCGGCAGGATGAGCGGTTCGGGGGTCATCATCCCGCCGGCGGTCTCCGGGTGGTACTTGAGCAGCCGGCGCACCGGCTCGGCCTCCTCGGGGTCCATCGCGGTGAGCAGCTCGGCCTGGCGGCCGGCCGGGAGCTCGCCGATCAGGTCGGCGGCGTCGTCGGCGTCCATCTCGTCGAGGATCCCCGCGAGACGCTCGAGGTCCATGCCCTCGATCAGCCGCACCTGGTCGTCCTCGGAGAGCTCCTCCAGCAGGTCGGCGAAACGCTCGTCCTCCAGCTCGGCGGCGAGCAGCTTGCGGCGGTGGAGCGGGAGCTTGCGGATCGCGGCCGCCATCTCGGCGGGGTGGAGGCTGTCGAGCTCGGCCGCCTCGCGGTCGACCGGGCGCTCGGATGCGAACAGGCCGCCGCACTCCGACCAGTCGAGGATGTCCGGCGCGCGCCGCAGGCCGGGCACGCCCCGGGGGCCGAGGCCGGGAACGCGGCGGGGGGAGAGGACGACTGTCGCGACCTCCCAGCCGCCCTCCTCCGGACTCGGGGTGAGGCCGATGTCGATGACGCGCTCGCCCCGGACACGCGTGTCGATGATCTCGCCCCACAGCAGCCGCTCGCCCTCACGCAGCTCGAAGTGGCGGACGTTGACCGAGCCCCGGCGCAGCCGCGCGCCCTCGGGCGCGATCTCGCCGACCCGGCCGATCGCGACGAACACCTTGCGCCGCTGCACCGCGATCACGAGACCGTTGACGCGCGGCGGCTTGGAGCCCCGGTCGATGACGGCGTCGTCGATCCGGCCGATCTCCGCGCCGTCGGGTCCGAGCAGCGGCAGCCTGCGCAATCTCGAGAGGTAGACGATCCGCTGCTCCATGCCTCAATCGTACGCGTGGCCGGGCGGATCCACGGCCGCCGGAGGCGATCGGCGCCCGCACTCCGGCGGTGCAGTCACTAAGTTCCACGCCTGATGAAGATCGTCTACACCCACACCGACGAGGCGCCGGCGCTCGCGACCCAGTCGCTCTTGCCGATCGTCCGCGCCTATGCGGGCGTGGCCGGCGTCGAGCTCGAGCTGCGCGACATCTCGCTCGCGGGCCGCATCCTCGCCCAGTTCCCGGACCGCCTCACCGACGAGCAGCGGGTCGCCGACGACCTCGCCGAGCTCGGCGAGCTGGCGATGACGCCCGAGGCGAACATCATCAAGCTGCCGAACATCTCGGCGTCCGTGCCGCAGCTCAGGGCGGCGATCGCCGAGCTGCAGTCACACGGCTACGACGTGCCGGATTACCCGGACGAGCCCGCCGATGACGAGGAGCGTGCGGTGCGCGCCGCCTATGACCGGGTGAAGGGATCTGCGGTCAACCCGGTGCTTCGGGAGGGCAATTCCGACCGCCGCGCGCCCGCCTCGGTGAAGGCGTACGCGCGCCGCCATCCGCACTCGATGGGGGAGTGGTCGCCGGGCTCGAAGTCACGCGTGGCGACGATGCGCGACGGCGACTTCCGCTCGACCGAGCGCTCGGTGACGATCGGGGCGGCCGGCACGATCCGGATCGAGCATGTCGCCGCCGACGGCACCGTCGCCGTGCTGAAGCCCGACTTCCCGGTCCAGGAGGGGGAGGTCGTCGACGCCGCCGTGATGCGCCGCGCGGCCCTGCAGGAGTTCCTCGCCGACCAGGTGCGAGCCGCGAAGGAGGAGGGGATCCTGTTCTCGGTCCACCTCAAGGCGACGATGATGAAGGTCTCTGACCCGATCTTCTTCGGGCACGCCGTGCGGGCGTACTTCCCCGTGCTGTTCGCCGAGTACGCGGACGCGCTGCGACGCGCCGGCGTGAACGCGAACGACGGCCTCGGCGCGCTTGAGCGTGCGATCGCCACGCTCCCCGAGGCGGAGCGGACCGCGATCGCCGAGGCGATCCACGGCGCCTACGTCACCGGCCCGGGCCTTGCGATGGTCGACTCCGACCGCGGGATCACGAACCTCCACGTCCCCTCCGACGTGATCATCGACGCCTCGATGCCGGCGGCGATCCGCAGCTCCGGGAAGATGTGGAACCGCGACGGCGAGCTGCAGGACACGCTCTTCGTGATCCCCGACCACTCCTACGCCGAGCTGTATGCGGCGACCGTCGAGGACTGCCAGGCGAACGGCGCGTTCGACCCGGCGACGATGGGGACGACCCCGAACGTCGGGCTGATGGCGCAGAAGGCCGAGGAGTACGGCTCGCACGACAAGACGTTCGAGATCGCGGATCCGGGCGTCGTGCGGATCGTCGACCAGGACGGGACGACGCTCACCGAGCACGTCGTCGACACGGGCGACGTGTGGCGCGCCTGCCAGACCCGGAATGCGCCGATCCTCGATTGGGTCGCGCTCGCCGTGCGCCGGGCGCGCGCCACCGGCGCCCCGGCGGTCTTCTGGCTCGACGAGACCCGCCCGCACGACGCCGAGCTCCTGCGCACTGTCCGTCCGGCGCTTGCCGAGCTCGACACCGACGGCCTCACGATCGAGATCATGGACGTCGGCGATGCGGTCAGGTACACGCTCGCGCGGGCGCGCCGGGGCGAGGACACGATCTCGGTCACCGGCAACGTGCTGCGCGACTATCTCACCGACCTGTTCCCGATCCTCGAGCTCGGCACGAGCGCGAAGATGCTCTCGATCGTCCCGCTCATGCAGGGCGGCGGGCTGTTCGAGACCGGCGCCGGCGGCTCGGCGCCCAAGCACGTCCAGCAGTTTCAGCGCGAGAACCACCTGCGCTGGGACTCGCTGGGGGAGTTCCTCGCGCTCGCGGTGTCGTTGGAGATGCTCGCCGAGAAGACCGACAATCCGCGGGCGCGGCTGCTCGGGGAGACGCTCGACCGCGCGACCGGCCGCGTGCTCGAGGAGAACCGCTCTCCCCGGCGCGGCGTCGGCGAGCTCGACAACCGCGGCAGCCACTTCTACCTCGCGCTCTACTGGGCGCAGGAGCTGGCCGCTCAGACCGAGGACCCCGGGCTCGCCGAGCGCTTCGCCCCGCTCGCCGAGCGGCTCGCCGTCGCGGAGGAGACGATCGTCGCCGAGCTGGCGGACGTCCAGGGTTCACCCGTCGACATCGGCGGCTACTACCGGCCCGACCCCGAGAAGGTCGCGGCGGCGATGCGCCCGAGCCGCACGCTGAACGACGCGCTCGCGTCGCTGTGACCGCCGCGGTCGTGATCGCGTGAGCGGGCCGCGGCCGTCTGGTCAGCCGGTGCGCGCCGCCGTTCCCCGCGAGGACCTTGAGACGATCGCCGCTCGGGCACCCGCCGCCGAGGTGATCGCGATCGACGAGCTTTCGGACCTGTCCGAGCTCGACTTCGTCGTGCCCGTGCCGGACGGCCGAGCCGAATTCGCCGAGCGGCTCTCCGGCCTCGAGCGGCTCGCGGTCGTCCAGACGCTGTCGGCCGGCGTCGACAACCTGCAGGGGCGGATCCCGGAGCACGTCACGCTCTGTAGCGCCCGCGGCGCGCGCGACGACACGGTCGCCGAATGGGTGCTCGGTGCGCTGCTCGGCGCGTGCACCCGGCTGCTCGAGTCCTGCGGCGCCCGCACCTGGGAGCGCGAGGAGCGCGACAGCGACCTGTACGGCTCGACCGTGCTGATCGTCGGGATGGGATCGATCGGCCGGCGCGTCGGGGAGCTCGTCTCCGCCTTCGGGGCCACGCCGGTCGGCGTCGTCTCGGCGGCCCGGGACGGGCTGCGCGGCGTCGAGGAGCTGCACGCGCTGCTCGGCGCCGCGGACGCGGTCGTGCTCCTCACGCCGCTCACCGACGCCACGCGCGGCCTGTTCGACGCCGGGGCGCTCGCGCGGATGCGCGACGGCGCGCTGCTCGTCAACGCGGCGCGGGGCGCGGTCGTCGACACCGACGCGCTCGTCGCGGAGACCGCGAGCGGCCGCCTGCGCGCGGTGCTCGACGTCACCGATCCCGAGCCCCTGCCTGACGGCCATCCGCTGTGGGAGGCCGAGGGCGTGCTCTCGATCACGCCGCACATCGCGGGCGACTCGCCGCGGGCGGCACGGCTGTCGGCCGAGCTCGCGGGCGACCAGCTCGCGCGTTTCTGCGCCGGCGAGCCGCTGCGGGGCGTCGTCCAGCAGGGAAGTCGATCGCGCCTCAGGTCCGCCGACGGCGAGCGTTAGGCTCGCTCCCCGTGCAGAGGCTCGTGCGCCCGGTGGGGCTGATCGTCGTCGCCGCCGTCGTCGGGTTCGTGCTCGCCCGGACTCTCGAGAAGCCCGGCCGCCCTCCGGGCGCGCTCACCCGGAGCGCCTCCGCCGGCCTGCTCGCGGTGCGCTTCCCCGGCGACTGGGGGGACCGCGTGTCGCGGCCGCTGCCCGGGCTCGCGCTCGCCGATCGGGTGACGATCGGGCCGCGCGGCGCCCACGGCGAGCGGCTGTCGATCGGCACGACGCGCGCGTCGGGCCTCGATGCGCTCCCGGCCGCGTTCCTCGCGTCGCTGCCGCGGCGCCCGACGCCAGAGGTCGTCGTGCTCGGCCCCTACCGCTTCGACCGCTACCTCGATCTGCACCCCCGCGGCGCGGGCACGACCGTCTCGGTCTACCTGCTCGCCACGACCCGCGCGACCGTGATCGCCACCTGCGAGAGCCCCCGCCCCGACGGGCGCTTCACGGCCGCCTGCGAGCAGGTGCTGCGCACGCTGCGGCTCGCGCGCGGAGTGAAGGTCGCCGAGAACGTCGATGCCGCCTACGCGCTCGAGCTCAACCAGATCCTCGCGACGCTGGGCGAGGCGCGCCTCGCGAACGGCCCGGGCCTGCTGCGCCGGGACCTCGCGACCCGGGCGCATGCCGCGCGCCGGCTGGCGGGCGCCGAGGCGAAGGCCGCCCGGGCGGCGGAGCGGCTGCCCGCCGGAATCGCGGTCGCCGCGAACGACACGCTCGTCTCCGCGCTGCGCCAGGCCGCGAGCGGCTACGAGTCGCTCGCCCGGGCGGCGCTCGCCCACGACCCGTCCGGGTACGAGCGCGCCCAGCGCACGCTCGCCACCGCCCAGCGACGTCTGGCGGGCGCGTTCAAGGCGCTCGCCAGACTCGGCTACCGGCTGCGCTGAGCCGGCGCCGAGCCCGGCCACCGGCTCTGCTCGAGCCGGGGCCGGGGGAATTCACGACTTGATCCGATCGAAATGGTCTGACCGGCCCCGCCGGTCAGACGACCTCGACGAGATCCTCGACGCCCGACTCATACGCGCCGTCGAGCTCGTCCTCGGCATCGGGCCGGCGCTCGTCGCGGACCGCCAGCTCGCCGCCGCGCTCGCCGCGGTTCTCGCGCAGCAGGACCAGGGCGAGGACGAGGCCGATCGCCACCGAGGCGGCGCCGACGACGAACGCGAGGTGGTAGCCGCCGATCAGGGCGCTCACCGCCGAGTGGCCGCCGTGCAGCAGCGCGTTCGAGCGGTTCGTGGCGATCGTGTCGAGCACCGCCAGGCCAAGCGCGCCGGAGATCTGCTGGGAGACGTTGACGATCCCCGATCCGAGGCCGGCGTCCCCCGCGGGCACGTCCGCCATCGCGATCTGCAGGAGCGGCATGAACGCCATCCCGATGCCGAGCCCGATCGCGAAGAACGCAAGGAACAGCGTCGGGAAGAACGCGGTATGGGCACCCGCGCCGTGGACGAGCGCAAGGCCGGCGATCACCGCGGCCATGCCCGCGATCAGCACGCGCATCGCGCCGAAGCGCCCGACCAGCCGCGCCGTGACGCCGAGCGAGAGCGCGGCGACCGTGAGCGTCCACGGCAGCCAGGCAAGGCCGGTCTCCAGAGCGGTGAAGTGGCGGATGTGCTCGAGGTACAGGGTGCCGAGGAAGAACGTCGAGTACATCGCGGTGACGAGGAACCCGCGCACGACGCTCGAGCTGATGAGGCCGTGCAGCCGCAGCACGCGCAGCGGCATGATCGGGTTCGCGATCCGCGACTCGAGCGCGAGGAACGCGGCGAGCAGGACGACCGCGACCGCCGCCGGGAGGAGCACCTGCTCCGAGCCCCAGCCGTGGCCGGTGGCGCTGACGATCGCGTACACGCCCGCCATCAGCGCCGTCGTCACGAGCGCGGAGCCGAGCCAGTCGATGCCGTGCCCGAGGCCCTTGGGCAGGGCGGGGACGGCGTCCTTGGGGACGAGTGCCTGACCGGCCGCGAGCGTGGCCGCGCCGATCGGGAGGTTGACGAAGAAGATCCAGTGCCAGTCGAGGGCCTGGGTGAGGACGCCGCCGAGCAGCAACCCGAGCGAGCCGCCCGCGACCGCGGTGAACACGTAGGCGCTCATCGCCTGCGCGCGCTTGGCGGGCTCCGGGAACTCGGTGACGATGATCGCGAGGATCACCGACGCCTGCAGGGCGGCGCCGGCGCCCTGGACGAATCGCGCGGCGACGAGCACGTCGCCGCTCCAGGCGGCGCCGCACAGCGCCGAGGCGAGCGTGAACACCGAGACGCCGAGCATGAACACGCGCTTGCGGCCGAGCAGGTCACCGAGTCGGCCCGCCAGCAGCAGCAGGCTGCCGAACGTGACGAGGAACGCGTTGATGACCCAGGTGAGGTTGCCCTGGGTGAAATGGAGGTCGTGCTGGATCGACGGCAGCGCGACATTCACGATCGTCGTGTCGAGGACGATCATGAGCTGCGCGAGGCAGACGACGGCGAGCGTCAGCCAGCGACGGCGATCCGGGCTCTGTGTGAGAAGTGACGACAATTGGACTCCATCCGACGAGAAACGAGTACTAAACTGGAGGGTGCCTCCGAAATTATGTGGAGGCAGCCTCCGGATCAGGACTATAGCGGAGGGGTCCTCCGTTTTGTGACGATCCGGTGAAGGAGCGACACATGAGCACGACAGAGCCCACCCGGCAGCAGACAGCCCCCACCGAGCAGCCCGCCCGCGGGTTGACAAGCGCGCGTCCCAAGCGCGCCGACGCCCGACGCAACTACGACAGGGTGATCGCGGCCGCGCGCAGCGCCTTCACCGAGAGCGGCGCGGAGACCTCGCTCGAGGGGATCGCGCGCCGGGCCGGGGTCGGGATCGGCACGCTCTACCGGCACTTCCCCACTCGCCAGGCGCTGCTCGAGGCCGTCTACGTCGAGGAGGTCGAGCGCCTCTGCAACTCGGCCGCGGAGCTTGCGCGGCTCGAGCCGTGGGAGGCGTTCGCGGCCTGGGCCGAGGGGCTCGTCGACTACATGGCGACGAAGCTCGCGCTCGCCAGCGAGCTGTTCGACTACGTCGACCGCGACGCGCCCGTGTTCACCTCCTGCCGCGCCTCGCTGTTCGCGGCCGGCGGTCCGCTTCTGCAGCGCGCCCAGGCGGCGGGCGTCGTGCGCGACGACGTCGACATCGCCGAGGTCATCCAGCTCATCGGCGGGATCACGAAGATCCAGGGCGCCGAGCCCGCCCAGATCCGGCGCCTGTTGTCGATCGCGCTCGACGGTCTGCGCCGGCACCCGCGGGACGACTGAACCGGGGTCGCTGGGCCGATTCTCGGTTGCTGCGGCTGCGCGGGGACGCGCGGCTGGACGCGCCCCTCCCGCCTCGCCTCGGCTTTTCCATGTTGCGCGTCAACACCTTGTGACTGATCGACGAATCCTCGCGATCCGCTGGTAGGGTCAGGGTCCGTGAGGGAGAGCTCCGCCGACCGGGGCGCGCGCTGATGCCACACCTGCGCTGCAACAGCTGCGGGGTGGTGAGCTACGCGCCGGTGAGCGGCGCGGGAAGCTGCCCGGAGTGCGGCGTGCCGTGGCCCGCCCGCACCGACAGGGTCATCCGCTCCGCCGGTCCCGAGCAGCGGCTGAGCGCGCTCGTGCGGATGACGCGCGATCTGCTCGACGTCGATCTCGCGCTCCTCACCGTCATCGCCGACGGCCGGGAGACCGTGCGGATGTCCGCCGGCGGCTGGCCGGAGGTGACGCTGCGGCGCGGCGACTCACTGCCGCTCGAGGAGACGTTCTGCCGGCTGATGCTCGAGGGGCGGATCGGCAACGTCGTGCGCGACACCGGTGACGAGCCGGCGGTCGCCGACATCGAGCTCGTCCGCCGGCTCGGCGCGCGCGCCTACCTCGGGGTCCCAATTCGGCCCTCCGACGCCGAGCTCTACGTGCTCTGCTGCCTGGCCCGCGAAGCCCGCCCGGGCTTCGGCCTGCGGGAGGTCCGGCTCCTGAGCGGCCTCGCGGAGTCGGTGCGGGCCGAGCTGCAGTCGGACTGACCGGCTGCCCTCGCGCGCCGCCTGACGCGCGACCGGCCGCCTTCGGTGCGCGCCTTCCTGCGCGCGTCCGCCGTCAGCGCGCCGCCTCCCGCGTGCGCGTCCGCGGGTTGACGAGCGGCGTGAGCGTGCGCTCGAGCTGCGGTCGCAGATGCTCGTGCTGGCGCGGCAGGCGGAGCTCCTCGCCGAGATGGTCCGGGTCCTCGTCGCGTGTGAACCCCGGCGAACTGGTCGCGATCTCGAACAGAACGCCCTGCGGCTCGCGGAAGTAGATCGACCTGAAGTAGTCGCGATCGATGATCGGCGTCACGTTCATGCCGGCCGCGACGGCGCGCTCACGCCATGCCTCGTGGTCCTCGTCGCGCGAGTGCCAGGCGATGTGATGGACGGTGCCCGCGCCGGGGATGCCGCGCTCCTCGCTCGGCTCGTAGCGGTAGCGCAGGTGACGGGTGGGGCCGTCGAGGCGGTAGTCGCCGGGCTGTAGCTCCGTGAAGCCGAGCGCCTCGGTGAGAAGCTCGCGGTCGGCCTCGAGCGGGCGGCCGGCGTAGGCGCGGACGCCCTCGACGCCGAGGATCGCGTGCTCGACGGGGACCTCGGGGTGGTCGGCGCGCAGCGGCGGATTCGGCCGGGGGTCGGTGCCGGCGACGACGAGCGCGAGCCGCAGGCCGTCGGGATCGGCGAATCCGAGCGCGCCGCCGGAGCGCTCGGTCGGCGTGTCCGCGGCGGCCAGCCGCTGCGCCCAGAAGTCAAGCGCCTCCTCGTCGGCCACGCCGAGCTCGATCGTGTGGATCATCCCGGCGCCCGCCCGGCCCGGCCGGGTCCCCGCGAACTCGAACCATGTAAGGATCGACCCGGGCGTCCCCCGCTCGTCGCCGAAGTACAGGTGGTAGGCCTCGGGCGCGTCGAAGTTGACGGTCTTCTTGACCATCCGCAGGCCGAGCAGGTCCGCGTAGAAGGCGACGTTGGCGGGAGCGTCTCCGGTGATCATCGTGATGTGGTGCATGCCGTCGAGCTTCATGGCGGCTCCTTTCGGCGAGCGAGAAGTGATTGTGTCTGCAACTATATCGCAAAGTAGTTGCACGTGCAATCAGATATGGTGAGGCGGGGCGGGGCGCTCGACCGGCTCACGGCG
>DATGKS010000063.1:0-82167 GCA_035294545.1 Solirubrobacteraceae bacterium | reverse complement strand
CGGCGCCGACCTCGTGCTCGCGATGACCTCCGAGGAGATCATCACCGGGCACGTCGCCCAGGCGGTGCGCTCCTACCGGGACCTGCCGCTCAACCTCTACCACTTCCAGGTCAAGGAGCGCGACGAGCCGCGGCCGCGCGCCGGGGTGCTGCGGACCCGGGAGTTCGTCATGAAGGACGCCTACACGTTCGACCGCGACGCCGCCGGCCTCGACGCCCAATACGACCTGCTCGCCCGGGCGTATGACCGGATCTGCGACCGCTGCGGCCTCGAGTGGTACCGGGTCGCCTCCGATGTCGGGATGATGGGCGGCCACGGCGCCGACGAGTACATGGCGCCGTGCGCGGCCGGCGAGAACGACGTCGTGCTCGCCGCCGGCTACGCCGCGAACCTCGAGGTCGCCTCCGCCGAGCCGCAGCCCGTCGCGCTCCCCGCCCCCCGCGACGCGCCCGAGGACGTCCACACGCCGGGCACGACGACGATCGAGGCGCTCGTCGCCCAGCTCGAGATTCCGGCGGGGGCAACCCTCAAGGCGTTCCCCGTCGTGCTCGACTCGGGCGAGATGAAGCTGGTCGTCGTCCGCGGCGACCACCGCGTCGGCGAGGTCAAGCTCCGCAACACGCTCGGGGAGCCGTACCGCGCGGCAGGGGCGGACGAAATCGAGTCGCGACTCGGGCCGCCCGGCTACATCGGTCCCGTGGGGGCGCGGATGGAGATCCTGCTCGACGCCGCCGTCACCGCCGGCGGCGATCCCGGCGGGGTGTACGTGACCGGCGCGAACCGCGCCGACACGCACCTGCGGGGCGTCGCCCCCGGCCGCGACTTCCCGTACACGACCGTCGACGTGCGCGAGGTGCTCGCCGGCGACACCGTGTCCGGGGCGACGGTCCGGATCGAGCGCGCGATCGAGATCGGCAACATCTTCAAGCTCGGCACCCGCTACTCGGAGCCGCTCGGCGCGACCTACCTCGACGAGTCCGGCCGCGCCCAGCTCGTCTGGATGGGCTCCTACGGGTTCGGTCCCGCGCGGGCGGCGGCCGCCGCCGTCGAGCAGTACGCGGACGAGCAGGGGATCTCCTGGCCGCGGGCGGTCGCTCCGTTCGACGTCGAGCTCGTCACGCTCGGCAGGGAGGGCAGCGAGGAGCGCGTGTTCTCCGACGACCTCTACGCGCGGCTGCGCGAGGCGGGACTCGACGTGCTCTACGACGACCGCGACGCAGGACCGGGGGAGAAGTTCGCCGACGCCGAGCTCGTCGGCTGCCCGCTGCGGCTCACGGTCGGACGGCGCACCCTCGGCTCCGGCGAGATCGAGGTGCAGGTGCGCCGCGGACGCGAGTCCCGGAGCGTGCCGGTCGCCGGCGCCGCGGAGGCGGTCGCCCGGCTGTGGCGCGAGCTGCCCTGAGCGGGCGCGGAGGGCCGGATCCCCCCGGGAGCCGGAGGCGCACGTGAGCCCGCGGATCTCGCGCAAACGCCTCCTCGGGATCGATCGCTCGGGCCCAAGTCCCGAGCAGACCCGGTCCGGCCAGCCGCTCAACCCGTGGACGATCCCGAACGCGATCGGCTTCGTGCGGCTGCTTGGAATTCCCGTGTTCCTGATCCTCGCGCTCTCCAGCCGCCACGGCCGCGACACGGCCGCGACCGTGCTCTACGCCGCCGTCGGCTGGGCCGACTACCTCGACGGCTTTGCCGCGCGACTCACCGGTCAGTACAGCCGGCTCGGCGCCCTGCTCGACCCGGTCGTCGACCGCCTGCTCATCATCTCGGGGGTCGTCGTCGCGTACGACTTCTCGCTACTGCCGCGCTGGGCGCTGCTGGTGGCGGTCGCGCGCGAGGCATGCATGCTCGCGATCAGCCGCTACGGGCTCTCCCGGGGCGTCGAGATCGAGATCAACTGGTTCGGCCGGATCGGCGTGGCGCCGATGATGGGCGCGCCGTTCTTTGCGATGGCGGGCGTCCACCGGCTCGCGCTGATCATGCTCTACGTCGGCCTTGCGCTCGCGCTCACTGCGACCGCGCTCTACATACGACGCGGGCTCGCCCTGATACTCTCAAGCTCAGCTTGACCCTACGGGCGTGGCGGTTATACTCGCGCTCGCCCAGCAGCCACCCATCTCAGCCTGCTGCCCGGAGGAAGACACGAATGGACGAGACGTTTCCCGACCTCGGTTCGCTGACGGACCAGGAGCTCAAGGACCTCATCAAGCAGCTCACCGAAGAGGAGATGGAGGTTTCCTACCAGCGTCGCATCCTTCACGGCAGGATCGACATCCTGCGGGCCGAGCTCGTCAACCGGCTGCGCAAGAAGGACGAGACCGGCGAGCTCGTGATCAGCGGCGCCGACGTCCAGCAGCTGACCGACATCCTCTCCGGGCGCGTCGCGCTCGAGGACGAAGCCAAGCAGTAGGTTCGCCCCGGCGGGAGACCCGACCGATGGCTCAGCACTGCCCCGAGTGCGGCTTCGCCAACGATGACGGTGCGAGCTACTGCCAGCGCTGCGGCGCGTTCCTGGCCTCGAGCGAGCAGTCCGCCGGCGTGAGCACCGCCACCTACCGGATCGGAGAGACCGGCGAGGTGGAGGCCGTCGAGCTCTCGAACGTCGTCGCCCGCGGCGCCGCGCTTGTGATCCGCTCGGGCGGCGGGCGCGCCGGCGAGAGCTTCCCGCTCACCGCCGACCGGATCACGGTCGGCCGCCGGCCCGAGTCCGACGTGTTCCTCGACGACGTCACGGTCTCCCGCGACCACGCACTGATCGTCAGACGCGGCAGCGACTACTACCTCGACGACTGCGGCTCGCTGAATGGCACGTACGTCAACCGCCACCGGATCGACTCTCACCGGCTCGCCGACGGCGACGAGCTGCAGATCGGCAAGTACAAGCTCGCGTTCCTGTCGCGATGACCGAGCTCGAGACGACCACCGTGGACGAGGCGCCCGCGGCCCCGCTCCCCGGGGCCGATGGAATCGCGGCGGTCGCCGAGACCGATTCGCGGCCGACGCCGAAGGCGGTGACGATCGGCACCGTCTGCAAGGCGCTCGTCCAGGAGTTTCCGGACATCTCAATCTCGAAGATCCGCTACCTCGAGGACCAGAAGCTGCTCACGCCCCGCCGCACCCAGGGCGGCTACCGGCTCTACACCCAGGAGGACATCTCGCGCCTGCGCACGATCCTGCGGCTGCAGCGCGACGAGTTTCTGCCGCTGCGCGTGATCCGCCAGGAGCTCTCGCGCGGACGGACCGAGCAGGACGTCACGCCCGGCGGACTCGGGGCGCGGCGCGCCGCCGAGCGGCTCGGCGTCCGGCGCTCGGCGGTCGCGGTGCGCGACCACGGCGCCCAGTACGCGCTTGAGGACGTCGTCGAGGAGACCGGCGCCGACGCGAACCTCATCCGCGAGCTTGTCGAGTTCGGGGTCATCAAGGGAGAGTCGCGCGCGGGGACACGCTATTTCGACGAGACCGAGCGGGAGATCATCCGCGCGGTCTCCGAGCTCGCCCGCTACGGCGTCGGCGGTCGCAACCTGCGAGTGTTCCGCACCTCCGCCGACCGCGAGGCGCAGCTGCTGCAGTCGATCCTCGCGCCCGCCCTGCGCTCGCGCAACCCCGAGCGGCGCAAGGAGGCGATCGAGGCGCTCGAGAACCTCGCGTCGGTGACGACCCACCTCAAGCACCTGCTGCTGATCCGCGACCTGCGCCGGATCGCGACCTGAACGCGCTCGCGGTGCCCGGACAGACCGTCGACCTGCGGGCTTTGGTCCGGGAGATCCCGGACTTCCCCCGGCCCGGCATCCTGTTCCGCGACATCACGCCGCTGCTGCTCGACCCCGACGGCCTCGAGCAGGCGATCGCCGGCCTCGCGGAGCCCGTCGGCGAAGGGACGGTCGACTATGTCGTCGCCGCCGAGGCGCGCGGCTTCATCCTCGGCGCGGCCCTCGCCCGCCAGCTGCACGCCGGCTTCGTGCCCGCCCGCAAGCCGGGAAAGCTGCCGGCGCACACGGTGAGCGCGGAGTACGCGCTCGAGTACGGGCTGGACGCGCTCGAGGTCCATGCCGACGCGCTCGCCGACGGCGCCCGGGTGCTCGTGCACGACGACCTGCTCGCCACCGGCGGGACCGCCCGCGCGCTCTGCGAGCTCGTCACCGCGCTCGGCGGCCGGATCGTCGGCTGCTCGTTCCTCATCGAGCTGGCGGCGCTCGGCGGCCGCGCGCGCCTTGAGCCGCATCCGGTCACGGCGCTCATCCGCTACGCGGAGTAGTGCGGTGCTCGCAGGCGGTGCGCAGGCGAGACCGGGAGCGGCGGCGGGATGCCGGCCGGCGTGACGAGCGTCGAGCGCGCCCGGGTCATCGCGGCCGCGCCCGGCGCCGTCTGGGCGATCGTCGCCGACCCCCACCATCAGCCGCGCTGGTGGCCGGGAGTGGAGCGGATGGAGGGGGTGGCGGACGATCGGTTCACCCAGGTGCTCAGGACGCGGCGCGGGCGCCCGGTGCGCGTCGACTACGCGATCGAGGAGGCGACGGCCCCCCGGCTCGCGGTGTGGCGTCAGCAGCTTCGGGGCAGCCCGTTCGCCCGCGTGCTCAGCGCCGCCGAGATCCGGATCGAGCTCCGTCCCGACGGAGACGGGACGCGCGTGCGGATCGCCCACGACCAGCGGCTGCGGGGGTCGAACCGCACCGGCGGCTGGATGCTCGCCCGCGCGACGCGGCGACGCCTCGACGAGGCGCTCGCCGGGCTTGACGCGATCCTCGCCTGAGCGTCTCCCGCTCGTTCCCGCTGCGCAGAGCTCGCCGGTCGACCGCGGTCGGTGCGGGATGCACCCCCGGGGCTGCCGGCGCGGCGCACGACGCCGCTCAGGACAGGCCGGTGATCGTCCCGCGCAGCAGGACCGGTCCCGGGTGCGTCGGCTTCCGGGCGGTCTCGGTCGTGACGATCAGCTCGCGGTAGCCGCCGGCGTTCTTCGGCAGCGCGTTCACGACCGAGAAGCGGCCGCTCTTGCCGACCGTCGGGCTGACGAAGCCGAGCTTCTCGAAGTGGGTCGGCGAGCTGTAGAGCCAAACCTCGTAGGAGTTGTGGGCGGTGTTCGGCGGGATGTGCTCGCCGAACATCTCGATGCCGAGGGTCGAGCCGTCGCGCACGACGACCGCGACTCCGATCGCCTTGCTGCCGGCGGCGGGCGGCCGGAGGTTGATCTGGGAGACGTACTTCACGGCGTTCGTCGAGGAGCTCGTCGTCGTCTTCGTGTCGGCGGCGCTCGACGTCGTGCGCGGCGTGTCTGCGAGCCCGCGCCCCGAACGCGCGCCGTGATGCTGGGTGACGAGCAGCACCACGACCGCGGCGACGATCACCGCGAGCGCGAGCCCGATCACGACCATCCCGCCCGTCCGCGAGCTGGGGGCGCGCGGCCCGTCGGACTCCGGGGCGTGCGCCTCGGCGGCCGACGCCGCTTCGGCCGCCTCTCCGCTGAGCGGCGGGATCCGCGGCAGCGGGTCGGCGGCGACCGGCTCGAGCGTCGGCGTGAGCGCGACCGCCCATGCATGCGCCGCGGGCGAACCCGCGAGCAGCTCCTGCGCGGCCCGGAGCTGCGCCTCGGGAAGCTGGGAGAGCAGGTAGTCGCCGACCAGCTGCCGCTCGCCCCGCTCGAGCTCCGTCGGCGGTCCGAGTGCGTCGAGCGCGCCGAGCGCCCGTCCGCGAACCGCCTCGACTCCGATCGAGAGCATGCTCGCGATCTCCTCGTACCCCCGGCGGCGGGCGAGCACGAGCTGCAGCACGGCGCGCTGGTCGCCGGCGAGGGAGTCGAACGTCGCCATCCGGCCTACAGCGTAGTGCTCGTCCGCCGCCGACTATCCTCCGCCGCCGCGATGGAGCTGCCGACCCCGTTTCGCTTCCCGACCGGCCTTGACGCGCTGCTCGGCCTCGAGATCACCGAGGTCGAGAACGGGCACGTTCGCGCTGAGTTGCCGGTCAGGCCCGAGATCCTGCAGCCGCTCGGGCTCGTGCACGGCGGCGTCTACGCGGCCGTCGCCGAGTCGATCGCCTCGACCGGCACCTACGTCGGGGTGGGCGACGAGCGGGCGATCGTCATGGGCCTCTCGAACCTCACGAGCTTCCTGCGCCCGATCGCCGAGGGGACGGTTCACGCGAGCGCCCAGGCCCGGCACCGGGGGCGGACGACGTGGGTGTGGGAGGTCGACCTGCTCGACGACGCCGAGCGGCTGTGCGCCGCCTCGCGCGTGACGATCGCGGTCCGGCGCCCGAGGCCTGACGCGCCGCCGCGCGCGGACGGGTCCGGCGCGCCACGCGGCTGACCGCGCGCACCGGTCCCGGGTCAGCGGTTCCCGACGACGGCGGCCGTCTTCGCGCCGGCGCCGCGCCCGAGCCAGTGCGTCGCGAAGCTCTGCAGCTCGGCGGCGCTGTTCGAGCGCAGCATGTGGTCCCACGCAACCGCGGTGATCGTCGGAAGGCCGGGGCGACGGGCGAGAATCACGGTCTGCCCGGCGGCGGCGAGCGCCCGCGTGAAGCGGGGCGCGACCAGGTCGGCGACCGCCTGCAGCCCGGCGGGCGGCGCCGTCGAGCTGTAGAGGAAGACGACGTCCCCCAGCGAGAGCGCCTGCAGCAGCTGGTCGTCGGAGATCGGAGCGTCGTTGCGCGTCACCATGACCGCCCGATGCGGTCCGCTGCTCGGCGGGTTCGAGTCGTAGTGCGGTCGGGGCTCGCCGGGCGCGAGACGACGGTCGCCCTGGTCGGGGTAGGCGCGGCCGGGGACGGCGCCGTCCCGCACCGAGATCCCGGGGTTGTCCCGGCCACCCGCGAGGCCCCCGGACAGGAGGGCGATGACGCCGACGCTCACCGCGAGCGAGGCGAGCACGATCGCCGCCCGCTCCAACCAGCGGCCCGTCCGGGGGCTCACGACGCGCGGGTCGCGGACGTCCGCCGAGGCGAGCGCCGCGTCCGGCGCCCACCGGTCCGCTTCCCGTCGGCCGCCCGGGCCCCCGTGGCGGCGAGCAGCTCGGCGATTGAGGCCCCCAGGTCGGCGGCGAGATCATCGAGGTCCGGAAGCGCGTCGAAGTCCGCGACCAGGCCAAAGTGCAGGTGGCCGTCATAGCTGATGATCGCGATCCCGAGCGCCTGGCCCACCGCGAGCGGGACCATCGGATAGATCGCCCCCAGGCGCCGCCCGAGCAGGTGGAGCGGGTGCTGGGGGCCCGGAACGTTCGTGACGACGAGGTTGAACAGCCGCTGGCGCGCCTGCAGGCGGGCGGCCTGCGCGACGATCGTCGGCGGAGCGAAGCCGGCGAGCTCGGTGAGGACCTCCGCGCCGACCGCCTGCCCCGACCTCTTGACCCCGCCCATCTCCTCCGTGATCGCGCGCAGCCGCGCGATCGGGTCCTCGGTCGCGACCGGAAGCGATGCCCACATCGCCGTCACCCGGTTGCCGAGCGCGCCTCGCTCCGGGTCGGCGCGCACCGACACGGGGACCATCGCGCGCAGCGTGAGCCCGTCGGCGAGGGCGTCGCGGCGGGCCAGGTAGCGGCCGAGCGCGCCCGCGACGACCGCGAGCACGACGTCGTTGACCGTGCCGCCGAGCGCGTCCTTGATCGCCTTGAAGTCGCGGAGCTCGGCAGCGACCCAGCTGAAGCGGCGGTGGGGGCCGATCCGCACGTTGAACGGGCTCGGGGGCGCGGACTGCGCGACGCGGGCGATCGCGCCGAGCCCCTCGGCGGCCCGCGCGAGCCGTTCCGCGACCTGGCGGGGTCCGCGGAGCGCGTGCCGGATCCCGCGCACGACCTCGCCGGGCACCGTCGCACGCTCAAGCAGGGCGTCGGCGAGCAGCTTTGCGTCCGAGGGCAGGGGACGCGGGACCCACTCGGACTCGCGCCCGTCGCCGGTGGGCATCGGATCGGGCGAGGTGTCGAACAGCACGGTCGCGATGTCGACGCCCGAGATCCCGTCGACGAGCGCGTGGTGGGTCTTCGAGAGCAGCGCGCCGCGCCCCTCGCCGAGTCCCTCGACAAGCCATAGCTCCCAGAGGGGCCGCGTGCGGTCCAGTGCCTGGGAGAAGACCCGCCCGCACAGCCGCCGCAGTTCCGCCTCGCCGCCGGGGGAGGGGAGCGCCGCGTGGCGGACGTGGAAGCCGATGTTGAAGTGCG
Source organism: Solirubrobacteraceae bacterium (assembly GCA_035294545.1). Classification (GTDB taxonomy): domain Bacteria; phylum Actinomycetota; class Thermoleophilia; order Solirubrobacterales; family Solirubrobacteraceae; genus Palsa-465. The sequence goes on along the minus strand of DATGKS010000063.1, from coordinate 74,029 downwards.
GATCGTCGACCCACACGGGCCGCCCCTGGCCGAGTGGGACGAACGCCAGCCGCTGGCGGTAGCGCGGCACGAGGTGCAGCCGCCCGAGGACGTGCTCGACAAGCTCGTCGTAAGCGGGCGCCGGCCCCTCGAGCAGCATCGCCGCCGCGACGTGCATGTGAGCGTGATCGCGCTCGAGGTGCAGGAACGAGCTGTCGAGGCCGCTCAGCCGGTCCGGGTTGCTCATCGCCGGCCCAATTGTGTCAGCCGCGCCGCGGTTGTTAGGAGGCCGACCGATCCTCCCGAACCTGTGCGGAGGGTCACAAAAGGTGGCAGGGGCCGCTGCGACCCTGCGGCCGTCCATACAACCGACCTGCCGAATCGCTCGCGCTCCGGGCGCGGGCGAGCGGGGGACCCACTGCCGGGCATCGTCCACGACGGATGCGCCCGGCCGGGGCGAGTCGGCCGCCTGAACCGTCAGCCGCGGCCGTAGCGACCTTGATCGACGTGGTGGCGCGCAGCGTGCCCGTCGCCGTGATCGCGAGCCCGACAGCTAACCACGCAGGCACCCGGTCGACCGACTCAGGAGGTCCTCGCCCGTGAGGTCCAGCTTCAGCCCGCGCGCGCTGCGCGCGGTCCAACTCACGACCGCGTTCGTCGTGCTCGCGCTTCCGGCCGAGGCGTTCGCGTTCTCCGGCAGCGCCGGCTCCACCGCGACCGCCTCCCCGACGCCGCTGCCGGTCCACGTCGCGCCGCGACACCTCCACCTTGGCGCTCCCGTGCACGTGACCGGCCGGCTGCCGGCCTCGGACGCGGGCGTGACGGTGGAACTGGAGGCAGCGCGCTCGCCCCATGGGCGCTGGCGGCGGATCGCGAGCACGCGCGTCGGCGCCGCCGGCGGCTACGAGCTGCGCGCCGCCCCGCGCTACTCCGCGCGGCTGCGGGCCGTACCGCTGGCCCCGCTTCCCGGCGCGGCGACCACGCCGACGAGCCGCTCGCCGGCAGGCGGGCCGGCGGTGGGCGGATCGACCGGGGGTGGCGCGGCGGCGCGCGTCCCACGGGCGCGCGCCGCAGGCCCGCGGCGCCGGAGTCCGGCGCTCTCCCGGGTCGCGACCGTGCAGGTGAAGGCCGCGATGCGGGTCGCGCGCCGGTCACGCGGCGTGATCGCCGGTCACGAGCTCTCGATCGCCGGTCACCTTGAGCCCGGGCGCGCTGGGAGGACCGTCGCCGTCCAGCGCCGCGCGGGCCGTGCCTGGCACACGATCGCGCTCGGCCGCACCGGCGCGCGCGGTGGCTTCGCCGTGCGGTTCCGGCCTGCCGCCGACGCCCACGGCTTCCTGCGCGTCGTGTTCGCCGGCGACCGGGCGAACGGCCGCGCGACCGCCGCCGCCGGCGCGCTCTCGGTCTATCAGCCCGTCGTGGCCTCCTGGTACGCCGACGCGGGGACCACCGCATGCGGATTCCACGCGACCTACGGGGTCGCCAACCGCACGCTGCCGTGCGGGACGCGGGTCCGCCTGCGCCACGGCGACCGGACCGTGACCGCGATCGTCGACGACCGCGGCCCGTACGTCTACGGCCGCGACTACGACCTCAACGAGGCGACCGCGGGCGCGCTCGGCTTCTCGGGCGTGGGCACGATCGACGCGAGCGTCCAGTAGTCGTCCGGCGGTGCGGGGAGGTTGTCGCCTCCCCGCGCACCGGGCCCGGGGCATGCGGGAAAGGCTGTCCGTCCCATGGCCGCAAAGGTTCCCCGCATCGGCCTCGCCGGCCGACCCGAGCCGTCTGACCGGCGGCCTACCGTGTCGAGCCGGGATGGACCGCACGATCGCCCACCTCGACAAGGACGCACGCACGATCGCCCACCTCGACATGGACGCGTTCTACGTGTCGGTGGAGCTCCGGCGCCGGCCGGAGCTCCGCGGCCGCCCCGTGATCGTCGCGGGCAGCGGCCCGCGGGCGGTCGTCACGACCGCCTCCTACGAGGCGCGGCGCTACGGCGTCGGCTCGGCGATGCCGGCCGCCCGCGCGCGGCGGCTCTGTCCGGACGGGATCTATCTGACGCCCGACTTCGCCTACTACCGCAAGGCGTCGCGCGAGGTCATGGACCTCGTCCGCGCCGCCGCGCCCGCCGTCGAGCGGATCGGCCTCGACGAGGCCTATCTCGATCTCAGCGGCATCCGGGCGCCGGTCGAGCGGATGCGCGTGCTCGCCCGGGCGATCGAGGAGCGCACTCAGCTGGCCTGCTCGATCGGCATCGGTCCGAACAAGCTCGTCGCGAAGGTCGCCTCCGACGCGGAGAAGCCGCGCGGCTTCGTCGTGCTGACCGCCGCCCAGGCGCGCGAGCGGTTCCGCGACGCGCCGCCGGAACTCATTCCGGGGATCGGCCCGAAGACCGCCGAGCGGCTGCGGGCGGCGGGGCTGACGACGCTCGGGGGGCTCGCCGCCGCCGATCCGGAGGCGCTCGCTCGCCGCCTCGGGCCGCGCCTCGGCCGGACGCTCATCGCCCGCGCCCGCTTCGAGGACGACGCGCCGGTCACCCAGGAGCGCAAGGTCGTCTCCGAGTCACGGGAGACGACGTTCGACCGAGACATCGCCGACCTCGCGGAGCTCGAGGCGGTGCTCGCGACGCTCGTGCGGCACCTCTGCGCCGGCCTGACGGCCGCCGGGCGCCGCGGGCGCACGATCGGGATCAAGGTTCGCCTCGACGACTTCTCCACCCACACCCGCGCGCGGACGCTCACCGAGCCGGTGGCGAGCGCCGAACATGTCGGTCCGGTCGCGCAGGAGCTGCTGCGCCGCTTCGCCCCGCCGCGGCCGGTGCGACTGCTCGGCGTCCGCGTCGCGGGCCTCGAGCCCGGCGCCGGGACGGCCGTCGACGCTCTCGGTGAGCAGCTCGCGCTCTCCGTCTGAGTGACCGACCGTCAGTAGAGGGCGGCGGCGAGCCGGCGGCGCGCGTCACGGGCGAGCTCGGAGTCGGCGCCGAGCTCGTCGAGGATGCCGACGACGACCCGGCGGACGCCGTCGCGGGCGCCGTTGGCGGCGGGCAGCGCGGCGATCAGCAGGTCGAGCGCGCGCTCGGTGTCGCCCGCGTCGAGCGCGGTGAACGCCTCGGAGAGGTCGGGCTCGGTCGCGCGTGAGAGCTCGATGCGCGCGGCGAGGCCGTCCGCGGCGAACGAGCCGGGCACCGCGCGCAGAACCGCGAGCGCCTCCTCGCTCTCGCCACGCGCGATGAGCAGCTTGGCGAGCGGCACCGCGGCGTCCGCGCGGCTCGGCTCGAGCCCGACCGCCTCGCGCAGGGATGCCTCGTCGCCGCGCGCGACGAGCTCATCGACCCGGGAGGGCACGAGACCGTCGAGGAACCGCTCGACCACGGCCGGCGGCTGCGCGCCGATGAACTCCGCCGTCACCTGACCGTCCCGGAACGCCTTGACGGCCGGGATCGACTGGATCCCGTAGCTGCGAGACAGGTTGGGGTTCGCGTCGACGTCGAGCTTCGCGAGCTCGACGGCGCCCTCACGGGCGGCGATTGCCTTCTCCAGCACAGGGCCGAGCTGTCGGCAGGGGCCGCACCATTCCGCCCAGAAGTCGACGACGACCGGCACGGCGTGCGAGCGCTCGACGACCGCGCTCTGGAATGTGGCCTCGGTGACGTCCATGGTCACTGTCGATGCTAGCCCCGACCGTTCCGCAGACGGCCGGGCGGCGGTCCGCGTCCGGACGCCGGGCGCCGGCTCGCGTCCGGACGGCCGGGCGCGCGCCATCTACGATCGGTCGCCGTGGCCGAGTACGTGATCGAGCGCGACGGCGTCGAGCTGTCGGTGTCCGAGGAGGGGGAGGGCCCCGCGGTCGTGCTCCTGCACGGGCTCACCGCCACCCGGCGCTACGTCGTCATGGGCTCAAGCGCGCTGCAGCGCTCCGGTCACCGCGTGCTCGCCTACGACGCGCGCGGCCACGGCCACTCGAGCCCCGCGCCGGACCCCGACGCCTATGGCTACGCGGAGCTCGGCCGCGACCTCGAGGCGGTGCTGGACGGCGCCGGGATCGAGCGCGCGGTGCTCGCCGGCGCCTCGATGGGCGCCCACACGCTGCTGTGGCTCGCGCTCCACCACCCCGAGCGGGTCGCCGGAATCGTCGTCATCACCCCGGCGTATGCCGGCCCCGAGCAGCTCGAGGACCCCGAGCGGCTGCGGCGCTGGGACGCGCTCTCCGACGGCCTGCGCACCGGGGGCGTCGAGGGCTTCCTCGCCGCCCAGGACCTCGACGCGATCCCCGAGCGCTGGCGCGAGACCGCGCTGCGGGTGATGACCCAGCGCCTCTCCCGGCACGACCATCCGCTCGCCGTCGCCGACGCGCTCCGCGTCGTCCCGCGCTCACGGCCGTTCAACCGGATCGAGGATCTGCGCGCGCTGTCGCTCCCCGCGGCGGTCGTCGCCTCCGACGACGAGGCCGACCCCGAGCACCCGCGTGCGGTCGGCGAGGCCTACGCGGCGGCGATCCCCGGCGCGCGCCTTGTCACCGACGAGCCGGGGCGGTCGCCGATCGCCTGGCAGGGCAGCCAGCTCTCGCGGATCATCGCCGACGTCGCCGCCCGGGCCGGCTGAGTCCTCACCCGGCCCGCCCGCGCCACCCGCCGCGGAGCACGTACACGCGGGCGCAGCCGAAGCGGTGCGTCCGCGCGATGAGCGGTCCGAGTACGCGACCGAGGACGGCCGCGCCTCGCGCGTGATCACAGTCGGCGACGAGGAGCCGCGCGCCCGTCGAGCGCGCGAACGTCCGCGCCGCCGCCGCGTCGCGCATCCGCCCGTCGAACAGCCGATCGACCCGCCGCGCCCGCACAGGGTAGTCGGGGCTCCAGTCTCCGTGGCCGACCCACACGGCGCGGCCGGTCCGCGCCGGGACGACGGCGGCGAACGGCGTCGGGGCAAGCACGCCGCCCGCGGGAGCGTCGTGGGCGACCCAGCGCAGCGCCGCAGCGTCCGGGGCGGGAAGCGCGTACTGGACGAGGCCGCTGTGGCTCGTGCGCACGAACTTGCGCGCGTCGTAGGCGAGGCCCGGCACGGTGAGCGCGAGCACGCATACGCACCCGAGCGCGGCGGGCAGACGCACCCGTCGGGCGGCGCGCACGATCAGGACCGCGAGCGGCAGCATCAGCCCCTCGAGCGCATGGGTGGCGAACGCGCCGTTCAGCCAATAGGTCGTAAGCGCGGCCGGCACCCAGAGCACGAGCGCCTGCTCGGCCGGCGGATCGCCGCGGCGCGGCGGACGCACGCCGACGAGGCCACAGGCGAGCAGCGGCGCCACGCAGGCGAGCAGGACCGTCGCCGGCAGACGCGGCCCCCGCTCGTTGTGCGCCGCCATCCGCCACGCGGGATCGACGTGCTCGAGCAGCCCGTAGTAGGCAAGCGGGAGCGCGCAGGCGACGAGCACGAGCGTCAGCGCCGGCGCCTCGGCCCGCCGGCGGCGGACCGCGGCAAGGCCGGCGACGAGCAGCGCGAGCGTGATCCCCTGCCAGGGGTGAAGCCAGGCGCAGAGCAGCGCAGCGCCCGCGGCGAGTGCGAGCGGGAGCGCACGCCGCCGGCCGCTCACGAGCGCCCGCTCGAGCGCGAGCAGCGCCCCGCCCATCAGGGCGATCGACAGGGCCGCCGGCACGTAGCCCCAGAGCTTCGTCGCGGAGAGGAGCTCGTCGCCCGCGAGATAGACGTCGAAGCGGAAGCGCGGACCGCCGAGCTGCAGCCAGTTGACGAGCGCGGTCGCCGGGGTGACGGTGAACAGCGCGAGCGCGACCGCCACCGCCTGCGCGCCCGGCCGTCCCGGCAGCAGCCGGCGGCACCAGGCGACGGCGCCGGCGGTGAGCGCGAGCACCGCGATCGCCTTGACGACGAGATATGCGGCGACGAGACCGACGCCCGCCGCGGTCAGGCCGCCGGCCAGCCCCGAGGCCGGCTCCAGGTAGACGTGGCCGGAGCGTCCGAGCGTGAACAGGTCGGAGGCGAGCCCGTGCAGGGAGACGCTCCGCGCCCACGCGAGGTACTGCAGCTGGTCGGCGCCGAGCACACCGTCGGCGCCGATCAGGCCGTCGGCGCCGGTCCAGGTGGCATGCTGCTGGGCGGCGCGGACGATGAGCAGCACGACCGGGAAGAACGCCCAGGCCGCGAGCGTGAGCGCGGCCGCCGCCGCGAGCGCTGACGAGGGGCGCCGCGCCATCGCCGCGAGCGTATCGTCGGCGCGGGGCGGGGGACACGCGACGCGCGCGCCCTCCGCCCCGCCCCCGGGGGCCGGCTCCCGCTACCGGCCGGCCGTCACGTGATCGATCGTCGAGCTGTGCCGCAGGTAGCCGTTGCCCGCGTAGCTGACGAGCACCCGCAGGCGCACGGCTCCGTGGCCGTGGGTGTGGCGGAACGACGCGCGCGCGGCGAAGGCGCAGTTTGCGCCGACGTTCGCGACCGCGGTGGCGAGCCGCCGGCGCCCGTTGTAGTAGCGGACGTCGACGGTGCCGCTGCACCGCCAGGTTTCCGGGATCCAGCGCCCGCCGCGCAGCGAGCCGCGCGTCGTGAACGTGTACGGCGCCCGCCGGTCACGGCTCGGCGAGGTGCGCGCGTGCAGTCCCGGCCGTGGCGGGTGCAGGGGCCGCGTGAAGAACGTCCCGTCGGCGCCGTAGCTGGCGATCGAGCCGTGGAACGCGACGATCCGGAAGTGGAAGAGCTTCGCCGGCGCCAGGCCGGTGAGCGTCGCCCCGACCGCGACGGGCGCGTTGCCGGCCGCGATCGTCTGCGGGTAGGTCTGCACCCCGTAGTTGGCCGTCAGGCCGTACTGCACGTACCAGACGGTCGGCGCGCCGTTGGGATCGATCGTTCCGGTGACGCCGGCCTTCTCGGCGCCGATGCCGACGGGTCCGCCGGTGATGACCGTCGAGGGCGGGTTGCCCTTCGTATGGAACGTCACGTCGGCGCCGGTGGCCGTGCCCGCCGCGCTCACCGCCGCCAGCTGGAAGTGGTAGGTCGTTCCGGGCTCAAGCCCCCTGACGCGCACCGCGACGGCGATCGGCCGCTGTCCGCTGCCCGCGCTCCGGGCGGGGGTCGCCGCACCGTAGCTCGGCGTCACCCCGTAGTTGAACGTGTAGTCGGTGTTCGTCCCGCGCGGGTCGACCGTCCCGTGCAGGATCGCGCTCGTGTCGCCGACCTGGGTGGCGTGGTCGGTCGTGGCCGTCGGCGTCGCCGCCGCCCGCGCGACCGTCGCCATGCACAGCAAGATCGCCGCCCCGGCGGCGATCACGGCAATGATCCGTGTCCTCACTGCGACCTCCTCGGTTTGATCTACCGCTTCATACCGCCGCGGGCGCCGAAGTTTCGGTGTGGCGAACGCGGGCCCGAGGAGCGGCTCCGCGGTCCGCGCGCGGGCGGATATGGTTCCGCACGTGATCGCGGCCGAGCACATCGAGGACTGGCGCGGCAGCGACGTCCGCGACCCCGCCGACGAATCGCTCGGCAAGCTCCAGGAGGTGTTCTTCGACGCGCCCACCGGCACGCCGATCCTGTTCGCGATCCGCAGCGGCCTGCTCGGGCGCCACGTCAAGCTGATCCCCGCCGACGGCGCGCTCGTCGGCCCCGGCTACGTGCGCGTCCACTATTCCAAGGCGACGATCGACGCCTCGCCCGACTCCGACCGCGAGCGCACGCCCGACGCGGCCGAGCTCGACGAGATCGGCAAGGCCTATGGCGTGCGCTTCTCCGAGAAGGTGCGGCTGGAGAGCGCGACCGTCGCCGAGACCCGCCGCGCGCAGGCCGCCGAGGCCCGGCGCCGCGCCGAGCAGCTCGAGGCCGAGGCGGCCGAGAAGGCGGCCGCGCACGAGGCCGCCCGCTCGCGCTTTGAGGGCGCGAGCGCCGAGGCCGAGCGCGCGGAGCGCGAGGCTCGGGAGGCCGAAGAGGCCGCCCGCCGGGCGCGCGCCGAGGCCGAGCGCCACGGCGAGCCCTGAGGCTCAGCCCTCTCGCATCGCCCAGGCGGTTCGGGTGAGGTCGAAGTGCGCGCGCACCGCGCGCCGGACGGCCGCCGGGTCGCCCGCCTGGACCGCGTCGAGGATCTCCGGGTGCCCGGTGGCGACGGTCACGAGCGGCGCTCCGTCGCCCGGCTGGCGAAACGCACCCAGGCGCAGCTGGTCGAGCACCTGATCGACGATCTCGACGACGCGCGAGTTGCCGGCGAGCGCGAGCAGCCCGAGGTGAAAGCGCCGATCGAGGTCGAGGAACCCGCTGAAGTCCGCCGCGCGCGCGGCCTGCAGGCCGTCGTCGACGAGCGCGCGCGGCCTGCAGGCCGTCGTCGACGAGCGCGCGCGGCCTGCAGGCCGTCGTCGACGAGCGCGCGCAGCTGCGGGGCTTCGGCGGGGTCGAAGCCCGAGGCGAAGCGCGTCAGCATGGGCAGCTCGAGCAGCAGCCGCAGCTCGAGCGCCGCGTCGAGCTCGGTGTGCGAGTGCTCGACGACGCGGAATCCGCGGTTGCGCACCTGGGTGACCATTCCCCGGTAGCTGAGCGCGATCAGCGCCTCGCGAACCGGGGTGACGGAGACGCCGAGGCGCGCCGCAAGCGCGGGTGCCGAGTGGATCGTCCCGGGCGCAATCTCGCCGTAGACGATCCCCGCGCGGATCCGCCGCATCGCCTGGGCGCGAGGCTGACGACCTCGAGCGTCTCGTCGAGCGCGCTCATGTTGTGGTGTGTGCCCTCGAGCGTTTCGTCGAGCACGCTCACGCTGCCGTGCCCGTGACCGCGGCGGACGTCGAGGCAAGCCCGAGCCGGCGCATCTCGCGGCGGTAGTTCACGGCCACGGCGTCGAACTTCAGGTGCATCTCCGCGGCCAGGTCGAACGGCACGCGCTCGGGCCGCTGGGACTCGACGACGTGCTGGTCCTGGTTGAAGATCGTGTCCTCGAAGGACTGCAGGACGCTCGCCGGCTGGTCGTGGTCGTAGTTGCGGGCAATCACGAGATAGCCGACGCAGCGATCGACGTCGACCGGCTGGGAGGCGAAGAAGTAGACCATCCCGGCGTGGCCGCCCCAGTCGAGCCGGAGCAGGATCGTGTAGGGGAGGTGGAGCGCGTAGCGGCTGTGGCGCTCGGGCTTCTCGACGACCTCGTTGTTGAACACCGGGAAGTCGTCGGTGTTCGGCGCCTCGGGACGGACGATCTCGTAGTGGAGCACGTTGCCGTCGACGTGCACCGTGTGCGCCGGCACGACGGGCCGTTCGGGATCGCCGAGCAGCCCCGGGTGCACCCACGGGAAGTGCCCGAAGTCGGTGAAGTTCTCGAGCTGGCGCGACGCGTCCGAGCGCCACGCGTACGGACCGGTGCGTACGACCGTCCAGCCCTCGTCGGCGAGCTCGGGGATCTCCGGGAGCTCCCAGCGCGGCTCATCCATCGCGACCCACAGCAGCCCGTGTCGCTCCTGGCAGGCGAACGCGTCGACCCGCGCCTTGCCGGGCACCCGCGAGGGATCCTGCAGCTGCGGGATCGCGACGCAGCGCCCGTCCGATCCGTAGCGCCAGCCGTGATACGGGCACATGAGCTCATCGCCGACGACCCGGCCGAGCGACAGCGCCGTGCCGCGATGGATGCACACGTCGCGGAGCACATGGGGCACGCCGGACCGGTCACGCCACAGCGCGAGGACGTGCCCGAGCAGGCGGACCCGGATCGGCGCCTCGCCGAGCTCGCCGGCATACGCGACCGGATGCCAACAGGCGCGGAGCGCCTCGAAGTCGGGAACGGCGGCGGGTGCGACGTGCGACATGGGCGCTCCTCAACGCTGGTGACGTACCGCACAATACGTAAGGCCTTACACCTGTCAAGGCGGGCGCGAAGTGGGCCGGTGGCATCTGCGGTCGTGTCCCGCGATCGACGATACCCGGCACCGCCTGGCTAGGCTCGGACGGATGGAACTGAGACGACTTGGCGACAGCGACCTGCAGATCTCGGAGATCGGGCTGGGGTCCTGGCTGACGTACTCGGGCGGCGTGGAGCGCGAGCAGACCGAGGCATGCACGCGCGCGGCGTTCGAGGCGGGGATCAACTTCTTCGACACCGCGAACGCGTACGGTCGCGGCGCGGCGGAGAGCGCGTGGGGGGAGATCCTCTCCGCGTATCCGCGTGACAGCTACGTGCTCGCGACGAAGGTGTATTTCCCGATGTCCGATGATCCGCACGACCGGGGCCTCTCGGCGGCGCAGATCGAGAAGCAGCTCGACGCCTCGCTGCGCCGCCTGCAGACCGACCACATCGATCTCTACCAGTGCCACCGCTTCGACTCCGAGACGCCGATCGAGGAGACGATGGAGGCGCTGTCGGCCGCGGTGCGCGCCGGGAAGGTCCGCTACCTCGGCTTCAGCGAGTGGACGGTGCCGCAGATCGAGGCCGGCCTCTCCGTTCCGGGTGCGATCAAGTTCGTCTCCTCCCAGCCCCAGTACTCGTTGCTGTGGCGCGCGCCGGAGGCCGAGCTGCTCGCGCTCTGCGAGCGACACGGGATCTCGCAGGTCGTGTGGTCGCCGCTCGCCCAGGGCGTCCTCACCGGCAAGTACGCCCCCGGGGAGCCGCCGCCCGCCGACTCGCGGATGGCGAGCGAGGAGATGGGCGCGTTCCTGCGCGGACGCTTCGACAGCGAGGAGACGCTCGAGGCGGTGCAGCGGCTGAGGCCGATCGCGGACGGGCTCGGCCTCTCGATGGCGCAGCTCGCGCTCGCCTGGGTCCTCCGGCAGCCGAACGTCGCCTCGGCGATCATCGGCGCCTCGCGTCCCGCGCAGGTCCACGACAACGCGGCCGCCTCGGGCGTCCGGCTGTCGTCCGACACGCTTCAGGCGATCGACGAGGCGCTCGGCGACGTGCCGGTCAGCGGCCCGCAGCTCTCCCCCGGCGCGAGCGAGGGCATCACCCACCGCGCCTGAGCGCGGGGCCGACGAGCGGAGCCGGGGCGGCCGGCCCGAGCGAGCCGAATCCCGGCCGGCGCGGCGACCACCCCGCGCGAGCGGGTTACGCTGTAGCCATGCCCGCGCTTCGCTCCCGCACCGTCACCCACGGCCGCAACATGGCCGGCGCCCGAGCGCTGCTGCGCGCCGCCGGCGTCGCCCGCGAGGACTTCGGCAAGCCGATCGTCGCGATCGCGAACTCCTACACGCAGTTCGTGCCCGGCCACACGCACCTGAAGCCGGTCGGGGAGGTCGTGGCCGCGGCGGTCGCGGACGCCGGCGGCATCCCGCGGGAGTTCAACACGATCGCGGTCGACGACGGGATCGCGATGGGCCACGGCGGCATGCTCTACTCGCTGCCCTCGCGCGACCTGATCGCCGACTCGGTCGAGTACATGGTGAACGCGCACTGTGCCGACGCGCTCGTCTGCATCTCCAACTGCGACAAGATCACCCCGGGGATGCTGAACGCCGCGCTGCGGCTCAACATCCCGACCGTGTTCGTGTCCGGCGGGCCGATGGAGGGCGGCTCCGCCACGCTGGTCGACGGCACCGTCCGCAAGCGGCTCAACCTCATCACCGCGATGGCCGAGGCGGTCGACGAGTCCGTTTCCGACGAGGACATCGCCCGCATCGAGGAGGCGGCCTGCCCGACGTGCGGCTCGTGCTCGGGGATGTTCACGGCCAACTCGATGAACTGCCTCACCGAGGCCCTCGGGCTGTCGCTGCCGGGCAACGGCTCGACGCTCGCCACCCACACGGCGCGACGCGCGCTGTTCGAGACGGCGGGCCGCACGGTCGTCGAGCTCTGCGCCCGTCACTACGGCGACGACGACACGTCGGTGCTGCCGCGCGCGGTCGCGACGCGCGAGGCGTTCGAGAACGCGATGACGCTCGACATCGCGATGGGCGGCTCGACGAACACCGTGCTCCACATCCTCGCCGCCGCCCAGGAGGCCGAGATCGACTTCACGATGGCGGACATCGACGCGCTCTCGCGGCGCGTGCCCTGCCTGTGCAAGGTCGCGCCGAGCTCGAGCTACCTCATGGAGGATGTCCACCGCGCGGGCGGGATCCCCGCGATCCTCGGCGAGCTCCGCCGGGCGGGGCTCCTGCACGAAGACGTCCACACGGTGCACGCGCGCTCGCTCGCCGAGTGGCTCGACACATGGGACATCCGCGGCGGCACCGCCGCGTCGGAGGCGATCGAGCTGTTCCACGCGGCGCCGGGCTGCGTGCGCTCCGCGCAGGCGTTCTCCCAGTCCGAGCGCTGGGAATCGCTCGACACCGATGCCGCCGCGGGCTGCATCCGCGACCGCGCGCACGCGTACTCCGCCGACGGCGGGCTCGCGATCCTGTACGGCAACATCGCCGTTCGCGGCGCGGTCGTGAAGACCGCCGGCGTCGACGAGTCGATCCTGCGCTTCAGCGGACCGGCGATCGTCGTCGAGTCCCAGGAGGAGGCGGTCGAGGCGATCCTCGGCGGCTCCGTCACGGAGGGCGACGTGCTCGTCATCCGCTACGAGGGCCCACGCGGTGGGCCCGGGATGCAGGAGATGCTCTACCCGACCTCCTACCTGAAGGGCCGCGGGCTCGGCAAGGCATGCGCGCTGGTCACCGACGGCCGCTTCTCCGGCGGCACCTCCGGGCTGTCGATCGGCCACGTCTCGCCGGAGGCCGCCTCGGGCGGCGCCCTCGCGCTCGTCGAGAACGGCGACACGATCACGATCGACATCCCGGCGCGGCGCCTCACGCTCGGCGTCTCCGAGGAGGAGCTCGCCGAGCGCCGCGAGGCGCTCGAGGCCGCCGGCGGCTACGTACCGAGGGCTCGGGACCGCGTCGTCTCGCCGGCGCTCCGCGCCTACGCCGCGATGGCCACCTCCGCGGACACGGGCGCCGTGCGGGACGTCAACGCCGTCGAGCGGGCGGTCGCCGCGGCCGCCGAGGCGCACGCGCCGACGTCGCTGTAGTCCGGCCCCGCTCCACGCTCGGGTCGCCTCGGCGAGGTGCGGGCGGATGGCCCGGTCGGGTGGGGACTTGCCCGCTCGTGTACGCTCGAGCCGACGTTCGGCTGGGGGCTGCGCGCCGGAGACGCGCTGCCGGGGCCCTTCCGAGATCCAGAGCAAGGACATGTGCTGATGAGACGACTGGGGCTGCGGGATGTCGCGACGACGGCGTTGGCGGCGCTCGCGCTCGCGCTCACGGGCGCCGGCGAGGCGGCGGCGAGCACCACGACAGTGTGGCCGGCGGGTGCGAGCGCGATCGCGCTGCCGAGCGGTGCGGCCGCGACACAGCCGGCGACGCGCCTGCCGTCGGTGAGCTGCGGCAGCTCGAGTCAGTGTGTTGCGGTCGGCGCCTACAGCGGCGCCGGCGGGACCGAGCCGATGGCGGCAACCGCCACCGGCCGCGCCTGGTCACAGGCCACGACGATCGCTCCTCCGGCGGGGGCGAGCTCCTCGGCATTGCGCGCGGTGAGCTGCACCGCCGGCGGCACTGCATCGCGGTCGGCGAGGAGAACTCGGGAGCACAGCCGATCGAGGCGACGGAGGCGAGCGGCGCCTGGACGGGCGCGAGCGCGATAGCGGGCGCGAGCGGCACACTCTCGGGGATCTCCTGCCTGGGCGGCGGCAACTGCTCGGCGGTCGGCTCAGGCGGCGGCCGGCCGATCGCGATGAACGTCTCGGGCGGCGCCTTCACCTCGCTGACGCCGCCGGCGCTGCCGACGGGCGACACGAGCGGCGCGCTCACCGCGGTGTCGTGCACGACCCCCGGCAACTGCGTCGCGGTCGGCAACGCACTCGACGCCTCGGGCCAGACGCAGGCGATCGTCGCCACCGAGACCGCCGGTGCCTGGGCGCAGGCGGTCCAGCTCGCGCTGCCGACCGGCGCCGCCGGCGCCGGCCAGGATGCGAGCCTGAATGCGATCGCCTGTCCGGCGAGCGGGCACTGCACCGCCGTCGGCAGCTACGTGGACGGCGCGGGCCACACCACGGCGATGGTGGCCAACCAGAACGGCACGACCTGGGGGCAGGGGCTCGCCCTCGGCCTTCCCTCGGGCGCGACCGCATCGCAGCTGGACTCGATTTCCTGCTCGAACACCGGCAACTGCACGGCGACCGGCTCGGTCGTGGCGGGCACGGCGGCCCCGCTGTCCGCCACCGAATCCGGCGGCACGTGGTCGGCCGCGACAGCGCTCCCGCTTCCCGCCGGCGCCTCGTCGAGCGGCTCGCTCTCGGACGTTGCGCTGGCCGTCGGCTGTACCGGCGCGGAACGCTGCGACGCCGCGGGGAGCTATCCGGACGCCACGGGGCGCGGCGCGATGGGTCTCGTCTCGCATCCGAGCCTCGTGATCACGACGCGTGCCCTGCGCCGGGGCGCGATCGGCACGCGCTACCTGGCCAAGCTCTCGACCGCCGGCGGCGCCGGCGGCGACGTGTGGTCGATCACCGGCGGCTCGCTGCCGGCCGGCCTCACGTTGGACGCGGCGACCGGCGTGATCTCCGGCACGCCGACGACCGATCAGACGACGACGTTCGCGGTCGCGGTCCACGACGACGCCTCCCCGCCCGACGAGGCGACGGCGACACTGTCGATCACGATCGGGCCGGCGACAAAGTCGACGAAGCCCGGCTCGACATCGAAGGGCAAGGGCAAGTCGAAGAAGCACCACAGGCGCACGGTCAAGCGGGGCGCGAAGCTCACGAAGGTGAGCGTGCGACACGGCTCGACCGTGCACTTCACGATCAGGTGCCTCGGCACGCGCCGCTGTCGGGGACGGGCCGCCCTCGTCGTCGTCGAGCACCTGCGCGGCAAGAAGGTGATCGCGATCAACGCGACGGCGCGACGTGCCCGTGGCACGCGAACGCGCACGATCTGGCTCGGTTCGGTGCGCTACTCGCTGCGTGGCGGCCGTGCCGTGACGCGCACGATTCGGCTCGATCGCCTCGGCCGCCGCCTGCTCGCCAGGCATCATCCGCTGAAGGCCGGCCTCGCCCTGCGCCCGCGCTCGGCGCGGCACGCGACGATCGAGCATCGCGTGAAGCTCACGCCGCCGAAACGGGGGCCGCACGGCAAGCGCGCGCACAAGATGCACGCCCACACGCACGCTCACCACACGCACGGGCACAAGAAGCGGCACGGCGGCTGAGCCCGGCCACGCGGCGGCGCGTCTCGTCGCGGATGGCGGCCGCGCCGGGCCGCTGAGCGCGCGCAGTGCGCGGGGCACCGTCGTGCTCCCCGCGCGGCTGATGCTCTCAGGCGGGGACCGGCTGGTCGAGCGGCGGGAGCACGAGCTCGAGCGGGCCCGGGCGGCCGAGGTGGAAGCCCTGGCCGTAGTCGATCCCGAGCGCGCGCAGGAGCTCGACCGTCGGGTCGTCGCCGACGAACTCGGCGACCGTCCGGGTTTCGAGCCCGCGCGCGATGTCGACGACGGCCCGCACGACCACCTGGTCTGTCGGGGTACGTGAGAGGTGGCGGATGAACTCGCCGTCGATCTTCAGGTAGTCGAAGTCGAGGTGCTTGAGGTAGGAGAAGGAGGCGAAGCCCGAGCCGAAGTCGTCGAGCGCGAAGCGGCAGCCGAGCGCGCGCAGGTTGGCGGCGAGTTCACGGGCGCGGTCGATGTTGACGATCGCCGCCGTCTCGGTGACCTCGAGGATGAGCCGTCCGGGCGCGATCGGGTGCGTGGTGAGGAGCGCGGCGAGCTCCTGCGTGAGGTCGGGGTCGTTCATCGTGCGGCCCGACAGGTTGACCGACAGGCTGATGTCGTGGCCGGCCCGCTCATGGGCCTCGAGCAGTTCAAGCGCGCGCCGCAGCACCCAGCGGTCGATCTCGCCCATCAGGTCGAAGCGCTCGGCACTCTCCAGGAACGCGCCCGGCGGGATGAGCTGCCCGTCCGCGTCGCGGAGGCGCAGCAGCAGCTCGTAGCGCGCGGTCTCCTCGGCGCAGATGCCGCGGATCGGCTGGGCGTGCAGGACGAACCGGTCGCGTTGCACCGCGTCGCGCAGACGCTCGGTCCACGACCGGCCGCCTGCACCGGGCTCGCGCCGGGGGCGGCTGCGGTCGTAGAGCACCCGCCGGTTGCGGCCCTCGGCCTTCGCCTCGTAGAGGGCGACGTCCGCCTCGGCGACGAGCTCGGCGCCGGTGAGCCCGGTGTCGCCGTCGAAGCTCGTCAGCCCGATCGAGGCGGTGATCTGCGCGTGCTCGTCCCCGACCGCGATCTGTCCGCAGTCGCGCACAGCCTCGAGGATCCGGTTCGCGAGCCGCTTGGCGTCCGCGGGTCCCGCCTCGGGCAGGATCGCGATGAACTCGTCGCCGCCGAGCCGGGCGACGACGTCTGTCGTGCGGAGCGTGTCGCGCAGCAGCGCGCCGATCCGGGTGATGAGCTCGTCGCCGACCGGGTGCCCGAAGCGGTCGTTGACGTCCTTGAAGCCGTCGAGGTCGAGCACGAGCAACGATGCCCGGCGCCGGTAGCGCGCCACCTCGGCGGTGACGCGCGCGAGCTCGGACTCGAAGCGGTGGCGGTTGAGCAGCCCGGTGAGCGCGTCGTGGTCGGCGAGATGGCGCAGGTGGGTCTCGAATCGCTTGCGCTCGGAGATGTCGAGGACCTGGGTGATCGCGCAGCGCAGCGAGGCGCGGGCCGGATCGGGCAGCGGAGTGGAGGAGAGCAGCACCCACACGGCGCGGCCGTCGCGGTGCGCGAGCCGGAGCTCGATCGAGATCGAGGCGCCGACCGACAGCTCCTGGAGCGCGCGGACGGTCGCCTCGCGATCCTCGGAGAACGTGATCGAGCTGAGCGTTCGGCCGATCAGCTCGTCCGGCCCGTAGCCGAGCATCCGGGTGATCGCAGGGTTGGCCTCGAGCAGCCGGCCGTAGGCGGCGCCCTCGAGTCCGGTGATCGCGATCCCCACCGGTGCGTGGGTGAACGCGGCGCGGAAGCGCTCTTCGGCGGCGTGCCGGGCGAGCTCGACCGCGTGGCGCTCGGTGAGGTCCCGCGTCACCTTGCCGTACCCGCAAAGAATCCCGTGTGCGTCGTGGATCGCCGTGATGACGACGTTCGCCCAGAACAGGCTGCCGTCCTTGCGCACCCGCCAGCCCTCCTGCTCGACCCGCCCCTGGGCACGGGCGGTCGCCAGCAGCAGCTCCGGGGTCCGGTCCGCGATCGCCTGGGCGGAATAGAAGACCGAGAACCTCCGGCCGAGGATCTCCTGCGCTTCGTAGCCCGTGATGTCGCGCGCCCCGGCGTTCCAGCTCGCGACCCGGCCGTCGAGGTCGAGCATGACGATCGCGTAGTCCTGCAGCTCGGCGACCAGCAGCTCCGTCATCTCGCGCGCGTCGAACGCGACATCGCGAGCGTCTCCGGCGCGATCGAACGCGGGATCGCGTCCTTCTCCGTCACGGAGCGGCCCAGGCATGGCGCCCATATCGGCGCCGTTCAGCGAGAGCTTGAGCGCCGCCGCGCGATGTGCGGCGTCGATCCGCGCGCGACGAGACGGCAGGGAAGGGCGCGGCACCCCGGGGCGGGGCGGCCGTCGATCGCCTCGCGGAGCAGCCCGGCGGCGATGCGCCCGAGCTCTCCGAGCCGCATGTCGACGGTCGTGAGCGGCGGCCGGCTCGCGGCCGCCATCACCTCCCAGTTGTCGAAGCCGACGACCGCGACCTCGTCGGGGACGGACCGCCGATGCTCGCGCAGGCCGTCGAGGGCGCCCCGCGCGATCATGTCCGAGCCGCACACGAGCCCGTCGAGCTCCGGGACCTCTCGCAGGAGCTGGGCGACCGCCTCCCAGCCGGTGGCCTCCTCCCAACGCCCGTACCGGGGCGCTGACAGCAGCGGAGCCCCGGCGGCGCGCGCCGCGCGCTCGGCCGCCGCCGCGCGCACCCGGGCGGAACGGTGCGAGCGGGGCCCGGTGATGACCGCGAGCCGCCGTCGGCCGGCCGCGAGCAGGTGCGCGACAGCGAGCTCGGTGCCACCGACCTCGTCGGCGATCACCGAGCAGTCCTCGGCCCGCGCCGACGGAGTGAACGCGTAGACGACCGGGCAGCCGGGGTCGCCGGGCAGCGGCGGGCGGGGCTCGGTGCGGCGGCCGGTGACGATGATCCCGTCGACGGCCCGGGCGGCGAGCATCTCGACGTAGCGGGCCTCGCGCTGCGGATCGTCGCGGGTGTCGCAGAGCAGCACCGCCAGATCGTCCGCGCCGAGTGCGTCCTCGGCCCCGAGCATGATCGGGATCGTGAACCGTCCGAAGCTGTCGGTCGTCACCAGGCCGACGGTGAAGCTGCGGCCGCTCGATCGGCTGACCGCGCTGCGCCGGCGCGGAGAGCCCCCGTTGACAACGGCGATCAACGTGGAGGAGATCCACCGAGGCGTACGACCCACCGAGCGGGGCGCAGCCTGTCAACTCTTCGATGGGATCCGAGTCGCCGCCATCGGACGAACCGAGGGCGCCCGCGCCGGAGATTGGCGCCGCGAATACGCGTCACGTGGCGTCACGCTCGCACAGGCCGACTGCCTGGTCGCGGCCGTCGCGGTGTCCCTGGGGATGCCGCTCGCGACCGGAAATCCCAAGGACTTCCCGATGGCCGAGGTCGAACTCGAGCACTGGCAAGTCGGCGCCTGACACACGGTGCCGTCAGCCGGAACACCGGTGGCTGACCTGCGCCCGCTGCCGTGACGGCCTCTCAGCAGGCGCGAGCTCATCGCCGAGCGGCGCGGATGGCGCGCGGTCGATCCCGCTCGATTGCGCGCCGAGATCGATGCCCTGATCGACCAGACGGTTTAGCGTGGCTGCGCCCGCAGACGCCTCGATCGCCGCCCCGCTGCGCACGAGCGGCGGCAAGCGTCGGGCACGGGCATTCGACGCCCTCATCGCGGCCACCGCGAGCGTGAACGACCTGCCGCTCCACACGGGAAACCCGAGCGACTTCGACGGCGTTCCGCGACTCCGGCTTGGCGCGCTGCCCGCGCCCGTCGATTCCTGACGGAACACAACCGAACCGCTGCCATCCGCGCTGCCGACCACAGCTGTAGAACGTCGATCGAATGACAGTGCTCGAACGGCAGCGAACCAGTGTTCGACCTGACGCCCGCCGAGGAGTTATGATGTTCGTATGAAGAAGCGTCGCCTGACGTTGAATCTCGACGAGGATGTTGTCGCGGCTCTGGAGGCCATCGAAGGACGAAGCGTCTCGGCAGTAGCCAACGCTGCGCTGCGCGGCGCGATCGCGGCGGAGGCGCATCGGGCGGCGATGCTCAGATGGCTTGACGAGCTCGACGCCGAGTACGGCGCTGCGTCGGCCGACGAGATCTCGGCCGCTGAGGCGTTGCTGGAGGCGGTGGCGCCGGCGCCTGCGCAACTCGAGGCGTCGTGAGTGTGGGCATCGTCCTGGATGCCGCCGCATTCGACGTGCTGGACCGCTCGGAAGGGGCAGCATTGCGTCAACTGCTGCGGGTCGCGCTGGAACGAGGCGGTGAGGTTCGCTGCGCGGCGGTCACGCTCGCCGAGGTCTGTCGGGGCGCGGCACGAACCAGGCGGGTCGAGGCGGCGATCGCGCGAGATCGCGGTGGTCAGCGCGTCGTCGTGACACCCACCGATGTGCGACTCGCGAAGCTCGTCGGAGCCATTCTTCACGACGCCGGACGGGACAGCGAGGCGATCGTGGACGCTCACGTCGTCGCCGTATGCGTCGACTTCGAGGTCGCGATCGTGATCAGCTCGGATCCCGGCGACATCGCCGGCCTGGCCAGCGCCGTACCGGGCACTCGGATTGTTGCGCGCGCTCCAGACCTCCGGTGGAACTCCATTTCGGCGGCATAGCTGGGGGTTTCGGCGGTTCCAAGGTATGACGTGGTGACCGGGTAGCGCATGGCGATCCTGCGTCTGGTCCAGTGCTCGATAATCGGCCTTATGTAGACCTTGGAGCGTTCGAACGTCCTTCAGCTGTGCTATCCACCGCTCGCCAGCCCCCAGCGTTGGGTTGAAAAACGCGACTGCTCTATCAAAGGCTCAGGCACACCACAGCGCCACAACCGCGGCTAGCTTCGCCGAACCGCGATCGGACGCTCCAGATCCGTTGATAGGGGGTCTCGGGCTCGGCACGGAAAGCATGCGTCGGCGCGCCAGAAGCACGCGCGCAGCGTGCACTTGGATTCCGTCGTCAGGTCGCTTTACGGTCCTCGGCATGCCAAAGAAGTACCGCGAGGTCCGTGCGGCTCCGCTTGATGCAGGCTGGACGGTGGTCAGACAGCGCGGCTCCCACGAGGTGTGGGCGCACCCTGAGCGTCCTGAGCGGATCGTCGTGGCCGGCAAGGGCAGCGCGACGGTCCCGGTCGGAACGCTCGGTAGCATCCGCAGAGCAAGCGGTTTGGATGATCTGCGATGAGTGAATACCTCGTCATCTACGAGCAGGCCGAGGACGGTGGATGGGGCGCCTATCTGCCAGATGTACCGGGCGTCATCGCGCTGGGCAGCAGCCGCGATGAGGTCGCAGGCGGCATCCGCGAGGCGCTCGATGCCTACGCGTCGGACCTCAGTGAGCGGGGCGTCGCGATGCCGAGGGCCCATCACTCTGCCGAGACAATCGCCGCGTAGCGCGCTCCTGCTCCGGGTCGGGGCGCACACCAACCTTCGTTGAACCTGCTGCGCGACGAGAGCATCGCTCTGGGGATCTACTGACGGATTCTCGGCAATCCGGTGCGATACATAATCCGGTAATACACCGGCATCCGGACCGTGAGAAAGATGACCACGGCAGACCGGTAGACCCCGGACATGTGGACGAGGCCAGGTCGCGGCATAGCTCCGACCCCCCGCAAGCCGCACCGCCTCGACGAACTCAACTCAGAATCACGGTCACGAGTGGCACGGCGCACCGAACACGCGCGTTCCCCAACGCGCGTCCGCTGTCATTCGACCGACGTTCTACAGGCGTCCGTCAGCGGCTTGCGTCGACAGTCCTGACGTCGTAGGCCGATATGCGGGCATCGGCGGTCATCAGGGTCAATTGCTCGGCGCGGGCTTGCGCGATGAGGAGACGGTCGAACGGGTCGCGGTGATGCAGGGGAAGCCGGGCGACCGCCAGCCCGTGGTCGGGCGCCAGTCCGTGGACTCGGACGCCGGCCTCAACGATGTGTTCTCTGAGGCCTGCGGGAACGGTGAGCTTGTCGATCGCCGCCTTCACGCCGATCGTTCTACTACTGCGGTTCTCAGTCGAGGTCAGCGAGTCCTCTCAGCAGCGATGTAGCCCGTGCGCACTTCCGGAAGTCTGGACTGCCGCTCATCAGCGGTGACGAGCACCAGCTTGTGCGCAGCCGCGGTCGCCGCGATCCATAGGTCATTGGTTGGCAGCTGGCCTGAGGCCGCCCGAAGTTCGGCATACCGCGAAGCGACGGCGTCGTCGACCGCCAACACGGTCGTGTTCTCCAGGACCGCGGTCAGACGTGCCTCACGCGCCGTCCGGATCGCCTGCGTGCCGGCGCGGATGATCCCTGTCCTGAGCTCACCGATCGTGATGACGCTGAGTGCGAACGCCTCCTGAATGCCAGTGGTCGCAGCCCCGGCGACCAGGCTCGTGTCGACGGGAACGGTGACGCGTCGCCACGGATGAGCGAGCGCTCCGCAGCCCGACTCGCCTCTATCTCGGCCGCCCAGCCGTCGTCCACCGGGGTGCGCGCCAAGATTGCGTCCAGACGGGACGGATCTCCGCGCTCGGGCAGCGGTCCGAGTTGGGCGACGGGCCTGCCGTTGACGGTGATCGTGAAGCTCTCCCCGGCCTCCACGGTCAGAGCACGGCGCTGATGTCGTTGCGAAGCCGACGCTGCGGAATGGTGACCATCTGAGCGGCGTAGCAATCTTCTACGCCGCTCGGCCAAATCTCAATGAACGGTCGAACGGATCTCGATGATGCGCCCGCTCGCGCTCCCCCCGGCGCGTCATGTCAACTGCCGAGACCGTCGCGCGCGACTCACCCGGCCGGGGTGGCGACCGGTCAGAGCACGCCGAGGAGCACGAGCGCGCCGATCACGAGCAGCACAAGTGCCGTGAAGGCGTTGCCCCAGCGCTCGAGCCACGCCCCCCGGATCTGGTAGCCGCCGCGGGCCGCCGCGACCGTGAGCCCCACAATCGTCCCGATCGTGACCGCCGCGAACGCGATCACCGAGCCGACGGCGGCTCCGACCCCGGACGCGCATGCCGCGAGGAACACCGGCAGGATCGTGAGATCGGGCGAGGCGGCGGCCCCGAACGGGACCATGATCGCCGCGAGCCCTCCGAGGCGTGATCGCCCGGCGCCCACGTCGACGTGGCCGTGCTCGTGCGCGAGGCCGGGCTCGTGTCCTGCGCCGTGCGCGTGAGCGTGCCCGCGGTGGCCGTGCCCGAGGCCATGATGAGCGTGCCCGTCGGCCTCGTGCCCGTGCTCGTCGCCGGTGTGATCGTGACCATGCCGGTGCCCGTGCCCGTCCGGGCCGTGGTGGTGATGTCCGTGACCGGTGAGCTCGAGCGCGGCGAACCCGACGCCGGTGATGATCAGGATCAGCCCGACCACCACGTCCTGGGCGCTCTGCACCGCGTGGCGGAACTGGAGGCCGATGACGACGATGATCCCGCCGAGGATGACCGAGACGAGCACGTGTGCGATCCCGGCGAGCAGCGAAACGCGTGCCACCCGGCGCAGCGGGTAGTGCCGCGTCCGTCCGAGAACCGCGAGCGGCATCCAGTGGTCGGGGAGGATCGCATGGCCGAACCCGACGCCCGCCGCGGCCGCGAGCAGCGCCGGCGCGCCGAGGCTCACGCGGTCACCGCCTCGGTCGCGGGCGGGGCTGCGAGACCGAGACGGAGATGGTCGGTGTGCGCGAGCGCCTCGGCGAGCAGCACGCGCACGTGGTCGTCGTGCAGGGCATAGATCACCTGCCGCCCGCGGCGCTCGCCGACGACGAGCCCGAGGTGGCGGAGCACCCGCAGTTGCTGGGAGATCGCGGACTGCTCCATACCGACCGCCGCGGTGATCTCCCCCACCGAGCACGGCCGCAGGGCCAGCGCTCCGAGGATCCGCACCCGGCTCGGGGTGGCAAGCGCCTGCATCGTGTCGGCGAGACGGCGGGCCGGCTCGGGCTCGAGCAACAGGCCCAGATCGGGCTCGGTCCCATGGCTCATGCACACATCATTGCATGAACTGCTGTTCATAGGCCGTACGGGCAGGCACCGACCACCGGATTCGGACGCCGCCGCGCGGGGGCGACGCCTACATTGAGTCCATGCTCGCCCGCTACCGCGCCGTCCTCGCCACGCCCGGCAGCCTGCGGCTGTACCTGACCGGCGTGTTCGCGCGGCTGCCGCAGGGCATGTCGGGCCTCGCGACGCTGCTGCTCGTGCGCGAGGCGACGCGGTCCTACGCGCTCGCGGGGCTCGCGGTCGGCATCCAGGCGGTCACGATCGCGCTCGTCGGCCCGCTGCAGGGACGGCTCGTCGACCGTTACGGTCGCGCGCCTGTGCTCGTGCCGTGGGCGACGGCCCAGGCGGCGCTGTTCGTCGCGCTCGTCGAGTGCGCGCACGCGCACGTGACCGGCGCCGTGCTCGTCGTGATTTCGGCCGCGATCGGGGCGGCGCTCCCTGCGATCGCCCCCGCGGTGCGCGCGCTCCTGCGGGCCGTGATCGTCGAGGACGCCGCCCAGGAGGCGGCATACGCGCTCGAGTCGGTCATCCAGGAGCTGATCTGGATCACCGGGCCGCTCGTCGTCGGGATCGTGATCGCCGTCGGCTCCCCCTCGCTCGCGCTCATCGTCTGCGCGGGCCTCTCGCTCGCCGGCACGATCCTGTTCGTCACGATGCCCGCCTCCCGAGCCCGCCCGCCCGTCCCGGCGCAGCCGACCTCGGGCGGCCTGCGCGCCCTGCCCGAGCTGCGCGCTCTGCTCGTGCCAATCGCGCTCATGGGCTTCGCGATCGGCTCCACCGAGGTCGGACTGCCCTCGCTCGCGCTGCACGCCGGCTCCCGTGCGTCGACGGGGCTGCTGCTTGCGGTATGGAGCCTTGGATCGATGCTCGGCGGGCTGCTGCACGGCTCGCGCGACTGGAATGTCGGCCTCTCGGTGCGCTATCAGCGACTGCTCGCCGGCGCCGTGCTCTGCGCGGCCCCGCTCATGTTTGCGCACACCATCCAGTTCGGGCTCCTCGGCGCGCTCCTCACCGGTCTCACGATTGCGCCCGTCTTCTCCTGCCAGTACGCGCTGGTCGGTCGCATCGTCCCGGAGGGCGCCGAGACCGAGGCGTTCACGTGGATGTCCTCGGCGCTCGTGGGCGGGATCGCGGGCGGCTCGGCGCTTGCCGGAGCGCTGATCGGACCGGGCGGCGTGGGAGCGCCGTTCATCGTGAGCTGCGGCGCGCTCGCGGTCGCCGCGCTCGCCTCCGTGCGCGCCCGCCGGCTCACCGCGGTCGCGTGAACGGCGAGCCCCCGCACCCGCGTCCGGCGGCCGTCCCCCAGCCGTTGCGAGAAACCGCGCTCGACGCACTCGAGGACGAGGCGGTGCTTGAGCCGGGCGCCGAAGACGGTCCCCACCGGCGTGCGACGCGAGACTAGACTGCGGCCCATGCCCAAGCAGCAGCGCGTCGTGCGGATGGAGCAGAAGGGGCAGCTCGCCGCCATGCAGCGGATGGAGAAGCTCAGCGACGAGGAGCTTGAGGCGGAAACCCGCTACAAGTCCGCCGCGCAGGCGATCCTCGGCGCTCGCGCTGCGGAGCGCTACGACGCGAAGAAGGCGCGTGCGCACTTCCAGCGCGCGATCGCCGCCGCCCGCCCGCAGGAGCGGATGCAGATCCGGCGCATGGCCGACGCCTCGCTTGCGCTCGCCGAACGCCGGCCGGAGGACCTGCGCAAGGCGACCGAGCGGCTCGGCGTCGAGGGCCCGACGAACCGCCAGCTGTGGGGTCTGCGGATCATGTCGCTCGTCGCGCCACCCTCGAGCGACGGCATCCTCGCGCGGCTGCGCGGGATCCTGATCGTGCTCGTCTTCCTCGCCGCCGTGCTGTTCGCCGGCTTCGGCATCGTGTCCGGCGTCGCGGCCGCCGCCGGCGGGCTCTCGCTCGATCTGCGGATCTTCTGGGGGATCGTGCTCGTGATCGTCGTGTTCGCGGTGCTGATCGTGCTTGGGCGACGACGCCAGAAGCGCGCGCAGGCCGAGCGCTCCGAGAAGCTCGCGTCCCGGTGACGACGGCGCGTGTGCGGCCGCTACAGCCTCGCCGTCCCTGACCCCGCGCAGGTCCGGGCGCGCTTCCCGGTCGGGGAGTCGGTCGAGATCCGTCGCCGCTACAACGTGGCGCCGACCGACGACGTGCTCGCGGTGACGACCGACCGCGACGGCCACCCCCGCGGCGAGCTCCTGCGCTGGGGGCTCGTGCCGAGCTGGGCGGACTCGCCGAAGATCGGCGCACGGATGATCAACGCGCGGCTCGAGAGCGTCGCCGAGAAGCCGGCGTTCCGGACCGCGTTTCGCCGCTACCGCTGCCTGATCGTCGCCGACGGCTTCTATGAGTGGCGGCGCGCGGATCCGGCCGCCACCCACCCGAGGCGCGCGTTCCACATCACCCGCGACGACGGCGCGCCGTTCGCGTTCGCCGGGCTGTGGTCGATCTGGCACGGACCGGGCGATGAGTCGCTGCGCACGTGCACGATCATCACGCGCCCCGCCAACGAGCGGATCGCGGTGCTTCACGACCGCATGCCCGTGATCCTCGACCCTCGCGACGAGGCCGACTGGCTCGATGCCGCCACGCCGGAGGGCGCGCTTCGGGAGATGCTCGCCGGGCTGCCCGCGGAGCGCACCGCGCTCACCGAGGTCGGCCGGGCGGTGAACGACGCGCGACACGACGCGCCCGACTGCCTCGAGCCTCCCGCCGCCCCCGCTCCCGAGCGGCTCGAGCCGCAGCCCTCTCTGTTCTGACGCCGCTGCGGCGGGGCTCCGCCGGGCGGGCGGGACGGCGGGCGCCGATCCGCGGCGGCGTGGCTCAGGCGTCCGGAGAGGCGACGATCAGCCCCGACGGCGTCCAGATCTTCGGCGCGACCCGCTCGGGTCGCGGGGCCACCACGGGCGCGGACGTGGCGGGCGCCGGCGCGGGCGGCAGCTCGCCGACGCCCGGCTGGCGCGGCGTGTCGGCCAACCAGCGCCCGAACGCCGCGGCGGCGAGCGGCCGGCTGAGGTGATAGCCCTGGGCGAGGTCGCAGCCGAGGCTCGCGAGATGCTCAAGCGTCGCCGAGTCCTCGACCCCCTCGGCGATGATCCTCAAGCCGAGGTCGTGGCCGAGGTTGATCGTCGAGCGCACGATGATGAGGTCGCTCTCGTCCTCGAGCATCGGCGAGACGAACGAGCGGTCGATCTTCAGGTCGTCGATCGGAAGCCGACGGAGATTCGCAAGCGAGGAGTAGCCCGTCCCGAAGTCGTCGACCGAGAGCCGGACGCCAAGCTCCGACAGCCGTCCGACCGTCGCCAGCGCGCGCTCGGGGTCGGTCATGATCATCGACTCGGTGATCTCGAGCTGCAGCGACGCGGGCGGCACCTGGTAGGCGGCGAGCAGCCGGGAGATCTCACGCGGCAGGTCACGATCGAGCAGGTTGCGCACCGAGAGGTTGACCGCGACCGACATGTCGCGGCCCTCGCGGCGCCACCGGGCGCACTCCGCGATCGAATGCTCGAGCACGTGCCGGGTGAGCGGGCCGATGAGGACGCTCTGCTCCACCGACTGCACGAACGCGCCGGGCGGGATCAGGCCATGCTCGGGGTGCTCCCAGCGCACGAGGCCCTCGGCACCGGTGACGATCCGGTCCTCGAGGTCGACGATCGGCTGGTAGTGGACGACGATCTCGTCGCGCGAGAGCGCGCGGCGGATGTCGGAGAGGACGCTCAGCCGCCGCTTCGTGTGCTGGTTCTGCTCGGCGGTGTAGAACTTCACGCCCGTCTGCGCCTCCTTGGCGGCGTACATGGCGACGTCCGCGCTGCGCAGCAGCGCGTTCGCGTCGCGCCCATCGTCGGGGAAGCGCGCAACCCCGACCGAGGCGCCGATCTCGATCGTCAGCTCGTCGATCGCAAACGGCTGCGCGGCCGTCCGCAGGAGCCGCTCGGCGATCGGCGTCACCTCCGCGCGGCTCGCGCAGCCGCGCGGCAGCAGGACGCCGAACTCGTCCCCGCCGAGGCGCGCCACGAGGATCCCCTCCCCCGCCGCCTCCACGAGCCGTGGCCCGAGGTCCCGCAGGAGCCGGTCGCCGTAGGTGTGGCCGAGCGTGTCGTTGACCTCCTTGAACCGGTCGAGGTCCATGAGGAGCACGGCAAAGCAGAGGGCCTCGCCCGCGTCCGCGATCCGATGCTCGACCCGCTCGCGGAACCGCCGGCGATTCGTCAGGCCGGTGAGCTCATCGGTCGTCGCCATCGTCCGCAGCCGCTCGTGACGATGACGGGAGGTGACGAGCTCGCCGAGGAGGTACTGGAAGATCGCGAGGAACACGCCGAGCACGATCAGACCGAGCAGGTGGAGCCTCACCGTGACGAGGACGGCGAGCACGGTGAGCACGGCCGAGAACAGCTCGGCGGCGAGCACCGGCGCAACGAGCTCGATCATCGTCCTCGCGACCGGCGTTCCGCGCGTGAGACGCATGCCGACGGCGACCATCCACAGGTTGAGCATCGAGGCGAGCAGCGCGGCCGGGAACGCGAACAGCACGAACGCCGTGTCGCCCGCCCGGACGCCGAGCGCCCGCGTCGCGGCGTGAAAGGCGATGGCGGTGAGCATCGGGTACCACAGCCCGGTCACCAGGTTCTGGCGAAAGATGAGTCCCGGTTCGCGTGCCCGCACCCAGCCGGCGCCCATCCCGAGCGCGCAGATGGCGGCGGCGGGGGCCGCGCCGTAGAGCGCCGCCGCGAGCACAATCGCGACGGGGCTGCCGGACAGGTCGATCTTGGAGACGGTCGACGGGACCGGCAACAGGTCGGACGCCAGCGCGTAGCCGGCGATCACGAGCAGCGGCCACAGGTCCCAGTCAGAGAGGCCCGGGCTGAGCAGCGCGAACGCCGCGCCGCCCGCGAGCAAGAGGCATTGAGAGGCAGTCAGCAGTGAAGGGCGCGGACACGACGTGTCGGAGGCCATGCCCGCCCCATCGGCGTCCGGCGAGGGCGTCTGAACAAATGTCGAGTCCCTCTGGACGATTCACGCATCGGCTGCTTGAGTCCGATGCGGAAAGCGGAGAGAGGAGCGTCGGCGCGAACGCCGGCACTCCCCTCATTCGGCAATCAGCCTGACTGCCTCCATCCCATGGCGAGCTCACTCTCGTCGATGTCGGGCTATGAACGAGGGCCAAATGAGCACCGGGTTGCCGCCCGGTGCTCGCCCCCGTGAGCATTCTTGCCCAAACTGGACGAAAAGTCGAGTCCGGCATGCGAATACCCTCAGATCGGGGGGTCGTGTCCGCTCGTGATAATCGGCCGGAGCCCCGCCTGCGCCCACCGAGCCATGCCCCTCTCGACCTTCATCCGCGCGTACGAGCACGTGCTGCTCGACCTCGACGGCTGCGTCTGGGTGTCCGACGAGCTCACGCCGGGCGCGGGCGAGGCGCTCGCCGAGCTGCGCGCCGCCGGGATGACCGTCAGCTTCATCACGAACGACTCGGCGCTCGCTCCCGAGGAGTACGTGCGCAAGCTGTGGTCGCTCGGTCTCAGGGCCTCGCTCGAGGAGGTCGTCACGGTCGGCGCGTCGATCCAGTTCATGCTCGCCACCGCGAACGCCGACGGCGACGGCGGCACGGACGGCGGGCGGCGCCGGACGGCGTTCGTGATCGGCTCGCCGGCGATCCACCGACACGTCGCCGATGCGGGCGTCCGGGTCATGAACGGCTCCGTGCGCGCCGAGTGCGCGGACCTCGTCGTCGTCGCCGCGCACGAGCGGCTCTCCTACGCGGAGCTGCGCGTCGCCACCCGGGCGCTGCTGTCCGGGGCGGAGCTCGTCGCCGCCGGGCGCGACGCGACGTTCCCGACCGCCGAGGGCGCCTCCCCGGGCACCGGCATGCTCGTCGCCGGGTTCGAGCTGGCGAGCGGCTGCGCGGTGCGCAACGCGGGCAAGCCCGATCCCGCGATCTTCCGCACCGCGCTCGACCGCGTCGGACCGGGCCGCGCGGTGATGATCGGCGACCGCCTCGACTCCGACCTTGCGGGCGCTGCCGCCGCGGGCCTCGACGGCGCAATCGTGCTCACCGGCCTGACGACCCGCGCGCAGGCCGAGGCGGCCCGCGACCCCGCACCGGTGCGGATCGCCGACACGCTGCACGACCTCGTTCTCGGCGCGGCATGACCGCGCCGCTGCGCCTGATCGTCAACCCGCTCGCGGGCGGCGGGCGCTCCGGACGCACGCTTGCGCGGGTGCGCCGGGAGCTCGCGCGCCACCGCCTCGTCCACCATGTCGCCGAGACGCGCGATCTGACGCACGCGCGCGCGCTCGCGCGCGAGGCGGCGGCTGCCGGCGAGGTGGCGGTCGCGTTCGGCGGCGACGGACTGATCGGGGCGGTCGCGGATGCGCTGCGCGACACCGACGGGGTGATGGGCGTGCTGCCCGGAGGCCGCGGCAACGACTTCGTGCGCGCGCTCGGGATCCCGCTCGACGCGGCGCAGGCGTGCGCCGTGCTCGCCGGCGGCCGACCGCGCGCGCTCGACCTCGGCACGGTCGACGGCCGCGGGTTCGTCGGGATCGCCTCCTGCGGATTCGACTCCGACGCGAACCGGGTCGCCAACCGGGCGCAGCTCATTCGGGGGAGCCCGGTGTACGCGTACGGGGCGCTGCGCGCGCTCGCCCGCTGGCGCCCGGCGACGTTCACGGTGACGATCGACGGCGGTCGCGCGCGGACGATCGACGGCTACACGGTCGCCGCCGCGAACTCCCCGTTCTACGGTGGAGGGATGCAGCTCGCGCCGGCCGCCGACCTCAGCGACGGCCGGCTCGACGTCGTCATCATCCACGACCTGCCGCGCATTCGCTTCCTCACGCTCATGCCGACCGTCTTTACCGGAGCCCACGTCATGCAGCCGGTCGTCGAGATCGTGCGGGGGCGGAGCGTCGAGATCGCGGCGTCCCGCCCCTTCGAGGTGTACGCCGACGGCGAGGCAATCGCCGAGTTGCCGGCACGAATCTCGGTGCTGCCAGGGGCGATGCGGGTGATTGTCCCGCCCGCAGCCGAGCCCGCGCTCGGGGACGCGGCTCCGGTGGCCGTCCACGACGGGGCAGGACGATGAGTGCGCTTGACATGAAGCTCGCCGCAGCCCGCACCGCCGGCCGCCTCGCCCGGCTCGCGGGCCGGGGCGGCGGGACGAGCCTCCCGGGCAAGCTCCTCACGCGGCTCGAACCCGATGCGATCTCCCGCCTCGCGGCGCGGCTGCCGCAGGGCAGCGTCGCGATCTCGGCGACGAACGGCAAGACGACGACCGCCGCGATGGCCGCTTCGATCCTCGACCGCGCCGGCACGCGCCTGGTGCACAACCGAGCCGGCGCGAACATGTCCTCGGGGATCGCCTCGACGCTCGCCGCGGCGGCCGGGCGCGGGGGGCGGATCGACGGGGAGCTCGGGCTGTTCGAGATCGACGAGTTCTGGCTCGACCGCGTCGTGCCCGCGCTCGCGCCCCGCTCGCTGCTGCTCGCCAACCTGTTCCGCGACCAGCTCGACCGCTACGGGGAGCTCGAAACGATCGCCGATCGCTGGGCGGCGATGGTGCGCTCACTCGGTCCGACCGTGGCGCTCGCGCTCGGGGCCGACGACCCGCTGATCGCCGATCTCGGCCGGAATCGGACGGGGGTCGTCTACTTCGGCGTCGAGGACCGCTCGCTCGCGCTCGGCGACATGCAGCACGCCGCCGACTCAAAGCACTGCCGGCGCTGCGGGACCGCCTACGTGTACGACGTCGTCTACCTCGGCCACCTCGGTGTCTACCGCTGTCCCGGCTGCGGCGCGAGCCGGCCGGAGCCGACCGTGAGCGCGCGAAACGTGCGCCTCCACCGAACCGACGCGGCGTCGTTCGAGCTCTGCACCCCCGCCGGGGCGGTCGAGGTCTCGCTGCCGCTGCCCGGCCTCTACAACGTCTACAACGCACTCGCCGCCGCGGCGCTCTGCCAGACGCTCGGCATCGCGCCGGAGGCGATCGCCGACGGCCTGGCCGCGGTGAGCGCGGCGTTCGGACGCGCGGAGCGAATCGTCATCGGCGAACGGACGCTGTCGCTGCTGCTCATCAAGAACCCGGCGGGGGCGAACGAGGTGCTGCGCACGCTGCGACTCGAGGATGGCGAGCTCGACCTGCTCGCCGTGCTCAACGACCGCGTCGCCGACGGCCGCGACATCTCCTGGGTGTGGGACGCCGACTTCGAGCTGCTCGCCGGCCGCGTGCGCCGGGTGACGTGCGCGGGCACCCGCGCCGCCGAGCTGGCGCTGCGGCTCAAGTACGCGGGCGTCGCGCCCGAGCGGCTCCACGTTGTGCCCGCGCTGCCGGCGGCGATCGACGACGCGCTCACGAGCGCCCGCAGCGGGCGCGTGTTCGCGCTGCCGACGTACACGGCGCTCCTCGAGCTGCGCGCCGAGCTCGCCCGCCGAGGCCACGTGGAGAGCTTCTGGACCCCGGAGCCGGCATGAACGCCGACGACGTCATCTGGCACGACCTCGAGTGCGGCTCCTACGACGAGGATCTCGCGCTCTGGCGGGCGCTCGCCGCACGCCACGGCGGCCCGGTGCTGGACGTCGGCGCGGGAACCGGCCGAGTGACGCTCGAGCTGGCGCGTGCCGGCCATGACGTGCTCGCCCTCGACCGCGATCGGGTGCTTCTCGCCGCCCTCGCGGAGCGCGCGCGGGCCGCGGGCCTCACGGGGGTCAGCACGCTGTGCGCCGACGCCCGCACGTTCACGCTGAGCGGCCCGGTCGCGCTCTGCATCGTGCCGATGCAGACCGTCCAGCTGCTCGACGGCCCGGCGGGGCGCGCCCGGTTCTTGGAGCGCGCACGTTCGGCCGTGCGTCCGGGTGGGATGCTCGCGCTCGCGATCGCCGACGCGCTCGAGCCGTTCGAGGTGGCGAGCGGCTCCCCCGAGCCACTGCCCGACGTCGCGGAGCTCGACGGCACCGTCTACTCGAGCCGCCCGCTCGCGGTCCGGCCCGAGCGCGGGGGCTTCGTGCTGGAGCGCCGGCGCGAGACCGTGACGCCCGCGGGCGAGCTGTCGGCGGCGACCGACCTCGTCCGGCTCGAGGCACTCGACGCGGGCACGCTCGAGGCCGAGGGCCGCGCCGCGGGCTTCACTCCTCGCCCGCGCGAGCGGGTGGCGACGACGCCCGACTACGTCGGGTCGACGGTGGTGATGCTCGGTGGCTGAGCGGACGCTCCGGGTGTGCGCGCTCTACCCGGACCTGATGAACATCTACGCCGACCGCGGCAACCTGCTGCTGCTTGAGCGCCGCTGCTCCTGGCGCGGCCTCGGCTTCGAGCTCTCGTCCGCCCGGCTCGGAGAGGAGCTCGACGCCGATGGAGCCGACCTCTACTACATCGGCGGCGGCCAGGACCGCGACCAGTCGCTGTGCGCGCGCGACCTCGCGACCGTCAAACGCGAGGCGCTCCACGCCGCCGCGGCGCGCGGGGCGGTGATCCTCGCGGTCTGCGGCGGCTACCAGCTGCTCGGCGACTCCTATGAGCTCGGAGCGGAGACGCTGCCCGGCGTCGGTCTCATCGACCTGCGCACCGTCCGCTCCGACGGGCCGCGGCTGATCGGCAACGTCGCGATCGAGGTCGAGCTCGAGCCTGGGGAGCGCCACGTGCTCGCCGGCTTCGAGAACCACGCCGGCCGGACGGTGCTCGGGAGCGGCGCGGCGCCGCTCGGCCGGGTGCTCCGCGGCCACGGCAACAACGGCTCCGACGGCCAGGAGGGCGTCCGGCAGGGATCGGTGATCGGCACGTACATGCACGGGCCGCTCCTCCCGAAGAACTCCTGGTTCGCCGACTGGCTGATCCGGACCGCGCTCGGCGTCCCCGAACTCGCACCGCTCGACGACCGCCTCGAGGACGCCGCCCACGCCGAGGCGCGCCGCGCCGCCGGCCTCTGAGCGTGCCGGCGGGGGTCCGACCGGCACCTATCATCGCGGCCAGCCGTCGATGGATCCGCCCTGCCCCCCGCCCCGTACCCGGCCTCGCCTCCGCACGATCGCCATGCTCGTCGCTGTGCTCGCGCTCGGCGCTGGCCTCGCCGGCTGCGGGGGGAGCCCGGGCGGGGGGAGCCCGCGCGCAACCGGTTCGGCGCCCGCCGGCAGCCCACCCTCGGCGACGACGACCACGACCACCACCCCCGGGACGACGACCACGTCGACGACGACGGCCGCGCTGCCGGGCGCCGGCAAGCCGGCGGTGACGATCGGCGACAAGAACTACGGCGAGCAGTTCGTGCTCGGGCAGCTCTACCTGCAGGCGCTCCGGGCCCAGGGGTTCAAGGTGAACATCAACCAGGGGATCGGTCCGACGAGCGTCGTCCTCGGCTCGCTCAAGCGCCACACGCTCGCCATGTATCCGGAGTATCTCAACGTCATCAACGAGACGTTCCAACGCCATCGCCACCCGGCGAAGACGCTCGCCGGCGCGTACGCGAGCGCGAGCAACTGGGCGACGCAGCACGGCCTCGTGCTCCTCGCCGCGACGCCGTTCAGCGACACGACCGGGATCGCGGTCACCGACGCATACGCCGCCGAGAACCACCTGAGGACGCTCGGCGACCTGTTGCACGTCGCCAACACGCTCGTCCTCGGGGGCGCGCTGCAGTTCAAGGCCGGCAGCGCGTTGGCGAAGTACGGTGTCGCTCCGCTCAAGTTCACGCCACTCGCGGTCGGCGCCCAGTACACCGCGCTCGACAGCGGCGCGGTCCAGGCGGCGTATGTGACGACGACCGACGGGGAGCTCGCGACCGGTGACTACCGCGTTCTCGGCGATCCGGAGAACGTCTTCTGGTTCGGCAACGTCGTCCCGGTCGTCACGCAGAAGGCGGCGAGCGAGGAGGGCCCCGCCTTCACCGCCACGATCGATCGCGTCGACCGCACGCTCACGCTCGCCACGATGCGCCAGCTCAACTACGCGGTCGACATCGCCAAGCTCACCCCGGCGAGCGTCGCGCAGCAGTACCTGCAGACGCACGGGCTCCTCACGCCGCTGCCGTCGGGGTCGTACTAGGGTTTGGTTCGTTGGCACCGGCAGGTGCCGCCGGTGGTCGCCCGACAGGGACGCCGGAGGAAGCACCAGGGTCTCGGCGGCACCGTCGCGAGCCGGGCCGTCGCCCCGGTCAGGATTTGGACTCGGGAGCGCCCACGGGGCGGCCGCAGCCGGCGCCGGCCGTGAGGAGGCGGCGCGGGGGCAGGCCGCGGCGCACGAACGTGCGACCGGCGATCCGCCGGAGCATCGAGCCATGCCACGCGTACGTCTCGACCGTCCAGCGCCAACGGCCGTGGATCGTTGGGCCGAGCAGGATCATCGTGCGGGAGATGACCTCCGGACGCGGCCGCACGCGGCAGGCGAAGCCCTCCTTCGCGCCGCTGTCGCCGCCGGCCGCCAGCTGAGCGTCGGCGAGCCACAGCCGTCCGTCGTGGAGCGTGGCGATCCCGTAGACGTCGCCGCTCGACACGTAGGCGAGCAGCAGCACGAGCTCGTCGCCCGGCCTGCCGTTGACGTTGCCCGCCCGGACGAACAGCGGCTGGTTGCCCTCGGTCGGCAGCCGGGTGCGGGCGATCGCGCCCCCCGGCCGTACGAGCTCAAGCGTGTAGGCGACGGGCTCATACCCCTGCCGGAAGTGGCGACCGCCGAGATCGGCGTAGAGGAGCACGAGGTCCTGCGCGCCGGCGCCGGTCATGTCGGCGCGGAGCACCGACACGCAGCCCGCGACCCGCGGCAGGTAGCGGTTGCGCGGCGCGCGCGGGCAGACGTACACGCCGTGCTTCGTAAAGTGCCCGTGCGATGGTCGCGGGGCGCCCGGGAACGCGCCGCGACCCACGGGAGGCGACGGATTCGACGGGTGCATCGCCGGCGACCCGCCGCCGGTGCCCGCACCCCGCAGCGCGATGAGGAACCCGGCGCCGATGAGCAGCGCGACGACCGACACGGCCGCCGCGAGCACCGCCCCCGAGAACCGTCCGCGCCACACGGCGCGCGATCCGACGCGGACACCGGCCGAGGATCCGTCCGCGGGCGCGTAGGCGACCCGCATCAACTCCCGCTCGACGTTCGGCAAAAGACTCACCTTTCCCCTCCGATCACGGCGCGCAGCTGCGCCAGACCGCAGCTCACTCGTTTGCGGACGACCTGCTCGGACAAGCCCAGCGACGCGGCGAGCTCGTCGTACCCACGTTCCTCGATGACGCGGCCGGTGACGGCCGCGCGTTGATCCTCGGGCAGGGCGGCGACGAGCTCGAGCGCCGGCGTCTCATCGGTGAGCGCCGCGATCGCGCGCAGCGACTCATCGTCGATGATCGTCGGGCGCATCCCGAGCCTCACCCGCGCCTCGTCCTCGACCCGCCCCCGCCGGTAGCTGTCGATCAGCTTGTGCTGGGCGATCCCGTACAGCCAGGCCTGCTCGTTGAGGGCTCGCTCGCCGCCGCCCCGCCACGCGATCAGCGCCGCCGCGAACACCTCCGAGGTGAGGTCCGCGGCGAGCTCGGCGCGGCCGGTGCGGCGCATGAGGAACGTCGCCACGCCGCGCTCGTGGCGGCGGTAGAACGCCGCGAACGCCTCCGGATCCCAGTCCTCGTCGCCGCCGCCGGCTCGCATCTCACCCTGTCAGTCGAACGGACCCCGCCGATTGTGACCACGACCGGCCGGCGGGACGGCGGTCAGGCGCCGGCGAGGCGTCGGCCTGAACGGTGAGGCGCCGGCGAGGCATCCCGCCAGGCGGTGGTCAGGCGCCGCTCGAGCCGAAGCCGCCCGCGCCGCGGGTCGACTCCGACAGCTCCTCCACCTCGACGACCGCGCCGAGGGCGACCTCGACGAGCACGAGCTGGGCGATCCGGTCGCCGGCCGCCCAGCTGAACCGCGCCGCTCGGTCGGTGTTGAGCAGCAGCACCCGGAGCTCCCCCCGGTAGCCCGCGTCGATCAGGCCGGGCGCGTTGACGAGGGCGATCCCGTGCCGGGCGGCAAGGCCCGAGCGCGGCAGCACGAGCCCGCCCTGCCCATGTGGGATCTCGACGGCGATTCCGGTTCCGACGCTCGCCCGCTCGCCGGGCGCGAGCATCCCGCCCTCGAGCGCCCGCAGGTCGAGCCCCGCGTCGCCCGGGTGGGCGCGCGTCGGCAGCGCCGCTCGCGGGTCGAGGCGTCGCACGCGGAGCGGCGCCGGGCTCGCAGGCCCGCCGGTCACGCTTTCGACGCGGCGCCGACCGCGAACGGCGCAAACCGGGCGGCGACGCCCGCCGGGAGCCGCGCCGAGACCCGCACCCCGTCGGGCGTGTCGACGCGCTCCAGGTCGCCCGCGAGCTCGTGCAGCTCGGCGAGCCGCCCGCCCTCCCGGTAGGGGACGAGCAGCTCGACCGGCGCCAGACGCCGACGGAACTCGCTCTCGATGCGGGCCACGAGCTCCGGCAGGCCCTCGCCGGTGCACCCCGAGACGAGCAGCGCGTCGGGGTGGCGGCGGGCGAGTTCGGCGCGCCGGTCGGCCTCGACCCGGTCCGCCTTGGAGAGCACGAGGAGTCGCGCCGCCTCGCCGGCCCCGATCTCCTCCAGCACGTCCTCGACGGCGCGCGTCATCGCCTCAAGCTCCTCCTCGGGCGCCGACGCGTCGGCGACGTGGAGGATGAGGTCGGCGCGGATCGTCTCCTCGAGCGTCGCGCCGAACGCGTCCACGAGCTGGTGGGGCAGCTTGCGGATGAACCCGACCGTGTCGGTGATCAGGTAGTCCCGCCCGCCGGCGCGCATCACCCGCGTCGTCGGGTCGAGCGTGTGGAACAGCCGGTCGCGAACCGCGACCTCGGCGCCCGTGAGTGCGTTCAGCAGCGTCGACTTGCCGGCGTTCGTGTAGCCCGCGAGGGCGATCTGGGGCAGGTGCGCGCGCTCGCGCTCGGCGCGCATCACGCCGCGGGTGGAGCGCACGCGGGCGAGGCGGCGCTTGAGCGCGGAGATGCGGTCGCGCGCCAGCCGGCGGTCGGTCTCGATCTGGGACTCGCCGGGGCCGCGGGTGCCGATGCCGCCGCCGAGACGTTCGAGGTGGGTCCACAGGCCGCGCATCCGCGCGAGGTTGTACTCGAGCTGGGCGAGCTCCACCTGGAGCTTGCCCTCGGCGGTGTGGGCGTGGTCGGCGAAGATGTCGAGGATCACCGCCGTGCGATCGACGACCGGCAGCTCGAGCGCCTGCTCGAGGTTGCGCTCCTGGCGCGGGGTGAGCTCGTCGTCGCACGCGACGACGTTCGCGTCGACGGCCTTGAGCTCGGCCTTCAGCTCCTCGAGCTTGCCCGGCCCGAGGTAGGAGTTCGGGTGCGGACGATCGCGGTGCTGGACGGCGCGTCCGACGGCGGCGACCCCGGCGGTGCGCAGGAGCTCCTCGAGCTCGTCGAGGTGGTCGTCCTCGCCGGCGGGGAGCACGGCGACCATGAACGCGCGCTGGCGGGCCCTGCCGGGCGGGCGGGCGGGCGACGGACGCCGCGCGCGGCGGCTCCCGTTCGTGGTGGCGTCAGGCTGAGCCAATCGCCCTCATGGTAGCCGGGCGTGTGCGTCAGTCACGCAGGCGACGCAGCCGCTCGACGGCCTCGATGAGCCGTTCCTCCGGACAGGTGAGCGAGATCCGGAAGAACCCCTCTCCGTTCGGTCCGTATGCGCCGCCGGGCGAGATGACGACCGCCGCCTCTTCGAGCACGTGCTCGCAGTACGCCGCGGCGCTCGCATAGCCCTCGGGGACGGGCGCCCACACGTAGATCGTGCCCTTCGGCTTGGTGACGTGCACGCCCGCGGCGGCGAGCGCGTCGCACACCAGGTCGCGCCGGCGCGCGTAGACGGCGTTCATCGCCGCGACCGAGGCGTCGAGCTCCGGCTGCAGGGCGGCGGCGCCGGCAAGCTGGATCGCCTCGAACAGGCCGGAGTCGACGTTCGACTTCAGCCGCCAGAACTGAGCGATCGCCTCGGGGTTGCCGAGGATCGCGGCGCAGCGCCAGCCGGTCATGTTGTAGCCCTTGGACAGCGAGAACACCTCGACCCCGACCTCCCTGGCGCCGGGGGTGGCGAGGAACGAGGGCGCGACGTAGCCGTCGAACGTCGTCTCGGAGTAGGCGTTGTCGTGGACGATCAGGAGGTCGTGGGCGCGCGCGAGCTCGATGGCGCGCTCGAACAGGCCGTCGGGCACGACCGCGCCGGTCGGATTGTTCGGGTAGTTGAGGAACATGAGCCGCGCGCGGTCAAGGACGTCTGCGGGGATCGCGTCGAGATCGGGAGCGAACCCGAGCTCCGGCACGAGCCCCATGAGATGCGATTCGGCGCCGGCCATGAGCGGCCCGCCGGTGTAGACCGGGTACCCCGGGTCGGAGGCGAGTGCGACGTCGCCGGGATCGAGGAACGCGAGCGACAGGTTGAAGATGCACTCCTTCGCGCCGATCGCCGGCATCACCTCTCGCTCGGGGTCGATTGCGACGCCGAAGCGGCGGTCGTAGAACGCCGCGAGCGCCTCCCGGAACTCCGCGCGGCCGCGGTTGGTCGGGTAGCGATGGGTCCCGGGATCGGCGACCGCCTGCTGGGCGGCGGCGACGACAGGCGGATACGTCGGCGTGTCGGGGTCGCCGATCCCGAGCGAGATGACGTCGACGCCGGCCGCCTGCTTCTCGGCGATCTTGCGCTCGAGCTCGGCGAACAGGTACGGGGGGATCCGCTCCAGGCGTTTACTCGGTCGCATGGAGCTCCTCGACGAACTCGTCGGCCAGCCGCCCGGAGAACACCGGCACCGCCCACCCGGTCAGCGTCACGTGCAGGTCCTCCCCCACCTCGACGACGAGCTCGCCGCCGTCGAGCACGACGGTCACCGGCGAGTCCCCACCGGCGAGGACATGCGCGACCGCCGCCCCGCTTGCGCCGGTCCCGGAGGCGCTCGTCTCCCCGACGCCGCGCTCGAAGATCCGCGCCCGGATCCGATCGGCGCCCAGCGGCGCGTACCAGGAGACGTTCGTCCGGTTCGGGAACAGCGGATGGGATTCGATCCCGGGGCCGACGTGCGAGAGCTTCAGCGCGGCGAGCTCCGCTTCGTCGCGCAGCCGGATCGCGCACTGGGGGTTGCCGATGAGCACGTGCTGGAACGACCAGGTGTGCGCATGCCCGCCGTGGTCGTCGGTGAGCTCACCGCGGCCATCCGGCGCACCGTCCGGATAGTCCGGGCCCCGGGTGCGGGCGCGGCCGAGATCGACCGACGCGGTCGTCGGCGAGGTGATCGTCGGGCGGATCTCGCCCGCGGCGGTCTGGATCGAGAACTGGTCGGCGCTCGCCCAGCCGCGGCGGCGGAGGTACAGGACCGCCTCGCGGGAGCCGTTGCCCGACATCTCCGCCTCCGAGCCGTCGGGGTTGAACACCGTCAGGCGCGCGACGTAGCCGGGCTCATCGGGCGCGGACAGCAGCAGGATCCCGTCGGAGAAAACGCCGGTGTGGGCGGCGCAGATCTTGCGGATGCGCGCCGGCGTGAGCGCGAACGGCAGCGCATCCTGCTCCACGATCAGGTAGTCGTTTCCGAGGGCGTGCCATTTTTCGAACTCCACGCGGCGGCAGTCTAGGCGTCCGGATGACAACGATCGGTCAGGCGCAGCCTGTGCGCGCGCAGCTGCTCTCCCCCGCGGCGCCGCTGCTCGTGCTCGCGCTCATCGCGCTGCTCTCGCTCGGGGCGCGCTCCTACCAGCTCGGGCAGCCGTGCCAGCGGCCGTGCACGACCGCGAACGACCACACGCTCATCTTCGACGAGGCCTACTACGTCAACGCGGCCCGGGTGATCGCGGACATCCGCCCGCCGGCCGGCTCCCACTACGACCAGTCGCCGCTCGGCACCGATCCGAACGCCGAGCACCCGCAGGGCGCGAAGCTGATCATGGCGGGCGCCATCGAGCTGTTCGGCGACGGACCGTTCGCCTGGCGGATCGGGTCGGTGCTCTTCGGCACGCTCGCGATCCTCGCGATGTACGCGCTCGCGCGCGCGGCCGGCGCCGGGCGCTGGACGGCCGTCGGCGCGGCGGGGCTGATGGCGGCCGACAACCTCATGATCGTCTCCGGGCGAATCGGGACGCTCGACATCTACGCGCTCGCGCCGATGCTGTTCGGGGTCGCGTGCTATCTGCGCGGCCGGCTCGTCGCGGCGATGCTCCTGCTCGCGCTCGCGGACTGCATGAAGGAGGTCGCGCCCTACGCGCTGATCGTGCTCGGGCTGCTGGAGCTCGGCCGGGTGCTGCTGCGCCACACCGACCCTGCGCTGCCGGACGCCTGGCGCCTCGGTCCGGCGCTGCGGCGGTTCGGGCTCGTCGTCGTCGGGTCGTTCGCGGGCTTCATCCTCGGCCTGTGGGTGATGGGACTGATCGCCACCCCGTACGCGGACAGCGCCCACCAGCTCATCACCGGCGGCCCGTTCGCCCACCTGTGGCACATCATCACCTACGCCGAGGCGCTCACCGCCCCCCACGGCGCCACCGGCATCGCGTCCTATCCCTGGCAGTGGCTGTTCGACAAGGGCGCGATCACGTACCTCGGCGTCTCCGCTCCGCTCCCCGGTCATGCCGCCGGGATCACGCCCGTCTGCCGGTTCCTCGGCGAGATCAGCCCGCCGATCATCGCGCTCGCGATCCCGGCGCTGCTGCTCTGCCTCGTGCGGCTCACCGGCATCCGCGGGCGGTGCGCGGTCCATGCCCGCGACCGGCTCCAGCTTTCGCTGCTCGCGCTCGCCTGGTTCCTCGGCACCTGGGGCCCATACCAGCTGCAGAGCGCGCTCGAGCATCGCATCAGCTACCTCTACTACATGATCTCGGTGATGCCGGGGATCTACCTCGCGCTCGCGCTGCTCGCCTCCACGGCATGGCGCTCGCGCCGGGTCTGGCTGCGGGCGACGACGGGCGCCTGGGTGGTGGCGGTCGTCGTGTTCGCCGTGCTCATGTACCCGTTCGTCGCCGCCTTCTGAGCGGCGCCGCGCTCCTCGGCCGCCGGCCGCGGCGCGGACGCGGGCCGTCGGCCGCGGCATTCAGGGGGCCTCAGAACGCGACGTCTGCGGCGGCGACCGTGCCGGCCGTGCGCCCGGGCGCCTCCCGGTCGGTCCAGCACAGGTGCGTGCGGGCGATCACCTGCTCCGGCGGCGGGGCCCCGTAGGCGGTGAGGTCCTCGGTCGTGCGCGCGTCGGAGACGAGCGCGGCGATATTCGCCACGACCTCCGCGCGGCGCGGCGCGCCGTCGATCGCACCATGCTGGACGTCGACGACCAACAGCGCGGAGCGTGGACGGCCCGGGAGCGTGGCCACGACCGAAAGCCTCGCATCCCGCACGTGGCGCGGCAACCGGCCGACGCGGGCAGGAGGGCGAGCTCGATCAGCAGGCGACGATGTCGAGGCCCGGATCGATCCGGCGCAGGTCGGCGGCATCGCTCGTCACCGCGATCCCGCCGACCGTGCGTGTCACGAGGACCACCGAGGCATCGACGATGTCGGAGGTCGCAGTGGCTGCGCACAGCTGTCCGACCGCCCGCGCGGATGCATGGTCGAGCGGATCGACCTCAACGCCGTCGGATGCCATGACGCGCGCAAGCCGAACCTGGCGCGCGGGGTTGCGCCATGCCTGCGCGAGGGCTCCGACGGGCACATGGACCTCGTCCGCGAGCTCGAGCAGACGGATGACGCGCCGGTTCGCTCGATCGACGGCGATCAGAGCGCCGGCGTCCAGCACTACAGGCCGAGGACGCTTCGAGCCCACGCGGTCTCCTCATCGGTCGCCGGCCCGAGCTCGGCGCGGATCGCCGCGAGCGCCTCGGCGAGGCTCTCCCGATGCGCGCGCTCGCGCATCGCTCCCGCGACCCATGCACTGACCGAAGGAGCGCGACCCGAGGCGACCGCGGCTTCCGCGGCCTCGGCAGTCGCTTCGTCGACCGTGACGGTCAGCCGTGTCCGCATACGAAAAGCATACCCATGATGCAATTCGTGCGCAGCGGCGACGGACGATCGGGCGCAGCGCTCACAACGCGTCCAGTTCAAGCCAGAACTCGATTTCGGCCGCGACCGCATCGGGCTCGCGCCCGGTGACGTCGATCGCGACGACGCCCGCCAGCTTGCGCATCCACGTGAGCTGCCGGCGCGCGTACCGGCGGGTGCGGCGCTGCATCGCTGCGACGTCCCCGGCGAGCAGGTCCTCGAAGCCGAGCGCGGCGCGCGCGGTGGTGGAGGCACCCGCGGCCGCGGCCCGGCGCACCTCGTCGACCGCCCCGCCGGCAACCATCGCCTCGACGCGCGCGTCGATCTGTGCGTAGAGCGGCTCGCGTTCCATGACGAGGCCGACGAGGAGCGTCGGGTGCCGGGTGTCGGCGGTCCAGAGCTCCGACTCGCGCGCGTCAGAAGCGGACCGGCCGACATCGGCTCGCTCGGCCGCGTGCCCGTGCCCGGTGGCCGGGCCGGCGCGGGACGCGGCGCGGTCCGGCGAGCGCAGCGCGCCGCTGTCGAGCAGTTCGAGCGCGCGCACGATCCGCCGCCCGTCGGTCGGCGCCAGCGGAGCCGCGGCCCACGGCGCCCGGTGCGCGAGCTCCGCGTGAAGCGCGGCGGGCCCGACCCGGCGCAGCTCGGCCATCCAGCGCTCGCGGACGCCGGGCGCGGGCGGCGGCTGCAGGCTGAGCTCGGTGAGCGCCGCCCGGAGGTAGAGGCCCGTGCCGCCGACGACGATCGGCCGCCGTCCGGCGGCCAGGAGCGCGTCGATCTCGGCGTGGGCGAGCCGCGCGTAGCGCCCGGCGCTGAACGACTCCGTCAGCGGGACGAACGACAGCAGCCGATGCTCCAGCTCCGCGCGTTCGGCGGCCGTCGCGGCGCCGGTGAGGGTCTCCAGTCCGGCATAGACCTGAAGCGCGTCGGCGGACACGGCGACCGGCTCCTCGCCCCGGGCGCGCAGTCGCCGGGCGAGCGCGAGCGCGACTGCCGTCTTGCCGACGCCGGTCGGGCCGAAGAGCGCGATGACCTCCCGCGGGGGCACGCGCTGAGTATCCCCGCCGCAACCGGGCATAGTCTCTGCCGGTGGCCACCGCCCGCATCCAGCTACGCGCAGCGAGCGCGCTCGTCACCG
This sequence comes from Solirubrobacteraceae bacterium, assembly GCA_035294545.1. Lineage (GTDB taxonomy): Bacteria > Actinomycetota > Thermoleophilia > Solirubrobacterales > Solirubrobacteraceae > Palsa-465. The sequence continues at coordinate 30,841 of DATGKS010000063.1, read as the reverse complement.
GCGCGAGCGGCGGTCTCGGCCGCGCGATCGCGATCGCGCTCGCCGCGCGCGGCGCGCGCGTGATCGTCAGCGGCCGCCGGGAGGCGGAGCTGGAGCAGCTCGCGGGCGAGATCGGCGGCCGGAGCGTCGTCGCCGACCTCGCGGTCCGCCACGACGTCGATCGGCTGATCGCGGAGGCCGGCGAGGTCGACGTGCTCGTGGCAAACGCGGGCGTGCCCGCCACCGGGGAACTGTCGGACCTCTCGCGGGGCGAGATCGACCGGATGCTCGAGATCAACCTGCGCGTGCCGATCGTGCTCGCCAAGGAGCTCTCGGAGTCGATGAGCGCGCGGGGCCGCGGCCATCTCGTGTTCGTCTCCTCGCTCGCGGGCAAGGCCGCCTCCCCCGCCTCCTCGATCTACTCCGCGACGAAGTTCGGCCTGCGCGGCTTCGGGCTCGCGCTCCGCCAGGACCTCGCGCGGCGCGGCGTCGGCGTCTCCGTGATCGCCCCCGGCTTCATCCGCGACGCCGGCATGTTCCACGGCTCGGGAGCCCGCCTGCCGCCGATCGCCGGCGGCACCAAGACGCCCGCGGACGTCGCCGGCGCGGTCGTCCGGGCGATCGAGGAGAACCGCGCAGAGATCGAGGTCGCACCGGCGCCGCTGCGCGTCGGGGCGGCGGTCGCCTCGCTCGCCCCCGGGCTGGCGGAGCGGGCAAGCGCTCGGATGGGCTCGGAGCGCGTCGCGCACGACCTCGCGCGTCGGCACGCCGGGCGGAGTTGAGCGACGTCCGAGCGCGGTTCGGCGAGGGTCGCGCCGCCAGCGCCTCGCAGCGGCGGTCGCGGGGCTCCAGCGGGCCTCAGCGGGTCTCGGCGGCCTCGTGCTCGCCGGTGACCGAGGCGAGCGCGGCCATGATCTCGTCGGCCAGGCGGGCGCCGTCGTCGGCCAACTGCGGTGTCGCCTGAACGCGGACGACGACGTCGTCGCCGTCGACCTCCTCCAGCACGACGCCCTTGGAGCTCGTCGGGGTGCCGATCTCGTGCTCGAGGATCGCCTGGACCTGGCTCGGGCGCACCCCGTGACTCAGCCGCACGCGGACGTCGACCGAGTCGGGCTCCTTGAGCGGCACGACGACCGCCGCGAGCACCGCGTTGTTCGGAATCATCCACTTTTCCGCGCCCTGGGTGAGCGTCGTGTAGAGCAGGCCGAGCGAGCTCACGACGCCATCGATCTGCCCACCCATCGCCCCGGCCTGGAGGCGGACCCGCTCCCCGACACGGAACGGCCGGGCGCTGAGGAGCACGATCCCGGCGAACGCGTTGCCGAGCGTCTGCTGGGCCGCGAGACCGACGACGACCGCGGTGAAGCCGCCGCCGACGGCGAGCGTCTTGATGCTGGTGCCCGCGACCGACAGGAGCGCGAACACGAGGATGATGACCGTCACGATCCGCACGACGAACCCGACCGTGCCGGCGGTCGCGGGATCCATCCGGCGCAGGAATGTCGGGCCGACGAGCTTGCCGAGGGCGCCGGCGAGCTTCCAGCCGACGACGATCAGCGCGATGATCGTCGCGATCAGCAGGATCGTCGTCCACGTCCCGTAGTCCGCAGCGCGATACCGGTGATGGTGCCGGTACACGTAGAGGTGGTGCTTGATGTAGGAGATGTGGCCGAGGATCTCCCAGTGGTGGCCCCAGAAGACGAGGATCGCGACGAAGAGCGGCAGCAGCACGATCGCCTGCCGCCGCGCCCGGCTGACGACGCGCTCGTTGAAGCCCACCGACAGGCCGGCGGCCTCCCACGCGTCGCTGCGCGTCTCGAACATCCGGTCGAGATTCAGGTCCCGTGGAGATTTGAACTGTCGTGGCATCGTCTCTCAGGGTTGCACGCGCGGCCGTCGGAGGCGCGCCCGGGACGCCGGCGCCGCCTCGGACCGGAGGCTAGTGTCCCGTTTGGTTGGTTCGTTGGCACCAAGAGGTGCCACTGGTGGATGCCTGGCCAGGACGCAGGATCCGTGGTGTGGCGGCGCCACACGAGGATCCGAGGACGCCGCCAGGCGCCGCCAGGGTGCCTCGACTGCAAACGAACTGGTCCGTAGGGTCGGCGAGAGGCGCCCGCGCTGCACGGCATAGCCGACTGGCGCTGGTTTCCTCCCGCCGCCACCTCGAACCGTGCGTGAGGTTTTTCCTCACACGGCTCACCGACATCCTTCACCTGGCCGCATGCGCGGCGCCGTAGTGGACGCGTCCGACGAGTGGTCGCAGACCGAAGAACCGTTCCTGGCGCAGACGCCAGTAGCCGTAGGCGAGCGGACGTCTTGACTGATGGCGTTTCCCGATCCAGCGTGCCAGTCGCGCGGCCACATACAGGTCGAGCTTGTGGAACTGGGTCGTGGAGTTGCCCCGGCGAAAGTAGCCGGCCCAACCGGTCAAGAACCGGCTGAGATCCGTCACGATGTCCTCGACCGGCAACAACAGTCGCCGCCGGTCGGTCAACTCGCGGATCTTCGCCCGCGCCGTTTGCATGGCTCTCGCCGACGGCCAGCGCGCCAGGTAATAGAACCCCGGCTTGCTGAAGCTCTCCACCATCCGGTGGTTGAACCCCAGAAAGTCGAAGTTGCCCTCGCCACCGTTGTCCAGATACACCAGACGCGTCTTCGCGTCGGCCAGCTCCAGCCTCAGCCCGGCGAGCAACGCTCGCAGCTGGACCATCGCCGCTTCGGCCTGCGCCTGGGTTCTGCACAAGATCACGAGGTCATCGCAATACCTGACCAGCACACCGAGCCCGCCGTGATCGTCCTCCCACGCCCTGTCGAGCGCGTTCAGGTAGACGTTGGCGAGCAGCGGTGAGATCGGCGAGCCCTGAGGCGAGCCGACCTCGGGACGCACAAGGGTCGTTCCCTCCAGCACCCCGGCTGTCATCCAGCCCCGCAACAGCTTCAACACGCGCCGGTCCGAAATCCGCTCACACAACAGCGAGTCAAGGATCTTCGGGTCGAGCGCGTCAAAGAAACCGCGGATGTCAGCGTCGATCACCCACCGCCTTCCCCGCATCACTTCGCGCTTGATCTGATCAAGCGCGTCGTGTGCTGAGCGCTTGGGCCTGAACCCAAACGAGCAGCCACGGAAGTCGGCCTCGAAGATCGGCTCCAAGACGATCTTCGCGGCCGTCTGGCACACCCTGTCCTTGATGGACGGGATGCCCAACGGCCTCATCTCAGAACGCCCGGGCTTGGGAATCAACACCCGTCGCGCCGGCCGGGGCCGATACGTCTGCTCTCGAAGCTCAGCCTCGAGTTCCTCAAGGAAACGGTCGACCCCTTCCTCTTCGATCTGGGCGATCGTGATGCGGTCAACCCCGGCAGAACCATGGTTGGCTCGCACCTGCTGCCACGCTCGCTGCAGCACATCCCTGCGATAGATGCGATCCCACAGCGCGTGAAAACGTCGAGACGGCGACCGCTTGGCCGCCAGGTACAGCTTGACTTGGAGTTCTCGGACCTTGTCCTGCTCGGCGTTGTTGGCCCCAGAGGGCATGCGCCAGTCCTTCCGTCGTCGTCCAGCATGGATGAAGCAGGGCCCCTTCCCTCACCCGGGGTTGTGTTGTCCCACGGGCTCGACCGGTACTACGGGCCCATCCGCCACCCTCCCGACCGGACGCGACTTCACCAAAGGCTTATACGCGCCCATCGCTTCCCAGACCAGCATCGCAGCGCTGGGGCCGGGGAGGGCTTCCCCAGTTCCCGCATCGACCATCCGACCGTTCCGCTCCCTCTACCCCGGGGGGTTCTTGACCGCTGCGCTTCCAGGATCTACACGGCGTCCATGGCCTTCGCCCTGAATTCCCGGGCTCGGCTCCCCCTTGCCCCCGCGAACGGGGCTAGCGTCACGAGGCGGCAGGATTCACTTGACGTTACGGACCGGCCGGTCGCTTCCCCCAAAAGGGCTTTCGACGCTGGGCTTCGACCCCGGGCGTTTCCCCCCGAAGCCGCCAGCCTGCTACCCGGCACCCTGGCGTTTACCGAGACCGGACTCACACCGGCAGGCCGATACGAGCTTATGTTCAGATCAGGTCAACGAACTGCACCACCTCCGATCTCTGGGCACACAAACGGGACACTAGATCAGCGGAGCTCAAACAGCCGCTCCTGTCTCGCCACGGCGACGTCCGGTGACGCGACGCGCAGCGCCGGCGCCTCGTGCCCGCTCTCCCGTACCCCACCGGCGCCGCGGGGCCCGCCCGTCGCTCGGCCGCCGTCACGGTGACCGCCCTTCGCTCGACCGTCGTCGCGGGGTCCGTCGCGCGTCCCGCCGGCGCCGCGGTGCCTGCCCCGCGCCCAGCCCCCGTCCGCCGGCCGCTGCGGCACCTCGAGCAGCGCCGCCAGGCGCCGGCGCTCGGCCACCGGCGCGTACGCGCCGCGCCGGTAGAGCTCCCGGTAGCGGTCGACAAGCTCCGGCCGTTCGCGGCGCAGCCATTCCATGAACACCTGGCGCACGCCGCTGCGCAGATGGAGAGCGATCCCGGTCACGTAGGCCGCGCCCGCCTCCGAGCAGAGCCGGAGGATCTCCCGCACCTGCTCGGGATCGTCGTTGATCCCCGGCATCAGCGGCGCGACGAGCACCCCCGTCCGGATCCCCGCTGCTGTCAGCTTGGCCACCGCCTCCAGGCGCGCGCGCGGGCTCGGCGTGTGGGGCTCGGTGGCCCGCCACGCTCGATCCTCGATCGTCGGCACCGACAGCGCCGCGCTGAACTCGGTCACGCGGCTGAGCTCGCGCATGAGATCGAGGTCGCACAGCAAGAGCGGCGACTTCGTGAGCACGGAGCCCGGGTTGCGGGCCTCGATCATCGCCTCCCAGATCCCGCGCATCAGCCGGTAGCGGCCCTCCGCCCACTGATAGGGGTCCGTGTTCGTCCCCAGCGCGATGTGCTCCCGCTTCCAGGACGGACGCCGCAGCTCGGCCCGCAATCGCTCGGGCGCGTTGACCTTGACGACGATCTCCCGCTCGAAGTCACGTCCCGCGTCGAACTCGAGGTACGTGTGCGTCGGGCGCGCGAAGCAGAACGCGCAGGCGTGCGTGCATCCGCGGAAGGGGTTGATCGTCCAGCGGAACGGCATCCGGGACGCCTCGGGCACGCGGTTGAGGATCGACTTGGCGCGCACCTCGTAGAAGCGGGTCGGGATCGAGCCCGGCGCCTCGAAATGACGCACGACGGCCTCGTCCCGGTAGCCAGGCAGGGCCGCTCGCTCCTCCGCCTCAATCATCTGCTGACTCCAGCGCACGAACGGATGTTCGCATACGCCCCGGACGACACCGCCGCCGGCTGAGCGACGGGCCGCCGGCCGACGGCACCGCGCGGATCGAGGCGGTTTCGGCGGGAGCCCCTCCCGCGGCGCCTCAGCGCGCGGCGCGCGACAGCAGCGAGGCCTCGCCGGTGAGCGTCTGGCTTGTCGCGCCGGTGATCTGCACCTCGACGTATTCGCCCGGTGCGCCAAGGCCCTCGAAGTTGACGACCTTGTTGTGGCGCGAGCGCCCGCGCAGGCGGGTGGGGTCCGTGCGCGAGGGTCCCTCGACGAGCACTTCGAGCGTCCGCCCCACGAACCGCTGGGCGCGCTCCCGAGCGCGGCGCTGGACGACCTCGACAAGGCGCTCCATCCGCTCGACCTTCACCTCGTGGGGCACCTGATCGCCCATTCCGGCGGCCTCGGTCCCCCGGCGCGGCGAGTAGATGAACGTGAACGCGCCGTCGTACCCGACCTCCCCGCAGATCTCGAGCGTCTGTGCGAAGTCCTCCTCGGTCTCCCCCGGGAAGCCGACGATGATGTCGGTGGTGAGCGCGCAGTCCGGGACGTGCTCGCGGATGAGGGCGACCCGGTCGAGGTAGCGCTCCCGCGTGTACGTGCGGCGCATCCGCTTCAGCACCGGGCTCGAGCCGGACTGCAGCGGCAGGTGGATGTGCTCGCAGAGCGACGGCAGCTCGGCGTGGGCGCGGATCACGTCCTCGCGCATGTCCTTGGGGTGAGGGCTCGTGTAGCGGATCCGGCGGATCCCCTCGACGGCGTCAAGCTCCCGCAGCAGCTCCGAGAACGTGATCCGCGACTCGCGCGGCAGGTCGCGGCCGTAGGAGTTGACGTTCTGGCCGAGAAGCGTGATCTCGCTCACGCCGTCGGCGGCGAGCGCGCGGACCTCGTCCACGAGCTCGGCGGACGGCCGGCTCACCTCCCGCCCCCGCGTCGAGGGCACGATGCAGTACGAGCACACCGAGTTGCAGCCGACCGAGATCTGCACCCAGCCCTGAAACTCCCGCGCGCGCTTGGCCGGCAGGTGCCCGGTGAACCCCTCGAACTCGAAGAACCCCTGGGCGGTGAGCGAGTCGCTCGTGAGGAACTCGGCGAGGCGATGGACCTGGCCGGGGCCGAAGGCGACGTCGACGAACGGGAACCGGCGGAACACCTCGTCCTTGACCGACTGCGCCCAGCAGCCGCCGACGCCGACGATCCGCTCTGGGTCCTCGCGCTTCAGGCGCTTGGCCTCGCCGAGGTGGGCGACGAACCGGCTGTCCGCCGCCTCGCGGATCGAGCACGTGTTGAACAGGATGAGGTCGGCGCCCCGGCGATCGGGCGATTCCGCGTAGCCGAGCGACTCGAGCATCCCCTTCATCCGCTCGGAGTCGTGCTCGTTCATCTGGCAGCCGAACGTCGTGAGGTGGTACGTCTTGCCCATCGTCGTCTGAGGCTACCGAGCCGCTTCGATCGGGCGCGGTCGCGGCGTCTCAGCGCGCGTACTGCACGGCGCGCGACTCGCGGATGACCGTCACCTTGATCTGGCCGGGATACTCGAGCTCCTTCTCGATCTCCCGGGCGATCTCGTAGGAGAGCGCGCTCGCGGCGTCGTCGTCGATCGCGCCCGGCGCGACCATCACGCGGATCTCGCGGCCGGCCTGCATCGCGTAGACCTTCTCCACGCCCGCATGTCGGGTGGCGATCTGCTCGAGGTCGCGCAGCCGCTTGACGTACTGCTCGAGCGACTCGCCGCGGGCACCGGGCCGGGCGCCGGAGAGCGCGTCGGCGGCCTGGACGATCACCGCCTCGATCGTCTGCGGCTCGACCTCGTTGTGGTGGGCCTCCATGGCGTGGGCGACGGCCTCGTCCTCTCCGTAGCGGCGGGCGATCTCGCCGCCGACGAGCGCATGCGGTCCCTCCACCTCGTGCGTGACCGCCTTGCCGATGTCGTGCAGGAGCGCGGCGCGGCGCGCGGTCTTCGGGCTCGCGCCGAGCTCGTCGGCCATCATCGCCGCGAGGCGGGCGACCTCGATCGAGTGCGCGAGCACGTTCTGGCCATAGCTCGTGCGGAAGCGCAGGCGCCCGAGCAGTTTGACGAGCTCCGGGTGCAGGCTCTGCACCCCGGCGTCGAACGCGCCCTGCTCGCCCATTTCGACGATGTGCGCCTCGAGTTCGGACTTCGTCTGGTAGTAGGTCTCCTCGATGCGCGCCGGGTGGATGCGGCCGTCCTGGAGCAGCTTCTCGAGCGTGAGCCGCGCAAGCTCCCGGCGCACCCCGTCGAAGCCGGAGAGCACGACCGCGCCCGGCGTGTCGTCGATGATGAAGTCGACGCCGGTGATGTTCTCCAGGGCGCGAATGTTCCGGCCCTCCCGGCCGATGATGCGGCCCTTCATGTCGTCGGAGGCGAGCTGGACGACCGAGACCGTCGTCTCCGCGGCGTGCCCGGCCGCGAGGCGCTGCATGACCACCGACAGGATGTTGCGCACGCGACGCTCGGCCTCGCGCTTGGTGTCCTCCTCGATCTGGCGGATCCGACGCGCGGAGTCCTGCTTGGCCTGGTCCTCGATCTCCTGCAGCAGGACCTGCTTGGCACGCGCGCCCGACATGCCCGCCAGCTGCTCAAGCCGGCGTTCGACCTCGGCGCGCTGGCCGGCGAGCGACTCGCGTTCGAGCTCGAGCTCGGCCTCGGCGTTCGCGATCGCCCGCTCTCGGCGCTCGAGCATCTCGCCGCGCTCCGCAAGCGCCGCCTGGAGCGCGCTGGCGGTGGTGGCGGCGGCCGCGGCGGACTCGGCCGGCGCAGCCGGCGGCGCGGGCTTCACCGGCGCGGCCGGGGTCACCCCCGCACGGGTTCGGCCGTAGACAATCGCGGCGAGCACGATGCCCAGCGCGATCACGGCGGCCCCTACGATCACTTCCATTGTCGTTCCTCTCACGTGGCCACCGCGGCGGCCACGTCCCTTCAGTCATTGGCGGTTGTGAGAGCGAACGACCGGTCCGTGCGCACGCACGAACGGATCCATGGACGGCGACGCGCTCGGCGCGCGCCGGACAACGGGTGTGTGGCGCCGCCGCGCGGCTCCTTCAGGCCTCCTCTTCGGGCCGCGGGTGCGACCGTTTCACGGTGGACACGGATGGATTCAAAGCTTTCTGGATCACTGGCGTTTGCTGGTGTTTCGTGGGCCCGCGAGGACCGTCGTTCACTGCGTCCATCGTAGTACCGGGGCAGGGGGTCCGCAATGGCCGCATGCGCTCCGTCAGGCGGTCGGCGATGGCCCGGAGGCGATATCAGAGGTCCGTGCCGGCGCGCGCGTGGGCGGCGAGCGCGTCGAGCGCGAGCTCTGACTCGTACCCCTTGCGGAGCAGCATCCCGAGCGCCCGATCGCGGTCGCGACGCTCCCGCGGCGGGTTCGGGAAGCGGCTGCGCAGCAGCTCGAGCGCCCGGTCAAGCTCGGTTGCGGCTTCGCCATCCGAGGTCGTGCCGGCATCGCCGGCCGCAGCGAGCGCTCGCTCGGCAAGCTCCCGGTCGACGCCGCGTTCGGCCAGGCCGCGGCGGATCCGCTCGCTCCCCCACCGCTCGAGCGTCCGCTTATCGGCCACGAACATCTCTGCGAAGCGCATGTCGTCGACGAGCCCTTCGGCGACGAGCTCCTCGACCACATCGTTCGCCGTCGCCTCGGAGACGCCCTTGCGCGCGAGGTGGGCGCGCATCTCGGCCGTCGTCCGCTCGCGCCGATTGACGTGGACGAGCGCCCAGGCGAGCGCCTGGGCCCGCTGCTCGGCCTCGGTCCGCGGCCGCTGCCCGCGCGCGGGCATCAGCGCTCGGTCCGGTCCGGGACTCGCGCCCCCGTCCGATTCGCTGAGCTCACGCCGGGTCGGGCGCCCGTCAGGCGGCGCTCTCCAGCGCCGCCAGCGGAGCGGCCCCCGGCTCGTCGTGCTCGATCTCCTTGACGAGGTCGCGACTGATGCCGAGCGCAGCGTAGATCTTCGACTCGATCTCGGCCGCCATCTCGGGATGATCGTCGAGGAACGCCTTCGCGTTCCCGCGACCCTGGCCGAGGCGCTCGTCGCCGTAGGAGAAGAACGAACCGGACTTCGTGATGATGTTGTGCTCGATTCCGTAGTCGAGCAGGCAGCCCGAGGTCGAGATGCCCTTGCCGAACTCGATGTCGAACTCGGCCTGCTTGAACGGCGCCGCGACCTTGTTCTTGACGACCTTGACCCGCACCCGGTTGCCGACCGCCTCGGTGCCGTCCTTGAGCGTCTCGATGCGGCGGATGTCCAGACGCTGAGACGAGTAGAACTTCAGCGCCCGGCCGCCCGGCTGCGTCTCGGGCGAGCCGAACATGACGCCGACCTTTTCGCGGATCTGGTTGGTGAACAGGCAGAGCGTCTGCGCGCGGTTTAGGTTGCCGGCGAGCTTGCGCATCGCCTGGGACATCATCCGCGCCTGCACGCCGACGGTCTGGTCGCCCATCTGCCCCTCGAGTTCCGAGCGCGGCGTGAGCGCCGCGACCGAGTCGACGGCGACGAGGTCGACCGCGCCCGAGCGGATGAGCATGTCGACGATCTCCAGCGCCTGCTCGCCGTAGTCGGGCTGGGAGACGAGCAGCTCGTCGATGTCGACCCCGATCTGCCGCGCGTACAGCGGGTCCATCGCGTGCTCGGCGTCGACGAACGCGCACACGCCGCCGAGCTTCTGCGCCTCGGCGATGATGTGGTAGACGAGCGTCGTCTTGCCCGAGGACTCCGGCCCGAAGATCTCGACGATGCGCCCGCGGGGCACGCCCCCGATCCCGAGCGCGATGTCGAGCGACAGCGCGCCGGTCGGGATCGCGTCGACGTTGACGCGCGCGCCCGGATCGCCCATCCGCATCACGGTTCCCTTGCCGAACTGACGCTCGATCTGGGTCAGCGCGCCCTGGAGGGCGGCCTGCCGCTTGGCGTCGGCCTTGGGATCGGACGCGCCGACGGTTGCGCCTCTGTCGTTCACGCTCATTCTCTGGCTCCTGTGATCATCGCGCGTTGGAAGGGACACGGTAGGCGCCGGGTCGGACGGAACCGACTCGAACGCCCGTTCCATCCGACGTCGCTCGGGCTGTCCCACCGTAGGCCCGGCCGCCGTCACCGAACAAGACACGGATGTCACGACTCTGTGCCGACGTGCGACGCGCGAGAGACGGCAGGGCGCAGGCGCTCGGAAGGCGCCATGGGCACCCGAGCAGGGCGGTCGCCGTCGGCCCCGCACAGCGCCGGTCACGATGCGGGGAAGGTTTGTCCGCCTCACGAGGACAAAGGTTCCCCACAGGCGACGCGGAGGCGGGTCCGCCGGCGGGAGGCCCTCGGTCAGAGGGCGACCCGGACGAGCGGCTCGTACCGGGAGCCGGGCCACGAGCGCATCAGAGCGACCGCCGTCGCAGGGAACGGGCCGAGGCGCGGCGGCGCCGAACCCGAGACGCGGTCCCCCCGCTCGGAGCGCCCCGGCCCCTCGGCCTGACCCGCCCGCTCCGAGCGCCCCGGCCCCTCAACCCGGCCCGCGCGCTCGCCCCGCGCCACCCGGGCAACCGTCACGTGCGGAAGCCAGCGGCGCCGTTCGGGCGTGTACCACCCGCCGGCGCGCAGCCGCTCCGAGACCGCCGCCTGGAGTGCGCCGGCGCGCTCCCCGTGATCGTGCAGCGCCAGCGCGCACACCCGGGGCCGACGCGGGGGCAGCCAGCGAACTTCTGCCGGTGAGAGCACGGGTGGATCGCCCACCGATGCGGCCACGACGTCGTCGAGCGCCCCGCCGATGGCGTCGGTCGCTGACAGCGGGACCGATCCGAGGAAGCAGAGCGTGAGGTGGAGCGCCTCCGCGTCGAGCAGCCGGACGCGCCCGGAACCGGGCAAGCGGCCGCCCCCGGAACCGGGCAAGCGGCCGCCCCCGGAACCGGGTTCTCCGCCGAGCGACGCCTGCGCCCACGCGGCAAGCGCGGCGCAGACATCGGCGTCGAGCAGGAGCGCGACGAAGAGCCGCGCGCGAGCGTCCCCCTCCGACGCGACGGCATACTCGGAAGCGGCGCCAGGCTCCGCGCGAGCCTCCCGCTCCAACGCGACGGCATACTCGGAAGCGGCGCCAGGCTGTGGGCGAGCGTCCCGCTCGCTCACACCGCGCGCTCGTCGGCCCGAACCGCGTCCTCCTCGGCATCGGCGTCCCCCAGCAGCAGCCGGCGCAGCAGGTGCATGGCGACGGTCACCGACCGGTCGCGGACCTCGGCGCGGCCGCCGGGCATCCGGGGTGCACGCGTGATTCGCCGCCCGTCGGCGGCGCTCCACACCGAGATGCAGACGAGCCCGACTGGTTTGCGCGGCGTGCCTCCGCCTGGGCCGGCGATGCCGGTGATCCCGACCCCGTAGGCGGCGCCGAGGCGCGCGGCGATCCCGGAGGCGAGCTCACGCGCGACCGACACCGAGACCGCCCCGTCCCGCTCGATCAGCTCCGGCGGGACGCCGGCGAGCAGCGTCTTGGCCTCGTTGGAGTAGACGACCCCGCCGCCGAGCACGTACGCGGAGGAGCCGGCCCGCTCGGTCAACCGTGCCGCGAGCAGGCCCGCGGTGCACGACTCGGCGACCGCCACCGCTCCTCCCCCGGCCAGCAGGAGCTCGGCCACCTGGTCGTCGACCGTCGCGCCGTCCTCGGAGAACAGCGCGCGCCCGTGCCGCTCGCGCACAAAGGCGAGCAGCGCGTCGTACTGCGCCTGCGCGTCCGGCTCGTACCGCGTCGCGATCTCGATCTCGCCCCGGCGCAGGCAGGTGGTGATCTCGAGCGGGCCAAGCTCGAGCCCGTCGGCCGCCGCCGCCTCCAGCGTCGCCGCGATCTCCGACTCCGGCAGCCCGAAGAGGCGCACGATCCGCCGCCGATACTCGGTCGCGCCGGCGATCGCGGTGCGGAACGCGTCGGTCGCGACCGCCGCCTCCCACATCGGCCGCAGCTCGCCCGGCGGACCGGGCAGGACGACGACCGTCGGCCCCGGCTCCTCCGAGCCCGGTGGCACGACGACCGTCGGCCCCGGCTCCTCCGAGCCCGGTGGCACGACGAGCCCCGGCGCGGTCCCGATCGGGTCGAGCACGGTCGCTCCCGCCGGGATCACCGCCTGCTTGCGGTTCGCGCGGCGGACCGCCTCCTCGTCGACGCCCGGCCAGCGCCGCATGAGCGGCCGCAGGATCTCGGCGATTCGCTCCTCGAGGCGCGCATCGAGCACCATCTCGCGTCCGCAGAAGCGTCCCACGACCTCCGCGGTGAGATCGTCCGCGGTCGGCCCGAGCCCGCCGCTTGTGACGATCAGCGACATGCCGGCCGCGCGCATGCCCTCGAGCGCGACGCGCAGGTCCTCCGGACGGTCGCCGACGATCTCGATCATCGCGGTGTCGACGCCGAGCTCCCGCAGACGCTCGGACAGCCACGGCCCGTTGCGGTCGGCGATGATCCCCGTGAGCAGCTCGGTGCCCGTGACGAGGATGCCCGCCCGGGGCCCGCGGTGCGCCGCGCCCCCGCCGGGTCGCGCGTCGGACGCCGGGGCGCTCACAGGCCGCAGTTCATGTTCGGCGTCGGCGCCGCGATGATGCTGTGGCCCGTCGGCAGGATGCGATACGTCACCGGCGAGCCGGTGGCGGTGTTCGGGATCGTCTTGCCGTTGGCCTTGATCGTCACCGCCGAGCTCTCGACCGTGAGCAGGAGCTTGCGCGCGGTGCCGGCGGGGATCGTGTCGCCGGCGACGAACGTCCCGTCGACGAGGTGGCGGCCGTGTGCGTTCTCCAGGCAGATGAACGTCGCCGTCGGACTCGTCACCGTGAGCGAGACCGTGACGACGGTCGGCGTGCGAACGTGCCGAACGCGGTGGCGACGGGGGTGTCGACGGTGCGCGGCCGTGTGATGCGCCGTCGTCTTGGAGTGCCCGGAGCCGGCGGACGTACTCGGGGTCTGGCCGTTGTGCTTTCCGACGTCGTAGAGCACGGCCGCGACGATCACGAGCACGGCGAGCACGATCACCCACGGCGGAATTCGGGCACCGCCGCCCGGCTGGCGCCGGCGCTCACGGTCGCGCCGCTCGCGGCCGGGCGGCGCGATCGGCGGCGGCTCATGGTCGGAAGGGCTCTCGTAGCGGCGACGGAACTCGTCGAGCAGCGCGCGCGAGTCGAGTCCGAGGAAGTCCGCGTACGTGCGCAGGAAGCTGCGGACGTACACCTCCCCCGGGAGCAGGTCCCACTCCTCGTTCTCCATCGCGCGCAGGTACTTCGCGCGGATCTTCGTGCGCTGCTCGACCTCCCCGGTGTCGATGCGCATCCGCATGCGCGCCTCCCGCAACTGGCTGCCGATCTCGTCCATCCCGTCACCGAAGGCTACCGGCGTGCACGCGCGCGGTGCCGGTCGATCACGCCCCGCTCAGAGCTCGTCCGCGGGCGCCGACGGGGGCCCGTCGGGGGCGGGCGCGTCGACGTGCCGAACGGCCGTCTCCTCGCGCGCGAGCGGCCCCGGCTCGCCACTCGCCGGAGCGGACGGGCTCGACGCCGCGCCGGCCGGTCCGCCGCCGGAGCTCGGCACCGCACCACCGGCGCTCGATGCCGAACCGCCGCGCTCCGCCTCCGCAAGGTGGCTGAGGATGCGCGGCACGTCCGCCTCGCCGATCAGCACCTGGCGGGGCTTCGAGCCCTCGTAGCCGGAGATGATCCCGCGGCGCTCGAGCATGTCGATGAGCCGTCCGGCGCGCGTGTAGCCGAGCCGCAGCCGCCGCTGGAGCATCGAGGTCGACGCGGTCCCCATCTGGGCGACGAGCGAGATCGCCCCCTCGAGCAGCGGGTCGGAGTCCGCGTCGTTCGGGTCCTCGGCGCTGCCGCCCTCGCCGTCGTCCTCGGACTCGACCTCCTCCAGCAGCTCCTCGCGCATCTCGGGCTCGCCCTGCCTGCGCCACGCCTCGGTGATCTCGAGGATCTGCGGCTCGTCGATGAACGCCCCCTGGATCCGCTGCAGGCGCGAGGAGCCGACCGGAGAGAACAGCATGTCGCCCTGGCCGAGCAGCGACTCGGCGCCGTTCTGATCGAGGATCACGCGCGAGTCGGTCTGGCTGGAGACCGCGAACGCGATCCGCGACGGGACGTTCGCCTTGATCATGCCGGTGATGACATCGACCCGGGGGGACTGGGTCGCGAGCACGAGGTGCATGCCGACCGCGCGCGCCTTCTGCGCGAGGCGGATGATCGAATCCTCGACGTCGGCGGGCGCAACCATCATGAGGTCGGCGAGCTCGTCGATCACGCACAGGATGTAGGGGAGCGGCGGCTCCCCGCGGGACTCGCGCACCCGGTTGAGATCCGGTAGCGAGCGGGTGCGCGCAAGCTGCATGATCGAATAGCGCTGCTCCATCTCGCGCACGAGGTTCTGCAGGGCGTTGGCGGCCTGGCGCGGGCTCGTGATCACCGGCGTGAGCAGGTGCGGGATCGACTCATAGTGGTTGAGCTCGACCTGCTTGGGGTCGACGAGCACGAGCCGCACCTCGTGCGGGGTGGCGCGCAGCAGGATCGAGGAGAGCATCGCGTTGACGCACGCCGACTTGCCCGCGCCGGTCGTGCCCGCGACGAGCAGGTGCGGCATCTTCGCCAGGTCGGCGCCGACCGCCTTGCCGGCGATGTCCTTGCCGAGCCACACGGTGAGCGGCGACCAGCCCTCGGGCGCGGGGCTCAGCACGTCGCCGAGATGGACGATCCGACGCCGCGCGTTCGGCACCTCGATCCCGACGGCCGTCTTGCCCGGGATCGGGGCGAGGATGCGGATGTCGGTGGCCGCGAGCGCGTAGGCGAGATCGTCCTTGAGGCTCGCGACCTTGCTCATCTTCACGCCGGGCGCGAGCCGGATCTCGTAGCGCGTGATGTGGGGGCCCGAGACCTTGCCGACGACGCGCGCCTCGATCCCGAAATGGCCGAGCGCCTCGACGAGCGAGCGCGCGATCTGCGCCTGCCCCGCCGTGTCGGGCCGTGCCTCGTCGCCGCTCGAGCGGGTGAGGAAGCGCGGGCTGGGGACGCGCCAGACGAAGTCGGGATCCTCGGTGACCGAGGCCCGGTAGCGACCCTGGGGCGTGAGGTCGTCCTCGTCGACCTCACGCCCAGGGCCGCTCCGGCCGTCGTCCCCATCCTCCTCCTCGAGTTTCAGCTGGAGAGGCTCATCGTCGGCACCGAGCTCGGGCAGCGACTCGAGCTCATCGGCGCCCGGCCCGCCGGCCATGCCTGCGGGAGCCTCCCCGGGCTCGAGCGCCGCCGGCTCCGGCGACGGCGCGCCCGACGCCCGCACGGCGATCTCCTCATCCGCGGCGAGCGGATCGAAGTCGTCGGGGTCCTCGGCGGTCACCGTGCGCCGACCGCGGATGCGCGTCGCCTCGCCCGGCGCCGGACGGCCGGTGCCGCGACGGGCCCCACCCGACCCTGTCGCGTCCCGCAGCGCTCGGCCGGTGTTCGCGACGTGCGCGCCGGTGAGGCGCAGGACGCCGGCGAGCCCGGCGCCGCTCATGAGGATCGCGCCCGCGACGAGCAGGAACACGGCGAGGATGTCGGCGCCCGCCTGCGAGATGAGGTGTGCGCAGATCCAGTACTCGGCAGCGCCGAGCAGGCCGCCGCGGCGCTCCATCGCGGCGGCGCGCCACAGCTCGCCGGCGGGCGCGGCGCCCGGGCCGATCCCGAACGTCCCGGCGGCGAGCCCGAGCGTGAGCGCGACCGCGAGGCAGAGCGTGCCCGTGCGCAGCGGCCGCGCGGGCGGGCGCAGCTCGCGCAGCAGGACGAGCGACCCGGTGGCCACGAGCGCCGCGGGCACGACGTAGCCGAGCGCGCCGAACAGAAAGCGCAGGCCGGTGACCGCGCCGTCCCCGAGCGCGCCGCCCGACCAGCCGCCGTAGGCGACGCCGCCGACGAAGATCCCGATCGCGATCAGCGCGAGCGCGGCGATGTCGACGTGGTGGCTCTCCAGCACCGGTGCGGTGCGGAGCCCGGGGCCCCGGGAGGCGAACAGCGAGCGGCGCGCCCGTAAGCTCGGCGTACCGCGCGTCGTCTTGCCGCGGCCCTTCGCGGGCGCGCGGCGCCTGGACGCCGTGGCGCCGGCCCGCTTGCGGTTGGCGGCGGTGCGGGACTTCGTCGAGGCGGGCATCGTGCGGAGTCAGTGCTTCGACGCGCGCCGCAAAGCTCCTCCCCGTACCATCGGCAGCGAGATGGCCGATTTCGACCGACCGCCGCGGGTGCTCGTCGTCGAGGACGACGACGCGATTGCCCAGGTGCTGCAGCGCTCGCTGCGGATGGAGGGCTACGAGGTGCGGGTCGCGAGCGACGGTCGCTCGGGGCTCGACGCGGTGCACGCGTTCCTGCCCGACCTCGTGATTCTCGACCTCGGGCTGCCCGGCGACCTCGACGGGCTCGATGTCGCGCGCACGCTGCGCGACTCCGACGACGACGTGCCGATTCTCGTGCTCACCGCCCGCGACGCGGTCGAGTCGCGGGTCGAGGGCCTCGACAGCGGCGCCGACGACTACCTGGTCAAGCCGTTCGAGCGCCAGGAGCTGCTCGCCCGCCTGCGCGCGCTGCTCCGCCGCCGCCCGCCGCGCGGGCAGGCGAACCTCGCGGTCGGCGACCTGAAGCTCAACCCCGACACGCACGAGGTGGTGCGCGGTGATCGGCTCGTCGAGCTCACCCAGCGCGAGTTCGAGCTGCTCGAGTACCTGATGCGCAACGAGCGGATCGTGATCTCCCGCCAGCGTCTGCTCGACGAGGTGTGGGGCTACGACCCGTTCTCGATGACGAACACGATCGAGGTGTTCGTCTCCAACCTGCGACGGAAGCTGGAAGCCGGTGGGGAGCCTCGTCTCCTACACACGATCCGCGGCGCGGGGTACGTACTCCGCGTATAGATCCGTCCCGATCCGCTGGCGGCTGGCCGGCGGCTCGGCGGCGCTCACGTTCGTCATCCTGGCGAGCTTCGCCGTGATCGTCGGCGTGCTCACCAACCGCCAGGTCCGCAGTCAGTTCGACAACCAGCTCATCGGCCAGAGCCAGGACCTCAGCGCGCAGATCACCCAGAAGCTGACGATCGGCGGCAACGGCATGGCCAACTGCGACGTCCTCAACCTCGGCTCGTTCGCCGCCGCCGAGCACGCGGTCATCCGCGTGTTCGACACCTACCGCCGGAGCCTGCTGTGCGCGCAGCGTCGGCTGCCGCCGCGCGTGCGGGGCCATGAGCGCCGGTTCACGATCATGCCGACCCGCTCGCGGCGCTTCACCAGCGACGGCTACCGGGTGTCGGTGCGCGCGAACATCCCGCTGCGCCAGAAGGGCTACGAGGCCACGCTCCTCTACGCCCTGCCCCTGGCGGACGTCGACCAGACGCTCGCCCGCGTTCAGGCGTTCCTGCTGCTCGGGGTGCTCGGCGGCGCGGTGCTCGCGCTGCTCGCCGGGCTGTTCGTCTCCGAGCGGGCGATGTCGCCGATCAAGGAGCTCACGCGCGCCGCGCGGGAGATCGGCCGCACCGAGGACACCCGTCGGCGGATCCCCCATCCCGAGGCCGAGGACGAGATCGCCGAGCTCGCCCGCACGCTCGAGGGGATGCTCGGCGCGCTCGACGCGTCGCGCACGCGCACGCAGACGATGCTCGAGCGCCAGCGGGAGTTCGTCGCCGACGCCTCGCACGAGTTGCGCACGCCGCTGACGAGCGTGCTCGCGAACCTCGAGATCCTCACCGAGGAGCTCTCCGGCGAGCAGTCCGAAACGGCCGAGGCGGCCCTGCGCTCGACCCGGCGGATGCGCCGCCTCGTCGGCGACCTCCTGCTGCTCGCGCGGGCCGACGCGCGACGCTCGCAGCCGCACCGCCCGACCGACCTCGGGGAGGTGCTGATCGAGGCGGCGGCCGAGCTTGGGCCGATGGCCGACAAGCACGAGCTGCTCGTGCACGCCGAGCCCGCGCCTGTGTTCGGCGCCCGCGACGAGCTGCACCGGCTGATCCTCAACCTGCTCGAGAACGCGGTCCGGCACACGCCGCCGGGAACGCGCGTGCGCGCGGCGACGAGGACCGCCGGGGACGAGGTCGTGCTCGTCGTCGAGGACGCGGGGCCCGGGATCCCCGCCGAGCTTGCCGATCGCGTGTTCGAGCGCTTCGTCCGCGGCGGGCGCGACGGCGGCCGCGGCTCGGGGCTCGGTCTGGCGATCGTCCGCTCGGTCGTCGAGGCGCACGGCGGCACGGTGCGCCTCGAGCCGACCGCGCCCGAGCGCGAGATGAAGGGGACGCGATTCGTCATCCGCCTGCCCCACGAGTCGACGCGCGACGGGGCGCCGCCCGACACCGAGGTGATGCTCGACAACGGGGACGACGCGACGCCGCGCGAGCGGGCTCAGACCTCGACGACGACCGGCAGGACCATCGGACGCCGCCGCAACCGTTCGTAGACGAACGCCGCGAGGTCGTCGTGGAGCTCCTCCTGGAGCAGGTCGATCTCGCGGATGCCCTCGCGCGCCGCCTCGGCGAGCGAGTCCTCGACCGCGTGCCGGATGTCGGCGACGAGCTCGTCGCCCTGCTCGACGAACGGCACGCCCCGGAAGATCACCTCGGGCGGCACGACCGACTCGCCGGTCTGCTCGGAGATCGTGGCCACGACGATGAAGATCCCGTCGTCGGAGAGCATCCGCCGGTCGCGGAGCGCGACGTCGGCGGGGTCGCCGATATTCACCCCGTCGACGAAGATCATCCCGGACTGCACAGGCGTCGAGAACGAGGCGCCGGCTTCGGTGATGTCGAGCGGGAGCCCGTTCTCGGACTCGAAGATCCGGTCGGGATGGATGCCGACCGCCTCGGCGAGCGCCGCGTGCAGGCGGATCCGCTTGTGGTCGCCGTGGATCGGCATCACGTAGCGCGGCCGCACGAGGTTGAGCATGAGCTTCAGCTCCTCGGCGTAGCCGTGGCCGGAGGCGTGGATCGGCGCCTCGCGCGGCGTGATCACCTCGCAGCCGATGTGGTAGAGCCGGTCGATCGTCTCGCCCACCGCGCGCTCGTTGCCGGGGATGGGCGTCGCCGAGAACACGACCGTGTCGCCCTCGTGCAGCGACACCTGGCGGT
This sequence comes from Solirubrobacteraceae bacterium, assembly GCA_035294545.1. Classification (GTDB taxonomy): domain Bacteria; phylum Actinomycetota; class Thermoleophilia; order Solirubrobacterales; family Solirubrobacteraceae; genus Palsa-465. The sequence continues at coordinate 11,472 of DATGKS010000063.1, read as the reverse complement.
GGTCGTCGTGGGCCATCCGGCGCAGCGCCGACAGCGGCTCGCCCTGGGAGCCGGTCGAGATCACGACGATCCGGTGGTCGGGGAACTGCTCGATCTCGTGGGGCTGGATGAGCATGCCCTCGGGGACCTCGATGTGCCCGAGCGAGCGCCCGATGTTGACGTTCTTGCGCATCGAGCGCCCGACGAGCGCGACCTTCCGGCCGAGCGCGCCGGCGGCGTCGACGACCTGCTGGACGCGGTGGATGTTCGAGGCGAAGCTCGTGACGACGATCCGCCCCTCGGCGCGCGCAAACACCTCCTGCAGGTGGGGACCGACACCCCGCTCCGACGGCGAGAACCCCGGCCGGTCGGCGTTCGTCGAATCGCCGCACAGCAGCAGCACGCCCTCGGAGCCGAGCTCGGCGAGGCGCGCGACGTCCGCCGGGCCGCCGTCGACCGGCGTCTGGTCGAACTTGTAGTCGCCGGTGATCAGGACCGTTCCCAGGTCGGTGGTCACCGCCACCGCGCAGGAGTCCGGGATCGAGTGGGTCATGTGGATGAGCTCGAGCGTGAACGGCCCGGCGTCGATCTCCTCGCCCGCGGGGACGTCGTGGAGCTCGACGTCGCGGAGGTTGTGCTCGTCGAGCTTGGAGCGGGCCATCGCAACCGTGAGCGGCCCACCGTAGACGGGGGGTCCGGGTTCCCCGCCGAGCTCGCGCCGCAGCTCGCGGATCACCCAGGGCAGCGCGCCGAGGTGGTCCTCGTGGCCGTGCGTGATGACGATCGCCTCGATCTGGTCGGCGCGCTCGCGCAGGTAGGCGAAGTCGGGCAGCACGAGGTCGATCCCGAGCATGTCGGCCGTCGGGAAGCGCAGGCCCGTGTCGACGACGACGATCCGCTCCTCGTACTCGAGCACGGTCATGTTCTTGCCGATCTCGCCCAGGCCGCCGAGCGGCAGGACGCGCAGAGTGGAGCTGCTCACGCCGCGTGCGCCAGCAGGCCGTGGCGCTCAAGCAGCGCCCGGATGACCGCGAGCTCGGATTCCTCGAGCTCGACGTAGGGAAGCCGGGGCGCGCCCACCCTCACGCCGATCAGGTTGAGCGCGGCCTTGAGCGAGCATGCCGCGGGCGCGATCGCAAGATCGCGATACACGTCGTGAAGCGAGGCGTCGATCTCCCGACGCCGCCCGGGCTCATCGACCATGCGGCGCATCTCGGCGGCGAACAGGTGGCTGCCGGTGAGGATCCCGCCCGGCTCCCCGAGGTCGAGCACGTCGGCGAGCATGTCGTCGTTGCCGGCGTAGATCGAAAGGCCGTCGATCGGCGCGAGGTTCCCGTGGTTGGCCTGCTTGACCGCCTCGATGTGGTCGAGCTGGGCGAGCTCGGCGAGCAGGTCGTTTCCCATGTCGGAGCCGGTCCGCTGCGGGATGTTGTAGAGCACGATCGGCAGGTCGGTGGCGCGGACGATCTCGCGGAAATGGGCGACGATCCCGCGCCGGCTCGGGCGGTTGTAGTACGGGTTGACCGAGAGCAGCGCGTCCGGGCCGATCGCCGTCGCCCGCTCGGTGAGCATGACCGCGTGGCGCGTGTCGTTGGAGCCGACGCCGGCGATGACCGGGCAGGTGCCCCTCATCTCCTGGACGGCGAGCTCGATCACCCGCAGGTGCTCCTCGTCGTCGAGCGTCGCGGCCTCCCCGGTCGTCCCGCAGACGACGAGACCCTCGGTGCCGTGGTCGACGAGGTGGTGCATGAGCGCGACCGCCGCCTCCTCGTCGACGCGGCCGCGCGCGTCGAACGGCGTCACCATCGCGGTGTTGATCGCTCCGAGCTCGAGGGGCACTGGCACCGATTATCGCAGGGGACGCGGCGTGGGACTGTCGGCGGAGCAGGCCGGTCGGCGGGCGGACCCCTGGAGGGCGCCCGGCGCCCGGGGACGCGTGTGGGGGTCGAAGGGCGGACCCCCGCCGGGGGGCGCCCGCACGAGCGCGCGGGGGCGCCCGCACGAGCGCGGGGGGGGCGCCGGCACGAGCGCGCGGGGGGCGCCGGCACGAGCGCGCGGGGGTGCTCAGACGAGCGCGCGCTCGTACAGGCGCCAGCGCTTGACGATCGTGCCGCCCATCGCCGCAAGCGCGCGGTTCATCGAGTGGTTCGTCTCGAGGATGAAGCCCGCCTCGCCGTGCTTCTCGCGCGCGCGCTCGGCGACGTCGAAGTGCTCCATGTAGAGCGCGGCGGCGACACCCGTGTGCTCGTACTCGGGCATCACGCCGAGGAACCCGACGCGCAGGCGGTCGATGATCCGGTGGCGCAGCGCGTAGAAGATCCAGCCGATCGGCAGGAAGTGGCCGCGCATGAGCTTGAGGATCTGGGCGACGTCGGGGATCGTGATCGCCATCCCGACCGTCTCCCCGTCGATCTCGGCGACCATGTACCACTCGCGCGAGTAGATGAGCTGCTGGTCGAACCAGTACATGTCGAGGTCGGCCTTCGAGTAGGGCACGAACCCCCAGTTGTGCGCCCAGGCGGCGTTGTAGACCTTCGCGAACTCGTCGAGGTCGCGGCGCAGCGTGCGCCGCTCCATCTTGCGGATCGTCACCCCGTACTTCGTGCGCGCCCGCTCGGCGATCCGCGGCAGCCGTGGGTCCAGGCGCGTGCGGTTGGAGACATCGAGGCTCCAGCTGTAGTTGTCGATCGCCTTCCGGAGGCCCGTCTGCTCGATCCGGACGCGGTAGTAGGGCGGGTGCCAGGGATGGCGGATCTGCGGCTCGAGCTCGTAGCCCTCGATGAGGATGCCGCCCTCGTCGTTGATCGAGAAGTCCATCGGGCCGACCATCTGCTCGATCCCGCGCTCCCGCAGCCACCCCTCCGCGGTCTGCAGCAGCGCATCGACGATCTCCTGGTCGTCCTCGAACTCGACGAAGCCGAACATCCCGGTGCGGCCACCGTGGAAGTCGTTGTAGGCGTGGTCGATATGCGAGGTGATCCGCCCGACGACCCGGCCGCCGCGGCGGGCGACGAAGTACTCAGCCTCGCCGTGGGTGAAGAACGCGTTGCAGCGGCGGATGAGAAACAGGTAGCGCTCCTCCTTGAGCGGCGGGATCCACGGCGTGCGCTTGTGCAGCCGGTAGGGGAGGTCGATGAACGCCTTCAGGTCGCGGAAGCCGCGGACGGGCCTAATCTCGACTGACATGGCCGCGGAACGCTACCGGAGAGGGCATGCGCAGCGGACAAGCTCCCCCCGACCGTCGGGTCGGCGACGGTGACGCCCGGCGAGCCACTCGCGCTCGACCACGTCCAGGTCGCCGCGCCGCCTGGGTGCGAGACCGCGGCGCGCGCGTTCTACGGCGAACTGCTCGGCCTGCGCGAGATCGCCAAGCCGGCGGAGCTCGCCGACCGCGGCGGCGCCTGGTTCGCGCTCGCGGGCGGCGCCGCCCTGCACGTCGGTGTGGTCGCCGAGGGCTTCGTGCCGGCGCGGAAGGCCCATCCGGCGCTCCGGGCGCGGGACGAGGCGGCGCTCCGGGCGCTCACGGAGCGTCTCGAGCACGCGGGGGCGCCGGTCCGTCGGGACGAGCCACTGCCGGGCGTCGCCGCGCGCTTCTTCACCGCCGACCCGTGGGGCAACCGCGTCGAGCTGCTCTGCTGAGCTCGGGCGGGCCCGCGCGAGTGGGCCGCCGGTTGCCGCCGCGCGACGAAATGCTCGCCGGGCCATCACTTCTGCCCGCGCGAGTGGGCCGCCGGTTGCCGCGCGCGACGAAATGGTCGCCGGGACATCACTCCTGCCCGCGCGAGTGGGCCGCCGGTCAGCTCTCGGCCGGGAGCAGCACCCCCGGGTTGAGCACGCCCGCCGGATCGAGCGCCCGCTTGATCGCGCGCATCGCCCGCAGCTCGTCCGGCGAGCGGCTGAGCGACAGGTGTCGGACCTTGTGCACGCCGATGCCGTGCTCGGCGCTCACCGTGCCGCCGCGCCGGGCGACGAGCTCGAGCACGTCGTCCTCGAGCGCCCGCACCGCGCCCCTCTCCACCCCGAGCACGTTGACATGGAGGTTGCCGTCGCCGAGGTGGCCGAAGCGCACGATCTGGGCGGACGGCGCATGGCGCCCCACCACGGCCGGCACCTCCTCCCAGAACCCGGAGAGCGCGTCGAGCGGCATGCCGACGTCGAGCTTGAGCGGCATTCCGTGGGCGGCGATCGCGTCCGCGTGCCCGTCGCGGATCGACAGCAGGCGCTCGCGCCCGGCGGCGTCGGCGGGGCTCACCGCGCACTCCCCCACCCCCGCCGCGTCGAGCGCGTCGGCGAGCTCGACGAGCGGATCCCCGGACGGCGCCGCGCACTCCAGCAGCACGGAGACCGGTGACCCGCGGCCGGGCTCGGGTATGCCGAGGTGGGCGCAGGTGAGCTCGACCCCGGCACGCTCCATCAGCTCGCACAGCTCGAGCGACGGCAGCCGTGGCCGCAGAGCGCGCACGAGGCCGACCGCCTCCTCGACCCGCTCGAGGGCGACGAGCGCGACCGCGCGCGCGTCCCGGCGCGGCGCGAGCGACCAGCGCACGGCGGTGATCACCCCGAGCGTGCCCTCCGAGCCCGCAAGCAGCGCGCCGAGGTCGTAGCCGGCGGTGTCCTTGACGAGCCCGCCCATGCGGCTGCGGACGACGCTCCCGTCGGCGAGCACCGCCTCGACGCCCGCCAGCTGCCGGCGCGCGGTGCCGTGCCGGAGCGCCCGCAGGCCACCGGCGTCGCAGGCGACGAGCCCGCCGAGCGTCGCCGCGTCGCGAGCGGCGAGATCGAGCGCGAGGTCGAGCCCGGCGGCGCGGGCGGCGCGCCGGGCGTCGGCGAGCGCCGTCCCGGCGCCCGCCTGCAGCTGCGCGGTCGCCGTGTCGACCCCGGCGACCGCGTCAAGACGGGTCGTCGAGAGCACGACCTGGGGCCGCTCGCCGACGGCATCGGAACCGCTCGCCGGCCGCGGCACGCCGCCGCCGACCAGGCCCGTGTTCCCACCCTGGGTGACGATCGCCGCCCCCGTCGCTGCGCAGGCGCGCACGACCGCGGCGACCTCCTCGACGTCCCCGGGGCGCACAGCCGCGAGCGCCGCGCCTCGCCAGCGACCGGTCCAATCCCGCTCGTAGCCGGCGCGCAGCGACGCATCGCTCAGCACGTGCCCGGGGCCGACGATTCCGGCAAGCGTGCGCAACAGGCTCATGGCGACCCAGTGTGACGCCGCATGCCCGCCCTCGCGAGATCCGTCACCATGTCGCCATGGCCGACCGCGAGATCCGTGCCTGGCTGACCGACATGGACGGCGTGCTCGTCCACGAGGACCGGGCGATCCCCGGGGCCGCCGAGTTCATCGAGGGATTGCGCAAGCGCGACATCCCCTTCCTCGTGCTCACGAACAACTCGATCTACACGCCGCGCGATCTGTCCGCGCGGCTGCGCACGAGCGGGATCGAGGTGCCCGAGTCGCGAATCTGGACCTCGGCGCTCGCCACCGCCCGCTTCCTCGACGACCAGCGGCCGGGCGGATCGGCGTTCGTGATCGGGGAGGCAGGGCTGACCACGGCGCTCCACACCGCCGGCTACACGCTCACCGAGCGCGAGCCCGACTACGTCGTGCTCGGCGAGACGCGCACGTACAGCTTCGAGCGGATCACGCTCGCGATCAGGCTCGTCGCCGCCGGCGCCCGCTTCATCGCCACCAACCCCGACCCGAGCGGCCCCTCGGTCGACGGGCCGGTGCCGGCGACGGGCGCGGTGGCGGCGCTCATCACCCGCGCGACCGGGATCGAGCCCTACTACGTCGGCAAACCGAACCCGCTGATGATGCGCTCGGCGCTCAACGCGATCGACGCCCACTCCGAGTCAGCGGCGATGATCGGCGACCGCATGGACACCGACGTGATCAGCGGCCTTGAGGCCGGCATGCACACCGTGCTCGTGCTCACCGGCTCGACCACCCGGGAGGACGCCGACCGCCATCCCTACCGGGCCAGCCGGGTGCTCGACTCGGTGGCGGACCTGATCCCCGAGGTCACGGCCGTGGAGGAGCGGGTGTGAGCAACCGCAGACGCGTGGCGGCGGCATGACCGACGAGGCGCGCCTGGAGCGGACCGACACCGGTCTGCAGCCCGCCGACGAGGGCTGGTACATCCTCAACCTCGCGCAGACGCGCTGGCGGGGCTTCCCCGGCGGCGGCGCGTACACGACGTTCGAGAGCGGCCCCGAGCCCTCCGACCGGCTCGGAATCGGGGTCCACATCCTGTGGCCGGGCGACTACCACGCCGAGGGCGACCTCGAGGGGTTCCTCGTGCTGAGCGGCGAATGCGTGGCGGTCGTGGAGGGCGAGGAGCACCGGACGGGCCCGTGGGACTACCTGCACTCCCCGCCCGGGACGGCGCACATCACGGTCGGCGCCGGCTCAGGGCCGTGCGCGATCCTCATGTACGGCACGCGCACCCCGGGCAAGGGCATCCGCTACCTGCCGGACCCGACCGCCGCCCGCCACGGCGCGGCGGTCGAGCGCGAGTCCGACTCGCCGCAGGAGGTCTACGCCGACCGGCCGCCGATCGTCGACCTTCCGTCGGCCTGGCCGCCGCCGCCCGAGTGGCCGCCGCCTGCCTGACCGCCGCCCAGGGCCGCGCTCAGGTGCTCGACCAGCAGCCGGCCGACCGGCGTGAGCCGCCGGTCGCAGGCTCGGAGCAGCACGAGCCGGTGGACCGGCCCGCCGCCGCCCGCGTCGCTCGTGAGGCGTGCGCTGGCGAGCTCATTCCCGGGACCGTCGAGCCAGGACGGCGGCAGCACCGTGAGCCCGAGCCCGCGGGCGACGAGCGCGCGGATCAGCCGCGGGTCGTCGGTCTCGACGACCGGCAGCGGGCTGAAACCGGCGCGCTGGCACCACGCGTCGACGGCCGCTCGCACGGCGGTGCCCCGCGCGGGCAGCAGGAGCGGCGCGCCGCGGAGCGTCTCGATCGTGACGACGTTCTCGCCGGCGAGAGCGCTGCCGGGGGCGCCGGCGATCACGAGCTCCTCCTCGCGCAGCGTCTCGGCGCAGAGGCCGGGCGCCACCTGTGGCACGTCGCCATGGACGCCCACCACCGCGACGTCGACGCTTCCGGTCACGGTCAGGGCGACCGCCTCGGCGGCCGGGACGAGCCGCACGGACAGCCGCACGCCGGGATGCGCGGCGTGGAAGGCGGCCACTCCGCCCGCGAGCCCGCCCGCATCATGGGCGGTGCTGGCCAGCCGGGCGGCGCCACGGACCGCGCCGGCATGGGCGTCGATCGCGGCCCGCGCACGCTCGATGCGACCGAGGATCTCGTCCGCGTGCTCCAGGAGCTCGGCGCCGGCGGGTGTGAGCTCGACTCCGCGGGAGGTGCGCAGCGCGAGCGCGAGCCCGAGCTCCTCCTCGAGGCGAGCGACCTGCTGTGAGAGCGCCGACTGCGTGACGTACAGCTCCTCGGCGGCGCGACCGAAGTGGCGGTGGCGCGCGACCGCGGCGAAGTAGCGCAGCTGGCGAAGCTCCATGACGGGAGACGCTACGCGGCCGCGAGTCCGGCGGCGCTACGCGAGCGCAAGCGCGTCCTCCAGCTCGGACAGCAGCCGGTGCCGCGGCCGCGCGCCGACGAGCCGGAGCACCTCGCTGCCTGCGGAGAACAGGATCAGCGTCGGCATCGCGAGCACGCCGTACCGCGCGCCCGTGCGCTGCTCGGTCTCCACGTCGAGCTTGACGATGCGCAGATCATCGCGCTCCTCGGCGATCTCCGCGAGCACGCGGTCCATCTTCCGGCAGGGCGGGCACCACGCCGCCCAGAAGTCAACGAGCACGGGCTGCTCGGACTCGAGCACCTCTGAGGCGAATCGGTCGTCGGTGATCTTGATGAGGCTCATGGGCCTGCCCTCCTGTGAGACGTCCGGAATCCTGCGTGGACTGGACGAGTGGCGATGGGTGAGAACCCGGAGAACCCGGTCTCTACGGGTGAACTGGGTCTGATTGGGAACGGGTCGCCATCCTGCACGGCCCGCCGGTCGCCCTCAAGTCGTTTCGCTCATCGCGCCGATAAGCCGGCCCATTCGCGGTCGAGCAGCGCGTAGTCGACCTCGTTGCTCCACTCTCCCTTGAACCACTCGTTCTCCACGAGCACCGCCTCGCGGCGCATCCCGAGTCGCTCGCACAGCCGCAGCGACGCCGTGTTGCGCGCGTCGACGCGCGCGGTCACCCGGTGCACGCCGGCATCGAACATGAGGTCGAGACCGGCGCGGGCGGCCTCGGTCGCGTAGCCGTGGCCGCCGTGGGCGGGGTGCAGCAGCCAGCCGATCTCGCCGCCGCAATGCTCGGCACTCGTGAGCATGAGCGTGAGGTCGCCGATGAGCTCGCCGGTGTCGAGGCGCTCGATCCCGACGACCAGGAAGCCGTCCTCCACGGTCGCCCGCCGGCGCGCCCACGGCCCCGCGAGCCGCTCGGCGATGAGCGCCTGGTCCATCGGCGCGAACGGCACGTAGCGCGCCACCTCCGGCAGCGAGCGATAGGCGTGAATCGCCTCGGCGTCGGCGGGCTCGAACCCCCGGAGCACGAGGCGCCCGGTGCGCAGCGGGCGCTCCAATGACAGCGCGAGCCCGCGCTCACTCATCGAACAGCAATGCTTCGAGCCCGACGGTCGGCGAGTTCGGCAGCGAGCCCACCCGCCGCACCGCGAGCAGCACCCCCGGCATGAACGACTCGCGGTCGATCGAGTCGTGGCGGATCGTGAGCGTCTGGCCGACGTCGCCGAGGATCACCTCCTGGTGGGCGACGAGGCCCGGCAGGCGCACCGAGTGGATCGGCACCTCGCGCCCCGAGGCCTCCGCCATGAGCTGCGCGGTGCGGGCGGCCGTCCCACTCGGGGCGTCGAGCTTGCGGTCGTGGTGAAGCTCGACGATCTCGGCCTTCGCGAGGTGCCGGGCGGCCTCTGCCGCGAAGCGCATCATGAGCACCGCCCCGACGGCGAAGTTCGGCGCGACGAACACGTTCCCGGACGCGCCGCGCAGGTCATCGAGCGCCGAGTGCTCGAAGCCGGTCGCGCCGATCACGACGTGCACGCCCGCGGCCACCGCCGCGCGTGCGTTGCCGACGACCGCGTCCGGCACGGTGAAGTCGATCATCACGTCGGGGCCGGCGGCGAGCGCCTCGGCGACCGTGACCCCGAGCGCCGGGTCCGCACGCGCGACGAGCTCCATGTCGGGCGCGGCGTCGACCGCCCCGCAGGCGGTGGCGCCCATCCGCCCGGCGGCGCCGGCGACGGCCACCTTCAACGGCTCGGCCACGCTCAGCGTCCCCGCACGGCCGCGCCGGCGAGCTCGGGAGCCGCCTCGGCGAGCGCCGCCTCGAAATGCGTGCGGTCGGGGCCGATGCCGGCGGCGCAGACCCGCTCCGGGGCCCATAGCTCGGCGGTGAGCTCGGTGAGGTCGTCGAGCGTCACGGCGTCGATCCGTTCGGTCACCTCGTCGAGCGTGAGCAGCGGCTCGCCGGCGAGGATCTCCGAGCCGAGCCGGTTCATGCGCGCGCCGGTCGACTCGAGCGCGAGCACGACGCGGCCCTTGAGGTTCTCCTTGGCGCGCCGCAGCTCGTCCCGGCTCGCCGGAGACTGGCGGAGCCGCGCGAGCTCGGAGCCGACGACCGCCATCGCCGGCGCGAGGTTGTCGGCGCGCGTGCCGACATACAGGCCGACCTGGCCGGTGTCGCGGTAGCCGCTCGTGAACGAGTAGACGGCATAGGCGAGGCCGCGTTCCTCGCGCACCTCCTGGAACAGGCGGCTCGAGGATGTGCCGCCGAAGATCGTGTCGAGCACGCGCAGCGCGAAGCGGCGCTCGTCATGGCGCGAGAGCCCGACGGCGCCGAGACAGACGTGGTACTGCTCGGTGTCCTTGCGCTCGAAGTGGGCGGCGGGCGCGGCGGCGCTCACCGGCGCAGGCGCCCACACCGACCGGTACGAGGACAGGTCGGCCAGGCGCTCCCGCGCCATCGCGACGAACGCGTCGTGGTCGACCGCCCCGGCCGCGGCGATGACGACGTTGCCCGCCTGGTAGCGCTCGGCGTGGAAGGCCGCGATCTCCTCGGAGGGGGTGCCGGAGATGACGTCGGCGCGGCCGATGATCGCGCGGCCGAGGGGATCGGCTCCGAACATCGCCTCGCCGAGGATGTCGAAGACCTTCTCCTGGGGGTCGTCCTCGTACATCGCGATCTCCTCCAGGATCACCTCCCGCTCGGAGTCGATCTCGGTGAGCGCCGGGTGGAACACCATGTCGGCCATCACGTCGAACGCGTCGACGAGGTGCTCGTCGATCACGCGCGCGTAGACCGAGGTCGTCTCCTTGCCGGTCCCCGCGTTCAGCTCGGCGCCCATCGCGTCGAAGATCTGGTCGATCTCGAGCGACGCGTAGCGCGCCGTCCCCTTGAACAGCAGGTGCTCAAGCAGGTGCGAGAGGCCCGCCTGGGCGTCGGACTCATACCGCGAGCCGGTGCCGATCCACAGGCCGAGCGACACGGATCGGACGGAGGGCATCGCCTCCGTCACGATCCGCACGCCCGACTCAAGCGTCGTCAGGCGGTGAGTGTTCTCCACGCCACGTCCGGGCTGGTCCGTCGATCCGGGAGGGGACCGGCGCTCACGCGCGCTCGGGGTCGCGGTCGCGCACCCGGCCCCGCTCGCCGCCGTTGCGATCGCCGCGTCCACCGCGGTCACGGTCGCGTCCGCGGCCGCCGCGGTCGCCGCGTCCTCCGCGATCACCGCCGCCACCCCGGGGCCGACTCGCCTCGGCGGCCGCGATCTCCCGCAGCTCGTCGGGGGACTTGCCCTGGATCTCCGGATCGACCGTGAGCCGCAGGCCGATGCGGCCCCGCTCGCGATCGACCTCGACGACGGTCACCGCGAGCTCGTCGCCCTTGCCGAGCACCTCCTCGACCGTCCCGATCCGCTTGCCGGGCGCGACGTTTGAGATGTGCAGCAGGCCGTCGGTGCCCTTCGTGAGCTCGACGAAGGCGCCGAACTGGGTCGTCTTGACGACCCGGCCGGTGAACTGGTCGCCGACCTCGACCTCTTTGGTCATCGAGCGGATCCGCTCCACGAGCGCGTCCCCGCGCTCGCGATCGGCGGCGTAGACGAGCACCATGCCCTCGTCGTTGACGTCGATCTGGGACTCGAACTCCTCCTGGAGCGCGCGGATCGTCTCGCCGCCCTTGCCGATCAGCAGGCCGATCTTCTCGGGGTCGATCTGCACCGAGGCAATGCCCGGTGCGTACTTCGAGAGCTCCGACCGCGGCGTGTCGATCACCTTGGCCATCTCGCCGAGGATGTACTCGCGGGCGACGCGGGCCTGGGCGAGCGCGTCGCGCATGATCTCGAACGTGACGCCCGTGATCTTGATGTCCATCTGCAGGGCGGTGATCCCGTCCCGCGTGCCGGCGACCTTGAAGTCCATGTCGCCGAGGTGATCCTCGACGCCGGCGATGTCGGTGAGGATGACGTA
>DATGKS010000062.1:0-4146 GCA_035294545.1 Solirubrobacteraceae bacterium | reverse complement strand
ATGGGCGGTACTGGGCTCGAACCAGTGACCCCCAGCTTGTCGAGCTGGTGCTCTCCCAACTGAGCTAACCGCCCTCGCCCGCCGAAGTATGCCCGGTCCCGCGCCCCCGCCTCCACTTGCCTGCGGCTCGGCGTCCGGGCCGGGTCGCGGCGCCCCGGCCCGGACGGCGCCCGGCTCAGCCGTGCAGCCTGACCGGGAGCGAGATCAGCCGCCGCGTCGAGATCCCGCCGAGCAGCGGGTCGCTCGCCCGGCGCGCCCGGAGGAACAGGACCATGAGCTGCTGGTTGTACCTCGCCGGGAAGCCGGTCTCGCGGTTGAACGTCAGCGTGACGTTGCCGGCGGCGTCGGTCGCCGTCTCCGCCGGGATCGACACCTGGCCGTACGGCACCGCAGTCGCGTAGACGAGCGCGCCGCTCACCGACTGGCCGCAGGTGTCGCTCACGTGGATCAGGACGCTGAACGAGGTCATCGCGGCCGTGATCGGGCTGCTCGTCACCAGCCGGAAGCGGTCGATCTGAAGCCGCGCCGGGCTCGCGACGTCGTTGACCGAGACCGACTGCGCGCCCGCAGCGAGCTTCGGGCACCCGCTCGGCGCAGGAGCGATGCTCGGCGTCGGCGGGCTCGTAGCCGAGCTCGACCCGTTCGCGTCGGTCGCGGTGACCACGACCCGCTCCGCGTTGCCGAGGTCGTCCGGCGTCAGCTTGTACGTCTGTCCGGTCGCGCCGGGGATATCGCGGCAGGCGCTCCCATCCGGGCTGCACACGCGCCACTGGAACTTGTACGAGATCGTGCCGCTGCCGGTCCACGTGCCCGGGCTGGCGGTGAGCGTGCTGCCGACGCTCGCGTTGCCGCTGATCGTCGGCGGGGCGGTGTTCACCGGCCCCGACGCCGCGGCGATCACCGCCGTCGGCGCGCTCGTCGCGCTGCTCGACCCATCGGCGTTTCCTGCGATCACCGTCACGCGCGCCGTGTTGCCGAGATCGGCCGGCGCGAAGGTGTAGGTCTGCGAGGTCGCCCCCGGGATGTTCCGGCAGGCGCCGCCGTCGTTCCCGCAGATCAGCCACTGGTACTGGTACGTGATCGGCGTCGACCCGGTCCACGTGCCCGGGTTGGCGGTGACCGTGCTGCCGACGGCAGCCTTGCCGGTGATCGTCGGCAGCGAGCTGTTCGACGGCGCGACCGCCGACCGCGTGGTGGCGGCGCCGGCCACGCCGGCGACGCCGAGCCCGCAGACCGCGACGGCCGCGAGCACCCCGCGGCTGCGGACGATCCACTTCGAGAAGCGCACGAGCCTCATATCGACCCCCTCTTGTCTTGATCAGTCATCCCAGCCAGCTTGGCCACTCGGCCGCCGATTGATCCCCGAAGGGCCGAAGGTCTTACGAAATCCTTGCGCTCTCCTGACAGGCTCCCCCGCGCCCGCCCGAGAACGGAGGGAGGGCCCGGCACGGGGCCCTCCCTCGGTCGCACGGCTGCGCCGCGTCGCCCGCGACGCTCCTACACGACGCCGGCCGCTCGCAGCACCCCCCGAACACGGGCCGGCGTCATCGGCGCCTCGCGGAGGCGGACGCCGGTCGCGTCGAAGAACGCGTTCGCGATCGCCGGCGCGACCGGTGGCAGCGCCGGCTCGCCCGAGCCCGTCGAGCGCGATCCCGGCCCAGCCGGGTCGGGGACGTCGGTGCGCTGCAGCTCGTGGACGACCACGGCCGGCGCGTCCTTGAAGCGCAGCATCGGATACGTCACCCAGTCGAGGCTCGTCACGTGATGATCGTCGAAGGTGACTTCCTCGATGAGCGCACGGCTGACGCCCTGGACGGCCGCGCCCTCCTCGTTGTTGCGGGCGCCACCCGGATACACGACGAGGCCCGAGTCGGCCGCGACGTGGAGGTTCTCGACCACGATCTTGCCGGTCTTCTTGTTCACCCTGATGTCCGCCACGCAGCAGGTCATCGTGTTCGCGTAGTGCCCGAAGGCGATGCCTCGGCCCGTGACGACGGTGTCGGACGACAGGCGCGACGCAGCCACCTTCGGCTGCCAGCCGGCGTCCTTCGCCGCGTTGACGAGCACGTTCCGCCACCGCTGCGCGACGTCGGGCACCGGGCTCGTCGGCGTGGCCACGTTCTTCAGCCGGAAGGCGACCGGGTCCATCTTCGCCATGTAGGCGAGCTCGTCGATCGCCTGCTCGGCCGCGAACCCCGACTGCGGCGCGTCAGGCGAACGCAGGTAGGTCACCTTGAAGTAGGTGTTCTCGAGCGGCAGGCTCTTGCCGATCACGCGCCGGTTCGGGACGGCGTACTGCTCGCCGCTGATCGTCGTGTCGACGTGGGAGAGCGCCGAGAACACGGGCGTGCCGCCGACCTGCTGCTGCGTCGCCGGCGTCGTCCAGTAGGGGATCCCGAGCGCGCTGAACTCGAACGCGACGAGGTTCCCATCCTGGTCGATTCCCGCCCGGATGTCGGTGAGCTGCGCCGGGCCGTAGTTGTCCCAGCCGTGCTCGTCCCAGCGCATGAACTGGACCCGGACCGGCGCCCCGACGAGCGCCGACATCACCGCCGCCGCCTGCGCCGCGTCGCGGTACGGCGCCGACCCGTACACGCTCGAGCCCTCGTAGTAGGTGACGCGGATCCGGTCGAGGGGCAGCGCCTTCGCTCCGAGCACCAGGTCGAGCGCGTCCTTGACGTTCTGCCGCGTCCCGTACGCGTCCTGCGTGTTCGAGAAGACGCGGGCGCCGCTCGAGGTCACGTCGGCGACGGCGCAAGACGGCCCGATCGGCAGGTGACCGTTGTAGTGGTAGGCGTAGCTCTGCTCGAGCGTGTGCGCCGCGTTCGCGAACGCGCGGTCGAACGAGCCGTACTCGACGACGATCCGGGCCGGCGCCTTCCCGGCCGTATCGTCCGCGCGCATCCCCTCGAACAGGTTGCCGACCTCGCGGATCGTCGGCATCTGCCCCCAGGTCACCTCGAGCTGGGCGGCCGCCTGGATCGCGTCGTACTCCTTCGGTGCGACCACGCCCAGGAAGTTGCCGTAGCGTACGACCCGAGCGCCCGGGATGTGGCTGATCGAGCGCTCGTCCACCGACACGATCGGCGGAGCGGTGCCACCCCCGTAGGCTCCCTGGCCGCGGGGGCGGACGATCCGCCCGTGGAGCATGCCGGGGATGCGGATGTTGTGGACGTAGGTGTACGCGCCCGTCACCTTGTCCGGGATGTCGATCCGCGGCGGGCTCGTCATCACGAGCCCGTACCGGCTGACCGGCTTGGTCAGCGGCGCACCGGCGGCGAGACCGGCCGGACCGCCGAACCCTCCGCTCCCGTTCAGGTTGTAGCTCGACGGCACCGTGACGTTGAAGAGCTTGTCGCCGATCAGCTCCCCGTAGGTGACGGTCCTGCCGCCGCCGGAGACGACGCCACGGTCGACGCTCAGGCTCGACACCGGCACGCCGAGCTGCTTCGCGGCCAGCGAGAGCAGCGTCGCCCTGGCCGCCGCCGCCGCCGCGCGCACCTGCTTGCCGCCCGCCTGGATGCTGCTCGACCCCACCGTCGGGCCCTGGTTCGGCGTCACGTCGGTGTCGTGGTGGACCCAGCGAAGCTGGTCGAGGCCAAGGTCGAGCTCCTCGCCGGCGATCATCAGCAGGCCGGTGAGCGACCCCTGACCGAGCTCGACCTTGCCGAGCTTGACGGTGGCCGTGTTGTCACCGTGGACGGCGACCCAGGAGTCGAGCGCATTCATCGGATACGGCCCGTTCGAGGCGAACGGGTCGATCCCCGCCGCGGACGCCCGCCCGGCGCCGAGGGCGCCCGCGAGCGAGAAGCCGACGACGAGCGCGCCCGAGCCTCGGAGGAAGCTCCTGCGCGAGAGCTCGCGCTCGTGGATGAGTCCGGTCATCGCTACTTGCCTCCCTTCGCCATCACCGCGGCCGCCTGCTTGATCGCGGTCAGGATCCGCGGGTAGGTGCCGCACCGGCACAGGTGCCCGTTCATCGCCGTGCGGATCTCCTCGTCGGTTGGGTTCTTCGTCGTCGACAGGAGATCCGCCGCCTGGATCATCATCCCGTTCTGGCAGTAGCCGCAGTGCGGCACCTGCACGTCGATCCACGCCTGCTGCAACGGGTGCAGCGCCGGCGCCGCCGCCGCCTGCCCCCGCTGC
>DATGKS010000061.1:0-36159 GCA_035294545.1 Solirubrobacteraceae bacterium | reverse complement strand
GACTGGCGCGCCGGCGTGGCGTCCCAATCGATCCCGAGCGCTCGGAGATCGCGCAGCTGATGCTGCTCCCACTCGCGGCGGGAGCGCTGCGGGTCGAGGTCCTCGATCCGCACGAGGAAGCGCGAGCTCGCCTTGCGCGCGAACAGCCACGCGACAAGCGCGGTGCGCAGGCTGCCGAGGTGCAGCGGTCCGGTGGGCGAGGGTGCAAAACGTCCGAGCATCCGCGGGCGGATCCTTCTGGCGGCTCCTTAAATGAGAGCGCCCCGGTACCGGCGGGATATGAGGCCGGACTCGGGGCGCGCTCGAGGGAGGAGAGGTACTGCGCTGCTCATGATAGGAAGGTCCGCCTAGAAGTCAAAGACGTATTATCGATCGCATTCATAAGTGGTCCTGATCGGTGCGGCGGGTACGATCCGCGGCTGCGTTAGCGGACCGTGAAGCGACCGGACGCGGTCGCGCGTCGCATCTAGGCTCCGGGCATGCGCTCCCGGGCAGGGGTCCTTCCGATCGCCGCGGCCTGCATCGCGCTCGCGGTCGCCGCGTGCGGCGGCGGCACGAAGGCGGTGCACGCGAACGGCAGGCTCCACGGCCATCGCGTCGAGGACCTGTACGGCAACCTGCCGACCGCCGGCACGCCGACCGGCGCGGGGACGATCACGATGGGGCAGCTCAACGGCGACACGCCGACCTACATCCTGCCGATCGTCCCCTCGGCGAACGCGACCGCCGGGACCCAGATGC
This sequence comes from Solirubrobacteraceae bacterium, assembly GCA_035294545.1. Lineage (GTDB taxonomy): Bacteria > Actinomycetota > Thermoleophilia > Solirubrobacterales > Solirubrobacteraceae > Palsa-465. Next base: position 35,418 of record DATGKS010000061.1, on the reverse strand, counting down.
TCATCGACCAGCTGTACGTGCCGCTCTTCAACATCCAGGTCGGCGGCGAGATGAAGATCAACTGGGCGACGAGCGGCGCCGAGCGCCCAACGTTCTCCGACGGCGACCGGCGGGTGACGATCCGGCTGCGGCCGGGCTTCGACTGGTCGGACGGGACGCCGGTGAGCGCCCGGGACGTGCTGTTCGACATCGCGCTCCTGAAGGCGGCGGTCAGGGAGAACGCGTCGAACTGGGCCAACTACACGCCCGGGCTGTTCCCCGACAACCTGCGGAGCGCGACCGCGCAGGGCGCGCGCACGGTCGTGCTCACGTTCAAGCGTGCCTACAACCCCGCCTACCTGATCGGGGACCAGCTCGACTTCGCGCTGTTCCCGCTGCCGAGCCGCGAGTGGGACGTCACCTCCGCCCACGGCCCGCACGTGAGCGACTGGTCCAGGCCCGCCGTCGCCAAGCGGATCTACGACCACCTGAACAAGGCGGCCTCGTCGCTCTCGACGCTCGCCACCGACCCGCTGTGGAGGACGGTCGACGGACCGTTCCAGCTCGCCTCGTTCAACACGACGAACGGCTCGTTCGCGCTCAGGGCCAATCCGCGCTACACGCTCTCCGGGCGCGTGCGCTACCGGACGCTGCGGGTCGAGTCGTTCACGTCGACCGACTCTCAGCTCAATGCCCTCAAGGCCGGCTCGATCGACATCGGCGTCGTCGACTTCTCCCAGCTCGGACAGGTGCCGACGCTGCGGCGCGCCGGGTACGACGTGTTCGGCTACCCGAACATCGGGTCGTTTGGCTTCATCCTCAACTTCCACGATGCGACCGACCACTTCGACCGGATCATCTCGCAGTTGTACGCGCGCCAGGCGCTCTCGCACCTCGTCGACGAGCCGGCGTACATCACGGGCATCTTCAAGGGCGCGGCCTCGGCGGCCTACGGACCGCTGCCGAGCGTGCCGCGGACTCCGTACACGCCGAAGACCGCCGGCACCCCGGCGTACCCCTACAGCATCATGGCGGCGATCAAGCTGCTCAAGGCGCACGGCTGGAGGGTCGTGCCGAATGGCCAGACGACGTGCGCGAGGCCGGGCTCCGGCCCGGGCCAGTGCGGCCCCGGTATCCCCAGGGGCACGCCGTTCAAGTTCCAGCTGCAGACGATTCCCGCCGGCGAGACCGCCTCGGCCCCGCTCGAGTCCGAGGCGTTCGCCTCCTCGCTGCGGGCGGCGGGGATCACCGCCACGATCGGCACGAAGACGTTCAACTTCCAGATCGCCAACTACGACGACGCCAATCCGGCCGACCGCAAGTACGAGAACGACTGGGGGATGGCGAACTGGGGCGAGTACGGGACCTCGCCGTACCCGACCGGCGAGACGATCTTCAACACGACCGGCAGCCAGAACATGGGCGGCTACTCGAGTGCGACCGCCGACCGGCTCATCAACGCCTCCCTCTACGGGCACAGCGCCTCGGCGGCGACCCGAACGAACAGCTTCCTGGCCAAGGACGTGCCGATGCTGTTCCTGCCCTGCGCCGACGTGCTCGACGCCGTCAGCAGGCGGGTCGGCGGCACGAGTGACTCGTTCCTGGCGATGACCCAGGACGTCTGGTACCCCCAGTACTGGTACCTCAAGAAGAGTTGACCGACCCCCTCGCCGGGCGGATCGATCCGGCGCGGTCAGCGGACGAACGCGGCGGGCAGGGCGACCGTCGGACCATGGCCGTCCGGCTCCGCGGCCGGCTCGATCTCAAGCAGGTCGTCCTCGTGTCCGGGCCGCATGACGACGATCTCCCCCGGCGCGTGGGCGAGCAGCCAGGCGACGTCGCCGGGAGCGAAACCGGGCGCGCCGGGCGCCGCCGCCGCGACGACGATCCGCTCGTAGCGCTCGCACGCGGTCGCCCGCAGGAGCGCGTGACGAGCGGTGCGCCCGCGCTCGAGGCGGGCGTCGACCGGCACGCCGAGGCGTGCGGCGCGCTGCTCGATCGCCTCCTGGGTCGCGACCGCCGTGCCCGCCTGCCGCGGCAAGGCGGCGTCGAGCGGGAGCCAGCGCGGCACCGGGGCGAGGAACACCGGGACGAGCACGGCCCCCTCGGCGCGGGCGAGGCGGAGCGCGGTCCCGAGCGCGCGGCGGGAGAGGGCGGGCGCGAGGAACGGGAACAGGATCCGAGGCGCCTCCGCTCGGCGGCTCGCCACCGGTGGCGGCCCGGGCGGCTTGCGAGCGTGCCTCCACCGGACCCTCATTGGGCGGGCCGCTTCCGGCGGCTGCGGTCGGCGACGATCCGCAGGTCGACTCCCGGGAGCAACCGCAGCAGCCGGATCGGCAGCGACGGCCGCATGCGCCGGCGCAGCGAGCGCTCCGCCGGGGCGCCGATGAGCACGTACGTCGTGCCGCGCTCCCGCGCAACCCGGGCGGCGACGCCCGCGACGTCGTCGCCGTGCTCGACGAGCAGATGGGCGCCGAGCACGCCGCACAGCTTGCGGAGCGCCCTGAGCTGCTCGGACCGCTCGGCGTCCGGCTCCCCGCCGGCCACCCACAGGACGTCCAACTCGGCGCCGAGTCGCTGGGCCGAGCGCCAGGCGCGACGGATGATGCGCTGGGAACCGGGCTCGGGCGTCACGAGGGCGAGCAGCCGCTCGCCGATCGCGGCCGGCGCGGCGCTGTCGAGCAGCCGTTCCTCCCCGCGTCGCGCTTCGGCCTCCGGCTCGCCGCCGAGCGGTTCGCGCGCGGCGCGTCGGGCCTCGACGTCGTCGGCGACCTGGCGCAGGGCCACCTCGCGCAGCGCCGTGAGGTTCTCGCGGGTGAAGAAGTTCGAGAGCGCGGTCTCGACCCGCTCCGCGGGATAGACCTTGCCCGTGCGCAGCCGCTCGCGCAGTGCCTCGGGCGTGATGTCGAGGAGCATGACCTCGGACGCCTCGGCGAGCACCCGGTCGGGGAGCGTCTCCCGCACGCGCGTGCCGGTGAGGTCGGCGATCTCGTCGGCGAGCGACTCCAGGTGCTGGACGTTGACGGTGCTGAACACGTCGATCCCGGCGTCGAGCACGGCCTCCACGTCCTCGTGGCGCTTGGCGTGCTCGGTCCCGGGCGCGTTCGTGTGGGCGAGCTCGTCGATCAGGCAGAGCTCCGGCGCGCGCGCCAGCACGGCCGGCAGGTCCATCTCGGAGAGGACGGTGTCGCGGTAGCGCAGCGCGCGCCGCGGCACGACCTCCAGGCCGTCGGCCTGGGCGGCCGTCTCGGCGCGGCCGTGCGGTTCCAGGTAGCCGATCACGACGTCCCGCCCGGCCTCCAGCTCGGCCCGCCCCTCCTGCAGCATCCGGTAGGTCTTGCCGACCCCGGCCGCCATCCCGAGGAACACCTTGTGATGGCCGCGGGTCGGGCCATCGGTCATGCGCCGAGCAGGTTGTGGACGACGAGGTCGATGAGCCAGATGCCGAGGAACGGCGCGATCAGCCCGCCGAGCCCGTAGATGAGCAGGTTGCGCCGCAGGAGCGCGCTCGCCCCGACCGGCTGGTAGGCGACGCCCCGTAGCGCGATCGGGATGAGCAGCGGGATCACGACGGCGTTGAACACGATCGCGGAGATGATCGCCGAGCGTTGCGTGCCGAGATGCATGACGTTGAGGACGGAGAGGGGGCCCTCGGCGCCGCGCTTCGCCGACCAGGTGAAGAGGAAGATCGCGGGCAGGATCGCGAAGTACTTGGCGACGTCGTTGGCGATCGAGAACGTCGTGAGCGCGCCGCGGGTGATGAGCAGCTGCTTGCCGACCTCGACGATCTCGATGAGCTTCGTCGGGTTGGAATCGAGGTCGACCATGTTCCCGGCCTCGCGGGCGGCCTGGGTTCCGGTGTTCATCGCCACGCCGACGTCCGCCTGGGCGAGCGCGGGCGCGTCGTTCGTGCCGTCCCCGGTCATGGCGACCATCCGCCCCTGGGCCTGGTGCTCCTTGATCAGCGCGAGCTTGTTCTCCGGCGTCGCCTCGGCGAGGAAGTCGTCCACGCCGGCCTCCTCGGCGATCTTCGCGGCGGTGAGGCGGTTGTCGCCGGTGATCATGATCGTGCGGATCCCCATCGCGCGCAGCTGGTCGAAGCGCTGGCGCATCCCCTCCTTGACGGTGTCCTTGAGGTGGATGACGCCGAGCACCTGGCTGTCGCGGGCGACCGCCAGCGGCGTGCCGCCCTCCCGGGCGATGCGGTCGAGCACCGCGCGCAGCTCGGCGGGCGCGCGCCCGCCCTGCTCGGCGATGAAGGCGATCACCGCGTCGCCGGCGCCCTTGCGCAGTCGCCGGCCATCGATGTCGACGCCGCTCATGCGCGTCTGGGCGCTGAACGGCACGAACTGCGCGCTGGCGTTCAGGTCGTGCTCGGCGGCTTTGTGCGCGCCGATTCCGTACTGCTTGGCGAGCACGACGATCGAGCGGCCCTCGGGGGTCTCGTCGGCGAGCGAGGCGAGCCGCGCGACCTCGGCGAGCTCGGTCTCGCTCACCCCCGGCATCGGCACGAACTCCGACGCGAGGCGGTTGCCGATCGTGATCGTGCCGGTCTTGTCGAGCAGGAGCACGTCGACGTCGCCCGAGGCCTCGACGGCGCGTCCGGACAGCGCGAGCACGTTGCGACGCACGAGCCGGTCCATGCCGGCGATGCCGATCGCCGACAGGAGCGCGCCGATCGTCGTCGGGATGAGCGCGACGAGCAGCGAGATGAGGCTCGTGTCGGAGATGTTCGTGTGCGCGAACAGGCCGAACGGGCGGAGCGTCGCGACGACGACCATGAACACGAGCGTGAGCCCGGCGAGCAGGATGTTCAGCGCGACCTCGTTCGGCGTCTTGCGCCGTTCGGCGCCCTCGACGAGCGCGATCATCCGGTCCATGAACGACTGACCGGCCTCCTGGGTGATCTCGACGACGATCCGGTCCGAGAGCACCCGGGTGCCGCCGGTGACCGCCGAGCGATCGCCGCCCGACTCGCGGATCACGGGCGCCGACTCGCCGGTGATGGCGGACTCGTCGACGGAGGCGATGCCCTCGATCACGGTGCCGTCGCCCGGGATCAGCTCACCGGCGGTCACGACGACAACGTCGCCCCGGCGGAGCTCGGCGGCGGCCCGGCGGGTGCCGTCGCGGAGGGTCGCGAGCGTGTCTTTGCGCATCGCGCGCAGCGAGTCTGCCTGCGCGCGCCCGCGCCCCTCGGCGAACGCCTCGGCGAGGTTGGCGAACACGACGGTCAGCCACAGCCAGACCGCGATCACGAGCGAGTACCAGGCGGGCTCCCGGCCGGCGAGCGCATCGTCCCCGGTGAGCTGCATCACCCAGGTGACGCTCGTGACCAGTGCCCCGAGCTCCACGACGAACATCACCGGGTTGCGGATCTGGACGCGCGGGTCGAGCTTGACGACGCTGTCGATGAGCGCGCGGCGCACGAGCTCCGCGGAGAACACCGAGGCGGAGCGGCGTCGCGTCGGCGACGGGGTCGGGGGGGTGTTGAGGGTTGCGGCGCTCATCGGGTCGCCGCGGTTGCCGCGAGGCGGTCGAGCGCGAGGTTGAGCTCAAGCACGTTCACCGACGGCTCGCCCGAGAACCCGAGCCCGCGCCCGCCGGTGAAGCGGCGCACGAGCGCCATCACGGCTCCGAGCGGCAGGTGTCGCACCGCAGCGACCCGGTGCGCCTGGATGGCGGCGTTCGCGGGGGAGATGTCGGGATCGATCCCCGAGGCGGAGGTGTCGACCGCGTCGACCGGGACCCGTGACAGCGTCAACGACGGGTCGTACGGACGGTTGAGTGACAGGTATGCGCTCGCGTTGGCGGTGATCGCCTGCTCGGTGGCCTTGTCGTTCGGGCCGTAGTTGGCGAAGGTGGTCGCTGCCGCGTTGTCGGCCGGGACGGTGCCCGACGGCCGGGTCTGGAAGTAGCGCTTGTCAGGAGCCGTGACCGGCACTCCATCATCGAGCTTCATCGCGTCGTTCCCTGTGTGCACGACGTCGGTGAACTGCTGACCGATCTCCCTTGAGCCCACGAGCCTGCCCTGGTGGTACACGAGCTGCCCGTTGGCGTTCCCGGGGAACACGCCCTGGGCGAGCCCGGTGAGCGTGAGTGGATAGAGGATCCCGAGCAGGAGTGTCAGCGCGAGCATCGAGGTGACTGCGGCGCGGATGTCCTTGCGCATCAGTAGAGGTGTCCGGTCAGGCCCTGGACGACCGGTCCGAGGAGCAGGGCGGGGAAGAACGTGAGCGCGCCGACGAGCACGATCACGCCGATCAGGAGCACGACGAACGTCGGGTTGTCGGTGCGCAGCGTGCCGAGGCCCGGCGGGCTCACCCGCTTGCCGGCGAGCAGCCCCGCGACCGCGAGCGTGAACAGGATCGGGCCGTAGCGCGCGAACAGCATCGAGAGGCCACCGACGAGATCGGCGAACGCGATCCCGTGCGAGCCGAGGTTGCCGGGCTGCGGTTGGACGAAGCCGGTGTAGCCCGCGAACGCGGAGCCATTGTTGTTCGCCTGCGAGAGGTAGGCGTAGAGCGTCTCCGAGAAGCCCTGCGGACCCTTCCCGAGTGCCGAGATCGACGCGCGGCCGGCGTGTGAGGCGGCCGCCAGCGCGGTCGAGAACAGCGCCGCGAGCGGCGTAAGCAGCAGCCCGATCGCGACGAGCTTGATCTCCCGCGCCTCGATCTTCTTGCCGAGGTACTCGGGCGTGCGCCCCACCATCAGTCCGCCGATGAACACCGCGAGCAGGACGTAGAGCAGCATCGAGTAGAGCCCCGTGCCGACGCCGCCGAAGATCGTCTCCGAGGCCGACAGGTTGGCGAACGGAATCGCTCCGCCGATGCCGGTGAACGACTCGATCGCGCTGTTCACCGCGCCGCACGAGGTGACGGTCGTGACCACGTCGAACAGCGCCGAGCCGGCGATCCCGAAGCGCTGCTCCTTGCCCTCGAGGTTGCCGCCGTCGGCGCCGTGCGTGAGTGCGGTGTTGATGTGGGCGGCGTGCTGGGCGGGCGAGCCGTGCGCCTCGGCGATGTAGCAGAGGACGGCGGCGCCGAGGAACATGACCATCATCGCCCCGTAGATCGCGTACCCCTGGCGCGGAGCGGCGACCATGCGGCCGTACGTGAAGACGAGCGCGGCGGGGATGAGCAGCACCGCCAGCATCTCGACGAGGTTCGTGAACCCGGTCGGGTTCTCGAACGGATGGGCCGAGTTCACGTTGAAGAACCCGCCCCCGTTCGTGCCGAGCAGCTTGATCGCCTCCTGGGACGCGACCGGGCCCATCGCGATGTGCTGGGCGCCGCCGCTCGTCAGCCCGTGCGCGTACAGATACGTGGTGAGGTTCTGGATCGACCCCTGCGAGACAAGCACGAGCGCCACCAGGATCGAAAGCGGCAGGAGGACGTACAGGCAGGTGCGCACGAGGTCCTGCCAGAAGATCCCGATCGACGCGCCGCTGCGCGACGCGATGCCGCGGATGAGCGCGACCGCGACGGCGATGCCGACGGCCGCCGAGACGAAGTTCTGGACGGTGAGGCCCGCCATCTGGCTGAAGTAGCTCATCGTCGTCTCGCCGCCGTAGTACTGCCAGTTCGTGTTCGTCACGAACGAGGACGTCGTGTTGAACGTCACGTTCCACGGCGCGGAGTGGTAATGCTGCGGGTTCAACCCGGTGAAGTCCCAGAAGGTCTGGGTGCGCAGGATGATGTAGAGCAGGATCCAGCCGGCGAGCGAGAACCACAGCAGCGACTTCGCGTACGCCTTCCAGTCCTGGCCGGCGCGCACGTCGACACCAAGAGCGCGATAGAGCAGGCGCTCGCACGGGCCGAGCACCGGATCGAGCCAGGTGTGACCGTTCGTGTACACCGCCGTCAGGTAACGGCCGAGGGGCAGTGCGAGCACGGTGAGAATCGCCGCGAACCCGAAGATCGTCACCCAGCCGAGCAGCGTCATCAGAACCTCTCGCCGCGCAGCAGGGCGTACAGCAGGTAGAGGCACACGAGCGCGGAGGCGATCAGCCCGAACATGTCAGCGGCGCTCATATACCGTCAATCCCCGCGAGCAACAGGTACAGGAGCGCGAAGCTCACGACCCCGAGCGCGACGGCGACGATGTCCATGTGAGTCATCCTCGGTGCGCGATCGTCAACGTCGCGTCAAGAGCACCTCGGGCCGCGTACAGAAATTGTGAAGACGGTGCGCGCCATCGGCGGGAGCGCGCGCTCCATCGGCGGGGCCGAATCGGCGACCCGCCGATTGCGATCCAGCCGCAGGTCGCGAGGCGCGATGATGTGCCGGTTCATGTCCCATGCGCCCGTTCTCACCGCGCACCCCCTCGCGCCCCTCGACGCCGACGAGATCCGGTGCGCGACCGCGGCCGTGCTTGCGGGCGCCGACGATGCGCGCGTCATCAGCTGTGCCCGGCGTGAGCCCGACAAGGCGGCATACCTTGCGTGGCGCGACGGAGACGATCCCGCGCGCCGGGCGCCGGCGCGCGAGGCGCTTGTCGTGCTCTCGCGCGCCGCGGGCGTCGAGGAGTGCGTGGTCGCGCTTGCCGCGGCCGCGATCGTCTCCCGCCGGCTGGTGCCGGGCGCACGGTCGCCGATCACCCCGGAGGACTACGAGGCGGCAGCCGCCTGCGTGCTGGAGGACGAGCGCGTCGTGCGCGCGCTCCGGGAGCGCGGGGTCGAAGATCTCGGGCTCGTGCAGATCGACGTGCTGCCAAGCGGCGCGCTCGGGCACGCGCTGGAGGCCGAGCACCGCTTCGGGCGCGCCGTCGCCTACCTGAAGAAGGATCCGCTCGACAACGCCTATGCGCGCCCGATCGAGCACCTGATCGCGTTCGTCGACCTCGACGCCCGGGTCGTGCTCGCGGTCGAGGAGGGCGAGCGGCGGTCGATCCCGGCGGCCGACGGCGACTACCGCGCCGGCGTCGTCGCACCACGCGAGGACCTGCGCCCGTTCTCGGTCACCCAGCCCGAGGGAGTGTCGTTCACGGTCGAGCGGGGCGAGGTCCGCTGGCACCGCTGGACGTTCGTGCCCGCGATCGACCCTCAGGAGGGGCTCGTCCTGCATGACGTGCGCTACGACGGGCGCTCGGTGCTGCACCGCGGCTCGTGCGCGGAGATGATCGTCCCCTACGGCGAGCCCGACCCGATGCACAACTGGCGCACGTACTTCGACGCCGGGGAGTACGGGCTCGGAGCGTCGATGAACTCGCTCGAGCTCGGGTGCGACTGCCTCGGGGAGATCACCTACCTCGACGCGTGGCTCTCGGACCAGCGCGGCGAGCCGGTGCGCATCGCCAACGCGATCTGCCTGCACGAGGAGGACGCCGGCGTCCTGTGGAAGCACACCGACCACCCGACCGGCCACGTCGAGGTCCGCCGCGGCCGGCGCTTCGTCGTCAATGCGATGGCGACCGTCGGCAACTACGAGTATGCGTTCCGCTGGTACCTCGGGCTCGACGGCACGATCGAGGTCGAGGTCCAGCTGCATGGCATCGTCTCGACGATCGCGGTCGGCGGCGACCGTCCCCCGCGCGGCTCGAATCCGATCGACGAGGGCCTCGCGGCGCCCCACCATCAGCACCTGTTCTGCTTCCGGCTCGACCTCGATGTCGACGGCGTCGCCAACACCGTCCACGAGGTGCAGGCCGCTTCGCTGCCCGCCGGCCCGGACAACCCGCTCGGCAACGCGTTCGGCCCGGTCGTGACCGCGTTGCGCACCGAGCGCGAGGCCCGGCGCTCGGCCGACCAGCACGCCTCGCGCGTGTGGACGGTGAGCGGGCGGCGCACGAACGCCCTCGGGCGGCCGACCGCCTATCGGCTCGTGCCCGGCCACGGCACCGCGACGCTCCTGGCTGACCCGGACTCGAGCGTCGGCCGCCGCGCGGGCTTCGCCCGCCACACGCTCTGGGTCACCCCGTACCGTGACGAGGAGCGGTTCCCGGCGGGCGCCTATCCCTATGCCCGCGCGGAACCCGATGGACTGCCGGTGTGGAGCACCGACCGCCCGCTCGAGGGCGAGGACGTCGTGCTCTGGTACACGATCGGCGTCACCCATTTCGTCCGCCCCGAGGACTGGCCGATCATGCCGATGACGAAGGCGGGCTTCAGCCTCGAGCCGGTCGGCTTCTTCGACCGCAACCCGACGCTCGACATCCCGCCCGCGGCGGGCGGCTGCCGCCACTCCGAGCGCGGCTGAGCGTGTGAGCTCTCACCGCGTGGGCCGCGCTCAGCGGCCGCTGGCCACGAGCGGCTCGTCGGTGAGCCGCGCGTCGCCGGCCTCGACCGAGCGGTCGGCGCCCGCCGCCCAACCGGAGACGGCGAGCACGGCCGCGACCGCGAGCAGCTCCAGCAGTCCGGTCGTCCAGCCGCCCTGCAGGTCGTGCAGCGCGCCCACCGACAGGGGGCCGAGCGCGGCGACGAGGTAGCCGACCGTCTGTGCCATCCCCGAGAGCTCGGCGCTCACCGGCGCGCTCCGCGTGCGCAGCACAAAGAGCGTGAGGGCGAGGCTGATCCCGGCGCCCTGGGCGAGTCCGAGCACGGCCACCCACCCCCAGGCCCCCGGTCGCGGCGCGATGAGCAACCCCACCAGGCCGACGAAGAACGTCGCGGCGATCAGGACCATCGCGGGCCGCTGGCTGCGCATCCGCGTCGCCCACGAGGGCACGGTGAGCGCCGCCGCGATCCCGGCGAAGTTGAACACGGCGAGCATCCCACCGGCGGTCGTGGCGTCGATCCCGTGATCCTGGAGCAGCGTCGGCAGCCAGGCGTTGAGCGAGTAGAACATCAGCGACTGGGAGGCCATGAACGCCGCCACCCACCAGGCGAGGCGGGAGCGCCACACGAGCGCGGCGAGCGCCCGGCCGCCGCCCGCCGGCGGCGGCGTGTGACCGCGCGCGGCCACCGGCAGCCAGACGAGCGCGGCGAGTGCCGCCGGGATCCCCCACAGCGCCAGCGCGTCGCGCCAGCCGATGCCGAGCCCCTGGTCGAGCGGCACCGTGAGGCCCGCAGCCGCGGTCGCGCCGGTCGAGAGCATCACCGAGTAGAGCCCCATCATCAGCCCCGCGCGGTGGGGGAGGTCGCGCTTGATGAGCCCGGACAGGAGCACGTTCTCGATTGCGATTCCCGCCCCGGCGAGCGCCGAGCCGGCGAACAGCGGGCCATCCCCGGGAACGATCCGGAGCGCGATCCCGCCGATCAGCATCGCGACCGCGACCCCGAGCGCCCGCTCGAGGCCGAGCCGGCGCCCCAGCAGCGGCGCAAGCAGCGCGAACACGCCGAAGCAGAGCAGCGGGAGCGTCGTGAGCAGGCTGACGCCCGCGGTGCTCAGTCCGGTGCCGGCGCGGATGCGCGAGGTGAGCGGGGCGACCGCGACGACCGCGGGGCGCAGATTGATCGCGAGCAGCGCGATCCCCGCGACGAGCAGGCGCGGCCCGACCCCGGAGGGCGTCTCGCGCGAGCGCTTGGGGACGGCGGCCACCCCGGCGACGTTAGTCCGCCTCAGCGTTGCCGCCGTCTCGGCTCGTCGCCCGCACGCGCCCGCTCGTCACCCAACCGACCGCCCGCAGAGGCGCGTCGTGGTGCCCGAGCCTGCCGCGTGGGATGATGGGGGCATGGCCGAGGACCCCTCCACCCGCAGCGTCAAGATCGGGGCCGACGAGCGCACCGGCTGGTCCTCCGAGCGCCCGCGTCGCGACGGGGCGCCGGCCCGTCCACCGGACATCTCCGAGAAATGTCGCGTTCTGCGCCCCACCGACCGCATGCGCTACTCGCCGGGGTCGATCGTGATCGTCGCGGGTCCCGCCGCGGTCGGTCTCGATCGGTTCGCCGAGCGGGTCGTCGAGGAGCGCGGCGTCGTGCTCTCGCTGGCCAAGGTGCGGGCGCTGCTTGAGGGCCGCGTTCCCGCCGAGGAGCTCGAGGACAAGGCCATCGAGCTGCTCGACGCCGCCGTCCACAAACGCCTCGAGTCCCGCCAATCGATCGTCATCCCGGTCGAGGGCCTTGAGCCCGAGCGCCGGGAGCGGTTCGTGCGTCCCGCGCACGCCGCTCGCCGACCACGGCACCTGATCCTCGTCGACGGCAGCCCCGACCAGGTCACCGACGAGGAGCGACCGCTGCTCGACGAGCTGCGTCGCGCGCTCGACGCGGGCGAGCTCGGGCGCGAGGGTTTCCAGACGGCGATGCGCCTGTCGGGGCAGACGCGCGATGAGCTCAAGCGCGTCGTGTTCGCCCGCCCGCCCGCCGATGGCTGACGCCATGCTTCGACGGATTCGTCCCGCGGCGACCGGTCCGACCCGCGTTCGGACCGCCCGCTGATGGACCTCGGGATCGAAGGACGCGTCGCGCTTGTCGGCGGCGCCTCCCGCGGCATCGGTCGCGCGATCGCGCAGGAGCTCGTCGCCGAGGGCGCGCGCGTGGCGATCACCGCCCGGGACCCGGAGCGGACCGCCCGGGTGGCGGCCGAGATCGGCGCCGCCGCCGGCTACGGCTGGGACTCCTCCGACCTCGACGCCGCGCCGGGGCTGATCGAGCGGGTCACCGCCGAGCTCGGCCCGATCGAGATCCTCGTCACGAACACCGGCGGCCCGCCCGCGGGCGAGGATCCGCTCGCCTTCACGAGCGAGCAGTGGCGAAGCGCCCACCGCGCGTTCGTCGAGTCGCCGATGCGGCTGCTCGAGCTCGTCGTGCCCGGCATGCGCGAGCGCGGCTTCGGCCGCGTCGTCGGGATCGCCTCGACCTCCGTCCGGGAGCCGATCGCCAACCTCATGCTGTCGAACGCCGAGCGGTCCGCCGCGCTCGCCGCCTACAAGACGCTCGCGCGCGCGGTCGCCGGCGACGGCGTGACGGTCAACATGCTCCTCACCGGCCAGATCGCCACCGAGCGGCTGGCGGAGCTGTACGGATCGCTCGAGGCGGCGGAGGAACGTGCGGCCCGGACCGTCCCCGGCGGACGGCTCGGCCGGCCCGAGGAGATGGCGGCGGCCGCGGTCTTCCTCTGCTCCGAGCGCGCCGCCTACATCACCGGCGTGGCGCTCCCCGTCGACGGCGGCCTGCTCCGCGGGATCTGACCGGGTTTCGCGACCGGCCCCCGTGGGTACCAGACGCCGCGCGGCGTCCGGTCCGGGGACGCTCGCGCTCACGCTCGACACGATCACGCTCGACACGCTCGAAGGAGAGGGAACCATGGACGCACGCATCCGCGGGGTGATCACGGCGTCGCTCGCCGCGGCCTGCCTGGCCGGCGCGCTGCCCGCCGCGGCGGTCGCCGCTCGCCCGGCGCGCCACGCGACCGCCGGCGTCACACGCCACACGAACGCCGGTCAGCCGAGTGGCTCAACAGCGCAGTGTCCCTGGCTGAACGACTCCGAGCCGATCGGGACGCGCGTCGCGCAGGTGATGGCGAAGATGTCGCTCTCCCAGGAGATCGACCTCGTCGAGGGCCACGGCACGAGCGAGCCCTACGTCTTCTATGAGCCCCCGATCCCGAGCCTCTGCATTCCGCAGCTCGGCGAGGAGGACGGACCGGCGGGCGTCGCCGACGGCAACACCGGCGTCACTCAGCTTCCCGCGGGCGTCGACCTCGCGGCGACGTTCTCCGACGGCCTCGCCCGCCGCTACGGCACGGTGATCGGCTCCGAGGAGTGGGGCAAGGGGGCGGCGGTCAACCTCGGTCCGACCGTCAATCTCGATCGCGACCCGCGGTGGGGCCGCTCGTTTGAGTCGCTCACCGAGGACCCGTTCCTGAGCGGTTCGCTCGGCAGCGCGGAGATCAAGGGCGTGCAGTCGACCGGCGAGATGTCGCAGGTCAAGCACTACGTCGACTACAACCAGGAGACGTACCGCAACACCCCGCAGGACGACGAGGTGATGACGGTGCGCACGCTCCACGAGCTCTACCTGAAGTCGTTCGAGACGATCGTCGCCAAGGCCGACCCGGCGTCGGCGATGTGCTCCTACGCCTCGTTCAGCATCATCGGCTCGCCCGACCCGAGCGAGCAGTACGCGTGCGAGGACAACTACCTGGAGAACCAGACGCTCAAGGCCGATTGGGGCTTCCCGGGGTTCATCACCTCCGACTATGGGGCGCTGCACTCGACCAACGGGATCCTCGACGGCACCGACCAGGAGCAGCCGTTCAACACGTACTTCGGCCAGGCGTTGCAGACCGACATCGAGAACGGCACGATCCCCCGCTCGTACCTGAACACCGCGGTCTACCGCGAGCTGTACGAGATGTTCCGCTTCAACCTGTTCGACAACCCGCCGACCGGCAACACCTCGGCCGTCGTCACGACGCGCGCGCACGTGCAGACCGGCAACGAGATCGCGCAGGACGGCACGACGCTCCTGAAGAACGCCGGCAACGTCCTGCCGCTGTCCCCGTCGGCGGGCTCGATCGCGTTGATCGGCCCGGCCGCCTCGGCGAGCCCGATCTACGGCGGCGGCGGCTCGGCCTACGTGATCCCGTCCAAGACCGTGAGTCCGCTGCAGGGCATCTCCTACGCGATGGGCCGCTCGGCGAGGCTCTCCTACACCCAGGGCCTGCCGACCGACGCCTCGCTGCCGGCGATCCCGTCCTCGAATCTCAGCCCGGCGTACGCTCCGACCCCGTACGGCGGGAGCTACCAGGGCACGCTCACCGCGCCCGAGACCGGCACGTACGTGCTCGCGGTGACGAACGACTGCGGCTGCTACACGTCGACCTACCTGACGCTCGACGGCAAGCAGATCCTCGACAACCCGAGCACGCCGCCGAACCACGTCTACTCGGTCGCGGTGCGGCTGGTGAAGGGTCACACGTACTCGCTCGGGATCCAGGGCGCCTCCTCGGCTCTCACCTGGGCGACGCCGTCGGCGCTCGCGCCCGGCATCGCGGCGGCGGTGAAGGCGGCGAAGGCCGCGCAGACCGCGGTCGTCGTCGTCTCCGACGACACCGAGAGCGAGGCCACCGATCGGCTCTCGCTGGCGCTGCCCTCGGCGCAGAATGAGCTGATCTCCGCCGTCGCCAGGGCCAACCCGCACACGGTCGTCGTGATCGATGCCGGCGCCCCGGTGACCATGCCCTGGCTCTCGAAGGTGAGCTCGGTGCTCGACGCCTGGTATCCGGGTGAGACGAACGGCAGGGCGCTCGCCGACGTGCTGTTCGGCAAGGCGAACCCGAGCGGACATCTGCCGGTCACGTTCCCGCAGAGCCTCTCGCAGGTGCCGGCCCGCACGCCCGCGCAGTGGCCGGGCGTGAACGGACAGGTGCACTACTCCGAGGGGCTCGAGATCGGCTACCGCTGGTACGACGCCCGGAACCTCACGCCGCTCTTCCCGTTCGGCTACGGCCTGTCGTACACGACGTTCTCCTACGGCAACCTCCAGGTGACACCGTCGCGCGCCGGCGCGACCGGCGACGTGACCGTGTCCGCCACGGTGACGAACACCGGCTCGCGAGCCGGCGCGGACGTCGCCCAGCTCTATCTGGAGGACCCCGCGGCCGCGGGCGAGCCGCCGCGACAGCTCGTCGGCTTCAAGCGCGTCATGCTGAAGCCGGGGCAGTCACGGCGGGTGACGTTCACCGTGACCCCGCAGGACGAGCAGATCTGGGACTCGAGTGCCCAGGGCTGGTCGCAGACGCCGGGCACCTACGGCGTCGCCGTCGGCGATTCCTCGGCGACCGCCGACCTGCCTCTGCAGGGGAGCTTCACGCTCGCCACGACCCCCGGCTCGCGCGAGGTGGCGGTGCAGGCACCGTCGACGATGACACCCGGCTCCGCCTCGACCGTCACCGTCAACCTGTCGGCGTCGGGAACCGAAACGCTGCCGAAGGTCAAGCTCGGACTGCAGCTGCCGCCCGGCTGGACGGCGACGCCGGTCGGCCGGGCGACGTTCACGAACGTCGCTCCGGGAACCGCGCTCAGCGCCCAGTTCAGCGTGACCCCGCCGGCCGACTCGCCGAACATCAACGCCGTCGTGCACGCGACCGCGAAGCTCGGTCCCGACCTCACCCGCGAGGCCGGGACGTTCACCACGGTGGGCTGACCGCCCTCCACTCCGTCCGGGGGGCGCGTGCAGGGGCGCGCTCTCCGGACGGACCGGTGGGGCCGCCGAGCCAGGTTCGCACCGCTGAGCTAAGTTCGCCCGCGTGCTGAGCCCCGGCGCGCCCATCGAGCGGCTGTTCTGCGAGCTGGTGGCGATCCCGTCGCCGAGCGGCTCTGAGCGCGCGCTCGGCGAGGCGATCCGGGCGTGGCTCAAGGACGCCGGGGTGTCGGCCGGGTTCGACCGGGCGGGTGAGGCGAACGGCTCGGACGCGGGCAACCTGATCGCGCGGCTGCCGGGCGCGCCGGCGGCGCCGACGCTCCTGTTCGTCGCCCACATGGACACCGTCGAATCCGGGGCCGAGCCGGTCGTGCCGGTGGTTGGCGCCGACGGGACGATCCGCTCGGGCGGCGAGACGATCCTCGGCGCCGACAACAAGTCGGCGGTCGCGGCGGTGATGCGGACGCTCGTCCGGGCGGCGGACGCCGACCGAACCGCGCGGCCGACCGTCGTCGCCGCGTTCACCTGCTGCGAGGAGGCCGGGCGAATGGGCGCCTCGCTGCTCGCTCCCGCGCTCCTCGCCGAGATCGACTGCGCGTTCTCGGTCGACGGGTCCTCGCCGGTCGGCACCGTCATCACGCGCGCGCTCGGCCAGCGGGTGTTCACGGTGCTGATCCACGGCCGGACGGCGCACGCCGCGGCCGATCCCGACGCGGGCGTGTCCGCGATCGCGGTCGCCGCCGAGGCGGTCCACGGTATGCGGCTCGGGCGGCTGCCGGGCGGAGGCAGCGCCTCGATCGCCGCGATCGCCGGCGGCGCGCTGCTCGACCGCCTCGACGGCGTCAGCGGGGGGCGAGAGGGTGTGCGCGCCGCGCTTGAGGCGACCCCGACGAACTCAGTCCCGGATCTCGTCATGCTCCGCGGGGAGGTGCGTGGCTACAGCGCTGAGGAGATCGTCGGGGCGCGCGCCGACCTGGAGCGGGCCGTCGCCGACGCGTGCTCCGCGCACGGCGCCGCCTACGAGTGGCGCGACCGCGAGTCCGCGGTGCCGCCGTTCCCGGGCGCGCCCGATTCGCGCGCGCTCGGGCTCGCGCGCGCGGCCGCGGCGCGTGTCGAGGGCGTGCGCTTCTCCGTCACCGAGGCGCACGCGACGCTCGAGGCCAACTACCTCTGCGGCGCGACGGACGTCGTCGCGCTGGCGAGCGGAGGCTCAGACGCGCACCAGGTAACTGAATCGATCGAGATAGTGGAACTGTCTCGGCTCGAGGCGCTGCTGTGCGCGATCGTCGAGGAGGCGTCGAGCCGCTGAGCTGCGGTCGCGTCGGCGGTCACTCCCGTTCGCCCGCGCGCGCGAGCATCCCGGCGACCGCGTAGATGTGCGCGAACGCGCGCGCCTCCTCCCCGGTCCACAGCGAGGAGCCGTGGCCGTACGTGGAGCCGAGCGCCCGGCCCGCGTCGAGCAGCGAGTGCTCGGAGCGGCACCCGAGCATCACCGCGGAGCCGTGGTGCAGCCGCACCCGGACCTCGCCGTCGACCCGCCGGGAGGCGCTGCGCAGCAGGGCGCGGATGTCGTCGAGCACGCCGTCGTAGTAACGGCCCTCGTGGAGCATGTCACCGAACTGGGTGCCGAGCGTCGCCTTGAGGTTCTGCTGGGCGAGCGTGAGCACGAGCCGCTCGAGCTCCCGGTGGGCCTCGATCAGCAGCAGCATGCCGGGCGCCTCGAAGCCGAGCCGCCCGACGATCCCCATGATCGTCTGGCCGGTGTGGATTCCCCGCCCGTAGCCGTGGAAGGCGCCGATCCGGTTCAGGCTCGCGAGCACGTCGTAGCCGGCGACCCCGATGCCGCCGTCGGCGTAGCCGTCGGGCACGGGGCCGCTCACCACCCGGAAGCCGGTCGGCAGTCCCTGCGCGAAGCCGATCACGAGCTCGACCGGCTCAGCGGGCGCGTCGGCGACCGCGACCGTCGTCGGCCATGCCTCCTCGGGCAGGTAGTCCCAGGAGCCGTACGTCTCCCCGCCGCCGATCGTCGTGCCGAGGATGCCGAAGTTGAACGAGTACTCGGCCGTGATGTCGGACACCGGGATCCCGCGGGCGCGCAGGAAGTCGCGCTCCTCCTCGCGGGCGTGGGCCTCGTCGCGGATCAGGCCGGCGATCTCGATCCGCGGCGCCATCGCCTGAACGACCGCGTCGAAGCGCACATGGTCGTTGCCCGCGCCCGTCGAGCCGTGGGCGATCACCTGGGCGCCGCGCTCCAGCGCGACCTTGACGACCTCCTCGGCCTGGAGCATCCGCTCGACGCCGACGCACGAGGGGTAGACGCCGCCGCGCAGGTAGTTCGCGCGCAGGATGTCGGAGACGAACCCCTCGTAGAGGCGGGCGCGGCCGTCGACGACGACATGCTCGACCGCGCCGAGCTCAGCGGAGCGAGCGGCGATCTCGGCGAGCTCGGACTCGGGGAAGCCGCCGGTGTTGACGGTGACGGTGGTGACGCGGTCGCCGCGATCGACGAGCACGGCGAGGGCGTAGGAGGTGTCAAGCCCGCCGGAGAAGGCGAGCACGCAATCGCGTCCGGGCATCAGACAGTGCGCTCCAGGATCGGGACCCGGTCCTCGACCAGGCCGGGGGACAGGATGAAGTACTCGTGGGTGCCGGCGTCGAGGCGGCGCTGCAGCGCCCACTGGGCCTCGAGATCCCGCGGGTCGAGCAGCAGCGTCGGCTCGGCGTCGTCAGCGTGCTCGCGCGCGAACACCTCGGTGCGGTAGGCCATCGTGTGATGGACCGGGTGCAGGTCGAGCACGGCCGCCAGCAGCCGCATCGGCCCGAACTTGCGGTGCACGCGGAGCGCCGGATCGTAGAACTGGGTGACGCCGGTGAGCGTGCGCGCGCCGTAGGCGAGCAGGCCGAGGCCCTTGGCGACCGTGCCGAGACCGGGGATCGCCGAGCACAGCGACCAGCCGACCCAGGCAGCGCGGTCCGGGGTCGGTGCGGCGCAGTAGCCGGCGACCGGGATCGGGCCCTCGTAGCCGAGCCGGTCGGCCTCGGCGAGCACCGCGGGCAGGACGCCGGCGATCCGCTCACGCTCGTGCACGGAGCGGGCGGGGTCGACGAGCGCCTGCTCGGCGTCGCCGCGCGACAGCGTGATGAGCAAAAAGCCCGAGGGCAGGAGGCCGAGGTCGATCATCACCCAGTTCTGCAGCGGGATTCCCTTCGTGCCGAACGCGGTCGCGTTCAGCACGTTGTAGGCGCGCATCAGGTCCTCGAGCTTCCACGCCCGCTCATACGGCCCGAGGAAGTCGAGCGGGGTGAGCCGCACTGGGTCCGCGCCGCCGCCGGCGCCGCGCTCGCCCGTGCCGGCAGGCCCCGCGGGGTCCAGTTGGTCGGCGTCCGCGGCCGCCGGGTCCGCGCGCAGCACCAGGTCGAGCTCGCGCAGCACGTCGGCGTTGGAGGCGAGCCACAGCTCGTAGCCCGCGGCGGTGAGACGGCGGGCGTGCTCGAGGATCTCTGTGGGGGTGAGCGTGTCGGCCACGGGAGCGATCGTGTCAGGAACACGACCGCGCCGCCCCTGCGGTCGGCCGACTCGTCCCCGTGGTGACCCGCGCGACCGCTCAAGAAGGTCGGCGCGGTGCCGATACCGGGGACGATGTCCCTCGACGACGCGATCGGCCAGATCGATCAGATCCTCGCGCTGCAGCAGCAGCTCGCCGACCCGAGCGCGCTCGCATCCGCCGGCGTCGGCACGGCCGGCTCGAGCGGCGGCGCGGGCCTCACGACCGGCGCCGGCAGCCCGGCGTTCGCGGAGCTGCTCGCCGCCAACCAGGCGAGCGCCCTGACCGGCGGGGGCGAGATGACCGCCGCCGGAGGCCTCACCGGCTCCGGGCTCTCCGACGGCCTGCTCGCCGCGCTCAACGGGGCGACGACGACCCCGACGACCGGCGCCGTCGGCGCAGCCGGCGTCGCGGGCTCGACCGGCACCATCGGCGCAACCGGCGTCGCCGGCGCGCCGGGCGCACCGACGACGGGCAGCCTCGCGGCCGCTCCCGCGCGGGTGCAGGCGATGATCCAGGAGGCGGACTCGCTGCTCGGCAAGCCCTACGTGTGGGGCGGCGGCCACGGCGGCTGGGGCCCCCAGTCCGGCTACGACTGCTCCGGCTTCGTCTCCGCCGTCCTGCACGCCGGCGGCTACCTCAGCTCCCCCCAGGACACCCAGACGCTGCCCGACCAGCCCGGCATCCTCGACGGCCCCGGCCGGTACGTGACGATCTACGACCGCACCGACGCCGGCATGAGCGACAACCATATGATCATCGACATCGCCGGCCAGTTCTACGAGTCCGGCGGTGAGCACGGCGCCTGGGGCGGCGGCGGCGGCGTCGAGAAGATCGCCCCCCCGTCGCAGGCCTATCTGGCGACGTTCAACCGCGTCCTGCACCCCGAAGGGCTCTGACCGAGCCGGTCGTCCCTGCCGGGATGCCGCAGGTCGGCGGGATGCGGAGTCGCCCGGCGCTCGGCTGGCGGGGGCCGGATCGTCCGAGCCACCCGCCGCGCGCCGCTGACCGGTCCCGTTACGAGAGCGAGATCGGGATGTCGAGCAGCCAGGACAGCCCGGTGTGACGCAGGTCGCTCACATGGGCCTCGGCCGTCCGCGTGTCGGTGCCGGCGTAGCCGACGACGCTGCGCTCGGCGAAGTGCGCGAGCACCACCCGCGGCACGAAGCTCGGCTTCGCGCCGATCGCCAGCAGGCGGCTGATGTAGTTCCAGTCGCCCGGCTCCTCGAGCAGCCAACAATCGGTGTCGAGCGGGACATGCGTCACCCGGCTCGAGTACAGGCAGGCTCCGTTCGTCACCCCGGCGTGCTGAAGCGGGGCGTGGCCGACGGTGTACCACGGACCCTCCGGGCGCTCCATGAGCGCCTGGCCGTAGGCGAAGTCCGTCCGCTGCTCGGCCATCGCCTGCAGGAGGAGATGGATGTGGTCCTCCGTGAAGGCGTCGTCGTGGCAGAGGGGAGCGACGAACGAGCCGCGCGCCTCCCCGACCATGCGGTTCGCCGCGTAGGCGCCCGCGATGCTCCACAGGCTCCACCGGTTCTCGGGATACGTGGGACGGGCCGGCATCTCCATGTAGCGCAGTCGCGGATCGCGGAGCTCGGCGACCGCCGCCGCCGTCTCGGGGTCGTGGCCGTCGCTGCAGACGAGCAGCTCAACGTTGCGGTAGACGCCGTTCAGCACGGACGGGATCGCCCGCTCGACGAGCAGCCGCGGCTTGCGCCAGGTCGCGATCCGCACGGTGACGAGCGGCTCGCGGCTCGTCCATGGATCAGGCGCGTTCAGATAGCGGTCGCGGTACGCGATCTCCATGACGCCGTCGACGAGCTGCTTGGCCGCCCGCGCCTGCGCGACGAGCGTCTCGGCGTCGGCAACGGCCCCGGGCGCCTCGCGGCGGTCGAGCCCGAGCCGCTCGCGCACGTCGGCGGCGGTCGCCACCGGGATCGTGCCCGCGCGGTCGAACGGCGCGTCCATGACCATGATCTCGCCGAAGGGCGCATCGCCGGCGATCACGTGGCAGACGGCGGCCACCATCTCGTAGATCGTGCTCACGCGCAGCGAGCTGCCGGTCGCGTCGAGCCACAGCAGCCGGCCGCCGTCGGGGGGCGCCGTGAGGTAGGTGGCGACGGCCGGGATCCATTCGCGCGGCTGATCCCAGTTGGGAGCGAGCAGGAGCTTCACCAGGGCCTGGTTGCGGATCGGCTCGAGGTCGGCGCCCGGGGACTCGGCCGGAGCGGGCGCGGTGGCGACCGCAGCCGCCGCGGCCGGCGCGGTGGCGACCGCCGCCGCTGCGGCCGGCGCGGGCGAGCGGGTGGGCTCCGCATCGAGGTCGAGCGGCTCCGCGAATTCGACCGCTCCGGCGTGAGCGGTGGACGGGGCGGGCGATGGGCTCTGCTCCACAGCGGGCTGGGGTGCCGAGCGCCGGACGTCGTAGGCGCCGGTCCCGTCGCGGGAGGCGACGTATCCGCACAGCGGGCAGCGCAGAGCCTCCGGGTCGGTCTCGGGACCGACGGGCTCGAACGTGGCGACGCGGCAGGCCGGGCAGCACACGGCGCCCCAGATCGTCCGGGGCAGGTCGTCGGCGTCGATCAGGGCGCGCGCCGGGCTCTCCCGCTCGACGATGTAGCCCCGGCGCGTCGAATGACCGAAGCGGGAGGACGCGAACGCCTCCAGCCAGCCGTCGCGGTTCTCGCGGAACTCGATGGCGGCGTGCTCGGCGAACTCCGGCATCATGTCGGCGATCGTCGCCATCGTCGCGAGCATGCCGTTCGCCATCGGCAGCGGTCGCGCGACGAATCCCGGCACCGACGCGCAGGCGGCCCGGATCGCCGCCGGGGACGGCAGGCCGTGCTCGTCGTGCTCGCTCAGCCAGCCGGGGATCGGGATCCCGCGCTGCGCGTAGGCGCGACGGATGACCTCCTGGCCCCACGCGCCGTCGTTCGAAGGGCAGGCGACGAGGACGCGGCGGGCGGCGACGCGGGCGAGCTCGGCGACGAACGGACCGCGGGTCTCGACCGGCAGGTGCTCCAGCACGTCGAGGCAGACGACGGTGTCGAATGCGGCGTCGACGAACGGCAGCGGTCCGGGATCGTTTCGCAGCGCGATCATCCCGGGCGCCGTCGGTCCCGGGAACGCGACGTCGGTCCCGACGAACCGGGCGTGCGGGAGCGCGCAGGCGAGCCCGTGGGGACCGCACCCGACGTCGAGGACGCTCTCGGCGAGCGTCTCATCGTCCCGAAGCGCGAGCTCCGAGGTGACCGACGCGTACCGGGCAAGCCAATTAAGCATCGGGACATCCCGTCGTCGAGGGAACCATCGAGGAGGTGATCGGCAACCCCGAGTCCCGCCTTGAGGCGAGCCGGCGGCCGCCCGGTCCCGCCGCTCAAGCTCGGCGCGCGCGGCGCCGATGAATCCGCATACCTCGATGACGGACTCGCCTGCCCTCCCGCGACCCGGAGCCGCGCGCAAGCGCGCGGTCGGCGATCTCGCCCTGCTCGGCGGGGATCACGCCTTCGACCCGCCGGTCTCGACCTCGAACCTCAGCCGGCCCGACCCCGAGCGGCTGCTCGGCTACGCGCGGCGCTTCCACGACGCGCGCCGCTACACCGCCGACGGACCGCTCGGCGCCCTGCTCGAGGCACGGCTGCGCGAGTTTCACGAGTGCGAGCACGTCGTGTCGTTCTCGTGCGGGTTCTGGGCGCTCGCGCTGGCGATCCGCTGTTTGGCCCTGCCGGGGCGCACCGAGGTGGTGATGCCCTCGCTCACGTACCGCCGCATGGCCGACGCGGTCGCCTGGACCGGGTTGATCCCCCGCTTCTGCGAGGTCGACGCGCGCACGCTCGGGATGACCCGCGAGACCGCCGCGGTCGCGCTCACGCCGCAGACCGCGCTCATCCTCGGCGCTCAGCCGATCGTGAATTGCTGCGACATGTCCGGCCTCGAGGCGCTCGCCGCCGAAACCGGGCTCCCGCTCCTGATCGACTCCGTCGAGTCGACGTACGAGTCATACGAGGGCAGGCGGATCGGCAACTTCGGCCGCGCCGAGCTGTTCTCGATGCACGCGAGCAAGCTGCTCAACGGCATGGAGGGCGGCTACGTCACGACGAACGACTCCGAGCTCGATGCACGGCTGCGGCGCCTGCGCGCGGTCGGGGCCGACGCCGGCGGGGACATCGCCGAGCTCGGCATCAACGCGCGCCTGAGCGAGATCCACGCCGCGTTCGCGCTCGCCAACCTCGACGCGCTCGGCGACTGCATCGCCCACAACGAGGCGATCTACCGCACCTACCAGCGGACGCTCTGCGACCTGCCGGGCCTGCGCCTGCTCGCGTTCGACGAGAGCGAGCGCTGTGGCTTCAAGAACATCGTCGTCGAGCTGGAGGAGGCATGGCCGCTCACGCGCGAGCTGACGATCGCTCACCTGAACGCCGAGGGGGTGCTCGCGCGCGCCTACTACCACCCGCCGCTGCACGCGCGCACGACCGCCTACGAGCAGCGCGGCCTGGAGCTGCCGGTGAGCGACGCGCTCGGCGGGCGGTTCCTGCTGTTGCCGTGCGGCGCGAACACGACCGCCGACGACGTCTGCGACGTGGTCGCTCTGCTGCACTTCCTGTCCGACAACGCCCCGGCGCTCCGGGACGCCGCTCGCCCATGACGACGGCCTCAGAGCGCGGCCGGCGGCTTGCACTGCTCGGCGGCACGCCGACGTTCTCCGACCCGGTCCCGCTCGGGCAGCTCGGCTTCCCGTCGTGGGAGCGGTTCGAGGCGGCGATCCGCGGGATCTGCGAACGCGGGTGGTACACGAACCACGGCCCGCTCGCGGTCGAGGCCGAGCGACGGCTGGCGGACGAGCTCGGCGTCGCCGAGGTCGTGTGCGTGTCGAACGCGACCGTCGGCCTGATGATGGCCTGCCGCGCGCTCGGCCTCGCGGGCAGCGCGGTCGTGTCGACGTTCACGCCCCCTGCCGCCGCCGAGGCGCTCCTCTGGTCGGGCGTCACGCCGCGCCTCTGCGACGTCGAGGCCGGCGGCGTCCACGCCGACCCGGAGACGGTGCGCGCGGCGATCGACGATGACGTGTGCGCGATCGTCGCCGTCAACCTGTGGGGAGGGTTCGCCGACCTCGACGGCCTCACGGCGCTCGCCGCGGAGCGCCGCGTCCCGCTCGTGCTCGACTCGGCCCACGCGTTCGGCAGCGCCTACCGCGGCGCGGCACGCGGCGCGCTCGAGGTGTTCTCGTTCCACGAGTCGCACATCGTCAACACCGGCGAGGGCGGCTGCGTGGCGACGGACGACCCGGAGCTCGCCGCGCGCCTGCGCAACATCCGCTCCAGCTACGGCGCCGGGCGCCCGGTGCCGGTTCCGATCACGTCCAACGGCCGCTTCTCCGAGGCGCAGGCCGCGCTTGCGCTGCTCGCCCTCGACGACCTCGAGTCCGCCCGCCGGCGCAACCGCGAGCAGTTCGACCGCTACGCGGCCGCGCTGGCCGGCGTCGACGGCCTGCGCCTGGTCGAGCCAGCCCGCGCGCGCGAGTCCAACCACCAGTCCGCGGTCGTCGAGGTCGACGACGCGACATTCGGCCTGAGCGCCCCGCAGCTCGTGCGCGTGCTCCGCGCCGAGGGCGTCGAGGCGGCCGCCCCGATCCGCCGTCCCCTGCACCGCACGACGCTGTTCCGTGATGCGGCCGCCGGCCCCCTGCCGCGGGCCGAGCGCGCCGCCGCCTCGCTCGTGCAGCTCCCGCTCGGCGCCGCGCTGAGCGCTGCCACCGCCGAGGAGATCGCGGAGCTCATCGTCGCCGCGGGGCGTTCCGCGGCCACGCTCGCGGCCGCGCTCTAACCGCGCAGCAGCGTCAGGTCGTAGCGGTAGCGCGCGTTGAACACGTCGGGCGCGAGGCGGCTGACCTCGGCCGACTCCCATCCGCACTCGAGCGCGAGCGCGCTGAGATCCTCGACCGACCACCACATGCCCGCCTGGGCGCGCGGGTTGTCGAGCTCGAGCGAGGCGATGTTCGGGTTGTCGGCGAGGAACTGCTGCGCGCGGTCGCGGTCCGGCACGTTGCCGAGCATCAGCCTGTCAACCGAGGTGAAGCGCGCGTGCACCTCCCGGAGCATGGCGGCGAGCTGATCGCCGTCCAGGAACATCATGCTCCCATAGCAGAGCGCCTTGGTGAAGCGCTCGGGGCGCTGCTCCGTGCGCACGTACTCCACCACATCACCGACGAGGAACACGTAGTCGGGTGGATCGGCGAAGTTCTCTTGGGCGACCTCGATCAGGTACTCGGACAGGTCGACTCCGAGCACGGCACGGCAGTCGCCGAACAGGCGGCTGCTGAGCGCTCCGTTGCCGCACGCGAGGTCGAGCAGCAGGTCGTCGCGCGTGAGCCGCAGCGCTCCTCGGATCCCCTCGACGATCCGCTGCACGTCCGCTTCGCTGATCCGCCGTCCGTTGATCGTGCGACGAACCTGACCCCAGAAGTCGTCGCGCGCGAGACTCTTGGGGTACTCGTTGTAGTCGGACTTCGGAAGCGACTCCATGTCAGGCCGATGGTGTCACGCGAGCGCCCGCAAGCGCGTCACGCACGGCGGCAGGCGAGTTCCACATGAGCACGTCGAGGATGGAGAGGTTCGGCTCGAACGTGAACGGTCCGGTGTCGTAGACGAACGGGTCCATCTCCGAGAAGCAGAGCTCGACGCCGACGCGCTCGAAGTCGGCGGGGTCGAACAGCTGCCGGCCGCCCGCGGGGTTGAGATACGAGGAGGCGCCGAGCGCCGAGGCGATCGCGGGCGCCCACCCGCCAGCGCCGGGGGAGGCCGGGAGGTCGAGGTTGAGCTCGGAGCAGATCCGGGGGTCGAACGCGATCCCGAGGTAGTCGCAGACCGCGCGCAGGCCGGCGGTGTCCAGCTCGACGAGGCAGTCGCGGGAGAGCGCGGCGAAGCTGCGCTCGAGTAAGCCGACGACCTCCCGGAAGTACGGCGCGTGGCGTTTGTAGTGGCTGATCTGGCCGCGGATCGACTGGAGCGTGCGCTCGGCATCGAGCACCTTCGCCTCGCGGGTGAGGATCGACTGCGAGGAGTTCGCCAGAGCGACGGTCACCCACATCGCGCCCGAGGACGGATGCAGGACGCGGTTGCGGTTCATCCACGTCTTCGGCGTGTACTGCGTGATGTCGAAGACGATCCACTCGTCGCACTGGTCGATCAGCGCAAAGTGCCCGAGGTACGGGAAGAAGTAGGGCTGCATGATCCCGACGCGCATCGCCCGCGTCGGCAATCTACCAGCGCCGCCGCACCCTCAAGCGGTCGCTCGGCCTGCCGATCACCGTGGTGATGAGCCGGAGCCTCGACACCCGCCCAGGCGCCCGCGGGCGGACTGCGCCCGATCCGCTCCGGGGCTCGCTGCCGGCGTTTCGCGCTCCGGGTCGCGAGCGCATCCGCTATCTGCGCCCCGAGCTTCCCCCTCTCGACGAGCTCGCGCGCTACTACGCGCTCTCCGAGGAGCAGCGGTGGTACTCGAACCGCGGGCCGTGCAATGAGCGGTTCGCGAAGGGGCTCGCGGACTACATCGGCGAGGTCTCGTGCACGCCGGTGAGCAGCTGCACGCTCGGCCTGATGGTCGCCCTGAGCGCGACCTGTGGCGAGCCGACCGGCGCCCGCGACCTGATCGCCGTGCCGTCGTTCACGTTCACCGCGACAGCCTGCGCGATCAAGTGGAGCGGTTTCGAGCCGCTGTTCGTCGACATCGAACCGGACTCCTTCCAGATGGACGGGGACGCGCTCGCCGCGGCGCTCGACGCCCACGAGGGTCGCGTCGCAGGAGTGCTCGGCTGCTCGACGTTCGGCACGCCCGCTCCGACCGCGACCCGGCAGCGCTGGCGCGACGCCTGCGCGCGGCACGGCCTCCCGCTCGTGATCGACTCCGCCGCCGGGTTCGGCGCAGTCGACGACCGCGGGCTGCCGCTCGGCGCCCAGGGCGAGACCGAGGTGTTCTCCTTCCACGCGACGAAGCCGTTCGCGATCGGCGAGGGCGGCGCGATCGTCACCCGCCAGCCGGCCGTCGCCGAGCGCGTCGAGCGGATGATCAACTTCGGGATCGACCCCACGATCAGCGCGAGCGCGGTGGCCGGTCTCAACGCCAAGCTCTCCGAGCTGCACTGCGCGATGGGCCTTGCGATGCTCGATCGTTTCCCCGAGGCGCTCGCACAGCGGCGCGCGACCGCGGCGGCGCTCCAGGCGGCCGTCGCCCACCATCCACTCGCCTATCAGAAGGGTGCCGAAGGATCGACCTGGCAGGGCTTCCATCTGCTGTTCGGGAGCGCGAAGCTGCGCGCCCGCGCCGTTGACCTCGCGCGCCAGGAGCTGGTCGAGGTCCGCAAGTGCTTCGACCCGCCGGTGCATCGGCATCCGGCGTTCGCCGCGATGCCGCGGGAGGATCTCACGGTCACCGAGGAGATCGCCTCGCGCTCGCTCACGCTGCCGATGGCCAACCAGCTCGGGCCGCGGCAGATCGAGCGGATCGCCGAGCTGCTCGCGCTCGTCTTCTCGTAGCCCTCGCCGGGTACGCGACGGACCGACTCAGACGCAGACGGGTTGCCGGGCAAGGGGCAGCGGTCGCGTGCAGAGCGCCGCTCGGCGTGCCCACTCGGCACGCTCGAGCGCGCCCTCGAGGTGCGCGCGGAGCGTCGCGACCGCGTGGTGCTCGTCGATCCCCGCCTCGGCGCCGAGCAGCCACCGCGCCGGCCCCTCGCCGCCGGCGACGAGCGTCGGCGTCCCGCGGAGCGCGGCGAGGAGCGCCCGCCGCTGAAACGGATCCTCGTCGTCGACGAGCACGAGGTCCGAGTCGGCGGCGAGCGCGCCGAAGCGCTCCTCCCCGGCGATCGGCCCGAGCAGTCGCGCCCCCGGCAGGCGGTCGGTGATCGCCTCGGACAGCCCGCGCGCCATGACGGTCGGGACGATCGTCAGCGCGACGCCGGTCGCGGCATCCCGAAGCAGATCGAGCGTCCGGCGCGTGCGCTCCCGGTCGTGGGCCGGGAGCACGGCGAGGAGCCCGGCCCCACCCCGGCCGAGGGGCGTGGCGGGCAGCGGCGGCGCGACGAGCCTGATGCGCGCGCGGTCGAGTCCCTGCGCGACGAGCGCATCGGCGATCGCGGGGCAGCTCGCCCAGATCTCCCGCGCCCCCGTGAGCGGCGTCGCGGTGAGCGGGCGTCCGACCCGGACGATGTGCGGCGCGTCGACGGCGAGTGCGTCCCGCGCTCCGGCGGGGACGAGCAGCCAGGGATGTGCGGGCGAGGGCCGGCGGCGGCGCGCGTCGTGGAGCAGCGCCGCATCCGCGGGCGCGCGCTCGGCCAGCACACCGGGCGCGGGGTGGTCGACGGCCGTCGGCGTGAAGCCGGCGGCCGCCAGCGCGGCGAGGAATGCACACGCCTCGGCGGCACCGGGACCGATGCCGCTCGGCTGCCCGACGACTCCGACGTCGCCCTCCCGCCCCTCGCGGGCGGGGGCCTCGTCGGAGAGCCGCGCGTCCCACAGGCCGCGCGCGTGTGCGTCGTCATGCTCGAGGTGCGCCGCCCAGCGCGCGCAGAAGCGGTCGTCGTTGTGCCGCATCATCGCGAGCCGCTCCGGGGTCGCAACGAGCTGCTGTCCGCGTCCGCGCGACGCGCCCTCGTGGTGGACGACGACGACGTCGCCGCGGTAGACGACCGCCTCGCCAAGCACGCGGATCCGCAGGCAGAGGTCGACGTCCTCGAGTCCGTTGCGGAAGCCCTCGTCGAAGCCGCCGACGCGCACGAACGTGTCGGCGCGCACCGCCATGCAGGCGGCGGTGACCGCGTCGCACTCGTAGATCGCCTGGGCGGCGGGAAGCTCGGGAGAGAGGTGATGGAAGACGTGCTGGGGCATCGCGGCGCCGTTCAGCCACCGGTTGCGCATGAACGCGACGCCCGCGTGCTGGAGCGTGCCGTCGGGGAAGTGCAGGCGGCAGCCGGCGACCGACACCCCGGGCTCGAGCGCCTGCTCGGCGAGCGCCTCGAGCGCGCCCGGCGTCACCTCGGTGTCGTTGTTGAGGAAGATCAGCGCCTCGCCGTGCGCCAGGCGGGCGCCGGCGTTGCAGCCGCCTGCGAAGTTCCGGTTCTCCGGCAGCAGCTCGACCACCGCGCGGTCGGACCACGCGCGCAGCAGCTCAGGGGTGTCGTCGGGCGAGGCGTTGTCGACGAGCACGAGCTCGAACTCGCGCCCGAGCCTCGGCCCGAGGCTGCGGTGCAGCGAGCGCAGGCACTGCTCGGTGAGCGCGCGCTGGCCGTAGGTGACGATGACGATCGACGCGCGCGGGCGCATCACGCGACCCCGAGCCCGGCGATTCTGGTCGCGAGGCCCGACAGGAGCGGGCCGAGCCGGTCGGGCGCGACGATCGCCGAGCCGTGGCGCCGTGCGATCCGCTCGTGCCCGGCGCAGGCCGGGTGCAGCGGCACGTAGACGGCGGTCGCGGCGTGCACGCGCGCGTCGCGATCCGCGTGCGCACTCGCCATGACGACGTCGATGTCGGCGCAGCGCTCGAGGTCGGCGCCCGCCTCGGCGGCGGCCGTGAGCACGCGCGCCTCGAGCTCCTCGGGCGCGCCGTCGATCGCCGGATCGGCGAGCAGGTAGAGGCAGGCGCTCGTCTCCGGTGTCGTGTGCTTCGACCAGGCGGCAAGCAGCTCGCCGAGGCGGTCGCGCCCGCGCCAGGCCGGCGTCGCGAGCAGGCGCAGCTCGGCGTCGCCCTCGAGCGGATACGGCTCGATTGCTGCGGTGCAGCGGGGCCGGGCCGCGAGCTCCGCGATTCGGTCGCGGTACACGTCGGCGACCGCCTCCCAGGACAGCTTCTCCGCCGCAGCCCGGCCGATTGCTCCCCGGGTACGGCGCGCGTCCGGATCCGTCGCCTCGGCTTCGCGCAGGCAGCGCACGAGATCGGCGAGGGCCGGCTCGAGCATCCACGGCCGCCCCTGCGTGGCGAGCGTCGCCACCCGCTCCTCGGGGAACTCTCGGCGGTGCGAGGCGATCCGCCAGCCCGCGTCCTCGGGGAGGAACTCGTCGGTCGGTCCGCCGGCGGTCGCGATCACGGGCAGGCCGCACGCCATCGCCTCGAGCGCCGGCATGCAGAAGCCCTCGCCCCGGTAGGGGGCGACGAACACGTCGCAGGAGCGGTAGAGCGCGGCGAGCTCGTCCGCGGTGAGCGTGTCCTCGATCAGCTCGATTCGGGGCATCCGGCCCCCGGCGGCGTGGTCGCGGAAGCGCGCCCGGTCGCCGTCGCGGTAGATTCCGTCGCCGCCGAAGTCCTTGACGACGAGCGAGACGTCGTGGCGACCCGCGAACGCGCGGGTGAACGCCTCGAACAGGAGGTCCGGCCCCTTGCGGGCGACGAGGCCGCCGACGAACAGGAAGCGGGTCCCCGGCCGCCCGCCCGGGTCCGGGGCGGGGGAGAACGTCTCGAGGTCGACGCCGTTCGGGATCACGACGACCCGTTCGGGCTCCAGGCCGGCGTCGAGGTACATCGCGCGGACGTACTCGCTCGGCACCCACAGCTCGTCGACGTGCGTGCGCAGGCCGGACAGCCAGTCGACCGGGATCGCGCCGAACTCCCACGGCTGGATGAGCGCGAGGCGTCCCGAGCGCGGGGGAGAGAGGTCGGGCGGCCACTGGTGGCGGACCTCGACGTCGGCCGGATGGGGGAGCGGGCGGTCGAGTGCCGTGCC
The DNA here is from genome assembly GCA_035294545.1 of Solirubrobacteraceae bacterium. Taxonomy (GTDB): domain Bacteria; phylum Actinomycetota; class Thermoleophilia; order Solirubrobacterales; family Solirubrobacteraceae; genus Palsa-465. Next base: position 4,157 of record DATGKS010000061.1, on the reverse strand, counting down.
GTCGATCGCCACGCGCTGCACCGGACCCTCCAGGCGGGCGGTGATGCGGTCGTTGATGATCGAGAGGCTCGTCGGCAGGCCGTGGTCGCCCTGCCAGCGGACGGCGGGCGCGGGCTCGGCCCCGGGCGCCGGCGCCGTCTGCGGGTCGGCGTCCCGTGCGGTGCGGCTCTCATCCGCGGCGGCCCCGGGCCGGTTCTCGTAGCGCGCCTCGAGCGCGTCGACGTACGCGGAGAATGCACGCGGCGCCTCGATCCCGGCCTGCAGGTGCTCGAGCAGGCCCGCCTCGCCGGCGAGCCGGTCGAGCACGCGCGCGAGGTCGTGGGCGTCCAGGCCGGCGAACGTGAGGCCGTCGACGCCCTCGCGGATCGCCTCAGGCAGGCCGCCGAGCCGCGGCACGACGAGCGGGGTCCGCGCCGCCAGGCACTCCGCCGCGGCCAGCGGCGCGCAGTCCCACCACATCGAGGGGAGCACGACGACGTCGACGCCGCGCAGCAGCGCGCCGATCTCGCTGGCGGCGAACGCACCCTCCAGCGATACGCGTCCCCGCCGGTCGATCCGCTCGAGCGTCCTCGCGAACCCGGGCGGGATCTCGCCGAACACGCGGACGTCCACCTCGGCCCGCATGAGCTGCGCCGCCTGCACGAGCAGCTGCGGGCCCTTGTGCGGGAGCGCAGAGCCGAGGAAGCCGACGGCGAGCCGCTCACCCACGCGCCCGCGGGGCCGCTCGCGTCCCACCTGCTCCCAGATCTCGGCGTCGTGGGGCATCGCCTGGCGCACGACGTCGATCCCGTCCGCGTCGTAGCCGGCGCCGACGAGCGCCCGCTTGACCGCTTCGGAGACGGCGAGAATGCGGGTGAGGCCGCGCTCGGCGCGGGATCGGATCGAGGCGAGCCGACGCGCATGCGCGGCCGGGTCGTAGGAGCCGACGCACTCCGCGCAGCGGCTCCCGTCGCCGGGCCCCGCGCAGATGGCGCCCGTGCCGTCCATCAGGTAGGCGCGCGGACAGATCAGCCAGTAGTTGTGGGTGGTGAAGTGCGCCGGGATTCCTCGGCTGGCGACGCGGTCGATGAGCGCCGCGCCGAGGTTGTGCAGGTTGTGGAAGTGCACGACGTCGGGATTGATCCGGTCGAGCAGCGCCTCGAACGCGCGCGTGATCTGCGGATCGTCGAGCTCGCGGTCGGGATGGCCGAGGTCGAACAGCCCGTGCGGGCGGTTGTGGACGCCGATCAGGCGCACGCCGTCGCTCACCGACTCCGAGAGCTCGTACGGCATCCCCGATGGGGTCGGCGCGGTCGCCGCATGGAACACGGTCACGTCCCAGCCGCGTCGCGCGAGCTCCTTGGCGGCGAGGCGGGGCACGGTCGTGCCGCCGCCGCTGTCCGCCCAGCCGAACGAGGTCATGAGCAGGCGCCCACGTGTGGCCGGGCGCCGCACCGGCACGGGAATACGGGCGGCCCGCGCGCGCAGACGCTCGGCGAGTCCAGGGAGCGGCAGCTCACGGCGGGCAACGGCGTCAGCGAGGCGAAGCAGCGCCTGGCGCTCGCCCTCGGCGGCGTCGAGCACCGCCCAGTCGAGTTCCGGCACGAGCTCGCGCGGCCCGAGCCGCTCGAGCGATGCCTCGAGCGCACGCTCGACGTCGTCGACCTCGCGCGCGCGGTGCTCTTCTCCCGAGCCGTTGTCGGCGTGGCGGCGGACCGCGACGAGCGGCTCACCGCCGAGATGCCGGAAGCGGAAGCACTCGGCGGCGCGCAGCCAGAAGTCCATGTCGTTCGCGAGCGGGTAGCGGTCGTCGTAGCCGCCGACCGTCTCGTAGACGCGCCGGTGCACCATGCGGGTCGGGTCGACGATGTGGTTGTGGCTTCGCCACATGTCGGCGATCAGCGCCCGCGAGGTGAGCTCGGCGCCGCCCCAGGCGCCGGTGCGTCGTCCGGCGGCGTCGATCACGATCGCGTCGCCGTGCACGACGCCGGTGTCGGGATGGCGGTCGAAGACCTCGACCTGGCGGCGGATCCGGCCGGGCAGGCAGACGTCGTCGTCCCCGAGCATCGCGACCAGCTCGCCGCGGCCCTCCCTCACGAACGTGTTGTAGGCGGCGGCGATGCCGCAATTCGTGTCGTGGCGCACGACCCGCAGGCGCGGGTCGTCAGCGAACCGCGCGAGCACCTCCTCGACCGCCGGGTTCGTCGTGCCGTCCATGACGACGAGCACCTCGAGTGCGTCATAGTCCTGCGCGAGGCAGCTCGCGACCGCTTCGCCGAGGTACGTATCGCGGTTGTAGGTCGCGATCCCGAGTGTCACCCGCGGTGGGCCCTGGCCGGGCCGGCCGGTCGGGACGCCATCGATGGGCGAGCCGGTGGGGGTGCCCGCGATGGGCGAGCCGGCGGTCACGTGCCCGTGACCTGGCTGTAGAGCGCCGGCAGGTCCGGGTAGCCGCTCGAGGCCCAGCCGGAGCTCTGCAGTGCCGAGATCTGCGCCGACGGGCTCTGGCCGGCGGTCTGGAGGATCGCCTGGATCCCGCTGCTCGCGGTCCCGTAGCCGGGGATCGTGTCCTGGCCCTTCAGCCAGCCGGCCGTCGCGTCGGCGGCTGTCGTCGGGTCCGACCAGACCGAGTCCGCCGAGCCGTACGTCCCCGAGTCGGTGTAGCCGATGTTGAGCCAGTCGTTGTTGTTCGCGCTCTGCCGGGAGACGGCGGCGCCGCCGGACTCCTCGGCGAGCAGCCAGGCGGAGACGACGCCGGGATCGAGGCCGGTGTCCGCGGCCAGCCGGGCGGCGAACGTGCGCTGGTCGGAGGTGAGCATCGTCGAGGCCGCCGCCGGCAAGGTGGTGGGGCCGCTGGCGGCGGTCGAGCCGACGGCGCTCGAGAGCAGCGTGTTGAAGCTCGGGCTGCCTGAGATCGCGTTGGAGGACGCGCCGACCGTGGAGGGCGTGCCGGCGGTCGTCGTGGTGGAGGCGGCGGCCGGCGGCGAGAACACCGTCTGCAGGCTCGCGAGCTGCTCCTGGATCTGGCCGATCTGGGCCTCGACGGAGGAGATCTGGCTGAGGGCGTCGGTGTAGCTCATAGGTCGCGCACCCTCGGTAATCGGCATCCCGCGGTGCGCGCTTAAGTGAAACGGGGTGGACCGCAAGCGGCCCACCCCGTCCCAACCGTTCCCTCGATGGATCGGATATGTGGATGTGGGCCCCGCCGTGTGCGACCTGGGTGGATAACGGGGCTGTTGTTCTCGCGGTGACAGCCGGGCTGCCGCGGGCGAGTGGGTGACGCTGCGGCTCGTCGCCGCCTGGGCGGCGACGAGCTTCAGCGAAGGGGGTCGGGCGATCAGCCCTGGAGGAGCTTCAGGATGAGCTGGGGCTGGGACTGCGCCTGCGCGAGCATCGCGGTACCGGCCTGCTCCAGCACCTGCTGCTGGGTGAGCGTCGTCATCTCCTGGGCCATGTTCACGTCCGTGATCTGGCTGTTGGTCGCCGACAGGTTCGTCTGCGTCGCCGAGATCTGATCGGAGGTGTACTGCAGGCGGTTCTGGACCGCGCCCAGCTGAGCCGCGTAGCTCGAGATGGCGTTGATCGCGGAGCTCAGGTTCGTCAGCGCGCTGGCGGAGCTGAGGTCGAAGACCTTGCCACCGGTGGACGCGTTGCTCCAGGAGAACCCGGTCGTCATCGTCGTGTTCTCGACGTTCGAGAACGTGACCGCCAGGCTGTCACCGCTGTTGGCACCGACCTGGAAGGTGACCGTGCCGGAGGAACCGGCGGAGCCACTGAGCAGGTTGATGTTGTTGAAGTTCGACGACGACTGCTGCCGGTCGATCTCCTGGGTGAGCTGGTTGACCTCGGCCTGGATGTCCGCCTGATCCGTCGAGGAGTTCGTGCCGTTGTTGTACTGCACGCCCAGCTCGTAGATCCGCTGGAGCATGTTCTGGATGTTGCTCAGCGAGCTGGAGGCGGTCTGCACCATCGAGATGGCGTTGTTCGTGTTGTCGCCGGCCTCGGTGAGACCGTTGATCTGCGAGGTCAGGCCCTCGGAGATCGCGTAGCCGGCGGCGTCATCGGCAGCCGAGTTGATGCGCAGGCCCGAGGACAGGCGCTGCTCGGCGGTCGCCACGGCGTTGCTCGAGTTGAGCAGGTTCTGCTCGGTCTGCATCGCCGAGACATTGGTGAGAATC
>DATGKS010000060.1:0-13103 GCA_035294545.1 Solirubrobacteraceae bacterium | reverse complement strand
CGGTCTCGGTGATCCGCTCGGTGAACGTCCGCACCTTGCGCAGCGGCTCCTGGAGGTCGTGGGAGGCGACCTGGGCGAACTGGTCGAGCTCGGTGTTCGAGCGCACGAGCTCCCGCGCCTGGCGTTCGAGCGCGGCGTTGGAGCGGGCGAGCGCGGCGTTGGCCTGCTCCAGGCGAGCCTGCGCGGTCTCGAGCTCGGCGTTCGCGGCCGACAGGCGCGCGTTCGTCACCCGGACGCGCTGCGCGCTCTGCATCCCCCGCCAGACGAGCCACAGCGCGCCGAGCGCGACCGCTCCGAACGCGGCGAGGATGATCCAGGGCAGCCACCGATGCAGGCCGTCCACCGACGCGAAGAGCTCTCCGACGGGAACCGAGATGATGAGTCGCCAGGTGGAGTTCGGCAGTCGCACCGCGTCGTAGTAGCGGACGCCGCTGTGGCCGGTGGCGGCGACTCCCTGCGGCCGGCGCAGAGCCCGCAGCTGCGCGGCGGTGTGGAACACGTACCCGACCGGCCGGTCGCGGACCGTCGAGCCGACGACCACCCCATGGCCGTCGAGCATGATCTGGTGCTGGCGCTGGACGCCATGGACCTGTACGAGCTCGGCGCGCACGAATCCGCCGAGCGTGGCCGCCGAGACACCGCTCACCAGGAACCGCGCGCCCGTCCGCGCGCGCACGCGCACGCCGAAGTCGACGACGCCGCCGCGGATCCCATCCCGGGACCGGTTGCCGAGCGCCCACGGGGCGCCGTGCAGGAGCAGCCGGCGCGCGGCGCCGGTGAGCACCGCGTGCCGCGCCTCCGCGTTGAAGCCCCGGGAGTGGGCGAGCACGTGCCCGCGGGCGTCGAGGAGCGCGACGTAGACGTTCTGGCCCCGCAGCCTCTCGAGCACGCGGTTCGACACCGTCCGCGCGGAGAGCGCGCGCACCTCGCTCGCCGGCAGACGGCTCGCCTGTCCGAAGATCCCGTCGAGCAGCCCCGCCACGAGCTCGGTGCGCTCGTGCGCCTGTCGCTCGAGGTTGCGCCGGGCCTGACTCTGGTTGAGCGAGATCGCGACAGCGAACACGGCAAGCATCGCGGCGACGACCGCCGCGGCCGCCGCCAGCGTCACGATCCCGTGCCGCGCCCTCATGCTCGGCGGTCGGGCGTCCCGATCGCGGTGGGTCGCGCGCCGGTCACGACGGTCTGTCTCCCGGAGCGCCCACGGTCACTCGATCCCGAGCCGGTCGAGCACGCGCTCGTCGGCTCGCCAGTGGCGACGAACCCGGACCGAGAGCTCAAGGTGGACGCGACTGCCGAGCTCCCGTTCGATCGCGCGGCGCGCGGCGGTCCCGATCGCCTTGATCATCCGTCCGCGCGATCCGATCAGGATCCCCTTCTGCGACTCGGTCTCGGTGAGCACGACCGCCTCGATGCGGACCAGGTCGGCGTGCGGCTGCGTGATCTCGGAGACCTCCACCTCGACGGCGTGCGGCACCTCCTCCCGCGTGCGGGCGAGCACCTGCTCGCGCACGAGCTCGGCGAGCAGGACCGACTGCGCCTGATCGGAGCGCTGGTCGACGTCGAAGTATCGGGGGCCGGCGGGCAGCAACGACACGAGATGCTCGGTGAGCGTCGCGACCCCCGTGCCGGTGCGCGCGCTCACCGGGAAGATCTCGCCGCCGAGACCGAGCGCCTCCGCGTCGGCGAGCGTCGCCGCCACCTTCGCGCGGTCCGCCCGGTCGACCTTGTTGACCGCGACTGCCACGGCGACGCCGCGCTCCGCCGCGGGCCGCAGCCAGGAGGCGATGAATCGATCACCGGGGCCGATCCCCTGCACCCCGTTGACGACGAGCAGGCAGCCGTCTGCGTCGTCGAGCTCGTGCTCGACCCGCTGCTGCATCCGTGCGGTGAGCGCGTCGCGCGGTCGCTGCACGCCGGGCAGGTCGACGAGCACGAGCTGCCAGTCGGGCCCGTTGGCGACGCCGCGGATCGCGCGCCGGGTCGTCTGCGGCTTGTCGGAGACGATCGCCACCTTCGCGCCGACGATCGCGTTGGCGAGTGTCGACTTGCCGACGTTCGGACGGCCGGCGAGCGCGACGAACCCTGAGCGCGTGCCCTCGTGTGAGCCCGGCTGCTCCGCGTTCACACGGCCCCCCGCCGGTCCCGTGCGCTCAACTCACCCATCGCATGAGCTCCGCCTGCAGGGCGAGCATCTCACCGTGGTCGGTCTCGTGGTCCATGCCGGTGAGGTGGAGGGCGCCGTGGATCACCGCCTCCCGCACGTCGGCCGTGCGTGGCGGGCAGATGACGATGTCGCCGAGCTCCCGCGGGCCGGCGGCGGGCGCATCCTCGTCGACGCCGAACGAGAGCACGTCGGTCGGCGCGTCCCGGCCGCGGAACCGCCGGTTGAGCTCCTGGATGCGCTCCTCGTCGACGAACTCGATCGCCACGTGCCCCTCGTCGATCCCGGCCGAGGAGAGCGCGAGCGCGCACAGCTCCTCCAACTCGACCGCCGTCGGCTGCGTCGGGTCGTCGTCGGCCGGGGCCGGCTGGGCCTCCAACCCGATCACCTCGACGTCGAGCATCGCGTCTCTCCGGACGGCCGGCGCGGCGGACCTCAACCCGCCTTCCGCGCGCGCAGCTCGGGGGCCATGCGCTGGGAATGCTCGTCGTAGGCCGCGACGATCTGCCGCACGAGCTTGTGCCGCACGACGTCCTCGCCGCCGAACCGCACGAAGTCGACGTCGTCGACCCCCTGGAGGATCTCCGCAACCGCGACGAGCCCCGACCCCTGCTCGCGCGGCAGGTCGATCTGCGTCACGTCGCCGGTGACGATCATCTTCGATCCGAACCCGAGCCGCGTGAGGAACATCTTCATCTGCTCCGGGCTCGTGTTCTGGGCCTCGTCGAGGATGATGAACGAATCGTTCAGGGTCCGCCCGCGCATGAATGCGAGCGGGGCCACCTCGATCACTCCGCGCTCGAGGTGCTGCGCGACCTTCTCGGGCTCGAGCATGTCGTGCAGGGCGTCGAACAGCGGCCGCAGGTAGGGGTCGACCTTCGCCATCAGGTCGCCGGGCAGGAAGCCGAGCCGCTCGCCGGCCTCGACCGCGGGACGGGTGAGGATGATGCGGTTGACCTCGCGCCGGGAGAGCGCCGCGGCGGCGAGCGCGACCGCGAGGAACGTCTTGCCGGTGCCGGCGGGCCCGATCCCGAACGTGATCGTGTTGTTGCGGATCGAGTCGACGTAGCGCTTCTGGTTGACGGTCTTCGGCGCGACCCTCGTCGCCCGGTGGCGCCACACGACATCCTCGAGGATGCGCGCCGGCGACTCGTGCTCGGAGAGCGCGCCGACGACCGCCTCGACGGTCCCGGGCGCGAGCTCGTGGCCCTGGTCGACGAGCTCGGAGAGCTCGCGCACGACCGCCACGGCTGCCTGCACCGCGCCCTCGTCGCCGTCGAGCGTGAGCTGGTTGCCCCGCAGGAAGACATCGCAGTCGAGCTCGGTCTCGAGCGCCCGCAGAACCGCGTCCTGCGAGCCGGCGAGCTCGGTGGCGACGTCGTTGGAGAGCTCGACGACGCTGCGCATCAGCGCGGATGTCGGTGGGCGGGCCGAGGGGTGGGTCGCGTCATCCGGCGAGCGCCTCGCGGACGCGGGCCGAGGCCCGCTTCCCATCGGCGCGCCCTCCCGAGGCGGCCATGACGGCCTTCATCACCTGGCCCATGTCGCGCGCGCCGCTGGCGCCGGTGTCGGCGATCGCCCGCGCGACGAGCGCGTCGAGCTCCTCGTCGGAGAGCTCGGCGGGCAGGTAGGAGGCGATCAGCTCGGCCTCGGACTCCTCCTGCGTGGCGAGCTCCGGCCGCCCGTTGTCGCGGAACTGCTCCGCGGCCTCGAGGCGGCGCTTGCGCTCGCGCCGGAGCACCGACAGCTCGTCGCCGGAGCCGTCCTTGGCGGCCTTCTGCAGCTCGGAGAGCACGAGGCGGAGCGCGCCCACGCGCTCCTTCTCCCCGGCCTTCATCGCGCCGGTCATGTCCGCCCTGAGCTGCTCGGTGATCGTGGTCAAAACGCCGGTTTCAGGATACTCGCCGGGCGGTCGGGCGCGCCGCCGCTTTGGGGTCGCGCATCAGAGCCGCGAGGCGCGGACGGGCTCGCAGCGGATCCCGTCGGCGTGCAGCTCACGGGCGCGGACGGTGACGAGCTCCCCGGCTCGCGCGATCGCTTCGTCGAGGTAGCAGCGGGTGTAGTCGGCGCTGTAGCCCGAGCAGCGGTCCGCCGCGACCTTGTCGATCAGCACCTCAAGCTCGGACCCGAGCTTCGCCGAGCGGCGCAGCCGCGAACGCACCTCCGAGCGCGCGCGCAGGCGGCGGCCGCGCTCCTTCTTGACCTCCGGGGGGACCCGGTCGCCGAGCTCCGCGGCGGCGGTGCCGGGGCGCGGCGAGTACGGGAACACGTGGACGCGGCCGAGCTCGGCGCGCTCGACGACCTCGAGCGTGCGGGCGAACGCCGCCTCGTCCTCCGTGGGGAAGCCGACGATCACGTCCGCGGTGACATGGAGGTCGCCCCTCCCGCCTGTTCGCCGAGCGGTCGCAACCCGCACCCGCGCGATGTGCTCGAGGTACTCCTCCGCGGTGTAGTGCCGGCCCATCGCGGCGAGCACCGCGTCGTCGCCGGACTGCAGCGGCACGTGCAGGTGCGGGCACACCTTCGGCTCCTCGCAGAGCGCGCGCAGGAGCGAGTCCTTGACGTGGATCACCTCGACGCTCGAGAGCCGCACGCGCTCGACGCCGGGAACGCGCGCGACCTCGGTCATCAGCTCGCCGAGCTCCAGGCCGCGCTCGGGGTCGCGGTAGTCGCCGACGCTGATCCCGGTCATCACCATCTCGGGCTGTCCGTCGGCGACGCGCTGGGCGACCTCGCGCAGGATCGCGCTTGCGGGGCGCGAGCGAGCGGGCCCGCGGACCGTGGGGATGATGCAGTACGCGCAGCCCGCGTCGCAGCCGTCCTGGACCTTGACGAAGCCTCGCGTGCGGGAGGCGACGCGCGCACCCGCGCCCGGCGGCGCTCCCACGGGCATCGCCCCGCGGGCGCGGAGCCGCTCCCGGGCGAGGACGTCGTGCGCGGTGTCCGCGCAGGCGAGCGCCGGCGGCGTGTCCGCGTCCGCGAGCGCCCGCAGCGTGTCCGCGTCCGCGAGCGCCGGCGGGCCGCCGTCGGTCGGCCTCCCCTCGGCCTCCCCGATCGCGCCGGCGACCTCGTCGGCCGTGCCCACGAACACGCGCACGCGCGGGTCGATCGCGGCGAACCGCTCGGGCGCGAGGTTGACCGCGCAGCCGGCGACGTGGACGCGGTCGGCCCGGCGGAGCGAGCGCCGCACCGACTGGCGCGACTTCGCCTCCGCCTCGCCGGTGATGCAGCACGTGTTGATCACATGCAGCTCGGCCTCGTCCTCGGCGACCTCGGTGTGACCGGCCGCGAGCAGCGCCCGCCGCGCGAGCATCGCGTCCGCCTGGGAGACCTTGCAGCCGAGGAACCTGACCGCGAATCCCGTCACCCCCGCGACGGTAACGGACCCGCCCGCCGCGCGGAGCGCCGCGCCGCCCCTCGAGGCGACGCCCGCGGGCGGGCGGGTCCGCTCAGCTCCGAACCCGGCCCGTGATCGCCCGTCCGCCGCACTCGAGTATGACGTCGGGTCGCCACGGTGTCCTCGAGCTCGTCCACGCGGAGAGGAGAGAGGACTCCCGCGGATCTGCGGCACGAGGCTTGGGCCGTGGCACGACGACGTCGAGCAACACTCCGTCGATGGTCACGCCGGTCGCGAGCGGGTTCGGCACCCGGTTCACCTCCTCAGGCTCATTGCTGGTCACTGACAGCCGACGACGGTCAGGATGCGGCAACCGGGCACCGAGCGGATCGGCCGCATGGACAAGATTCGGCGGCCCGAGCTTGTCCAGCCGCCGAGGGCCGCCCGATCAGGTCGCGGCGGCGAGCGCGAGCGCCGCCCAGTCGCCGCGGACGCGCCGCTCCGCCTCGCGCATCCCGCGACGGGCGTAGGCCGCGGCCACCCGGTCGGCCTCGCCGGCGAGCAGGCCGCTCAGCACGAGCCGGGCCGGCAGCCGGCGCTGCGACTCGGCCCAGCCGAGCAGCGGCCCGGCGAGCACGTTGGCGAGCACCAGGTCGGCCGCCGGGACCTGCTCGGTGCGCAGGTCGAAGCGGCGGACGTGCAGCAGCTCCGGCGAGACCCCGTTGCGCGCCGTGTTCTCGGCGGTCGCCGCGACGGCGAGCGGATCGTGGTCGAGCGCCACCACGGGTCCGTAGCCGAGGCGGGCGGCGACGATACCGAGCACTCCGGAGCCGCAGCCGAGATCGACGCACGAGCCGAGGGCGCGGCGGGAGTCGAGAGCCGCGGTCCGCGCCGCGTCATCGAGCAGGAGCTCGAGACAGAGCGCGGTCGTCGCGTGCGCGCCCGTGCCGAACGCGCGCCCCGGGTCGATGACGACGTCGAGCCCGTCCGCCGGCGGCGGCTCCCAGGGCGGGCGCACGGTGAGCCGCGGCCGGGCGCCCGGCGCGGCGGTCTCGATCACGAGCGGGCGGTGGAACGCGCGCCAGCGCTCCGCCCAGTCGTCCGCCACCTCGCTCGTGATCTCGGACACGAGCGCGCCGCCCGCGGCCGCTCGCAGCGCGGGCAGCTCGGGCAGCTCCCCGGGGGCGCCGTAGACCGCGTATTCGACGGTGCCCGGGTCGACGTCGACCTCCTCCACACCACCCGGGGCCAGCTCCAGAAGCTCGGCGAGCACGAGCTCGGCCCGCGGGCGGGCGACCCGCACCGCCAGCCTCAGCACCTCTCAGGCACCGAAGGCGCGCCGCAGCTTGGAGAGCATCGACTCGCCGGTGTCGAGGTTGCGCGGCGTGAGGCTCTCGGAGAGCTGCTCGAGCAGCTCGCGCTGCTCGCGGTGCAGATGGCGGGGAACGACGACGTTGACGACGACCCGCAGGTCGCCGCGGCGGCCGCCGCGCACCGACGGCATCCCCTGGCGGCGCAGGCGGAGCGTCTCGCCCGGCTGGGTGCCGGCCGGGACCTCGACCTCGGTCTCGCCCTCGAGCGTCGGCACGGTGACGGTCGTGCCGAGCGCCGCCAGCGGCGCGGCGACGTCGACGACGGTGATCAGGTCGTTTTGGTCGCGCATGAAGCGCGCGTCCTCGCGCACCCGGACCTGAACGTAGAGGTCGCCCGCCGGCCCGCCGCGCTCGCCGGCGTGCCCGCGACCGGCGACGCGGATCCGCTGGCCGTCCTCGATCCCGGCCGGGATCTGCACGGTGACCGAGATGCGCTCCGCCCGGCGCCCGCGCCCCGAGCACACGCGGCACGGGTTCCGGGCGACCTTGCCCTCGCCGCCGCAGCGGTCGCAGGCGACGGCGCGGACCACCTGGCCGAACGGCGTGCGGACGACCGAGCGCAGCTGACCGGCTCCCCGGCAGGTCGGGCAGGTCTCGATCGGCGTGCCCGGCTCGGCGCCGTTGCCGCGGCAGTGCTCGCAGAGCACGACCGCGTCGTATTCGACGGTCGCCTCCTCGCCGCGCGCCGCCTGGGCGAGCGTGATCTCGACCGCCGCGCCGACGTCGCCGCCCTGTGCGGGCCCGCCGGGACCGCCCATGCCGCCGCCGAAGATCGAGCCGAAACCGCCCTGTCCGCCGAAGAACGCCTCGAAGATGTCCGCGACCGAGCCGAAGCCGTCGACGTTCGAGGCGTAGCCGCGGGAGCGCAGGCCCTCGTGGCCGTAGCGGTCGTAGGTGGCGCGCCGCTCGGCGTCGGAGAGCACCTCATAGGCCTCGGCGGCCTCCTTGAAGCGGGGCTCCGCGTCGGGCTCGGAGTTGACGTCGGGATGCAGCTCGCGGGCGAGGCGGCGGAACGCCTTCTTGATGTCGGCCTCGCTCGCGTCGCGCGAGACGCCGAGCACCTCGTAGTAGTCGCGTGGCATCTGCGACGCGCTCATCGCTCCTCGTACACCTCCGCCACGAACGTCGAGAGCTGCTGGGCGGCGTCACGCACCGCGCCGATCACCGCGCCGTAGTTCATGCGCAGCGGGCCGATCACCGAGACCGCGCCGAGCGGACGTACCCCGTTCGGGGCAGAGGCCCGCGGCAGGCCGTAGGCGGCGGCGACGAGCGCCACCGAGCGCAGCGCCGGCAACTCGTTCTCGGCGCCGATCCGGACCGACACGCCACGCAGCGCGGGCAGCGGCTCGCGCTCCCCGGCCGCGGGGTCGCTGAGCGCGGAGCGGAGCGCGCCGAGCATCGAGACGCGCCGCTCGAGGGTCTCGACGAGCAGGTTGAGCTCGGACACGTCGCTCTGGCGCTCGGCGCTCAGCAGCCTGGCGGTGCCCTCGACGTACATCGTCGTCTCGTCGGAGTGCTCGAGCGCGGTGAACACCGGCGCGAGCGCCGCCAGGAACCCCCGCTCGGTCGACGTGAGGCTCGGGTCGAACAGCCGCTGGTGGAGCATCCGGGCGCCCAGGCCGAGCCCGACGAGCCGTTCGTCGAGATAGCTCGCGGCCCAGTCGACGAGGCCGCGGTCGACGGGCGCGGGGAACGTGAAGATCCGCTTCGAGACGCCGCCCGTGGAGGTGATCACGACGACCATCACGACCTGCGGCTGCAGCGGCAGCACCTCGATGTGGCGGATCGTCGAGGTCTCGATCGGGGGCGCGGTGACGATCGCCAGCAGGTTCGTCACCTGCGAGAGCGCCTCGGTCGTCGCGCGCATCGCCTCGTCGATCTCGTGCCGCACGAGCGACAGCGACAGCTCCTGCCGGCCGGGCGCCGGGTCGGGCAGCAGCCGGTCGACGAAGTAGCGGTAGCCCGCCTCGGTCGGCACCCGGCCCGCCGACGTGTGCGGGTGCGCGAGGAGCCCGAGCTCCTCGAGGTTGGCGAGCTCGGAGCGGATCGTCGAGGGGCCCCATTCGAACGCCTCCGCGAGCGCCTTGGAGCCCACGGGCAGCCCCTCGTCGAGATACTCCTCGACGAGTGCCCGCAGGACGAGCTCCTGACGATCTGTCAGCATCGCTGTGAGATTTTAGTTGGGGGATTACGGCGTCCTGCGGCCGCCGATCGGTGCGCCCGACGGGGGGGTCACCCCCCGCGAAGCCCGCCGCGGGCGGTCGGCGGATGCCCGTCAGTCCTGTCGCAGAAGGCCGCGGGCGCCCCGCACGATGCGGCTGCCGTCCTGGGTCGCCTCGGCCTTCGTGCGCGCGCCGTCCTCGCCGACATCGGTGACGGTGCCGCGCACGACGACCTCCTTCTCGGGCACGGCGAGGCCCCGGAACTGGACCGAGAGCTCCGCGAGCGCGGCGGGGCCGCCGAACGCCTCGGTGTGGGCGCGGGCGACCTGCGCCATCGACCAGAGCCCGTGCAGGATGCGGCCGGGCAATCCGACCGAGCGCGCGAACTCGTCGTCGATGTGGATGGGGTTGAAGTCGCCCGACGCGCCCGCGTAGCGCACCGTGAGGTAGCGGTCGGGGGTGATCGACAGGCCGAACTCCTCGCCGGGGGCGATCGCGCGGCCGGGCTCCTCGCCGGGGGCGCTCACTCGGAGCCGCCCTCGCGCTCGCGCACGACGTTGCGCCACAGGCCGTCGGCGACCAGCTCGCCGCGCTGGTTGCGGCTCTCGGCGCGGAAGTCGTAGAAGCGCAGGCCCGCCCGCTCGCTCACGTTTGCGACCGTCACCGTCGTCGTGATCTCGTCGCCGGCGATCACGAGCGGCCCCCAGCGGAACTCCTGGCCGACATGGAGCAGCCGCGGGTAGTCGATCGCGAGGTCCGGGTCGTCGAGCGGGTCGTCCATGCACCGCCCCTGGTAGACGACCGCGAACATCGGAGGCGCGACGAGGTCGGCGTGCCCGGCCGCCCGCGCGGCGTCGAGGTCGAGATGCAGCGGATTCGTCTCGCCGGTCGCGAGCGCGAACTCGCGGATCTTCTCCCGGCCGACGGCGTAGAGAACCGGGGCGTACGTCCGGCCGGCCGGCGAGGCCTCGGCGGTCACGGACTCCGGGTTGGCGCCGGCGGAGGGCATGGGCGGCTGGTGTCGCGTTTGGTTGGTTCGTTGGCACCAAGAGGTGCCACTGGGGGATGCCCGGCCAGGACGCAAAATCCGTGGTGTGGCAGCGCCACACGAGGATCCGGGGACGCCGCCAGGCGCCGCCAGGGCGCCTCGACTGCAAACGAACTGGCCAAACGGGACACTAGAAGATAGACGGGACGGCGCCGCCGTCGACCGACCAGGCGGCGCCGACGACGTTGCCGGCGAGCTCCGAGCACAGGAACGCGATCACCGCGGCGACCTCCTCGGGCGCGCCGAGCCGGCCGAGCGGAAGGCCCCCGGCGACCGCACGGAGGGCCTCGTCGCGGCTCACCCCGTCGGCGGCCGCCGCCTGGTCGGCGAGCCCGCCCTCCCGCAGCCACAGCTCGCCCTCGATCGGGCCGGGGTTGACGGCGTTGACGAGGATCCCGCGGGGCGCGTAGTGCTCGGCGTACCCGCGGGAGAGCGAGAGCTCGGCGGCCTTCGAGGCGCCGTAGGCGAGGTTCCGCCGCCCCGGCCGGCGGCCCGACGTCGACGCGACGTTGACGATCCTCCCCCAGCCCCGCTCGAGCATCGGCGCGACCGCCGCCCGCATGAACCGCATCGGCGCCATCACGTGCAGCTCGAACTGGCGCCGCCACTCCTCGTCGGTGAGCTCCTCGAGCGCGACGACGTCGTTGTCGCCCGCGTTGTTGACGAGCGCGTCGAGGCGCCCGAAGCGCTCGAGGCACGTCGCGACCGCCCGCTCGCCCGCGTCCGACGCGGTGACGTCGGCGGCGAGCCAGGCCACTCGTTCGGGGTCGAGCTCGGCGACGGCGTCACGGAGCGCGCGCTCGCCGCGCCCGATGAGCAGCACCATCGCGCCCTCGGCGAGGAGCCGGCGCGCGACCCGCAGGCCGATCCCGCGCGAGCCGCCGGTGACGATGCAGGCGCGGTCCGTCAGTCCGAGGTCCATCGGGCGATTGTGCCCAATGGGGCGGCGCCCGGCATCCGCGGTCCTTCCCAGGCGGCCGCGGACGCCGATCCGCCCCCGCGCGAGACGCCGGATCGCGGTTGCCGGCGGCCCCGACCCGTCGTACGCTTGTGGCATGCGCCGTGACGGGCGACTGCGAGCCTCGGACGCCGACCGCGAGCAGGTCGTCGAGCGGCTGCGCACGGCCGCCGCCGAGGGACGGCTCTCCTCCGAGGAGCTCGACGACCGCGTCCACCGGGCGCTCACCGCGATCACCTACGACGATCTCGACGCGGTGCTCGACGATCTGCCCCGGCCGCGCCGGCCGCCGCCGGAGGACCGCCGGGGCCGCGACGGACGGGATCGGCGGATCCCGAGCCACCGCCGCACGCTCGGCGGCTGGGCGCTCACGGCGGTGCGCGCCAACCCGCTGCTCCTGTTCGTGATGATCCCGCTCGTCACCGCCGTCGGCGCGATGCTGCTCGCGGCCGCCGTCACCTGGATGACGCTGCTCGCCGTCATCATGCTCCTCGGCGGCCCGCGGGCCTGGGGGCTGCGGCACCGGCGCGGCCCGTGGACGCTCATGTGGAGCGCCGAGGACCGGAGCTGGGACGGCCACCGCCTCAGTCGCTGAGCCGGAGACGCCAGACCGACGCGTCCAGCTCATAGGGCGCGCCGGTGACCCGGAAGCGGTGCAGGTAGCGCTCGCGATGCAGCAGCGTCGCCCCGGCCCCGACCCGCTCGGCGAAGAACCGCTCGCTCAGCGGATCGGGCTCCCCGCGCCGGGGGTCGTGGAGCGCGACGACGAGCGGCTCGCCGCACAGCAGCCGGCAGACGGCGGCGATCGCCTCGGGCGGCACCGTGCCCGGCGCGGAGCCGACCGGCGCCACGCACGTGAGCGCGTTCGCGCGCAGCGAGCGCACGCGCTCGGCCTGGGCGGCGTCGAGCGCGGCGAGGTCGAGCGTGAGGTACTCGCCGTAGACGCCCGGCCGGTCGCGGAGCGCGGCCGCCCGCGCCTCGGGCACGATGTCGGTCCCGAGCACGACGTCGACCCCGACGGCCCGCAGCGCCTCGCCCGACACGCCGTTGCCGGCGGCGATGTCGATCACGCGCGCGGCCGCCCGCTCGCGCCCGAGCGCGTCGAGCGCGCCCGTGAGCATCCGCGCCACCTGCGCCGGCGAGCGGCAGCCGAGATCCTCCTGCACGATCTGCTCGTAGACGCCCGGGAGCGCGTACACGCGCGCGTAGTCGTGGAGCGCGACCTCCTCGACGGTCCCGTCGTCGTGGTACACCGAGATCCGCTCGGCGCCCGGCTCCGGGTCGCCCTGCATCGTCGCCAGGCGCGCGCGGACGGGCCGCACCCCGCTCATTCGCCGAGCTCGAGCACGGCGAGGAACGCCTCCTGGGGCACCTCGATCCGCCCGACCTGCTTCATCCGCTGTTTGCCCTTCTTCTGAGCCTCCAGCAGCTTGCGCTTGCGGCTGATGTCGCCGCCGTAGCACTTGGCGATCACGTCCTTGCGGTAGGCCTTGATCGTCTCGCGCGCGACGATCCGGCTGCCGATCGCGGCCTGGATCGGGACGTCGTACTGCTGGCGGGGGATCTTCTCCCGCAGCTTCTCGGTGAGCGTCCGCCCGGCGGCCTGAGCCTTCGAGCGGTGGACGAGCATCGACAGCGCGTCGATCGGATCGCCGGCCAGCAGGATGTCGAGCTTGACCAGGTCGGACTCGCGCAGTCCGATCAGCTCGTAGTCGAGCGAGGCGTATCCGCGCGTGCGGGACTTCAGCTGGTCGAAGAAGTCAAGGACGATCTCGGCGAGCGGCAGGTCGTAGGAGATGTTCACGCGCTCGGCCGACAGGTAGTGCATCCCGCTCGGCTGGCCCCGGCGGTCGACGCACAGCTCCATGATCGTGCCCACGTACTCCTTGGGGGTGAGGATCGAGGCGCGGATGTAGGGCTCACGGACCTCGGCGATCCGCGCCGGGTCGGGCATGTCGGCGGGGCTGTGGATCGGCTCCACGGTGCCGTCGGTGAGCGTCACCTCGTACTCGACCGACGGCATCGTGGTCAGCAGCTCCAGGTCGTACTCGCGTTCCAGGCGCT